>JAKSNH010000009.1 GCA_024399955.1 Paludibacteraceae bacterium | reverse complement strand
ACTCGCGACCCCGACCTTGGCAAGGTCGTGCTCTACCAACTGAGCTATCATCGCATGAGCTTTTTCAAACTGTTTAGACCACCACTTTTCCAAAAGCGACTGCAAAATTACAACATTTTTTTGACATGACCAAATATTTTCGCAAAAAAATGCAAAAAAATGATAGTTTTCTATCTATAATTACAAAAATACGGACTTGTTGGATGCTTGCATACATAAAAATAACGTTAATTTACGCGTATATTCATACTACTCAAGAGTTAGAACGGATAGCCGATTCCGAAGTTCAGTCTGAGTCCATCCCAGGCACGAGGAATGTTATAGTAGGTATTGATAGGCGTTTCGGTCAGCTTGCCGGACTTATCATACTTATACGTCTGATACGGCATGTGCAGTCCCACGCCTAAGTCCAGACGAATCACGAGGGCTTCGATATCTAATCTCAGACCAAAGCCGCAGCCAAGTGCCAATTGTTTACCTATATTTTTAATTTTAAATCCATCCTCTACGTCCTCCGTAAAGCCAAACATCTTGGTCCAATCATCTTCACCGATTTTGTGCGCCACATCCCATGTATCTTGCCAGTTCCACACGTTACCTGCATCAACAAACACGGCACCTCTTAACTTCCAGACTATCGGGAATCGGAACTCCACATTAGCCTCCAGTTTGATGTCACCGGTATGGAATATGGCTTGGTTGAACTTAGGGCTATAGAAATTACCCGGACCATAACTGTTAGGAGCGAGGGAGCGCATACTAAGCGAACCGCCGGAATGGAATTTCTCCGACATCGGACTATATTCCGAATTGCCTAACGGCAGAATAGCTCCGGCATAGATACGAGTGGCGAAGCATATCTTATCGGTTATATTAAATTTATTGCGCAATTCCACACTGGTCTTGATGAATTGGTCAATTGACAGTTTTTCTCTGGCGTTCCATTTCTTACCAAAGGCCATACTGATGGTGTTAATCAGGTTACCCGACTCCTCTATATCCCAATCAAAGAACGTATTAACCGCTCGTTGAGAACGGTAGTTATCGTACGTGAAACCATATCCGATAGATGGTACGAACTCGTTACCGAGTAGCACGGCTACTAACTGCGGGTAGTCCGCTGCCTTATCTTTTAGGTTGGGCGCAGCAGCCTTCATCAATACTCCTGATAGCGATAGAGGCGTAAATGAATGGGTGATATAGTCACCGGTGCGAATGAAATACGTCAACGATGCAACTATCTTATGGATATCATATCCTCCGGCGATGTTCTCATACTGATAACCAATCATATATCGTGTATTGCCCGGTGGAGCATCCGTTCTGCCCCAATGCAGGTAAGGCAGCACAAACGTCAGATCGGCACCTATTTTATAGGTATTTTTGTCCTTAGGATCCCCCGGGAAGTTTTTGAGTAAAGACCAATAGTACGCACCTTTTAACTTAAGCGACAATGCCTCATCATGTCCCATTAGATTGCGCACGCCGAGCGTGAGAGAAGCATCCGGACCTAACGAGTTATTACTGCGATAAACAAGGTCCACATCTCCCGCTATGCTGTAGATATACTGTAGAGAATCGTTCTTGGGGTATTTCCAATCCTTAAATGCTCTAATACCTAAACCGGACTTATTAAGTTCTCCCTCTAATACATTATCATAATCTATTCGTGAGAAGACATGCGCCAACACATTTCCGCTCTTCACCAGTTTAAGGTCCGCCCGCACATTATTCAGCAATCCATGCGTCTTGTTAATCTCGGGGTTATCCGTCAGGGACGTTCCTATGCTCACGCGTAATCTATCTTTGAAGAAAGATTTACTAATAGTCAGGTCTAAATCGCGAGTTGTTACATTATTGCCATGTATTTTCTCGCCTGAGCTGAGGTCTATATCCACTAACTTGCCTAACTTAGAGTTCTCGGTAGCGGCATTGATTTTGCTATTCAATATACTGGATAAGGCATAGCCATCTTTTTGTGCCGCGACGTTGCTTTCGCCCACATACATTCCCGTGCCTAGTAGGATAACAGCCAAGCCACTACGGTCCTCTTCGCTCTTCATAGTTAACTCCTGTGTAATTTCCTCGTCCTGAGGAGCCTCCAAGAAGAAGCTGATAGAATTGAGCCCTACCGAGTCCAATGGTCCTTTT
This sequence comes from Paludibacteraceae bacterium, assembly GCA_024399955.1. Classification (GTDB taxonomy): domain Bacteria; phylum Bacteroidota; class Bacteroidia; order Bacteroidales; family Paludibacteraceae; genus Colicola. The sequence continues at coordinate 95,218 of JAKSNH010000009.1, read as the reverse complement.
ACATGTACGCCGGCATTGAAGTCCACACGTCGTGAAGCCTGATCCATGGACTGCACATCGGCTTTAACGGTCTGGGAGGCAGATATATTCAGTTCGGTAGCCCCGATAGGTCCATTAAACCGCACATAACTGCCGGAATCCACATTAAAAGGCAGCATTGGATAGGCCTTTGGAGAATACTTAACGATACCGTCGTTGATATAGATTGCTCCACCCAGATTCAGGCTATCGGCATAATGCACTTTAACGGTTCCTGTAGGCGATACCTGCGCCATATTCTTTTTATCAATCGGATAAGTGATGTTAGTCACCGGCAATAGTTCGATATCAGCCTGGGCATCAAAATGGTCCAATGGTCCCGTCACTCTGCCATGAATAGCGGCAACCAAGTCCCCATAGACAGGTATGGGTCCATCAGGTTCCAAACGAACGGGAGCAAAACTATCGGACTCTAATGCAATGTCCATATATAGGCTATCCAGATTGAACCCACCTTGCAGTCTCAGTGCCGAACTATCCACACCATAGATAGGCAGGCCATTCAGATGCACGTTATTATGCACCATTGTTATAGGTGTTTCACCTAATGACAACTCGGCTTCAAAGGGTTTATATGCGGCTCGGACACCTACGGGCAGCACTTGCGCCGACATATCCATTTTAGATGGCAATCCATCCAGCACCGCTCCGGCACGAATATGACCGCCCAGATCCAGTTCCGGCATGTTGAGTACACTATCTACCAAATCGAGCGATATATCGTCCACTTGGGCTTGTACGCCAAAGGCACCCGGGTGATATTGAGGGGAAGGCGTAATAGTGAATGCGATGGCCTGATTATTCAAATTAGTTGTCCCCCAACTGGTACTATCAAATAAGATGGTACCGTTACCGGTCAGGTCATGTTCCTGTCGATACACCTTGGTATTCAGGGAGAAATCGCTGCATATACCATGCATGGACATGAGTCCGTCTGTCAGTAGGGATGATGCAGACAAGGTCAGGTCAGTTGTAGAGGGACGACAAACTAAATCAATATGGGCATCGGACGCCGGCAGACGTAAAGCCGTCGTATCCTCCGGTTCTATTGTGGGTATAGAGACATCCGTGAGTAATGTAGTAAGGGCAGAATCCGAGGAGAGAGAGAGGGAGAATGTATTAATATCAACGCCGTATTTATCCAAGAAAGGTTGTGCCGGGCTGTTATGGTTTATTTGAGCGTGTGCCATCAGAGGTGGCATCAGATTACGTAACGTATCGATAAGGGTCAGGTTAGTGCAGGAAGTGATACCTGCGATGATACTGCTATCACTAACGGCAGTTAGAAAGGGTGATAGAGATTGTAAGAATGGGAGAAGGTGTTGCGGTGTTTGAACCTGCATATCTAAGTTATCTGCCACCAGATGGCAAGCAGTGGCCGTATCGGTTGTGAAATCTACATTGAGGAATGGAGTGTTCAGTGGGGTCCCATCTATTGATGCGCGAAGGTGTTGCATCTGCGTATGATAATCCACGGATGGGTACTGAGAGAACAGGCGTGCCACACGGAACTGATGTTCAGATTCCACTTGAGCAAACAGAGCCGAATCCGTATAGGTGACAGGTAAATGCAAATCTCCGGACAGGTTATGTTGGGTTAACTGAGCATTTAACGATATACCTGAAGCATCTATGTTATCGTATATGCAAGTAGGCAGGTTGAGTACAACATGGCTATGTGTCTGACGGGATTGGTAATCCAAACCACGTCCTTGGGCCAGCAACGAGCCGGCAAAGAGAGTGCGTGTTGAATCACCTAAGAAGGGTGCCAAATCAATCTGCTTCAAGTCGGCAAACAAATCATATTGTTCCGTGCTGATATTGTATGTTCCTCGTGCAGAAAGGGCATTGCCTTGCATGGCAGCATCCACTCCAAAATCTACCCCCATCGTCTCCATATCAAAGCGGGTACTTTTGACATCCACTTGGGCATCCAATGAGTCGCAAGTAACATGTAGTCCATCGGTAGTGATGAGTTGATTGGCAAGGTCCACGTTAGCATCTCCATACAAGGTATCTATCGGCATGGAGAAATCGCCAAAGCCTATTCTGGACGTGCCTAAAGCGATATGAGATACCGCATACAGTTCTTCACCCACATCTGCTAAAGCGCATGTGCGGAGTGACCGGGTAGCAATATCCAATCCCATCGGTTGTAAGCGAAAACGGATAGTATCTAACTGTCCGTCCGGCACATCAAAAGCCATTTGAAGAGCCGTTGTATCTATCGCTGAAGAGTCAACAGGTGTATCATGCAAAGTAATGGCTATATTGGCTTGCGCCAAATGTAAGTGGTGTAAGGGGTACCGTCCGGAGGCTAATACAATACCCGGGCTGGTTAAGTATAGGTGCCGCAAAGCAGCATCTATAGTGCATGCATCTATGATGCTATCGGTATGCAGGCAAGCATTGTCTAAGGTCAGGTTATTCACCGGGATAGTGTCCCTTAAGCGGATATTAAAGATAGAGCCGTCCCACGTTAGCGGAAGGGCATTCAGATATAAACGATTCAAGTAAACCAGTGTATCTTGGTCGGCATGTCCGACAAATAGCGTATCTATCTCAACTACTAATGAATCGTTAATGGATATAGCAGGAGAATGATGGAAGGGTGACAGATAGAGACGATGCAGTTGGATATCATATCCGGTCATCTCAGATGCCATTTCCACACCCTTATCCAGCAGTTTTTGTCTAATCGTCGGTATTGCAATTAGCCCAATAAGCACTATTAGCAAGGATATCACAATCCCTGCCAATACCGTTGGTATAATCCATATTAACCGTTTCTTAGACTTCATGTTTTAATTGTTAGTTCGTTTTAAAATTTGTAGTTGATGCCGATGGCAATAGAACGGCGGTTAAGGATTTTTTCGGTAACCTTATAATAGGTATAAGTCGCGTCCCAAGTCTCTTCATAATCGGGTTTATCGACTAAGTCATTGACTTTAACATAAATGTCAAGAAAACTGGTGTTTAGATGCCATCCGTAAGGCGGAATAGTAAATGTATGTATGAGTTGTATATTAGCTCCTATGTATTCGCCTTTGAGGTTATATGCGGACGCTTTAGCACTCTTATACACGAGTTCAGAAATCAGACGAGTATCTTTTGTTAAATTAGCGGTAAGGTTCATTCCAACTTCAAAGTTAAAGTCGGTCTTATCTACTTTATTACTCTCCCTTTTCATAAACACATCATAGTAGGTGCCCACCCACATTTTGACTTTGACGGCATCATAATCGACTTTGAGGTCTAAGGTCAGTCCGCCGGTGTGTTGTTTTTTGGCATTAATCCAAGTGAAGATAGTTGAATCGGCGATTGCTCGATCCATCACTTTCTCTACCTTATCCTTTGTATAACGATAGCCAACGGTAAAGTCGGTGCCAAAGTGCTCTGCTGTAAAATTGTAGGTCAGTTCCACCTCATCTTTGGTAGTGGGTTTGAGGTTAATGTTTCCTTGGAAATATTCGCCATCCGACTTGCCTAAGATGATGGCCGGATTGAGTTTCTCATAATCGGGTCGTTCAAGGATACGTTGATAGGTTAAATCGAGGCGATGGCGGTTATTAAACTTATAGCCGATATTAGCGGCTAAGATATTCTGCCACTGCGAGTTACGAAACTCATATTGGTCTGCCGTTACTTCTGTTAGACGGTTGTATAGTTGATGGTGATACCATTGGACACGTTCGTTTACGAAGAGCACTAGTCCTTTGTATGTATAGGAAAGACATATATTCGGTTCCAAAGCAAAGGACGCATACAGTTGCGAACGATTAAGTGATACCGAGTCAACCCATTGGTTATTGACGTGGTTCCAACCCTTATAGATATCTACATCATTGTGCCAAACAAAATCAAGCCCGGCCTTAAGCGAAAGGTCGGTTACATTGCCCAAACTCTTATCCTCATAGAAAGCTTCTATTTTTGTATCCGCATCATTGAGAGAACTGGTAGTCTCATAGTGACGGTCTCTCGCGTAGTATTCCCCAAAAGTTCTACGAAACAGTTTCTCATTTCTCATCTTTACCGATCCTGTTATGCCCACATACACCTTGCTATCTGTTTTACCAAAGACATGAGTATAAGTGCGTTGCGGTTTAATATTGTGCTCAACAATGTCCGTGGTATCTCGTTGCTCACCCATGAGCGAGTCTTGGGCGAGATTATAACGTCCGGCAAGGATAGATGGTTTATCATTATTGCCCCTATATTGGTATTGCAGACCGATATTGAGTACATCATGCTCTTTTATTCGGAAATCACATTGGAAACCAGTATTGACTTGCCAATCACGTTTATAGAATTGCTTTTTTCAAACTTACTATAACTTGATTTGGCGTTTTTCGCGTCCAATGTACTCGTTGATTCTTTGGTAGGATTATAGTTATGTCCACCGGAGAGGTTGAACTTAAAGTTAACGATGGAAGTATCCAATCTGAGGTTGAGTTTGATATCCTCTTTATTCCCCACACCTAAGTTCGATAATCCGGACCCTTCGATATTTCCTGATAGCTGTGCTTGCAAACCCATGCTTAGCGACAGAACTGCAACTAATACTGTAATTTTACGTTGCATCATAATTACTTTTGATAAACTTCTTTACCCTCAAAATACGTTGCAACAACCTTCGTATTGTGGATGTCCGCCACAGGGCAAGTAAGAACGTCTTTGTCCGCCAACACAAAGTCTGCATATTTGCCTTCCTTGATAGAACCCCGTTCATCCTCTACATGCATTTGGTAAGCACCATTAATAGTGAGTGCCTGCAAGGCCTGCTCACGAGAGATAAGTTCTTCTGCCCACCAAGGTTCGGTAAGCGAACCATCTATATGCATCTGACCGGTAACGGCAATTTCCATAATACCAAACGGGTCAGTAGGTGAACCGGAGGTAGCCGGAAAATCACAATGCGAGGTCATAACGACCCCGGCATCGAAATAGGACTTCATCGGATAGGATTGATTAACTACGTTTTGGGGAACAATATCATTTACGTAGTTGGCTGCCCAATCCGACATCCCGTGCCACAATATGCCAGCGACAGCCACGATATTGTTCTGCGCCATACGTGCAAAATCCGCCCCAGGCACATTGCGAGTGTGCACCACGGTGTTGCGCAGTTTCTTCTTTCCCGCAGCAGCGAAAGCATTCACGGCACGATGGACGGCTCCATCACCCATCGTATGAACGTGCATCGTCATACCATCGGCATTGGCGTTGCGGGTAATCTCAGCCACTTCATCTTCCTCCCAGTTAGCGATACCATAACCATATTCTTTATCTTTATATGGTTCCATCGTCAAACCCGTACCACTCTCTACCGTACCGTCAATAAAGATCTTAACATAGTCGGCATTTACATGACCACCGGTGTATTGCTTTGTCTGTTTAGCCTTTTTCAACTCGGCTTGGATGCTCTCACACGAACTCTCTATCTCGTAACTCATACCCAACAATATATGTAAACTACCGGCTTGATCAAGCAACTTTGCGCCTTCGTAGAAAGCATTGGTTCCAAAGTAATTGGACCAACCATCCATATACGAAACATAACCGTTGGAAAGCAATAGTTGTTGCGCTTGGTCAATGGCTGTTTGGGCTGCGGAAGCAGGAAGAAGTTCCTCGAAGTTGATACCGCGAGAGCGAACGTATGTTCCGGCTTGTTCAAGGAGCAGTCCGGTAGGTTTATTGTCAGCATCCATACATATCTCGCCACCGCGGATTTGGGAAACAAGTACATTACCATCTTTATCCAAGATACCGGCATTTTGCAGGCACAGGGTATTAACCAAACCTTTATGTCCTTCACCATCACTCATATACAATGCAACATCTGGGCAGATAGCATCCAGTTCACTGCGCGTAGGCATCCCCGAAAACAAGAAGGATTGATACATCCACCCCGTACCAAAGATAGAAGACTTGCCGGTAAGTTTGGCTTCGTCGTAAGCGGCTTTAATCGCCTGTTTGAATTCTTCCACAGTAGTATTGATTGTGAAAACAGGCCCGCCCATAACGTTTAGACCGCCCGCCATCATATAGTGGGCGTGTCCTTCGTAACAGCCAGGGATTATGATACCTTTGTCCCTATAATCAAGCACTGTTACACCATCTTTGACATACTTCTCTGCTTCGGCTACAGAGCCTACATAAAGGAATTTGCCGCCACCTACAACAAAAGCATCGACGATAGCGTTGTTTTCTGCGGTAAAGATTTTACCATACACGACTAAATCCGGACTCTCATTTTTAGAGTTCTTTTGGTTGCAGCCCACCAACACGATAGCTGCAATAGCCATTAAAACAAAGAATAAATTCTTCATATTGATTAGTTTCAATTATTAGTCATTCTTATTCCCCTATTAACTCTTTGGGCGCTCAATTCCCCCACACCTCTACTCCCCCTCACTAATTAGCCTACAAAGATACAATTTATTTTTTAATCATGCAAATAAAAATGGCAACTTCAGGTAGAAATTGCCATTTTTTGACGCAAACGCAAACAAAATTAGAGATAACAAACTAAGAAAATAGTGGAATAGCCATTCAATGACACGTAAAGGGTTCTCAGCAAAGGTTCTAAATTTTTGGGCATTAAAATGACTTTTGTACGCCAAACTTGATGCCATACAATCCGGGAGTGAATTGATTGGCAACCAAATTACTGAGTTTGCCGGAGAAGAGAATCAGGTCGTTGCTATACTCGGTAGTATTCTTGTACATACGTGCCGTGCCACTATATCCCAAACTGAGGATAGAGAAGAAGAAATTGAATGTACTTTTCTCGTTGAACTTAAACTTAAGCAATGGTGATAACTGCGCCCCATACGTTATTGAATACTTCAATCCCTGATAATCGGTGCCCATTGGGTCTCCATCAACCACAGTTGGGAACATCATATTGACATATCCGTGCAGTTCCAACCAGATACTTACTCTGCCATTCAAGTATGTTTTTAAACAATAACGTCCATAAGGAGCCAATTCCCATGAACCACCTCTAATTTTAAGTTTAACATCATAATCTTCCCCAAATACATCCTTAATCGTATAGGTTTCGTGCTGCGAATAGAACGAGCCGCCTAACCGCAAGCCCACTTGTGTGCGTTCGTTCACCTTATATCCAAACTCCGGAGTAAGAGTAAAGGACCAGCCATTTAAATTGAGTCGATCCTGCGTATCGTTATGGAAATAGATATCAAAGTTATAGCCATAGTAGAATTTCTTTCTCAAACTGAATTGAGCAGAAATAGAATCGGCATTTACCATTGGCGCGGTTGTTTCTTCCTGAGCCATTGCAGGAAGCATTGTGGCTAACAAGATGATAATTACATATACGTTTCGCATATAAAGATTATTTTTTTTGTTAGTTTATTTAGTACTCCGCTATTTGGCATACTTCTCAGAAGGTGTTTTATAATCCACCTTACTACTGCCTCCGGCAAAGACCGGAAGGCTGATGATGGTCGCTAAAAGACCCAAGATAAATTGTTTCTTCATATCGTTATTTATGGGTTATTTTTCCTTTGCTGCATGCAAAGATACAAATAATTTTTTATATTTGCAAGAAAAAATAAAAAAAATATGCATAAAAATTTGCACAATCCAAAAAAAAGCAGTACCTTTGCACCCGATTTCGAATTTCAGTTAAATCAAAACACTTCAAAAACCGAAGAGGTGGTAACACCGATGAGGAGAGGAGGAGCACAAGTCGCCTGTTGATTAAACGAAGTGGCAATCAACCCTCGCGAACTTGTTGCGACGACGAAAGGAAGGGTGGGTGAGTGGCTGAAACCAACAGTTTGCTAAACTGTCGTACGGGTAACTGTACCGGGGGTTCGAATCCCCCCTCTTCCGCAAAAAACAAAGCGAGACCCAAAACGGGCCTCGCTTTCGTTTTTGAGAAGGCGGAGGGCCTTCTCAACCAACGGTCGGAGGGTTCTTATCTCGCTAAGGCTCGAACGATTATGCTCGCTGTGCTGCGCTTCTCGAATCCCCCCTCTTCCGCAAAAATACAAAAAAGCGCACCGAAATGCGCTTTTTAGTACTTAGTTATCAGTTATCAGTTGTCAGAGTTCCATGCCGACGGCATTGTAGGTCTTGCCACATCGGCGGATATACAAGAGACCGTTCTTTACGAACTTGAAATACTTGTTCCATGTCTTTCCTCCAAAGTAACCGGAGTTTTCATTGTATGGTAAATAGTCAAGTCCTGTTTCAGCATCCAACTGAATGATATACGGGGCATCAGGCAATCCGACAACTGCGTCATCCACGTATGTCAATGTCTGCGTCACCTCTTTAATTTTTCCCTCAATAGCCACACGGATAGTAAGTTCCGTACTTCCGTCCCCGGGAATGGTGAGGAACCAGTAACCGTCATGCTGTACGGCAGCGGCGCGGCACTCGTCACCGGCAAAGATTCCCACTTCGGCATCGTCCACTATTTGGTCGCCGTCCATCACCACTGCCGTCACGGTCATGTTGCCCTGATATTTAGTAGGAGTAACGGGTGTGAAGGTTAAAGTTTGATTGACGAATTGTTGCTTTACGCGTTGCGGAGCAAATAGTAGCGACCCCATGGACGGGTAATATAGCATAGCGTCAGAACCGCTGTTGTAGTACAGATAGCCATTGCCGGGAGCCATAGCGGTGAGTGATCCTATCCACTGGTAACCGTCCCACATGGCAAAACCGCTGCGGGCCTTGATTATATCCCCTTTGACCGGTGTCAGGTTCGCCAATGCAGCGTTAACGCTCAATACAGTCTGAGGCAGATAGCCAATCCATGACCACCCGTTTGCAGCTAACTCTATACCGTACTGTAAAGGATTGGTGACCTTGCCCGATATGGTCAGTTGGCACGGTTCGTTCATATTGGTTTTGTAGGCTTGACGTACATCCATTTCGGTCAGTGAACCTACCAGCGCATGCGATGCGTCCGTTTGGGCATAGGCTGTCCGGGACTTAATGAGCGACAGGTGTTCCTTGGTATTACCCAACAGGTTGCCGAAATGATTGTCATCGGGCAGTACATTGAAACTAATCCAGTTCCAACCCTTAACGAGGTCGATGGTCTGCTCCACACTCGTATTCGTGGACAAACGGACGGGGTTGTTGGGCTGACCGACGAGTTGTCCGGACAGGAAGTCCATAGTCTGATGTTTGGTATCCGTTCTGGACATCTGTATATCCATCTTATTGTATGTGATACCTGTAGAGGCATCCCAATAAGAGAAGGTAACAGGCGAAGCGGAGTTGGCATAGATATCCATCATGATGAGATAGGTGTTATATGCCGGCACAAATTGTGGGTGTCCTATTCCGGCTATCTGTCCGTTGATGAAGGCAGCCACCATGTCCTCGCTGTCATCAGCCACGATGCCGTTGACGGTAGCCGAGGCTATCATATTCATCGAGAGTTCAAAGTCAGCAGAGTTGATATGCCAATCGGGTTTACCTGCATTCACCTTGACGGTGAGATAAAGCGGCTGGTTGATTCCTTCGTTGCCTACCAGATAAACGGAGACTGCGTTGTTGCCGATAGCGAGAGCCGAAGATATGGTAGCTGTCAGGGTCTTGGATGCCAAGGGTTGCAGTACGCCTCCGTATTCGCTGAAGGTGAGCCACTCGGGAACATTGGCGAGCGACCAGTTCTCCGTCTTTCCGCTATTGTTAAGGATAGTCACTTGTATAGTGGTGTCGTTCAGTGCATCTTTGACCACGCGTACGGAAGGTTCTTCCCAGAGCAGTTGGTTCCGGTTGACATATACGGACCAGTTGATAGGGTCGCAATAGTTGCCGTTGGCATCCACTATATCCTTGACGCTAAGGTTGAGTGTGCAGCCTTCGATACGGCGTGCCTGCTCGGTAATATTGATTACGATGCGGCGTTCGCTGGCGGTATAGTTGTGCTGTACGGTCTCTATAGGCCGTGCTTCGCGGATAGGCGGCACAGTGGGCGCTTCGGCAGCGTCGATATTACCTTGTTTGTTGCTTAGATACATATCGGCGGCATGGTCGGGGTCATTGGTCTGCTTGTCCGCCATGGTGAAACGGGTCACATTCTGCCCATATCCGTCCACGGTTACCTCCTGCATCGGGAAATATGCCCGTAGTCCGGGCTCGTTGCCTCGGAGTTGGTTGCGGTACATGCTGACGATATAGTCTGTAGAGCAGTTGGCCTTCCACAGTTGCACCTCGTCAATATCCATGTCGGCAGTGGCAAGGGTGTCGGAGAAACAGAGCGCGTTCGTGACAAAGACTTGACGATCCATCGTGGCTATGTTTCTTACCATGCCGTCCAACAAGATGACCGGCGAGAAGCTGTGGCTGCTGCTGAGGGCGAAGTGGTGCCAGGTACCATCGTTGAGACGGCTACCCATGTCCAGCCGATTCGTTCCTGCTTTCGTTTGGACGATGAGTGTGTTGCCGTCCAGACTTAGAACGAGTGTGCCGTTAGAAGTACGGAAGAATGGTGTTTCCCCTTGCGCCGCGGTGCGGAACCAGAAGGAGAACACATAATCGTCTCCAAACGAGTCGGGGAAACGGGTGAAATCCATTACGGCTTCTGCTCCGGCAGGGATGTGCAACGCTTTGTTTTCGTTTCCGAACCACCACATCTGCGAGCTGTAAAGCGTTAGGTCTCGGTGACGGATTATGTCATGGGCAACAGGACCTGTCCCTTCGTCCATAGGCCAGTAGCTCAGGATGCCCTCCGTGTAGGGGTCTTTGGTCTTGTCGCGTTCGCTGAGAGCAGTAGCCCAGTCGCGCGACTTGCCCCACAGGACAGCGTCGTGCATCTTCGCTACCAGCATCGGGTAAGCCACAAAGACCGGTCCGCGGCGGTCGTAGAGAGGCATCGGTTGAGAGGAGAACAAGGTCACTTCCTCGTCCCCGTAAGCACAGTAGGCGCTCATTGTACCGCCTGTATTGTCATCGTTGACGGTGTAGTTGAACAGGAAATATACCCACTCGTCTTTCGGTATGGAAGTGGTGGAAATCCACTCAAGCGAATCCAGGATAACCCGCAGGTGTCCTTCTTCGGTAATCTCCAATTGCAGCCCCTGCATGGAGTGGAACAGGATATAGCCGGGTTGCGAATAGTTGATATAGGTCTCGAATGCAAAGGAGGTATTACTCAAATCGTATTCGGCCGTGGTATAGGAGGTCTGCATATTGTATAGCAGTCCTACCGAGTGCTCTATCTCGTGGGCGTTGAGCACGCCGTTGACATCGACACAGGTATTGGTGATGCGTCCGACCTGTATATCTTCGTTGAAATCGACATATATCTGGTTATCTACGGTGTAGATACCGTTAATAGGGCTGGGCAGACCGAGGGCAGCGGGGGAAGCCAAGTCTTTGACGACGGTTATTACCTCGCTTTCGTTATACACTTCCCCGCCTAAGTCGCATACGGTAATGGCACGTACCTCGTAGGTACCGTCACTGAGACTGTTCATATCCCATGTATAGTGGACGGATCCGTCCGCCATTGCGGTTTTGTCAAACTCCTTTATCAACTGCCACGTGTTCTGCGAGGGCTGTTTGTATTGCAGGCGGCAGCCGGTCAGGGTGGGCAGGTTAACGTCATATCCGTTGACGGTCATTGCCAGTTTGCCGCCGCGGTCGCTGTTCACGATGCGCGTGTCGGTAGTCAGATTAATGTCCGAGCAGGCAGCCACAAAAGTAGCGGAGATATAAGCGGTATCCGCGGTTATGATTTCTTCACAGTCTGAACTGAGGATAAGACCGATATTCTTGTATTCCAGCACATCGGGTCTGCCCTGTTTGAGCACGACGGTTTTGGTGACAATGTTGTTGCCGACCATATTGTAATGCACGCCTCCGGCATTGAGCGGCGAACCTTCCACGAGGATCTGCGCTCCGTCGGGATTGCTGTCTTCCATGAGGCGCAGGCGGAACTCGGTAGGCGAAGGCACAACGGATACGTTGGTCATTTCGATCGTATAGGTCGCACTGCCTCCCACCGGGATTGCAGAATAAGCCGAAGGACTTTCCACACGGATAAGCGGGTCTTCCATCCTTTGGGTAGCGACAGACAGCACATGCTCGCCCGGGTCGAGATACTTGGTCTTCTCCTCCCCCTCGTACGGGCAGACGGTCTGACCGCCTACCGTCTCAAATACGGGCGAATTGCCGTCATTGGCATTATAGATATTGACGGACAGTTGCTCAAACGGTTTCAGTTTGATAGTGTATTCGATTGTAGTGGTAGCGGTTTGTTGAGAGCTTCCACCGCTTACTTTATCGTCTCCGTCTTTGGTATATAAAGTAGTGGTAACACCTGTTTCATTAATGCAAAAACCAAAAGTATTTTTAGCTATCACATAACCTCCTTGAGTGCGACTATGTACAAAAGTGGTATCGTAGGTAGAAGTGGCAGATTCTTTGAATACCACACCGCCGTCAACGGTAACATTTCTTTCTAATTTAGAACCGGAAGTTCCCGCGATAGCATTCACTTTGCTCTGCTCATTGTCTGCCAAGCGCATTTTCCATGTGTTTATTTGGTTGTTGTAGTATGCCACCATGTCTTGATAGACTCCCGGCTCAGTTTGCTCGGGGTATAAGAACTTATAGGTCGTAGAATCCTGCCCAAACTTCGGTGAATCGGGAGTAAGGGTGGTGATATAGCGTGATTCCGTACCGGGGCACGAATCGAGACTTTGATACTTGTCATATTCGGCTTGCGATACGGTTTCAAGCAGGGCGTTACGCAACTTGATAAAGTTCGGAATCTGTTGGGTCTCAATGTCTAATTGACTGAGGGAGAATTCCGTATCATACTGCTCGCCTACGCCGATAACCTGTCGGGTACCCAAATCATAATTGCCGGACGAGTCGCGCAAAAGAGTGACTTCAGTTGCTTCGCCGAAAGTGCGGTTGGTGGTGTAGCCGATATAGACATCTCCGGAAGGCCCTACATGCCATATATCTGACGAAGTACTGATATCACGGGTGGTGACGGAAGTTGTCTTCCACGTATGTTCATGTGTTCCGCCACCATGTCCTTCCCCTTCCACATGGAGTTTATCTTTTACTTTACTCTCAGTTATTTCCGTAAGACCCATTGGTCCAAATCCTACTGTTACTTTTAAACCGAAATTGGTAACCGTTTGAACTCCGCCACTGGCATACCATGTGTTGTTGTCAAAAGTACTATTCTTGACTTCAGTACCTTTTTTGAGCGTAGCGAAAGACTCGCTTCCGGGCGGGTCGCGCAACACATAAATCACACGGTCAGGACCTTCGGTAACGAAGTTGGTACCGTTAGACACGGCTCCGAGCACCACGCCTTGGAAGTCCGCATTGTGGTCCCAGTCGTAGTTGGCAGTTCCCTCCGCATTGGTATAAGAGATAGTCAGTCCCAAACGATACGGGGCTGTCACCAGCGGGTCACCGGCATTGAACTGATAGTAGGCGCAACCTGTCAAGCTGTCCAACTGCACTTGGTTGCTCTCTAAAGCAATATCGCCCGCTGTATAGACTATCGAATCGCCGGTAGAGGACATAATCACCGTGTCTTTGTCTATTACCAAGTGGTCGCCGAGTTGGTTATACAATGTCACCACGCCGCCGCGGATAGGCACGGAGTCGAAACGCCAGTCGGTATTATCCTTGTTGATATATTGCTCGAACGCGCGCAGATGCCATACGTATGTATTGCCTTGCAGGAAATAAGGAACCTCATAGTTGTATTTCCACGCAGCAGCGAGAGAGTCGTATTCATAGATATCCACTATGTAGGATGTATCCATTTTATTGTCCTGTATCAGGTGTTGGCGAATACCCATCATGCCGTCCGTATGCTCCGCGTCGGTGAGCAGCAGTTGGGGTTTCTCGCGGTGGATAACATCCAGACAAGCCGTGTAACTGAAATAGCGGTAGTTGACCGAATCGACTAACATCGAGTCCGTAGTGAGATTATTTTCCCCCGCTTTGCTCAGTTCCAGTTTTCCTATTGCACCGATATAGTCCGTAAAATCGACATCCGGGTTGTGGGGAAGGCTAATCTCGTCCACCGTCATGTCGATAGGCGGCAGCAAGACGGAGAACTCACCTGTCACAGGGTCAGTATCAATATAGATATACTTGCTACGGCTGGTGGATTGGTTCGCCTCGGTAACGGCATTGCTGCCCACGGAGAAACATTCCTCGGGTTTACCCCATTGACGCTGATTGACCGCATCCGTATTCAGGTTGTATCTCTCTTTTATCTCGGGGCTGAGAACGATATGTGCTTGACCGATATTCGCTTTACCCTGCTGCATACCGTGGGGCAAAGCCTGTTGGTCCGTACCGCCGGCTATGCGGCCGGTCAGGGTGACGAGCGTGTTGTCGTAGAAAGTCAGATTGCTGATAGGCTCCTGGAAATCGAACAATGCCGGTTCATCCCCGACAGGTTCGGGATAATAGCCGCCATAGACAAAAGTATGATTAGCTTTGCGCACCTCGATATAGTGCTTGCCGATAGGTACGGAGATGGTGAATGTTCCGTCCTCCGCACTTTCTACAATATTGTTGTTTGCCACACATGCCGTACCGTCAACATAGAAATTGCAACCCGCCACAGGATAGTCGGTACCCTCGTAATAAACCGTACCGCTGACAGGGAAACTGCTCTCGTCGGTAAAATCAACCGAGTTGTGCGTACTGGCATCGCCGTTAAAGAACAGTGGGCGGGAGGTGGGGCTGAACTTGTGGATACCCAAGGTTGGGATAATCTTGTACAGCGAACCGTCAACCGTGTAGGGAATGTTCGTTATCAGGTAGTTGCCGTCCTCATCCGTATAGTTGCGCAGCGAGAGTTGCTCCGTAGTCGGGAGATTGGCTTCGTCGAAGTCGATATTCTCAATCGTCAGGTGGTTGCCGTTATAGGTAGTACCCTTGCGTGATATATCAAACAGGTAGCCCGGCACATTGTCATCGCAACGGTAGTAGCCGGTCAGTCCTCTCTCCGCGCCGTTGAGATAACTGTTCATCGTCCTGACAATGTCTGCGCTGTCGCGGCAGATGTTCCAGAAACGGATTTCATCTATCCATCCGCACTTTTTACTGTCCCAAATCCTAAATTCCCAGTCCTGACCATACTTGAAGAACCAACCCGGCCATCTGGTATCTCCCTCCCGTGGAACGCCGTTGATATAGGTAGTATAAATGCCGTTTTTGTAGGTTACGACATGGTGATAGAAACCACCATCATGTTCTGTTGAATTTGCTTGCTTGATAAAAAGTTCAAATGTTCCTTCCTCTTCCGTCACTAGACGATTGAGCATTTCTTTAGGTATTTTAATGACCGAAGATTCATCCTTAAAATAGAGCGAGTAACCACGGCGGGTGTCGTCGCCAATGGCATGAACGGCAACGCCGGGCACGCCCTGATTGCCATTATAGGTGATTTGTCCGCTCACTACGCCGAACGGCTGGGCAAAGCCTATTCCGTTAACATTGGATTGCATAGTAACTTTGTCACCACAACTCGAGTAGCCACGCACCGAGTACAAATAGTAAACACCCGGCACGGCAGTCCTGTCGTCATACGAATACTCGGTAACGCCCGCCATGGATTCCACCGTTCCCAACAATTCCGGTGTGGCATCGCTGATGCCGTATTCATTGCGGAAAACACGGAAATAATTGAAATTATTCTCTTTTTCATTAGTCTTCCAACGGACGGTGACATGGTCGTTGAAATAGCCGCAACTGGGTTGTACAGAATCAATCGTACCAATCTCTCGGGGAGACAACGTAATCGGTTCTTTGTTACTTAGCCTGCTCCGTTCCGTACCGTTTTCCATAACAGCAAGGGCGAAGTTCAGCTCTTCGCAAGAGGGGAGTGACTGCTCCGTTTTATATTGCAAAGGTGAAGGCAGTTTGGTGAAAGTTTTCAATACCTGTCCGTTACACAACACTTGCAGAGACATATCCGGAGTCCAGATACCATTATCCATCTTCCAATCGATTTGCACTTTATCATCTATGCTTGTGAGAGACATGGAAGAAGCAGCCTTATAGTTCGTATTCACTTCTTTGGTTTGAGTAAAGCCTAACTCACTGACAGAGGCATGTTCGCGGTGAAGACGGTAGTATAATTTCAATGTCCCTTGGTTGCGCTCCTTAAAATTGTCGGTAAAAGAATACTCTTTCTGACTTGATTGGAAAGTTACCGTTGTACTGGTAATCTCTTTTTTGAAATCTTCATACGGAGACCTTTCCACAATGAAATTACTCTGGTCTCCGCTTGTGCTACTGACATTCCATGTCAATATTACAGTACCGTCTCCCGGAACTTCCACTTTGCGGATTTTAGGTTGCGCAAAAGCGGGCGGAGTTAATGTTACTGCGGTAGAATAGATGGTATTCGAACTCGGGCAAGAGGAGGTAGTACCATGATAACTATAGTACGATTGCGAATAGGAGAAAGTCCGTCTGGCTTGGAACGAGTATTTGAGAGCCTGCTCATTGCCAGGACTTAAAACAGTCTTCGGAGTACCGACATCGGAGAGGTACAGGTAAGCATCTTCTTGACCGGCATTAACACTCTTCCAATCCATAATGGTTTTGCCACTATTAGATTCCGTTATACGGAGTTGACTTTTTTCCGGCATATTACGAGTGTATTTAATAGCGGTCTTTCCGTTATTTTTATCTTCCATCCAAGACGATGTACTGTTCACACTCATATCATACGAGAAAAGTTTGCGGTCGTCTGCATCAAGTGCAGTAGAATACTCGGCATAATCGGTCATGTGTCCATTATCATACCGGGTTTCTATATAAAGGCACAACTTATTGCCTTGCTCCTGGATAAATTTACGCGCTTCATCATCGAATTTTGTCATTATGTACGCGTAATAAAACTGATAAGGTTCACTGGGATGCCTTACTTGTACGCACCAGTTGTCGAAGTGAGCTTCATTACTAATAGATTGAGGCGTACCATTGTAGTCAGACCAGTCATCATCTTTCCAATGGTCATTTACTATTATCTCTGTCACATACATCTTTTTGCTATGATTTGCGGTGTTGGACAAATAAAGCCTAAAATGTAACATTTGGTGATCATCATTATTGGTTCCCTTGTTCCATGTAAACAGTTCCCATGCAATGAAACCCGGGCACTCTGCCAAACGGGCACCGTTACCGACTTCACCACCGGTATTGCTTTCGGCATTTTCAAATTCCCAAGCCTTATCTACGGAGAACCGCCTAATAAATTTGGCATATTTATCCGCAGGCTCATAGCCTCCCGCCATTACCTTTGAATTCTGCCACAGGGGCAACAGCATCACCGCCATCAGTGCGGCTGATAAAAAAAGAGATTTAGTTTTCATAATATCTAATAATTATTTTATTCATTATCAACGAATTACCCCCCCTAGCGACAAGGGCACAATAAATTACGTTTATCATATTATAATGGGTTTAACAAGTTTAGCAGGTTTAGATTATGGGTAAACAGAATCATCTCTACACGCAACAAAGCGCGTAGAGAGGAACAGACTTAATATCTTGCTCTTGTCCGAAGTTTTTTTGTGACAAGCGAATAGACAATTCGGGGTGATACGTAATCCTATATTGGTTTAGACTCTTAGCTTGAACGTGCAGTCCTTTTTTGACTTCAATAGGAATAATATGTTCGCCTTTTTGCAACACAAAATCCAGTTCTGCTGTATTGCTATTTTTCCAATAGAAAAGGGGATGTCCATGCGCCGCCAACTCTTGTGCGACATAATTTTCCGTTATAGCGCCCATAAAAGAGTTATCCATGATAGTAGGAGACAAAATCAACGATTGAGGCATATTAGAAAGCATCGTTAATAACCCCACATCAGACAAATATAACTTAAAGTCGCTCAAGGACATATACGCAGGAAGAGGTATTCGTCCCTGTTCCACCAACCGGCACTTAAGCACCACACCCGCATTGGTGAGCCATTCAATGCTCTCACCGAAGATGGTGGAACTGCCTCCGTTTTGTACCACTTTATATTGGAATTTCTTATTCTCCTTGGCTAACTGAGCAGGAATGGACTGGTAACAAGCACGCACCTTTATGGCAGTGGAACCTTGAGCATACTTCGCCATATCCGAGATATACTCATTAAGTATTCGGTTTTGAACTTCAGCAACGAGAGGAAGACTACCGGATTGAATAAACTCATTAACAGCAGCCGGCATTCCACCGACAACCAAATACTTACGCCACCATTCGAGCGCCACTTCGTGAAGAGGAGTGGGCATTTTTTCGTTCGTCCAGAAATGGATTTGAATCTGTTCCAATAAGGACGCTTGTCCTAAAGCCATTAACCACTCCTCAAAATCCAACGGATACAAACGCATCTCTATCACTTTTCCTACCGGATAAGAGAAATCCTCACGATGAATAGCGACACCTAAAAGGCTACCTGCGGCAGCAATGTGGTATTGCGGAGCTTCTTCTGTAAACGATTTAAGCGAAGTTAATG
This sequence comes from Paludibacteraceae bacterium, assembly GCA_024399955.1. GTDB lineage: Bacteria > Bacteroidota > Bacteroidia > Bacteroidales > Paludibacteraceae > Colicola. Next base: position 76,679 of record JAKSNH010000009.1, on the reverse strand, counting down.
CTCTCGGACAAGCTTGAATTTCATCCAAGATAAGTAAGGTCTTTTCAGGAAAGATGGTTTGAGAGGTCAGAGATTCCAAATAGGTAATGATACGAGAAGGCGTTAAGTCGCCATCAAATAAATCATGAGCACTCTTATTGGTCTCCAAATTGATATGAACTACATTATCATAGTACTGCTTCCCAAATTCTTGCAACAACCATGATTTCCCCACTTGTCGAGCTCCTTGAAGAATGAGCGGCATACGATTTTTATTCGCTCTCCAAGCACATAAGTCTTTTAATAGTTTTCGTTCCATTTTTATCGCTTCGTATGGAAAAATAGCATACAATTATATTTATTCATACATAACAACGTAGAATTCGAGTGCAAAGGTACAACTTTTTTTTGATATATGCAAATAATTAGGGCACAAAAATAGATTTTTAATCTATATAGGGTGTTTTTGGCAGATCTTTTCGGTGTCAGAATCCTACTCCTCTACTCCCATAATTGTATAGCGTTTGTCGTTGCGAACAATACGGAACTGACCGTTCACAATCATTTTGATGGGCTGATTGTTGAAATAGGCATTACGGAAAGGCTCATTAATATCTGTTGGGGCGAACGTTCCAATGATGATGTTGTTGTAGGCGCTAATATTGAAAATCACCCATTCGTCAGTAGCGTTTTCTATTAAGTCTTCATCAGCAATTCCCACAAAATAATTGGACTCAACATCGTATTTCAAATGGTAGTCAGTTGCTTTTTCGTTAATGTCGCCACCGAACATCCACATATCAGATAAATACCGTTGTCCTATATATTGCGGTGCTTTAAAAGTGACTATCCCCTCTTGCAAAGTACCTTTTACCCATCCATCAGGAAGGTGAGGGCACAACCCCTGAATATAAACGGTGTCAGCGTCCCATCCGACCAATACGGAATCCTTCACGTCTTCAAGAACTCCGGTGTCATCCTGAGCAGTATAAGGAAGTTTCTCGGTTACCATCCCGACAGGAGGCATAATGAGGTTCAGATCCGGCCACCGGCTTGGGATATAGAGGTTGGTTTGACTGTCTCCATAGGCATAGAAAGAGTAGGTGCCGAGTTTTGAGAATTTCTCTCTGAAGATTCCGATAAGATAGTGTTTTGAATCATCTACCAAATCCATAGCCATCGAACCACGCAAGATGAGACTATCGTTTACGATATCCAAGATAATGTCTTCACTATAATCATCCGCAAGGGCAAAATTGGTTCCTGTTTGCACTCCCCAACGAACGGTGTAGAGGTAATTGGCGGAAGCAAAAACCGGTTGTTTGGCGGGGAAGGTGATGGTGGTCCCCTCTTTCTTCCCTTTTATCCAACTGCCTTTTCTATAGTGGGAAATAGGGTCTTTCCAATATACGGTGCCGTCTTCGCACTCTACCATCATAGCATCACTGGCTTGTATATCTACACAAGCTCTTTCACCCACTCTGAAGCACGAGGTAAGCGGTATGACTTTCCTGCGATATTCTTTTGCTACTCCTGTTGCCGGCTCAATAATAATGTTATTACTATCTCTGACTTCCTCCGTGTAGTTTTCAACATTGGCAACAGAATAAGCGGAAGCCTTTACACCTAACGCAATGGCGATAGTGTAAAACAATAAAAAGATTTTTTTCATATTATTTGTTATTTGTTAATTATTAGTTTTTAGTCGTTAGTTATCAGAACTCTGTTCCTTTGCGGCGCAAAATTACACTTTTTTTTGCATACATGCAAATAAAAATGGCAATTTCTTCATAAAGTTGCCATTTTGGACGCAATCTGGGCCGCGTCTAAAGTTCCGTAGCATCTTCGTAGCATGTAAAGACCTACTAAGCCCCACATAAGCCCCACGAAAAGCAAGGATTTTGGCAGGTTTATGCGGGGGTTAGTAGGGGCTTTTGTGGTCGCGAAGTGGTCCCGTCGTCGGAGCAACAACCTCGCAAGGGTTGATTGCCACGTCGTTTAATCAACGGGCGAGTTGTGCTCCTCCTCTCCTCATCGGTGTTACCACCTCTTCGGGTGTAAGGGGGTGTAGGTAGTTACTTTTTGATTTTTGCGCAGACAGAGCAGACGTGCAGACGGTTGTTTGTATATACACCTACACGCGCGCAGATGCATACTAGAAAGTACTGTCTGCTGTGTCTGCGCCTGGGGGTATGTGGTGCAGGTAGTGTAGGTAGTGCAGGTTGTTTCCATAAAGTATATATATTTATACACCCCTCACGCATGAGCAGGCAGTATATATTTATAAAGGTTTTCCAAAAATACCTGCACTGCCTACACCACCTACACCAAAATTTAGATGATAAAAAGTTAATAATCGTACATTTTATATCAGTGGAACTTCTGTGAAGGATGAGTGAAGGGTGAGTGAAGGATGCGAGGCAGAGAACGAATTGTTTTCTGCCTCGCAAAATCTTAATAATAGTAAACTTTTGAAAGTCCTTGGCTACTGGCAAACGGGCCGAACGGATAGTCCATAGCACCGATGCGTGCTGCCCCAACTCACGCGGTCCGAATCGAAGTAGAGACAGTCCGCGCAGTACGAGCCGCCCTCGTTGAGCGAAGAGGACCAGTAGTAGCCGGAAGCGGGCAAAAAGATTGAGTTGCCGTTCGCATTGCTTGTAAATATGCGACCTTTTACTCCAGTATTATTGTAGTTATCCGTCCAAGTACATGTGCATTGGGTTTCCAACTCTTTACATTCTGCCTTGGTCGGCATACGCCAATTACCGCCCCAATTAACATGAGCCGCATCGTCTTTCGGTTCAAGAGTGGTCTTATTATCACCAATGAAAGTGTCCCCATTATACCAAATACCTTTCTTTTCATCATCGGGAACTGTGTATTTGGTGATATATTCCCAGCTGCTTTTGCCACTCTGCATATATTTGTATGTACTCCAATTGTAAGTCGTTTTCGGACTTGTTTCACCCCAAGCGAAGTAAGCACCATAACCTTCAGGAGTGGTAGCTCCTATGTTCATGTTAGCCCATTTAACGGATAGACCAAGATCTATAGCTTGCACGTCTTTAGATGGCGTTAAAGGCATTTGTGGTTCATCTTTGGAGTTTTTCTCACATCCGGTTAATGTGATGGTGGCAACAGCCATCAGTGTCAAAAAGAGTTTTTTCATAAAATGTTAGATTTTGAATTTGTGTGCAAAGGTACAAAGAATTTCGCAAATATGCAAATAAAAATGGCAATTTCGGGTAGAGATTGCCATTTTTTAACGCAAACGTAAACGCAAACGTAAACTAACGCTACGCGTAAAGGCCTAAGCCAACAGCACCGCAGGTAATTGACTAGTGGACTAGGACAATAGGCCGCTAAAGCTAAACTAGAGGATTCCGCATTTAATGCGGAGTCGAAAGAACAAAAAAGGCGGATATTCCGGATTTACCTGACCGCTAGCGCTATTCCGGAAAGACGAGATCGTTTATTTAATTTTGAATTAAGAATTTTGAATTAAGAGAAGACAAAATTATGAATTAAGAATTTTGAATTAAGAGAATTAACCAATTTTTTTTTGGCTGATGAATAGACCGACGATAATTAGAAACATTCCTATCCATTTTCCGGCAGGCAAGTGCTCATCAAAGACAAAGAACATAAACAAGGCCGTAAACAAAGGACGTATATTATTGAACACATTACCTTTGGTAACACCTATCTGTCTAACCGAATAGCAGAACAAAATGAATGCTGTTATTGTAGCAAATAAAGACAAGTAAACCACCCCAGCCACAGATTGCCAAAGTTGGGTGGTCCAAGCGGTTATATCTAAACTAATCGGGCAATGAATGCCTTCTTTAATACCCCACATGGGATAAAAGAGGAAAAGAGCACACAATTGCACATAAAAAACAATCGTTAGCGAGTTGTACTTGGCAGGAATACGGCGTAAAATGACCGAATAGAGCACCGCAGTAGAGACAGCAAGGAAAGCCGCCAATAATCCCCATGCGTTTCCTAACCGGAAATTCGTAGAACCAATCAGTACCAACATCACCATTCCAATAGTAGAAATAGCAATACCTATTATATTATAGCGTGTGACGCGCTCACGCAGAATCAGCCACGCGAAAATAGGGGCTAAGACAGGATTGGTTGAAAGAAGCGTCTCCGCTATTGTAGGCGAAGACAAAGCATCGTAGGTATAGGTTTCAAATAAATAGTACAAACACGGTTGGAAAAATCCAGCCAAGAGGAACAGGGGGATATCCTTTTTATCCAATTTTTGCAGTCCCAACGTCGCGTTAGATTGGCAGCACAAACCAATAAGCAAGAGTACGACGATAGCCAACGTGAACCGCATTACCAGTAAACTCAAGTTAGAGAAAGACAGTAATGCTGTTTTGATGGCAATACCCGACACTGACCAAATCAGCATCGAAGTGATAACTGCCACATAGGGGAGTGCTTTTCTCATTGATTTAGCAGCTCTCGAACTGTTCGAGGAAGCGGACATCGTTTTCGGAGAAGAGGCGCAGGTCCTTGACGCGGTATTTGAGGTTAGCAATACGCTCTACACCCATACCGAAAGCATAGCCGGAATAGACTTTACTATCAATACCGCAGCTCTCTAACACATTAGGATCGACCATACCGCAACCTAAGATCTCCACCCATCCTGTACCTTTACAGAAAGCACAGCCTTTCCCTCCGCATAAGTCGCAGGAGATATCCATTTCGGCACTTGGTTCAGTAAAGGGGAAATAGCTGGGACGCAGACGGATTTGGGTATCCGGTCCGAACATCTCTTTAGCGAAGTACAACAACGCCTGACGCAGGTCAGCAAAGCTGACATTCTTATCCACATACAGACCTTCTACCTGATGGAAGAAACAGTGTGCACGAGCGGAAATAGCCTCATTACGGAACACACGTCCGGGACAAAGAATTCGAAGCGGTTGAAACGTTTCGCAGGTTGCAGGTTGCAGGTTACAGGTTGCAGATTGCAGTTGTTTAGCCCACTGAATCATAGCATGAGTTTGCACGCTGGAAGTATGCGTTCTCAAAAGGATATCAGTCGGTTTTTGCACACCTTCTTCTTTCTCCACGAAGAAAGTATCCTGCATATCTCTTGCCGGGTGTTCAGGGGCGAAATTCAGCATACCAAACACATGCTTATCGTCCTCTACTTCAGGTCCATCAGCCACCGTAAAACCGATACGAGAAAAGATATTGATAATCTGCTCACGCACCAGGGATAGAGGGTGACGTGCACCCAATCCGATGGAGTCCGGAGTACGGGTAAGATCCTCCTTATAGGCAATCGTTTGCACCTTAGCCTCCATGTCTTCGCGCATTTGTTTGATTTGCGATTCAAACTGCTGCTTGAGCTGGTTAACGGATGCTCCCCATTGCGCTTTTTGCTCTTTGGCCAGCGCCTTAAAATCTTCAAACAAAAGGCTAACATCACCTTTTTTACTCAGGTATTTTTGACGTAACGCTTCTACTTCTTCAGCCGTGTTAGCATGCAAATTCTGCGCCTCAGCACGCAGACGTTCAATCTTGTCCTTTAATAATTCGCTCATAATAACGCAATTTAACGTGCAAAGATACAAAGAATTTCGCAAGTACACAAAATAATATCAAAAAAAAATCGCTTATATGCAAATTTATTTGGTTATATGGAAAAAAAATTGTACTTTTGCACGTTTTATTGCGTCAATGCGCGCATACAAACGCACACATGCGTATAAGGAAAGTTGTACATAGTATTGTTTTGGCATTGTTTATGGTACTGCCAATGTGGGGCGAGACGATTAGTTCGCCTATCACATACGTAGCTGAGGACTCCATTATATTGATGGGTACCGGTCACGCTACGATGTATGGCAATAGTACGGTGCAATACGAGCACATGGAATTGACGGCGGCGCGTATTAAGATGGTACTGGATAGTAGTCTGATTTACGCCAATGGATACCACGACACTATTGAGGACGAGTTAGTAGGTAAACCGATCTTTAAGGATGGTAACGACAGTTACGAGAGTTTAGAGATGACCTACAACATGAAGACACAGAAAGGTTTTATTCGTGAAGTAGTGACGGAACAAGGTGAAGGTTATGTAGTAGCCGATAAAACGAAGAAGACGCAGAAGGATGTGATGATGATGTCGGGCGGTCGATATACGACTTGTAGCAATCATGACCATCCTCACTTTTACTTGAAGATGACTCGCGCGAAGGTTAAGCCCGGTCACTTTATCGCTACCGGTCCGGCATATATGGTAGTAGGTGATGTACCGGTGCCATTGGCTATTCCGTTTGGTTTCTTCCCCTTCACCTCTTCCTATACGAGTGGATTGATTATGCCATCGTTCGGCGACGACTTATCACGTGGTTTGTACTTACAGGGTATCGGTTACTACTTCGCCATTAACGACTATATGGACCTTGAGATTCGTGGAGATATCTATACGAAAGGTACGTGGGCAGTATATGCCAAAACACGCTATATCAAACGTTACGGATTCAGTGGCTCAATTGATTTCAACTACCGTATGGACGTAACCGGTGAGCGTGGCATGCCGGACTACGAACAAGCGACTAACCTCAAACTGCAATGGACGCACCAGCAGGATAGCAAGGCCAACCCCTACTCTACGTTCTCGGCGAGTGTGAACTTCTCAACCAGCGGCTATAACCGCAGTAATATCAATAGTTACTATAATGGTCAAGCCAATGCCGAGAACACCAAGTCCAGTTCCATCAGTTACACCCAACGCTTCCCCAATAGTCCGTGGAGCATATCGATGAGTATGTTGCTTAACCAACGAACGAAGGATAGCACCATATCGATGACGGCGCCGGACTTGAGCGTGAATATGTCCAGTATCTATCCTTTCCGCCGCAAGCATCGTGTAGGTCCGGAGAAATGGTACGAGAAAATCAAGATGTCTTATTCGGGTAATGCCAAGATTGTAGGTAATAACATCAAAGAAAAGAACTTCTTCCACTCGGATTTCCTGCGCGATTGGAAGACCGGATTAAGACATAATATACCAATCTCGGCCAACTGGATGCTATTTAAGTACCTTAGTGTAACGCCCACGATTAACCTGACCGACCGTATGTATTTCCAACGGGTAAGTCAGAAATGGGATGATACCAATAAAGCGGTAGTGAGAGATACCACCAATGGGTTCTATAATGTGTTTGATTTCTCGGTATCGTTAGGACTATCCACTAAGTTGTACGGATTTTATATTCCCTCTAAGAAACTCTTCCCCAATAGTAAGGTAGATCGCTTTAGGCACGTGCTGACACCTTCGTTGAGTTTCTCCTACCACCCGGACTTTGGCAAGAAATTATGGGGGTACTACGGCACCTACGATGAGAACATCTATGAGAAGAATAGTTTAGGCGAGGATTCGATTAATGCCATTACGGGTGAGAAAGTGGTGAAGGAGAGCGTTCGACATAACTATTCCTACTACGATGGACAGTTATACGGCAATGCGTCACGGGGATTATCGGCATCGCTCAGTTTTGGTGTGCAGAACAACTTAGAGGTGAAGGTGCGTAACGACAAAGACACAACCGGCACTAATCCGTATAAGATATATAGCATCATTGATAACTTAGGTATCAGCGGAGCCTATAACTTTGCAGCGGATTCGATGCGATGGAGTAATTTCAACATTAACTTGAGGCTCAAGATACCGTTTGTTAATTACACCCTTAACTTATCCACTCAGTTAGACCCCTACATGTACGAATACGATGCTCACGGTAATCCGGTAAGAACGGACAAACAATATTGGCATCATGGTCGATTCCCTCACTGGACCGGTACCAATACCAGTTTGAGTTATACTTTCAATAATGCCCTCTTCAAGAAATGGTTCGGCAAGAAAGATAAGAAAGTCTCGGACGATGGTAATATGGATGAGATGCAAGTACAGAGCGATGGTTCAATGACCAATGCTAAGCGCAATAACGGAGAGAAGGACAAGGAGGCGGAAATAGAAGACGGATATGTCAAGGCTGAGATACCATGGTCGCTGACCGTCAGTTATACGATTCGCTATGCGGACGCACCACATACGAAGGATAATTTCATTGATAGCCGTATGCAGTATCGTATGGAATTGACGCAAAACGTCAGTCTGTCGGCATCTATTGGATTAGGTAAGGGATGGAAAGCCAGTGCTACCACCAGTTATGATATTACGCATAAGCAGTGGTCGTACACGAATTTTAATGTATCTCGAGACATGCACTGTTGGAATATGACAGCCAGCTTTGTGCCATTTGGTCCGTATAAGAGTTATAACTTCCACATCGGTGTGAACGCATCCATGCTGGCAGATTTGAAATATGATAAGTCAAATAATAGTACAACGAATAAGAAAGTGACATGGTGGTAACAAATCAAAAAGTAGTGACATGCACCTATGATTTATATGTAGATGGTGCCAAACAGAATCAAGAAGAATTGATGGAACGTGCGACCGAGCAACATCCGCTCACGTACTGTCAAGGCGAAGGAATGATGTTGCCTAAGTTTGAAGAAGCAATGGCAGGCAGAAAAGCCGGTGAGGAGTTTGATTTTCGCATCGCATGTGAGGATGCCTATGGCGAATATGACACGAACGGTGTGATGGAGTTGCCTAAGTCAATGTTCTTTAATGGAGATGGTGAGTTTGATGACGAACGTGTGTTCGTGGGCAATATCGTGCCAATGAACACAGCCGACGGACAGATAGTGAATGCGCAGATATGCGAGATAACCGAAGATAAAGTGACCATTGATTTGAATCATCCATTGGCCGGTGAGAACCTGCATTTTGTAGGTAAGATATTGGAAGTCAGAGATGTAACACCAGCCGAACTGGACTTGATTCGTCACCCTCATCATTGTGGTAAATGTCACGGAAAGTGTAACGATTGTAATAACGAAAAATGTAATGGCGAACATACTTGCAATTGTGGGAAGGCCTAATGTAGGCAAGTCCACCCTCTTTAACCGTCTCACCCAAACGCGTCGTGCGATTGTGATGAACGAAGCCGGCACTACTCGTGATCGTCAGTATGGCAAGTGCGAATGGTGCGGCAGGGAGTTCTCCGTAATTGATACCGGAGGATGGGTAGTTAACTCGGATGATACGTTTGAGTCCGAGATTAACCGCCAAGTGGATATGGCCATCAAGGAAGCCGATGTTGTGTTGCTATTGGTGGATGTCAACGAAGGTGTAACGCAGTTTGATATGGAAGTGGCACACTTATTGCGTCAATCCAAGAAAGAGTGCGTATTAGCGGTGAATAAAGTAGATACTTTTGAGAACCAATATGGCGCTCCGGAATTCTATAAATTAGGATTGGGCGAGCCCTATATCGTTTCCGCTGAGAATGGTTTAGGTACGGGTGACTTGCTGGATGAGATATGCTCACGGTTCAAGAAAGACGATACGGATGAGGCGTTTGAAGAACTGCCACGTTTCGCCATTGTAGGTCGTCCTAATGCCGGTAAGTCATCTATCCTAAATGCCTTTATCGGTGAAGACCGCACGATAGTCACCAATATACCCGGAACGACACGTGATAGCATATACACGCGGTATAATAAGTTCGGCAAGGACTTCTACCTGGTAGATACAGCCGGAATCCGCAAGAAAGCCAAGGTGAATGAAGACTTAGAATACTACTCGGTAGTTCGTTCCATACGTGCCATTGAGAATTCCGATGTATGTATATTGATGATTGATGCCACGCGTGGCATTGAGTCGCAGGACCTAAATATCTACTCGCTCATTCAAAAGAACAAGAAAGGCTTGGTGGTATGTGTAAATAAATGGGACTTGGTGGAAGATAAATCCAATGCGGCTATTAAGGAGTTTGAGGGTGCTATCCGCGAGCGTGTAGCTCCGTTCACAGACTTCCCCATCATCTTCTGCTCGGCATTGACTAAGCAACGTATCTTTAAAGTGATGGAGACAGCCTTGGCTGTTTATGAGAACAAACAACGCAAAGTAGCTACAGCCCAACTGAATGATAAGTTCTTGCCATTAATTGAGAACTATCCGCCACCAGCCACCAAAGGTAAGTACATCAAGATTAAGTACTGCACTCAGTTGCCCAATACGCAAGTGCCGACGTTTGTGTTCTTTGCTAACCTGCCACAGTACGTGAAGGAACCTTATCGCCGTTTCTTGGAGAACAAGATGCGTGAGTGGTGGAACTTTTTGGGAACACCTATTCAGATTTTCATTCGTGCTAAATAATGAAGATTATCGGACTGACATATTACAACGGAGCGCATCGATACACGATGAAGTGCGACGCATCCTTGCTCAATCAGCGCAAGCCTTTCTTCCTGCCGGATTGGTCGGATGATATGCGTTACATCCCATGCACCGTTATTCGTATCAGTCGTTTAGGCAAGTGCATTGAATCCCGCTTTGCAGCACGATACTACGATGCATACGCACCCGGTCTGGACTTTATCGCGAATGATTGGATGGAGAAAGAGTACGCTCGCGCCACAGCTTTTGATAACGCACTATGTGTGGGCGAATGGCAACAGGTAGAGACCTTAAGCGAGGAGAAGAAAGAACAGATAGCGCAGACTATTGAGCAGATTAGTCATATTGTGACGCTACGAATGGGGGACTATATTTATATTGATGCTCCGGTGCCCTCTACACCGCTACATGAGAACCAAGAGATTGAACAAGATAACCTATACTGCAAAATTAAATGAGAAGACCTATTACCATATTGCTTCTATGCCTCTTATGTACGCTAACGGCAGTTGCTCATGAGTATGTGAGTGAGTCGGTATTAGCCAATGGTCATTTTGTCAAGATACAGGTGACCGAGACCGGCATTTATCGTCTCACTTATGACCAATTACGAAATATGGGATTACAGCCGGACAAAGTGCGTTTATTCGGATACGGAGGCAATCTGATTAATCAGAACTTCACGCTACCTCATCCTGATGATGTACCGCAGATACCTTTCTATATGCATACAGGTGCGGACAGCGTGTTCTCATCAGGTGACTATATTTTGTTCTATGCTCAAGGTCCGGTAGGTTGGGAATGGAGCGGTTCACGCTTCTCCCATACTCGCAACTGCTATGCCGACTATGGTTGCTATTTCTTGAGCGACGACACCGGTGAGGCCTTAACGATGGCTACCGACACAATCATTGATGCAGCCACCGAACATATTGATGTTTATTCCTACACTGACCTACAGTTACATGAATTAGATCAGCGTAACCTAATTGACGCTAAGGGCTTTGAAGGAGGCGGCCGCGAATGGTACGGAGAGGAACTGACTAATAAGAAACCATCTATCACCATCCCATTCTACTATAGTTATCCTGTAGATTCGATGCCGTTGGTATGTCGCGTAGATGTAGCGGCAAAAAGCAGTGAAGCCACAACAATGACTGCTACGATAGCAGGTCAAAGTCGTTCCACGTATATCATGGGTATTCCGGTTAGCGACTTCTACACTAAGGCCAATACAGGTATTATCACGATATCCTCGGCTTTAGCGTCGCAACAAGACTTATCGGTTAAAGTAACCTATTCCAATAGCGATGCCTCGGCATTAGCATACTTGAATTATATTGAGATGCAGGTGCCATGCAAACTGATTATAGAGGACAATTACCTATTTATTCGCAATACGGATAACCTATATGCCAGCGAGCCATCCTGCTACCATCTATCCGGGGCAGATGCCGGCACGCAGATTTGGAACATCACCGATCCGCTTCATATCCGTCTTACGCCGACGTGGTGGGAAGGCGACACACTTTGCTGGATGGGTATTAATTCGGCCGTTCAGACATACGTTGCTGTGCAGACCACAGCATTAAGCAATTGGAAGAGTCCGTCTTCACGCGGAGTGGTTGTGCCGCAGAACCTGCATAAGAACCTGCAAGGCATTCATCACGTGATTGTAGCACCGGAGGAGTTTATGTATGCTGCTCATAACTTAGCTCAGGCACATGAACAGGCTGATCCGCGGCATAAGTGGATGGCTGTTTCCACGGAGGAAGTCTTTAATGAGTACTCCAGTGGTACACCGGATGCTTCGGCTATTCGATGGATGATGAAGAGCATGTATGATCAGTTCAAGGGAACAAACCAACAGCCGCAGACTTTATTGTTGTTTGGTGATGGCACGTTTGATAACCGAAATATATTAGCGTCCACTCCGGCAACGCGCGTGCTGACGTACCAAGCCCTTAACTCCACCGAAGAGACTCAAGCCTATGCGACCGATGATTACTTTGGTTTTATGGACGATAACGATGGTCTATCCGGTTCATCATGGAAAGACGAGCGTGGCACGATGGAGATTGGCGTAGGTCGATTGCCGATTAACTCGCAAGACGAGGCTGATGCCGTTGTGAATAAACTGATTACTTACTTGGAGAACAAGAACGTAGGTAATTGGAGACAACAAACCTGCTGGTTGGCGGATGATGACGACCATGGTTTGCATACACGCGTATCGGAGGCTGCCGCCGAAGTAGTGAGGCTGAATAATCCTAATTTTATTGTCAATAAGATTTATTTGGATTCGTATGTGCAAGAATCGTCTGCTTCCGGAGAGAGTTACCCTGTTGCATACAACCAATTCATCAATAGTTTGCAAAAGGGAGTGTTGTTTATGGATTACTCCGGTCACGGTTCCGCCAATAATATCTGCTCGGAGATGTTCCTCACTATCAAGGACGTTCAGCAGATGACGAATGCCAATCAAGGTGTATGGGCCTTGGCGACATGTAACTTCGCGCACTTTGACCAAGTGCATACCTCTTCGGCAGAAGAAGCCGTTATGAATCCTTATGGTGGTGCAATTGCAGTCTTCTCGGCCGATAGGACGGTGTATGCCTCGGAGAATAAACTGATTAATCAGAACTTTGCGCAGTACCTATTTACACATAATAGCGAAGGTCAGTACACGCTCACCTTGGGTGATGTAACACGATTGGCCAAGAACGCTACCGGTTATTCGCGCAACAAGATGGCCTTTGTGCTATTAGGCGACCCTTCACTGCGTATCAGTTATCCGACAGATTATAAGATCGTGACCTCGGAGTTGCCAGATACAATTCATGCTATGGATTTGATTACCTTACGCGGCTACATAACTAAGACGAACGGTGACGACCAAGATACGGTTCGTATGAATGGTAAGATGACGATTACATTATATGACAAGATGCAAGAACTGACTACCCGCGATAACGATGAACCAGACCCCAGCAAGAAACAGTTTGTTAAGTTCAATAGTTATCCCAATAAACTATATGTCGGTGATGCTATTGTGGAGAATGGTGTTTTCTGCTGTACCTTCCGCGTGCCGAAGGATATCCATTATAACTTTGGAATAGGCAGATTGGCGTTGTATGCTCAAGGATTAGTGAATGATACTATGGCTGAAGCGATTGGTTATAACGAGCAGTTTGTGGTAGGAGGGTCTTCTCCTTGGAGAGTAGATGACAAGCAAGGTCCGGATATTGAGTTGTATTTGAATACACCACTCTTTAAGGATGGTGATGTAACGAGCTCTAATCCACATTTCTTTGCCAACCTATCGGATGAGAATGGTATCAATGCCGTTGGTTCGGGTATCGGACACGATTTATTACTGACCTTAGATAATAACAACAAACAGACTTATATCCTTAACGATTACTACACGGCGAAGGACACCTTTACGACCGGTACGGTAGATTATATCCTGCCTACCTTATCGGATGGCAGTCACTTCCTCAGTTTCCGTGCATGGGACATGCTCAATAATGCCTCTACGGCAACATTACGCTTTACCGTTCAGTCCGGTTTAGCACCGCAAGTCTATTCGCTGGCCGTTTATCCTAACCCGGTAGCACAGGGAGGAACGGTGCGTTTCTGCCTAATGAACGACCGGCCGGACGACCAAGTGTATGTAGATATAACGTTCTATAACCTAAGCGGACAAAAACTCAAATCTATCTCAGGAGAGTTGAATGATTCCTACTTGGATGTAGATATGTCATCGGTAGGATTACCAACAGGCTTATATATTTATCAATTTACAATACGAACTTTATTCCAAGTGTCTTCCCAACATAGCGGGAAACTCATGGTGTATTAAAAATCACCCCTTGTTGCCTATGAAACAAATCTAAAATGAACTTTTAGCAAATGCTACAACAGAACATTTAAAACAAACAAAAATATTAACAATTTAACAAACAACATTATGAAAAAAACTATTTTGAGCCTTGCTGCTCTTGTAGCCATTTCAATTAATGCGATGGCTTACACGCTTCACAATCCCAATCCGATTATCACGGCAATGCCGTCCCTCACGATTGCTCCGGACGCACACGCAGCCGGTATGGGTGACATTGGTGCAGCCACCACTCCTGACATGAACTCACAGTTCTGGAATGCCGCCAAGTATGCTTTTATTGACGAGCGCGGAGGTATTAGTGCTAGCTACACGCCATGGTTGCGTAAACTGGTTGGTGATATTGACCTGGCTTATTTGACCGGTTTCTATCGTTTTGATGACAAGCAGGCTATTTCGGCATCATTCACCTATTTCTCGATGGGTAAAGTAGCCTTGATTCCTAATGGATTCAACAGCAACTACTCGGAGTTAGATCCTTCTACTTTTGCTGAAGCCAAACCGAATGAATGGGCATTAGACATTGCTTATTCGCGTAAGTTACATGATTATGTATCTATGGCCGCTACGTTGCGTTTTATGTATTCGGATTTGAATAATGGTATCAACCAATCGGCAGGTGGTACAGCACAAGAGATGTACCCGGCTTGGACGTTTGCAGCAGACATCTCGTTGTACTATCGTCAACCGATTGAGTTACCGATGGGAACAAGTCACTTCGCTTTAGGTTTCACGGTGGCCAACCTTGGTGGTAAGATGAGTTACGACAAGGGTGACACCCAGAACTTTATTCCTGCCACAATGCGTATTGGTGCCAGTTACGAGATTCCGTTTGATAACTACAACCGCTTGATGGCCAGTGTAGAGTGCAGCCGTCTGTTGGTGCCAAGTACTTATTCTAAGTTCGCAAGTGGCATAGGCGAAGGTGATGATGCATATAGATGGGATGAAGATAATAAAGAATATTCCAAGATATCTTCTCCTAAGGGATGGTGGCAATCTTTTGCTGATGCCCCCGGTGGAGCCAAGGAAGAGTTCAATGAGATGCGTTGGGGTATTGGTTTGGAGTATAGTTACAACCGTCAATTCTTTGGTCGTTTAGGTTACAGCCACGAGGATAAGATGAAGGGTAACCGTCGTTATGTAACGGTTGGTGCCGGTTTCAAGCTCTCCATCGTTCGCTTTGACTTTGCTTACTGCATTGCAACCGCCAGCTCTAACCCATTGGATCAGACGATGCGTTTCACGCTTGGTTTCGACCTGTATGGCATCAAGGATTTGGTTAATAACAAGAAATAATGCGAATTGGATTCGGATATGATGTACATCAATTTGCCCCTAACCGCGCTTTGTGGTTAGGGGGGATTGAGGTGCCCCATAACAAAGGATTGCTGGGCCATTCGGACGCTGACGTGGCTATTCATGCGTTATGCGATGCCATATTAGGTGCCGCAGCTATGCGCGATATCGGTTATCATTTTCCTGACACAAAGGGCAACGAATACGAAGGGATAGACTCTAAGATTCTATTGCGCCGCGTGATGGAGATGATTAGAGAGGCCGGGTATGAGTTAGGCAATTGTGATATTACGATTGCGGCGCAAGCACCTAAGTTAGCCGCTTATATTGAACCCATGCGTGCCTGTTTGGCTGATGTGATGGAAGTGGATGTTCATCAAGTGAGTGTCAAAGCCACCACAACGGAACATCTTGGATTTGTAGGACGCGAAGAAGGTATAGCAGCATACGCCGTTGTTTTACTGCAATGATTCAAAGTCTCTTATTAGCAGCCGTTATGGCAGTTACTCCGGTAACTCGTGATACGATGATAGTGGGTGATACGGCAGTGGTTATTACCACGGCGTGTGCTCCTATTTGTTCGTCTATCGCGCGCACGTACGCGATAAATAATAAGGAGTGGACGCTGATTAAAACGGTTACGAGTCCCAATCCTAATTGGGTTTTTCCTGAAGCGTACTTTGAGGATGAGCAACTGCGTTGGAAAGATAACACGCCTCAGATGCTAGACGAAGAGGGCAAGTAAGATGGCTGAAAATTGTATGATAGAAGGTCCACTTTACCTGATTGGTTACATGGCCGCAGGTAAGTCGACAGTCGGTCAACACTTAGCCGACACGCTCGGATGGCGATTTGTGGACTTAGATGACGCTTTCTTAGCCGTTCATGGAAAGACTCCGGGCGATTATATCCGTGAATATGGCATTGATGCCTTTCGGATAAAGGAGAAATATGTGCTGGAAGACATTGCCGACATGTCGCCTTATTCGCATGTAGTGTATGCCACCGGAGGAGGTTATCCTTGTTATGCCGATAATATGGAATGTCTGCATGAATTAGGCACATCCGTTTATATTCAGTGGACGGCAGAAGATTTGGTTAGCCGTCTTATGCTGACCGATTTAAGTACTCGTCCTGTACTACAAGGGCGCACCAGGGACGAGTTGTTAGAATTTATTACGCCCCAGTTACAAACCCGCGAACCTTACTATTTACAAGCCGACTACACTATACAAGCCCCCGGATTCATTCCTGAGGCAGATCAAATAATAGCAGAACAAATATGTCAATTGCTGAAATACAAGACGAAATAATTGAGGAATTCACCAGTTTTGATGACTGGATGGATCGTTATTCCTTACTGATTGAATATGGCAATGGGTTAGAGCCTTTCCCTGAAGCAGACAAGACCAACCAGAACCTGATTGACGGTTGTCAGTCCAGGGTTTGGTTCACATGCGAATATACCAATGGAGAGGTCATCTACCATGGCGATAGTGATGCTATTCTCGTCAAAGGTATTGTGGCTTTGTTGATTAGAGTGTTATCGCATCATACGCCAAAAGAAATCGTCGATGCAGATTTACACTTCATCGACGATATACAACTTAGGGAGCATTTATCTCCTACGCGCACCAATGGTTTAAATGCCATGTTACAACAGATGCGCTTGTTTGCACTTACTTACGCCCAATCCTGTTAGCCAACAGAATAGTGGCGAATACAGCCACTAAGGTTATGAGCAGGAGCCATCCTACGTCGCGGATATCCAATACACCGCGGCTGATGCTGCGATAATGGTCTTGGATTGTTATCCAATACATGGCGAAGCATAGGACAACGCCCAGTATATAAGCCACTATTTGGTTGTTAGTTAAGCAAGCCATGAGTAGGCCTAATGCAATAAAGACCATGCTGATGAGGCATAATCCGATTAGGCTTCCTGCGAACTGTCCGCCATCTACATTGCCTATTGGTTCAGCCAATTGGTAGAGTACGACATAGTGGACGATACAAGGCAGGATAGCTAATAAAGTAAGCGTCCAAGCGGCGAAGTATTTGCCTAATACCATTCGTGATACCGATACTTTCTTGCTGAGCAGCAAATCCCATGTACCTCTCTGCCGTTCTTCGGCAAAGAGGCGCATGGTGAGTGCAGGGCACAATAGCATCATTAGCCAAGGGCTCATTTCAAACATGCCTCGCAAATCGGCATAGCCGGAATCAATGATATTCCATGCTCCGGGGATGACCCATAGCATGAGGCTAACGGCCACTAAGTACAGTCCGATTACGATATACGCAATGGGCGTAGCAAAGTAATATGTCAGTTCTTTACGGAACACGCTATTAGTCTTTCTTTACAGGTGTTTTGGGGAACAGAATCCAGAAAGCAATAGACACAACCAATGCATATCCTGCAAAAACGAACCAAGCTTCCTGCCAACCGGCCCAAACTAATTGTGATTTTTCAGCAATAGCAGTTAGAACGTCATCCGATACGTTTTGAACATTTGCCCAAAAATCGGACCATAAGAATTTACCCGCCTTATCTTGTGCGACACCAAATTCGGCCCAATCAACAGAAGGAACCACTTTATTGACAACGGCCTGTGCGCTCAACGTACCAATTGTGGCACCAACACCGTTGGTCATCATCATGAATAGACCTTGTGCGCTGGAACGCATTGAAGGATCCACCTCTTGGTCCACATAAAGGGCACCGGATATATTGAAGAAGTCAAAGGCAAATCCATAAACAACGCAACTCAACACAAACATCCATAATTTGGAATCAGGGTTACCTGTTCCGAATAAACCAAAGCGCAGTACCCAAGCGAACATGGCCATCAGCATCACGTTCTTGATGCCGAATTTCTTTAAGCAGATAGGAATAAGCAGGATGCAGCAAGCCTCACAAATCTGCGAAATAGAGATTAACATATTAGAATGTTGAACGGCAAAAGAGGATGCAAATTGTTGCATTGATTCAAAACTACCCAAGAAAGGATTAGCAAAGCCATTCGTGATTTGCAGGCTAACGCCTAACATCATACAGAAGATGAAGAAGAGCGCCATTTTCTTTTGTTTGAAGAGAGCAAAAGCTTTTAATCCAAATGCTTCTACAAGATCAACCTTACCTTCAATCTTTTTCAAATCGCAAGCAGGCAGCGTTAATGAATAAACAGCCAGGATAAGGCTTAATCCACCACTGATAACAAATTGATAGGGAGTATCTTGGAATCCTAATAAATCAACAGCCCACATAGCTGCGATGAAACCAACAGTACCAAATACGCGGATAGGTGGGAAGTCCTTAACGGTATCCATTCCGGCTTTAACCAAAGCATTGAAGGCTACGGAGTTGCTTAATGCAATCGTCGGCATAAAGAAAGCAACCGAGATTGTGTAGAGAGAGAACAACGGAGCAAACTCCACATGTGCAGAAGTAAGAGCATACAGTCCAGCTCCCATCATAAAGACACCTGCCAAGCCATGGCAAATGCTCAATAACTTTTGCGCAGGAATCCAACGGTCAGCCACAATACCCATCAAAGCAGGCATCAAGAGGCTCACAAATCCCTGTACAGAATAGAACCAACCAATTTGTCCGCCCATGCTGTGCGAAGCCAAGTAGCGGCTCATACATGTCAGATACGCACCCCAAACAGCATATTCGAGGAAGTTCATGACAATCAGTCTAAATTTCATGTTTTTCATACTGAATAAATTTAATGTTAATATTAAAATTCACTTGTAAAGTGGAATTGTATATGCTTATAATCGTTTTGTGCCATATTGAGGATGTAGGCACTATCAGCCATAAAGACATCGCGTCCGTCCTTGTCGGTAGCCATATATTGGGCCTTGCGGTTTTTGAAAACACGCAATTCCTCTTCGTCCTCGGGATTACCGAGGTTAGCCGGCGCAATCCAGCAGGCCTTGTACATACTCATATTCTCCCAGCGGCACTTGGCATTATACTCATGTTCCAATCTGTATTGGATGACTTCGAACTGAAGTTGTCCGACGGTACCAATTATCTTGCGTCCGTTGAGTTGGCTAACAAATAGCTGTGCCACACCTTCATCCATGAGTTGATGTACACCTTTGTCGAGTTGTTTTTGCTTCATGGGATCAGCGTTCTCGATGTACTTGAACATCTCCGGCGAGAACGATGGCAGTCCCTTGAAGTGGAGGTTTTCTCCGGAAGTGAGGGTATCTCCGATTTTGAAGTTACCGGTATCAGGCAGTCCGACTATATCTCCGGCGAAGGCCTCATCTACGGTCTCTTTCTTTTGGGCCATGAAGCAGGTTGGTGCCGAGAAACGCATTTGTTGGTCCTTACGGACATGCTTGTAATAGACATTACGTTCAAAGCGGCCACTACATATCTTGAAGAAAGCGATACACGAGCGGTGGTTGGGGTCCATGTTAGCATGAATCTTGAAGCAGAACCCTGTGAAGTTGTTCTCCATTGGATCCACTTTCCGTTCCATTGCTTCGATAGGACGTGGGCTAGGAGCATTTTCCACAAAGAAGTCCAGCAGTTCTTGCACGCCGACCGTTTTGTAGGCACTACCAAAGAAAACAGGAGCTAAGTCTCCGGCCAAGTAAGCCTCTTTATCAAATTCAGGATAGATAGAGATGAGGTCTTGGGTGTCTTGTGGCAGGCGGTTTTTGCCAACCTCGTCCAAGAGGAATGATTCGGTAAACTTAACGCCCTGACCATCGGTCCATGTAATAGGAGTAACGGTTATTCCTAATTCTTGCTCCACATCATCCATGAGGTCAAAGGGGTCTTTTCCCTCGCGGTCCATCTTATTCATAAAGACCATGACGGGTGTTTTGCGCATACGGCACACCTCCATCAGGCGGCGTGTTTGGGTCTCTACACCTTTGGCACTATCAATTACGATGATGACGCTATCCACAGCCGTTAGGGTGCGGAAAGTATCTTCGGCAAAGTCTTGGTGACCGGGAGTATCTAAGATATTGATGTGATAGACGGTCGAGTTATCGCCTCCTGAGGCACTTCGGTAGTCAAAGCCCATTACGGACGTGGCAACCGATATACCACGTTGTTTCTCTATCTCCATCCAGTCGGATGTAGCAGTTTTCTTGATTTTGTTCGATTTGACCGCCCCTGCCACATGAATGGCTCCTCCATAAAGGAGCAGTTTCTCCGTCAGGGTAGTCTTACCGGCATCCGGGTGACTGATGATGGCAAAGGTTCTGCGTCGTAGTATTTCGTCTCTCCAATCCATGCTTAACTTCTCAATTTAGCGCCGAACTTATCTTCAAAGGTCTTCAGCAGGCGGTTCATGATATTCTCAATCTGTTTGTCTTTGAGAGTATCGTCCTTATCTTGGAGCACGAAGCGGAGGGCATAACTCATCTTACCTTCTTCCAGGTTCTTGCCTTCGTAAACGTCAAACAGGATGACGCCTCGGAGCAGTTTGCGTTCGGTATCGGTGGCAGCCTTGGCCAAATCAGCAAAGCGCACGTTCTTATCAACTATGAGTGAGAAGTCACGTTCTACTTCGGGGAAGCGAGGCAGGTCTTCGATGACAGGTTTGTACTGTTTGTTGGCCTTGACTAATTGCTTCCAGTTGAGGTCAGCAAAATAGACAGGATTATCTATATCAAACTGCTTGAGCAGCTGGCGACTGACGATAGCCATATAACCGAGGACGGTGCCATTAGGTTGCTTGATGATGAGTCCGTCCATAAAGTTTTGTGCCAGTCCGCAGCAGGTCTCAGCACCCTCTACGATAGCGGGTTCGAGGTTCAGTTTATCTATATTAACTCCCAAGCGACGTAGGATGTCATTCACGTAAGCGTGCAGTTGATAGAAAGAGGTGGGAGACGGTTTGCCTACCCAACTTGCCAGCGTCTTGTTGCCGGTTAACCATAAGCCTAAGTGGGGTTCCTCGGTGTATTGTTGAATGGGCTCTTCGGCCTCGGCGTTCTTGGTGAAGTGGTAGCAGTTACCAAACTCATAGAACTTGAGGTCACTCTTTTTGCGGTTGGCATTACGTTGGATGCTCTCCAAGCCGCCGAATAACAACGTTTGACGCATTACGCCAAGGTCCTGACTGAGCGGGTTCATGATTTTGACGCATGAATTGAGCCACTCATTATCCTTGTAGTAATTGATTTTGGTAAGGCTATTGTTGAGTATCTCGTAGAAACCTTGTGCGGTCAGTTGTTCGCTCACTTTGGTCTGTAGTGCAACAGGATTCGGATGCTGACCATAACTGAGGCTGGTGTTGAGTTTTTCGGGGAACTCCACATTGTTGTAGCCATAGATACGTAGGATATCCTCGACTACGTCGCAAGGACGTTGCACATCCACACGGTATGGGGGAACGATAACTTTCCAGCCACCATCTATGGCGGTGAATTGCATATCAAGTGCGCCTAATATCGTTTCAATCAACGACTTACCTAATTTCTTACCAATGAGACGATTTACGTAATCCTCTTGCAGGTTCACTTCAAATCCGGGGAAGGACTTGGTGCCATTATCGGATACTTCCATGGCTATTTGTCCACCGGCGACCTCCTGAATGAGCAGAGCGCAACGTTGGAGCACATAGAGGGTGTTATTGGGATCGCAGCCACGCTCGTAACGGAAACTGGCATCGGTAGAGAGTTGATGGCGGCGGGCAGTCTTGCGGATGCAAACAGGGTCAAAGTAAGCACTTTCAAGGAAGACGTTCTTGGTGTCGGTTGTGACGCCACTATCCTGACCGCCAAAGACACCGGCGATGCACATAGGTTCGGAAGCATTCCAAATCATCAGGTCGGCATCGGACATGGTGTGCTCTACTCCATCTAACGTGATGAATTTCTGTCCGGCAACGGCATTCTTAACGATGATTTGTTGGCCTTTTATCTTATCGGCATCAAATGCGTGCAGGGCTTGACCCATCTCGTGCAGCACAAAGTTGGTGGCATCCACGATGTTGTTGATAGGACGCAAGCCGATTGTCTGCAAGGCTGTTTTGAGCCAATCGGGAGACTCTTTGACGGTTACACCTTGTATACTAACGCCCGTGTAGCGGGGGCATGCGTGAGTATTCTCGATGGTCACTTTGATAGGCAGAGCATTGCTCTGAACTTTAAAAGCAGAGACATCGGGTTTGCATAATTGGATGTTCTGACCGTGCGCTTGATAGTAAGCATACAGGTCACGAGCTACGCCATAGTGGCTGGCTCCATCGCTGCGGTTAGGCGTAATATCTACTTCGATAAGCGTATCGTCCTCGACGTGGAAATACTCCTTAGCCGGCATACCGACTTGGGTATCAGCGGGCAGCACCATAATGCCGTCGTGGTTGGTACCGACACCTATTTCATCTTCGGCGCAAATCATACCCAGACTCTCCTCGCCACGGATTTTGCCACGTTTGATGACGAAATATTCATCTCCTTCATAAAGTTTAGTACCGATTGTAGCCACAATCACTTTTTGTCCGGCAGCCACATTTGGGGCACCGCACACGATTTGAATGGGCTCTTCGCCTTCGGCGACGCGGGTAGTGGTGATATGAAGATGGTCGCTATTGGGGTGCGGCACGCAGGTCACTACTTCGCCCACAACAAGGCCTTCTAATCCACCACGGATACTCTCTACTTTCTCAACTGTTCCTACTTCCAAGCCGATGCTTGTGAGGATTTTTGCTACTGTTTCGGCGTCATCTTTGAGGTCGATGTAGCGTTTTAACCATTTGTACGATATATTCATAATAAAACTATAATAGCCCAATTATTGTATACACACCATTTTGCGTGCAAAATTACACATGGTGTTTCCGCATGACGAAAAGACCATATCTAAGGAAATGGCTTTCTTTGCGCTTGCAAAGGTAACACTTTTTCTGCAAATATGCAAGAAAAAAACGCAATTTTTGGATGAAAACTCTATTTTTAATAAGAATGGAGCTGTAAGCAGGTGATAGATTGGTGGTAGATTACTATTTTTGGAAGCAAGCACCTCGAAAAGAAAATCGACGAGGATGGAGAAGCCAAGTGACTTTTGGCTTCGAAAAGAGAAGGCGCTCGGGGAGAGCAAGCCGACCGAGACATTACAAAGAAGGAGCGGCTAAATAGCCGTTCCTTTTATTGTGCCCAAAAATCGCGATTTCGTGCAAAAAGTATAATTTTTATTTCGGACGCCGTCTTGTTCGCAAGCTCACAATTCACCCGAAATAGGGGGAGGCATTGAAAAAATATTTGCACAATCCAAAAAAAAGCAGTACCTTTGCACCCGATTTCGAATTTCAGTTAAATCAAAACACTTCAAAAACCGAAGAGGTGGTAACACCGATGAGGAGAGGAGGAGCACAAGTCGCCTGTTGATTAAACGAAGTGGCAATCAACCCTCGCGAACTTGTTGCGACGACGAAAGGAAGGGTGGGTGAGTGGCTGAAACCAACAGTTTGCTAAACTGTCGTACGGGTAACTGTACCGGGGGTTCGAATCCCCCCTCTTCCGCAAAAAACAAAGCGAGACCCAAAACGGGCCTCGCTTTCGTTTTTGAGAAGGCGGAGGGCCTTCTCAACCAACGGTCGGAGGGTTCTTATCTCGCTAAGGCTCGAACGATTATGCTCGCTGTGCTGCGCTTTTTAGTACTTAGTTATTAGTTATCAGTTGTCAGAGTTCCATGCCTACGGCGTTGTAAGTCTTGCCTTTCTTGCGGATAAGCAGTTGTCCCTTGTGGATATACTTGCCATTGTGCATCGTGCATTGTCCACCGTCAACCGTTTTAAGGGCGGTACCTTTGGCGGTGACAGTGAACTTCACGGTTCTGTCGTAGGAGTTGAGTCCCTCAAATGACATAGAGCCGTCTGCATTGATTGTTAGGTCTCCGCTTTGTATCATCCAATCGGCATCTGGAGTACTTGCGTTAGAAGGAAGTAATCCTCCTTCACTCCAGCCAAGACATTTAATGACAGGATAAGTGCCCGGAAGGACAGTACTGTCTGCTGCAAAGTCGGGACATAAAGTGATGAAAATATTTTGGTCTTCACCACCTCCTGTTAGTAGGCAGGTATCACCCTCCAGAAGACTTAAAGCCACATTTGCATATTCAAACACTGCATCAAAATCACTTGTTTTGCAATCTCCAAGAATAGCACCTTTGTATCCGGTGCCTTTTATGATATAATATATCGAATCACCTGCGAGAAGAGATGCTTCCAAGAAGAGATTTTTACCCTCTTCTGTAATAACAAAACGGTCGATGTCTCTTACATCATATTTATAACCTGTCTCAGGACTGCGGAATGTACAACCGGGGAGATCCATTGAAGCAGTAAAGTCTCCGCTCATCGTA
Organism: Paludibacteraceae bacterium; assembly: GCA_024399955.1. Taxonomy (GTDB): domain Bacteria; phylum Bacteroidota; class Bacteroidia; order Bacteroidales; family Paludibacteraceae; genus Colicola. The sequence continues at coordinate 51,860 of JAKSNH010000009.1, read as the reverse complement.
TCGGTTTTTATCATAAATAAGGTAATCATATAGGCATCTAAATATGCTTGAGCAGCATATATACCTTCTTTAAAAATATACTCAGATATTTCGAAATCCACATTTTCATCAAACGTGATAGTATTATCTTTGGGCTCGACGTAGTTGTATTTCACATTCAAGTGCCCCTCCTGATTGTAGGAGTTCTTGGCATTGACAGTTACGTTTAGTTTGCCATACTCGTCATAGTAGAGCGTAACACTACCTTCGGTTATAAACCAAAAGTCACGCATTATACCGGCGACATTGTCCATTGTAGCTGCATAACAATACTGTGGCTCAAAGTTTTCTACTCCAACGGATAAGAGAGCAGTACCCTCTTCATGGCTATCAGAGATGGTATACGTGCCGGCAGGAATCTTAGTAGAATCAGGACTGGTGTAGAGTTCTAAATTGAGTGTATAGCCTATGTTATTGGCTTCAATGTTGATAATGCCGTTGTTGAGGTAGTAACTCATTTGGAAGTATTCAAAGTCTGCATTTAAGGGTATATCTGTGTCATAATTCAGTGCCTTAGTAAGGTGTGTCAAGTGGAACAGATAGACTTTGCCATTATCGGCAAGAAACTCACCATCCAGAACAATACTATCTTCTATTTCCGCAATGGTCATCTCACCTTTAATAAAGTTATTCTTTACCGTATCTTGGGAAGATGCGAAACGAACCAAATTGTAATATCCCACCGTATCAATGGTTTGATTCTCAAAAGAAAAAGTGCCAAACTTTTCGATTTGGTTGGTGCGAATAAAAATATACAATTCCTCTTCGTCATGGGTAGAATACATCCATCCGACCTGTTCCCAAGTCTTGGGATCATGTACCTCATACATAATGAGGATGTCATTATAGATACGAATGGTGTCCGGTTGGGACGATTCCTATGCCCACAGTCCTGCGCATAGCGTCAGGGTGGCAAATAAAATAGTTAGTTTTTTCATAATTGTTTATCAGTTGTCAGTACTCAATTATTGGTTACGACGGTATCTTATTCGATGATGATGAATTCGACGCGGCGGTTATGTTGGCACGAATTAACAATAATCTACCAGGTGGTGAAGGGGTGTTGGGATAGGTAGGAGTTGTAGTAGCGTTTATCGAAGGTTACTTCGTCGCCGAGGAAGTCGGGGTGAACGAAAGGTGTATCTTCGGAAGGCAGTTCGACCTCCGCCATGACCAGTCCGGCATTGTCGCCGAAGAACTCATCCACTTCGCACACTAACAGGTTACAGGTTACAGGTGGCAGGTTACAGGGGGCAGGGGACAGGTGGCAGGGGACAGGAGGCAGGGGTACTAGCCAGCGGCGTTTATCGATGATGCCGGGCAGGGCGAGTTGGAGCAATTCATTGGCTTCGTCCACCGAGATGGGTTTTTCGAACTCATAATGCGCAAAGCCGTTGGGAGCGGGTTTGGACTTAATAGTCAAAAACGCTAACGATTCGGCTATTCTTACGCGGATGGTGCAGTTAGGGGTACGAGATAGGTAGCCTTGGCGGATGTGAATAGAGGAAGTAGCGAGGGCTTTGTAGGAGTCATCGCGAACTAAGAACTTGCGTTCTATCTCTATGTTATTGGGGCAGGACATAAGCAATTAACCAATTAGCCAATTAACCATTATTGATGTTCCTTGCGCAGCAAGTCATTGACTGTTTTGACAGGGTTGAAGGTGGATATAGGTACTTCGACGAAGATGGTGTTCCAGCGGCTCATTGCGCCGTTCCATAATCCGGGCAGTTCGAGTGCCAGCAGTTCCTTACCGTTTTTGGACTTATGCGATATGAATCCGGTTTGTGGGTCCACGAAATCCTCGAGGTTGTATGGTTGTCCCGTTTCATCTTTGAGTGCGCACACCAGATCGACGGGGTTGAAGTGCGTAGATTGCGCCATGAGTTGCGGGTCGCTTATTTGACTGGACTCGAGTATCTGATAGGAGATTGTTCCATCCTGTTCCTGCACCAGGAATGGTCCACCGCCGGGTTCGCCGGTGTTCTTAACCACGCCACAGACGCGAATAGGACGGCGTAGAGCGGCTTTTTGCTCCTCGGTAAGGGAATCACTCATCAGCGCCTTAAACACACGCTCCTGCTCCTCAATTAACACGCCAGCAAGGATTTGTTTATATCGGATGGTATCTTTCTTCTGCTTATCGGGTACGACGTTGTCGATATTCTTGATAAAGACGATGTCGGCATCTTGTTGGTTGAGGTTATGAATGAGAGCACCATGTCCTCCGGGTCGGAAGAGCAGTGAACCGTCTTCGTTTCGGAAGGGAGTGCCGTCCGGGTTGGCGGCGAGGGTGTCGGTAGATGGCATTTGTTCAGAGAACGAGACCTCAAAGCGCACGTTGTATTTCTTCTCGAACTTAGCGAGGTTATCGGCTATATGTTTGCGGAAGATAGCCAGGTGGTCATGACTGACGGTGAAATGCAGTTTAACCACGCCATTGGATGCGGCATAGAGGGCACCTTCAACGAGGTGCTCCAACGCAGGAGTGCGTGCTCCATCGCGGTAAGAATGGAAGAGCAGCAATCCTTTGGGTAGTGAACCATAGTGCATATCTTCGAGCAGGTGTTTAACGGCCTCTTGTCCGGACAGTCCTGCCAGTTCATTGCCAAAGGCAAATTTATCTTTATTGGTTAGGAATTCGGTGATGAAGGGTGTTTGCACTCCGTCCTCGAGGTATGCGAATAAGTCCTTGAACATCCGTGAAGCGGCTCCGGAAGCAGGCACGAATTTGAGTACCGAATGTCCTTGATTGAGGTACTGTTGCCACAATGCGATGTACCGTTCCTGTTCCGCCCGGGATGGTTTGATGATACCTTTTTTTATAGACGCAGGAGCGACGATATTGAGAGACGGGAAGCCATTGCGGAAGGCATCCAATTGGTCTTGCACCGTAGAGGGTGCTATTCCCTTTTGGGCGAGTTGTTGAAGGTCGGAAGGTGTAAACATGGCGATTAGAGTTTAGCGTTGAGCGTTTAGAGTTTAGAGTTTAGAGTTTAGAGTAAAAGTTGGTTAATTTTGTGCAAAAGTACAGTTTTTTTTGCATATTTCCAAATTTTTTTGTATTTTTGCGGCAAATTTTAATATAATTAGTGGTATGATTAATAGAACAATGGTTCGTACGAAGGTGATGCAATGTCTTTTTGCGTATTATCAAGACGGTGATCGGACGGTGCATCAGAGTCGCAAGGATCTATTAAAAAGTTTCTCGGACACGTACAATTTGTATGGTATGTTATTGAGTTTGATGGATGAGTTAAGTACGTATGCCGGTCAGCAGATTGCGGAGTCGGAGAACAGGGCCAAGGCCACGCACCGCGTATATGTAGCTAATCGCCATTTTGCGCAGAGTAGTTTGGCACAACAAGTATTCAGTCTCCGCGCTTTGCGTCACCTCATGGATGAGAATCATTTGAGTTGGGATGCCGGCATGAGTGTGATGCCGATACTGATGAAGCAGTTGCAGGAGAAGGATTATTACCGCTCCTTTATGCAATTAGATGCGCCCACGTATGAGGACGAGAAGGGGCTTTGGAAGAAGATTTACTCGGATCTGCTGCCGGATAACGAGGCGTTGATGGAGGCTTTGGAGGAAATGGAAATCAGTTTGGACCAAGCCAATTGGAGCACCGATTTGAATGTAGTGCTGAGTTATGTAGTGAAGACGCTCAAGCGTTTTTCACAAGAAGCGGGTACCGACCAGGAGTTGCTACAGATATTCGATAGCGAAGAGGAATTGCGGTTTGGTGAGAAATTATTAGAGGAGGCCATTAGCCGCAAGCAAGAGTTGATGGAGAAAATCAACGCGCATCTCAAGAACTGGGATATGGAACGTATTGCCTATATGGATCAGATTATTTTGCAGGCAGCCTTGACGGAGATTTATGCCTTCCCGGATATTGCTGCCGAAGTATCTATGAACGAGTATATCGAGTTGGCCAAAGAGTACTCGGGGGACAAGAGTTACCTATTCGTGAACGGTATATTGGAGGAGATACTGCGAAGCGAGAAGAATTTTAAGTTAGCCAAGTAGCCAATTAGGAATTAGCCAATTATCAATTAACAATTTAAATTATACTAATTATGACATCGATGATTTTATTACAAGCCGCTGCAGGTGGGCAGCAAGGTCAAAGTGGTTTGAGTTTTTGGATTATGATGATCCTTATCTTTGTGGTTTTCTATTTCTTTATGATTCGTCCTCAGACGAAGCGTCAGAAGGAGTTGCAAAAGCAGCGTGAAGCCATGAAGAAAGGTGACAAAGTAGTGACTTCAGGAGGTATCTACGGCATCATCAAGGAAGTGCAAGATACTGCTTTCTTGGTAGAGATTGCCAAGGACATCGTAATTAAGGTGGATAAAGGCAGTGTATTTGCCGGTGCCGAAGAAGCGAATAGTCAGGTTGAGAAACGTTGACGTTGATCAACCAATTAGCCAATTAGGATAAATAAAAAGATTATATGAAAAAGATTCAGATGGTTGATCTGCAGACGCAGTATCAGCATATCAAGGCGGATATTGACCGCGGCATACAAGAGGTGATTGATTCGGCTCAGTTCATCAAAGGTCCTCAGGTAGAATCTTTTCGAGAGCATTTGGAGCACTACACCGGTGCCAAGCATGTCATTCCTGTAGGTAATGGCACGGATGCATTGCAGATTGCTCTGATGGGTTTAGGTTTACGTCCCGGCGACGAAGTAATCACTCCTACGTTTACGTTCATTGCTACTGCGGAAGTTGTGGCCTTATTAGGCTTGACTCCGGTGGTAGTGGATGTAGATTGGGATACAATGAATATCTCGGTGGATGCTATTCGCCGTGCCATCACTCCTAAGACGAAGGCTATTGTGCCGGTGCATCTATTCGGTCAATGCGCCAATATGGAGGCTATTTTAGCGATTGCTCGCGAGCATCATCTGTATGTAGTGGAGGATGCCTGCCAAGCCATTGGTGCGCAATACACGTTCTCGGACGGCACGGTTAAGCAAGCCGGCACGATGGGTGATATAGGTTGCACGAGTTTCTTCCCCTCCAAGAACTTAGGCTGCTACGGAGACGGTGGCGCTTTGTTCACTAATGATGACGAATTAGCGGCGCATCTGCGTGCTATTGCCAATCACGGCATGGTAGTCAGGTACCATCATGACGAGGTGGGTGTTAACTCACGTTTGGACAGTATTCAGGCCGCTATCTTGGATGTTAAATTAGGTCATTTGGACGAGTACATCGCTGCCCGTCAGAAGGCTGCAGCCCGTTATGATGCAGCGTTTGGAGGACGTGAGGATATACTTATTCCCGGTCGCGCCAATGATTCGACGCATGTCTTCCATCAATACACGCTGCGTGTAGTGGGTCAGGACCGTGATGCGTTGAAGGCTAAGTTAGCTGCGAAGGATGTGCCTGCCATGATTTATTATCCGGTGCCGTTGCATCTGCAGAAGGCTTATCAGGATGTGCGTTATAAGAGTGGCGACTTCCCGGTAGCCGAACGTTTGGCATCATGTGTGCTGTCGCTGCCGATGCATACCGAATTGAGTGACGAACAATTAGATTATATCATAGAGGCTGTCGGGAAATGACAGGATTGAGTTTAACACAAGAGCAACGCTTACAGCAGAAATTATCTCCGTCACAGATTCAAGTCGTCAAGTTACTGGAGTTACCATCCTGCGAATTAGGTCAGCGCATCAACGAAGAGTTGCAAGATAACCCTGCCCTAGAGGAAGGGCGCGACGTGGACGTTAACGTGGACGTTGACGTGGACGTTGATGAGGACGAGGAATACACTAATCCGCTGCAGAACGAGGACTTTGATTATAGTCAGTACGTGCAAGATGACGAGACGCCGGAGTATCGCTACCACGATGTAGGTGGTGGCGAGGAGGAGTCCAGGGATATACCTTTCTCGGTAGGTGTCAGTTTTGGGGAGTATCTGAAGAGTCAGATTTACCTGACTAAGATGGATAAGCCGCAGCGGCATATTGCTAAGTTCGTAGTGGGTAACATCGACGAAGATGGTTATTTACGGCGAACCGCAGAGGAGTTATGCGATGATTTGATGTTCCGTGAGGGGTTGACTATAGATGAAAAGGAGATGGAGGATATCATTCGTCAGATCAAGCAGTTTGATCCTCCCGGAGTAGGTGCGGCTAACCTCAAAGAGTGCTTGCTGATTCAGTTGGAGCAGAAGCCGCAGACCGAAGCGATTGCTAAGGCCAAGCGGGTGCTGACGATTGCTTTTGATGATTTTTCTCATCGTCGTTACGACCGTCTATTGGATAAGGTTGAGTATAGCGACCAGGAGTTGAAGGAGGCGATAAGTGAGATTACCAAGTTAAACCCCAAGCCCGGCAGTGCATGGAATGGCACGGTGTATGACCGTCATCAGACGACGGTTATTCCGGATTTCTTTGTGGAGAACCAAGATGACGAACTGATTGTAACGCTTAACACCGGCGATATACCTGAGTTGCATGTTAGCGAAGAATATGCGGCGATGTTAGAGGACTACTCTAACGAGAAGAACCAGACAGCACAGATGCGTGATGCGGTGCGGTTCGTAAAAAGTAAATTAGATTCAGCGCGTTGGTTTATTGATGCCATCAAACAGCGCAATGAGACGCTGATGAAGACCATGCAGGCTATTGTGCGTATTCAGAAAGAGTGGTTCTACGAAGGAGACGAGACGTACCTCAAACCGATGGTGCTGCAGGATATCGCTAATATGACGGGCTACGATGCCAGCACCATTTCGCGCGTGAGCAATAGCAAGTACGTGCAGACCGAATTTGGTGTGTTCCCGCTCAAGTTCTTCTTCTCGGAAGGCATAACCAACAAAGATGGCGAGCAGATCTCGACGCGCGAAGTGAAGAAGATGCTATCGGAGTTAGTGGAGCACGAAGATAAACACAGCCCGCTGCAAGACGACGAGTTAGTGCGGCAATTAAACGACAAAGGTTATGCAATAGCACGCCGCACAGTAGCTAAGTACCGCGAACAATTAGGCATACCTGTGGCCCGATTAAGACGAGAAGTGTGAAACAAGCCATTGACATAATAGCTAAAATAGTGAGTGGTCTCTTCTACCCACTCTTCATTCCCACCTACGGGATGGTGCTTTTCTGCGCGTATATCGAGCAGCAGTTCCCCTTGCCTTGGACTTATTGGTTATACGTGGTAGGAGTGACCTTCCTGATGACGGCTCTGCTGCCCTTCGGACTGATTATGTATCAGGTGAAAAGAGGCTATATTCATGATGTCTATATCGAACGGCGCGAGGAACGTGGACTGGCGTACTTAGAGAGTGCGATGGGGTTCGGTTTTTGGTGGTATTTCTTAGCGTATGTGCTACATGCCCCTGTTTGGCTCAATGCTGTTGGATTAGGAGGCACGATTGCTATTGTAGGTATTGCGCTCATTAATCTCTATTGGAAAATATCAGCCCACGCTACCGGCATGGGTGGATTGGTTGGCGGGTTGCTGGTGTATGCCATTCATTATCAGGTAATGCCTATTGGTCTCATATCCGGAGCCTTGGTACTAACCTTACTCGTTATGTATGCCCGCTTATGGCTCAAAGCACATGATGATTGGCAGGTAATTGCCGGATTCAGTTGGGGTATAAGTTGCGTGATGGCGGTGTTTGGACTATATCATGTATTAGGATGAAACGGCTGACTTACATACTAACGCTGCTGCTCATCGCAGTGATGAGTGAGGCGCAAGAACTGAGCGAGAATAGTCGCATCAGTTTATTGACCTGCACTCCGGGCGAGGAACTCTATGCACGGTACGGACATACTGCTATTCGCGTAGTGGATGCAACGCAGGGATGGGATGTAGTGTTTAACTACGGATTATTCTCATTCGAAGATAGCGGCTTTTATTGGCATTTCATGCAAGGACAGACGTGGTATGAATTAGGGGTGGAGAGTTACGAGGCTTTCATGTATGAGTATCGTTATACGCATCGAGCAGTGGCGGAACAGGTGCTGCAGTTGGATTATGCACAACGGCAACAACTATGGACGGCATTGTTGGAGAACGCACAGCCGGAGAATCGCAAGTACTTATATAACTTTGTTTTTGATAACTGCGCCACTCGTCCCTATCACATGCTCAAGCACGTATTGGCCGATACGATTGTTTCTACATATAAGGGTTGGGAAGGAGCGTCTTATCGTGACTTTATTCACCACTACACACGGCACGGTAGTTGGGCAGAATTTGGCATTGATCTCATCTTTGGCCACAAAGCCGATCGGTCTGTTATAGGCGAAGGACGTCTGTTCCTGCCGGAAGAGTTGATGTACTACATCAGCCAGAGTTACTTGCCGAACGGTCAGCGACTGGTGGAGAACGAACGACTGACACCCTTTATGATTAAACCTGTTCCTTGGTACGGCACTTGGTACGTCGGCATTGCACTCTTTAGTTTAGTAATGGTATGGCTCAGTTTTTATGACCGCCATCGTGGTAAACGCACCCGATGGGTGGATATCACGCTGTATGTACTCTATGGTCTAATGGCAGCCCTGCTTATTTTCCTTATTTTCTTCTCGATACACCCACTCGTTTCCCTCGGTTGGCGTGTCTTCTTAATTCCGTTTATTCATCTATGCACAAGATATATCTATATTTGGCGTTGATACTCTGTTCGCTCCGTTTGCACGCATCCCAACTAACCGTCATCGTGGCGGTGGAGGGACTGGATGCGTATAGCCTGAATGAACTGCAGGCCTACTGGCCGCAGGGCGGTTTACGCACGTTAAGCGAAGAGGCGATACAGACGACCGTCACTTTTCCGCACCTGCTGTATGGCGGTTCGGAGGCTTTAGCCACCTATATGACCGGAGTGATGCCAGTGGAACATGGGGTTGGTATGGATGCTTATTTCAGTCGAGACGATCGACAAGTGCATCCGCTGTTTGTTAGTTCGGATAAATTAGGTATCGGCACCAAGACCTCCTATTCGGCTCAGGCTTTACTCACACCCACAGTGACGGACAAACAGCGTATTCGCAATGCCGACACTCGCGTTTATGCAATAGGTATTCATCCTGAAGCAACGATGCTGTTGGCAGGTCATGCAGCCAATGCTTGCTGCTGGATAGGCAGTAATCAGGACTCGCTACGTTGGGTCAGTACGGCGTATTACAAGGAAGGACTTCCGGATGCCGCCGAGCGAATGAACGCTTCCGGACGATTCGCACAAATCGCTCAACGAGAATGGGTGCCGGTTATGGAAATAAGTGCCTACATGCATCCCACAACGGCAGAAAAAAGCAAGTCCTTCCAATACCAAGGAACCCAATACCTACCCTCCTCACCAATGGCTAACGCCTTAGTGGCTGAACTGGCGGTGCAATTACAGAAGAACAAACAATTAGGAGAGGGACGCCATCATGATTACCTCATGCTGGAGATGACCGTAGTGAGTCCGTTGGCGCAGCAAGACCAGATAGCCAGTGCCGAGCAGGAAGATATGTACCTGAGCCTAAATAAGGACCTGGGCTATATCAAAGAACAATTAGAAAAACGTGTGGACAAAGAGAACTTGAAGATAGTGGTGCTTGGACTGCCTAAACATGGTATCGGTTTGGACCAATTAGAGGCACTGAATATGCCCACTAAATACTTCAACATCGACCGCGCTGTAGCATTGACCTCCACCTACCTGATGGCGTTATACGGCAGGGAACGGTGGATTGACGGCGGATATGGTCAGTCGATTTATCTGAACCGCAAGTTGATTGAGCAAAAACACTTATCGTATGAGACTATCTGTCAGCAAGTGGCGGATTTCCTCATGCAGTTTGAAGGAGTACAGATGGCCATGCCGGCAACAAACACGCCGACCAATACCCTACTGCGTCATTCGCTGAGTCGCACTTTTATGGGTGATGTGGTATATATGCTGCAAACGAATTATCGACTAACAGCCAATCGGGTCATTCAGGGCAAAGAGCAAGAAGTGGCGCTGGATAATATCCAAGACTATATACAACCGTCTCCGGTTTGGATATGGTGCGGCGGACCAATGCCGGCGCAAGACTTGCCACAAGATGCCACACAAGTGGGAGAATGGATAGAATAATCAAATCATGTTATTATGTTACTATACGAAATTAAAGTTAGTTATGAACGCCAGACGGGTGAAGATAACCCCGGTAAAGTAAAAGAGACGTACTTGGTAGAAGGGTTGAACTGCTCGGATGTAGAGGGACGATTGATGGAAGAAATCAAGCCGTTCGTATTTGGCGATTTAGAGGTAAGTAGCTGCAAGAAAGTGCAGTTATATGACCTGATTGATAGTCCTGAAGCAGACCGTTGGTTCAAGGCTCGCGTGGAGATGATCACTGTAGAGGAGAGCGGCAAAGAGACCCGCAAGGTGGTCAGTATGTTGGTGCATGCCACCACGATTGCCCATGCCCTCAAGCACCTAACCTCCTACTTGAGCAGTCAGGATTGCGAGATTGTGAGTCTGCAACGCTCACCTATCTTAGAGGTTTATCGGGGAGTGAAGTAAGATGCAGATTGATGTCGCACAAGTACTCAAGGCCAAAGCCCCGGGTAAGCATATACCTCGGTGGGTGGTGAATTGGTTGAAGCGTATCATTCATCAGGATGAGATGAATGCTTTCTTGGCGACGCACGAAGGACTGAAAGACTTTGACTTTATTGATGCCACTATTCACGAATGTCTGGGCTGTGATGCCACCATTGAAGGCACAGAGAAACTGCCCCAAACCAAGGAACCGCTTATCTTTGTCAGCAATCATCCATTAGGCGGATTAGATGGTATGATCATCGCCTTGATGCTGCATCAACAGGGACGGCAACCGAAAGTGATTGTCAATGACTTATTGCTGAATATGCAGCCTATCGCAGGACTATTCGTGCCGGTTAATAAAGTGGGCAAACAAAGTCGCGCTTATGCAGAAACTCAACAACGGATGTGGGAAGAGGGATGCGATGTGTTGACCTTTCCTGCAGGAGCCTGTTCGCGCAAGGTGAACGGACAGATACAAGACTTGGAGTGGAAGAAGAGCTTTATTCGCCACGCCATACAATACAAACGGAATATAGTCCCTATCTATTTTGAAGGCACTAATTCCAAACGTTTCTACGCCATCGCTCAATGGCGCAAGCGGTTGGGCATACACCTGAATATAGAAATGATTACCTTGGTGGATGAGATGTTCCGCGCCAGAGGTAAACATTTTACTGTACATATAGGTCAAATGATTCCATATACGATGTTCGACCAGAGTCGAAGTATGAACGAATGGGCAGAGTGGGTTCGCGCACGCGTGTATGCACATAATAAATAAGGTTATGAAAGAGATTATTCCTGCGGTCAGCCGAGACTTGCTCAAGCAAGAGTTGACCAAACAAAATTTTTTAAGGCCTACACATAAAGCCGAAAATGAGATTTATGATATCACAGCCAATGAAGCCCCTAATCTGATGCGTGAGATTGCTCGATTAAGAGAAATCAGTTACCGCGCCGGAGGTGGATCAACAGGCGAAGAAATGGATATAGATGAGATGGATACCATGGCGGAGCATCCTTATCATCAACTCATTGTATGGGACCCAATTAACGAAGAGATAGTAGGCGGTTACCGCTATCTATGCTGCAATGAATGCACTTTCCACGAGGACGGACAGCCGTATATAACCTCGTCCCACTTGTATCACTATTCGGACTATTTCATCAAAAACTACCTACCCTACACGATTGAGTTAGGTCGTGCTTTTGTGCAACCTAAGTACCAAAGTCGTGAGATGGGCGCTAAGTCGCTCTACGCATTGGATAATATATGGGACGGCATAGGAGCAGTACTGTATAACCACCCCGACATGCGGTATCTGATAGGTAAAGTGACGATGTATCCCCAGTATGACGAGGTGGCACGAAATCTGATTTATGCCTATCTGCGCCGCTACCACAATGACCCCAAGGGTTTGTTCACTCCCAAGCATCCGGTGGATATATCGGTGGAGGGACAAGAACTGGCGGACGATTTATTTGTGGGAGACGACCCTACCCTCAACTACCAGATTCTGCAACGTGCCATTCGTGCACGCGGAACAGTCATTCCTCCTATGTTCTCCGCTTACTTGAATGTAACGGAGCACTTGATGAGTTTTGGTAATGCTGTCAATGACGAATTGGCCAATGTATATGAAACCGGTATTATGGTGAGCGTTGATACTATCAACGAGGACAAGCATAACCGCTATATCGGTGTATATATCGAATGGCTCAAGAACCTGATGGACCGCAGAGTGCGTAAAGTATAATGCCTGAGATAAAGCAACATATTGCATCTATTCGCTCATCTTTACCGGCCGGGGTGACCCTTATTTGCGTGAGTAAATACCAGTCCGAGCAGGCGATTAGCGAGGCGTACCAAGTCGGAGAAAAAGACTTTGGCGAGAGCCACGTGCAGGAACTAATCGCCAAGCACGAGCATCTACCCAAGGATATCCGATGGCATTTTATCGGACACTTACAGACGAATAAAGTCAAGTATATCGTACCCTTCATCCACCTTATTCAGAGTGTAGATAGTTGGCATTTATTGGAGACTATCAATCGCGAAGCCGCCAAGATAGCGCGTCGCATAGATGTGCTATTGGAGGTGCACGTAGCCCGAGAAGAAACTAAGACCGGAATGAGCATCGATGAGTTACGCACTATCCTGACGCGGCTGAATGAATTAGAATGGGTGCAGGTAGTGGGACTGATGACGATGGCTACTAATACGGACGATGAGCAGGAGATTAGACGATGCTTTAAGGCAGTACATGAATTAGCGGACTGGGATGAACGATGGCAGATCCTTTCGTACGGTATGAGCGACGACTATCCTATCGCTATTGACGAAGGCAGTACCATGGTGCGGATAGGCAGTAAAATATTTGGAGAACGATGAAAGTAACCTTACTGGTAGTAGGCAAAACCACCGATAAACATTTGGAGGTATTGATTGAGGACTATGTAGAACGCATAGGCCATTATCTGCCGTTTGATATAAAGGTCATTCCTGAACTCAAGAACGTGAAGGCTCTTTCGCAGGCGCAGCAAAAGACGATGGAAGGTGAACTGATTTTGAAGGCGGTTGGTACGACGGAGGTGATTCTGCTGGACGAGCATGGTAAGGAGCGAAGAAGCATTGAGTTCGCGGACTGGATGAATAAAAAGATGTCCGCCGGACGAGATTTAACCTTCGTCATCGGCGGACCTTTCGGGTTTTCCGAAGCCGTTTATCAGCGAGCAGATGGACAAATCAGTCTAAGCCTTATGACCTTCTCGCATCAAATGATTCGGCTCTTATTTACAGAACAGATGTACCGGGCATTGACAATTATCCGGGGCGAAAAATACCATCACGAGTAAAGCAATCGCCACGATAACGATGATACTAGCAATAGCAATAGCCCACTTAGCGCCTTTACCGAGGCGCTTTTTTGGCATTTGAATGAACGGATATTGTACTTCCTCAGTCAGTGTAGCACCAAAGGGGATGTTCACAATCGAATCGGCGTTGACTGCCCATCCATTGGCATTCAAGATAGGAGCCAAGTTACGACGACGCAACTTGATAGCAGCCATAATCATAGCCGGACCAGATATAACCAGCATGATGCCGGCAATCCAAACCAATAACTGCCATTTTGGAGTCGTCTGGATACCACTGGCTAATTTAACCAAGAAATCTCCAATAAAACCAATTGCCATGCCGATAGCAGCAAAGATACCGGCGAACTTAGCAATATCAAAAGCGGTCTTCTTGTCGGCAGCGGCAGGATCGGCAGGAGTGGTAGCAGTAGCTTCAGCCTTAGCGGTCATTTCTGCAAAAGCCTTGTCGTTCTTCTCGGCAGCGGACTTATTGATTAAGTCGGTTACCCATTGACCGAACTTGCGGTAGGGGCTCCAAAAAGCCTGTTTGATAGAGATAGGATTATCCACTACTTTGGTAATCGTAGCATCGTAGTCATTACCTTGACGATCATAGAAGACGGCGTTCTTGCCTTCCTTGAGGTTCTTAATCTCACCTACCGTCACACCTGCAACAATCTGCATGGTCTTGCCTAATTTCTTGCTTACGCAGTCCAAGTAAATCAGGAACATGCCGCTTTGTCCGGCTTGTGCATTTTGTTTGCCCATGTCGTTCACGCGCACGCAGAGGTGGCAGATACGTTGGTCAATCACCAGTCTTCCGGATTGGAAGATAGCCTTATCGTTGATGTCCTTGTTGTAGAAGATCTCTAAGGTAACAAAGTTACGTAGCAGCGTGATGAAGTCGCGGCTGAGCAAGAGCAGTTTGCGCAAGTCGGTGAACTCACCTTTAGCAGCAGCTTCGGCAGCAGCGTTCTTGTCGTTCACAGCAGCTACAGCAGCCTCCCATGCATCAATATCAGCACCCATCTTGATGAAGTCTTTTTCCTTCATACCGGGATGAGGAGTATCTTCGGCAATAACAGCCAAGCCTACTTTTTGCAGTTTTTCCTGCTCGAAGTATGCAGCATATTCTGCACGTTTAGCCTTGTAGGCTTCTATGATGTCGGCATCCCAAGGAGCCTCAGGAGCAGCCTCAACAGGGAATTGAATAGCAGCTACGTAAGCATCCAAAGCAGCCAAAGTAACCTCTTTCTTGTCGATTTTTTCGGCAGCAGCCTTGATGTTAGCATCGGCGATGTTAGCCACGGCTACTTTATCTTCACCATTGAAGAGCGGTTGTGGGTCTTTGAGTACAGCGCAAAGCCAATCGGCAGTACGAACCACTTCGTTCACGCGCAGTTGACCATCATTATCCAGGTCAATGAGTTTAAGACTCTCATCGGGAATCTCCAAACCCGAAGCAGGGCAGGAAAGCACGGTCCATTTCTTTTGATCTAATTCGCCTAAGTGACGCATATCTTCGCCGGATTGCAATTTGACGCGCGTAGCACCGCCAATATGCTCGTATTTGAATTGATACATAGTTAATAAATATTAAGTAATTAGTATAGTGCTATTGTAATCAAAAAAGCGCACTTTCTCACGAAAATGCGCTTTACTGTAAGTCTTACTTGCGCTTACGATCTCCGTAACGGCTCATGAACTTATCTACGCGACCGGCAGTATCCACCAGTTTAGATTTACCCGTGTAGAAGGGGTGACTCGTGTTAGAGATTTCAAGCTTAATCAAAGGATAAGTGGTTCCTTCAATCTCGATGGTGTCCTTCGTAGCAGCAGTGGAGCGGCTGAAGAATTGTGTACCATCCGACATATCTTTGAAAACTACAACGCGGTAGTTATCAGGATGAATTCCATTTTTCATAAAAAAACTGCGTTTTTTTTTGGAGCTTTGGCTTCGTTGAGTTGCAAAAGCGAGCATTCACTCAACTCGCACAAACCTTCATAATTTATTATTATTATTCAGCAACGATGTTGAGTTTGATTTCTGCTTTTACTTCGCGGTGCAGTTTAGCAACAGCTACAGCCTCACCCAGTTCCTTAACAGGTTCGATAGTGATGACGCGCTTGTCGATTTCAATACCGGCATTAGCGAGTGCTTCGCTAACTTGAGCAGTAGTGATAGTACCGAAGATCTTACCATCTTCATTAGCCTTAGCAGCTAATTGGATAGTCATTCCGGCCAACTTTTCAGCCAGAGCCTGAGCATCAGCTAATTGCTGAGCCAATTTCTTAGCTTGTTGCTTCAAATTCTCAGCCAATTGTTTACGATTGCTATCGTTAGCAATGATGGCCAATTTATTGGGGATCAGATAGTTACGGCCATAACCGTCTTTTACCTTAACGATATCGTTTTTGTAACCCAGATTGTTTACATCTTGAATCAATATAACTTCCATAATCTTTAAACTTTTAAGGGGTTAAACAATTATTTCATCATATCGGTTACGTAAGGCAGCAGAGCCAGGTGACGAGCCTTTTTAACGGCTTGAGCCACTTTGCGCTGATACTTCAAACTGGTACCGGTAATACGGCGAGGCAGGATCTTACCTTGCTCGTTCAGGAATTTCTTCAGGAACTCTGGGTCCTTGTAGTCGATGTAACGAATACCGCTCTTCAGGAAACGGCAGTACTTTTTCTTCTTCTCAACATTTTGTTGTGGAGTGAGATAGCGAACTTCTTCTTGTGCCATAATTAAGCCTCCTCTACTTTAGCGGGTTCAACATTCTTTTTTGCATGACGACGTTTCTCTGCGTACTCAAATGCATACTTGTCCAGACGGGTGGTAAGGAAACGAATAACCTTCTCATCACGACGGAACTCTGTCTCGAGCGTAGCGATAATAGCGGGTTCTACATCAAATTGAAGTAATGAGTAGAAACCGGTCGTTTTACCTTGGATGGGGTAAGCTAATTTCTTCAAACCCCACTCCTCACGGTTCAGAATGGCTGCTCCGTTGTCCTTGAGGAGTTTCTCGAATTTGTCAACTGCTTCCTTCATCTGTGCCTCAGATAAAACGGGAGTCAAAACGAAAGCAGCTTCATAATGATTTAACATAAATGATTTGTTTTTAGTTAGTAATTAATATGTAGTTACTAGTTAACTAGTACCTATTTTCTTCCGGCATCGCGCCAAAAAGCGTGCAAAGATACTGCTTTTTTTTGATATACACAAATAAATCAGCAAAAAAATGCAAAAAAAGCACCTAAATGGTGGCCACACAGCCACCTTTTAATGTAAACAAGGACGAGAACGAAACAAGAAAATGCTCATATCATTCAAATAGGGGGGGGGTAATTACAGCGATAGACTATTAGGATCTGTTAAAAATTGTTTTAAACTCATAGTTACTATTCCGTCTTCGTTTCTACGCAATAATATATCAGCTTTAACAATTACGATTTTTTTAAAGTTATCGTGGATATTTTTTAAGGGGCGTATTTCTTGCGTCTCTTTTTCTTGATTAGGGATGTCATAGGCTGATTGGATATAATAGCGTTGACTCCCTTGATTTACCACGAAGTCTATTTCGGTTTGTTTGCGGATTTGCTTGTTATTTTCATCCTTTTCATATACATCGACAACGCCAATATCCACACTATATCCACGATAAATTAGTTCATTATATATGACATTCTCCATCAAATGCGTTTCTTCAATTTGTCTAAAATTGAGTCGGGCATTTCTTAATCCCATATCTGTTAAATAATATTTAAGAGGAGTTGAAATATAGTGTTTCCCCTTAACATCATAACGTTCTACTTCGCTAAGCAAAAAGGCATCTTTGAAATAATCTATGTATTGACGAATAGTAACGTCAGTTAAACGAATATTACCAGAACTACGAAATGTATCTTCTAACTTTTTGGGGTTGGTTAATGAACCCACATTGGAGCACAAGATGTCTAATAATCGGCCTAACGGAGCAGTTTGATTGATATGGTAACGGTCAATAATATCTCGGAAATAGGTTTTACGGAAAAGTTCCTTTAGATAATTGATTTTACTGTTTTCGGTGGTCAATTGCAAAGTGTGCGGCAGTCCGCCATACGTGGAATATTCGGACCATGCTTGATCCCATGACTTATCCGGAAATGCTTCCCAATATTCAGAAAAACTTAATGGTTGTAAGCGTATTTCATCTCCACGATCTCTAAATTCGGTAATAATATCACTACTTAACAATTTAGAATTGCTTCCGCTAACATAACAATCTAAATTGGGTATTTGAAGACAAGTATTGAGCACGTCCTCAAACTCATCCATTTTTTGTACTTCATCTATCAGTAAATAATATTGTGATTGTTTATCCTGAATGCGAGAGATAATGTAGGACAAACATGTATCAGGATTACGATATTCGGCATCTAAGCGATTATCCAAACGAATACAAATGATGTGGTCTTCAGTAACTCCAGACTGAACAAGGTAATCGAAAAACAAGTTAAACAACAGGTATGACTTACCACAACGGCGAATGCCAGTAATCACCTTTATCATCTGGTTATTTTTGTGTTCAACCAATTGATTTACATATAATTGTCTATTAAAAATCATTATTTCATTAGACTTTTTTGACGTTAACTACATAAATTTCTACTAAATCCACTGCAAAGGTACAAAAAACAAATGATATACGCAAATAAAAATTATACTTTTTGCACGAAATCGCGATTTTTTTTGGGCAATAGGTGCTTACTTTTGGAGTTGGTCGGAGGTGGGGTGTCGCAGGGGCTTATAAACACCCGACAAACACCCGTCGTCGGAACGGCGAGCACGCAATGGTTGATTGCCGCGAAGCTTAATCAACAGGCGTGTTGCGTTCCTCCTCTCCGAAAGACCTCTCACGAGCTCTTTCGGGGGCTGCAAGCAGCCTAATTAAAAGCATTTACAAGTGTGCTTTGAACGGCGAGCAATTAGCCAATTAACCAATTAGGAATTAGCCAAAACTGACGCAAAGCGTAAAAGATAAAGCAACAAGCACCGCAGGTAATTGATATCCTAAGGTGAGGATTTTGAGGATTTGAGAAAATTGAAATCCTCAATTCCTCAAATCCTCAAGCCATGTTTTTTAGGATGCCTTCTGAAACAGAGCACACATAAGTTATTGAATTTCACCATTTTGCATATTTTAACAATCCAACATTCAGTTGTCTTGATGGAAGGTGACGAACGCGAAAGTGAGGTTGGGTACTTGCGTCCATGAGAAATGAAAAAGCGAGGCAGAGAACGAACTGTTTTCTGCCTCGCAAAATATTAATAATAGGAAACGTTGGGAGTTGTTCACTTTTTTAAGGATGGGGAGGGATAAAGCTTTCGTAGTTTACGTATTCGTTGATAGGTTTTATTTAATTCGCTGGCATCGGTTAGCACTTTATTCAGCCGTGCCACGACTGCCTTAGGCGTGCGGTCAAAGTATTTAGCCAAAGAATTAACAGATTGTCCTGCTAGGAATTGTTCCATAAGGTAACTATCCTCGTGCTCCATCCATCGTGTATTATCTTTATACGTCACTCCGGCAGTCTCCATAATCGGCATATCTATACCAACTATCCGACGAACCCTCAAAAGAACTGCCATCGGTGTTCTTTCCATAGTTTCTGCCACTTCACGAATAGTCATCTCCTGACGCATCAATTCCTTCAGCTGAGTCTCTTCCTCCACCGTCCAGAACTCATTATGCCTTAGTGGATGTTGATACATTGGTTTTATCATTGATTCAATAAAGGCGATTTCGTTGTGTAATAAGACGTCATTATTCCGTTTCTCCTATTACCTGATGATACGCGGCATATTCTTTTGCCATCCTTTCTCTAACTTCTTGAATCACTATCTTTTTTATGGCCGAAATATACATTCTCATTAAGGCAAAATCTATTTTTCCATCAGCATCTATTGGCAGCGTAATCTTCGTATTATTAAATGCCTTTTCAAAGTCTCGGACTAATAGACTTTTGTAATAATTGCTTGATTGATTAAACCAAGAAATAAACCACAAGGCCAAAACCTCATCTAACTCAAAATCTTTTGGACGTATAGATTTTGTGAATTGTCCCGAATAATAATCGTGGTCAACATAGAAGAACTGCATACCCAACATACCAACAGCCAGCACTTTACCATCAATCTTGTGCGCCTCATCTAAATACTTGACATATCCTAAGAAACCGTTATTTTTTACTGTGCGAGTAAAATATGGATATTCCGCGTTTTCAGCAAAAATAAAGTTTTCTTTGTTTAGTTGAGGGTTGCCTTTTACTGAAAATATCTTCTCCGCCGCTATAGTTGAGAATGTAGTCCGCATATTTTCGATTTGATCAATCGCTTTTTTCTCCTCGTTGGTTAATGTTGTATCTGCTGCATTGGCTGCTTTAAGATAACAATCCAAAGTTCTTTCATTTTTGGCAAAGATTTGAGAAAGACACTCCTGCTCCAATTCTTTAACAAAAGTCTCCATCGTGTGGAAATCAATATTACCATCACTTGTTGTCGGTAGTGTAATTCGTAATTTTTTTAATGTGTTCAAGGTTGGATAATCATTATACCCCCCATTAAATCTTAAAAGGGCTTTATTTGTTGCTCCAATAATATATATATTTGTATCTATCAGTTTGGGAAATAAAGGAGTTAAAATAAAAATGTTTTGAGAAGCATACCATTCCGATTCTCGATATTGTATCACCTTATCCCCTATTTGAATAACTGAAAATGTTTGAGCAGGATTAGGCGCGAAATGCAAGCGTTTGGTATAGCCTTGTATTCCGTTGTTAACTTGAGTTCTACCAATAAATTGAACAGTATTAGAATCCTTATCAACTAAAAAAAGTCCATTTTTATCAACACTTTTAGATGTTTTCACATCAAATAATTTGCCTATTTCGAATTCTTTGTAACCGCCCTCGCAAGGTGGCATCGTGCGAGGGCTTACAGTTTTCCCAAACTATCCTCCTTCATCATATCTGACACTCGCCACGCTAAATAATCACTTACGACCTTTGCAAAATCTTTATGGGTTGGCGCAGATATGACATTCTTATGTTTGTCGTATGTCCAATCGTTACCTTTTAAGGAGATTGTATCTTCCTTGTAGCAATTTTCAAAATAATGTAGATTTTCTCCGTCTACGCCCTTTCCGTATTTTGCCAATATCTCTACCTCTTTATAACGTTCTTCCGCATTATTGGTATCACGCAGATTGACCTTATAACTTGCTTTTTTTCTATTGGAACGAGTGTAACCATCTTCGGAAAAATCAATAAAGCGCACTATATCATGTTCATCATGAGGACGATTAACCTCAAATAAATATATAGCTGTTTGTACGTTCGCTTTTCCTTTAAAAATATCTGCCATCTTGATAGATGCAAGCAACGTGTTATTTTTCAGTATATTGGCAGCGTATGGAAGTCCCGCACCACTTCCTGCATTTTCCTGTATTAACACAGCAGCACGTCCACCATGATTCATCATTTTAAGGGCTTTATCTACAAATATCAAGCCCTTACCCTCTGCTGAATATGGCGGGTTAAGTAAGAATACCGTTGCTGGGAATGGTTTTCCATTATTTGTGCCTTGTTTGTAAGTACCATCGTAATTTAATGAGTTGTCCTTAATAATATTAGCACTTCCATCCTTCATCAAAATCATATTAAGAACTGCTAATGTGTAAACATCGGGCAGTTTTTCTATACCAAGAAGTTGCTCCATCTTGATTTTCAACACTTTTTCCTCCAATTTGCTCGGACTTGTGATATTCGCTTTAGCATCAGCTATCATTTCGTTCATAGCAGAAATAAGGAAACCAGCAGAGCCTGTAGCAAAGTCCCAAACATAACTATCTCTATTAACATTACATAGTTTCGCCATTAAGTTCGTAACATAACGAGGAGTTAGCACGACATCGTTTTTATCGCCATCAGGAACGGCTACCCAATCATTCATCACATTAAATAGACGACCTGTAAAATCCAAATCATGCAATTCACCTGATAAATATGGAAGAATTTTTGTCTTTACTTCTTTATAAATAGTATGTAGTTTACTTTCTCCTTCTACTGAAATTTGTAAATCGGATTGGATAAACGGGACATTAAGCACTCCTATTATTGTATCTATTTTTTCCTGTGGCAATTGTTTCGCAGCCAAAAATGCTTTAATTTTTCGCAAAATAATTTGTCCATCGTTGTCATCATCTGTTAATCCTTTTAAATCTTCAATTTGCAAAGGCATTACACCAATTGTTCCAAGTCCTGCCATAATCATGCCCGCAACGAGTTGCACACGATTTTCCACTACGATATTTTGTTCATCGCGCAACATTTGGTTAAGATCTTTTAGGGCAACGTCTATGTTGTTTTCAAGAATGCGTTTTTGTGCTTCTTTCTCCGAATCTGTCAAACCCAAAGTATCTAATTTTGCAACCAATTCTTTTGTGTTCTTTTTTATTAAGAAACTCATATCTTCATAGTCCGCGATATGTTTTGGAACGAACCAGTTGTCCTTGCTTATATACCAAGCACTAACTTCATATTTGATTTCTGCACCTTGTTCATAACCATTTATTCCAATAGCAAGTACCTCTTTATAAGATGGTGCAAAGTCTAAAATGGCACGCGCATAATGAATGGCACCATTTACAGCATATTTGGCGATATTACTATAATTAGGGTCACCTTTCTTTGTGAAATTTTCAACCGCCCCCGTTGCATCTAATTTAATGAGATCCCCTTGTGTACCTTTGGCTTCTATCATTACTGGAATATGACGATTGTCAACATCTATCATACATTTGATGTCGGGGAAATTAGAACCTGAACCACCACTTTTACTGGGGGCTTTGTGCAAAGCACCGTCTATTTCGGAGTTGATACTTTCGGTTTTGGTGTAGTACTTTTGAGAGCCAAACTGCTTTTTTGCCCAATCTTCTACTTTTTCTTCAATACTTTTTGCCATAATTTCTGTGTTTTCTTGCGGTTCTTCAAACTGAATTTCCAATGTCTGTTGTAGTGCCATAATGTAGTAGTTTTAGTGTAGTAATTGAAAATCTACGGCAAAAGTACTGCATCAAAGTGACAATTTAGTGACACTGGGATATTTTTTTTACGATTCGGTCAAAAATTTACGTTCTCCTACATCTTCCAAAACTTGCATTTGTTGTTGCGCGATATGATTTATAAGGGGATCGAATTCGACCCCTTTGAAATTTGGATTATGAAGCATCTCCCACAATCCAAGATATTCAATTGTGTTTTTTACACGCATCCAATTCTTAACAACATCTTTTGGCTCAGCAGGATTCTTTAATCGTGCTATATCTGTAATACAAATATAATCCCATTGTCCTACTTTGATTGTTCGAACCGAGGTGTCTTTAATTTTTAATATGTTAGATTTATTCATAATCTATTTTATTTCTTTTTCTGCTTGCAAAATTACAAAGAATTTTTGAGATATGCAAGAAAAATCGTATTTTTCCGGATATTCCGGATAGTTCGGACCGCTTCGCTATTCCGGAAGGAGAAGAATTAAGAATTATGAATTAACCAAGTAGGAAGTAGCCAATTAACCAAGGAGCCAATTAGGAATTAGCCAATTAAGAAACAATCACCGTTTTTGACCGATGCGCCATTCACAGCCGACAAAGAAACCGTCTTGATAACGGAAGAAAGCACTCATATCGGAGGTGGTGCCGGTGCGAACTACGGCAATTTCGCAAGTGAACCAAGGGCGGTCGAAATGATAGCCGGATTTAGGAACACCATCCGTAGTATAGATATATGAATGCGCAGTAGGTAATTCACGATAATCCAACTGCCAATACACATGCGTCCAACTGATTTGCGGACCGGCACTAAGCACCACCGCCGTGCGCTGGTTATACGGCAGAAGCACCCTCAGCATAGGCGTATAGTAGAACTGCCTGCCCTGAGTAGGAATAGCCATATCGTATTTATCCTGAGTAACCGACCGATCCGGACAGATAACACGCCATACATCGTAGTTCTCATGCGAGATGCCGGAGAAGAACGGATAATTAACTCCCCACACGCAGGGACGTAACTCTACTATGCCACATCGCATATCTGCCAGGGAGAGTTGCATAGCCGCGCCGGAACCCAGTCCAAAACCGATACCGAACCACATCACGCGGAAGGGGTTATTCTCCACGGTGTAGTTCCACACTAATCGGCGATAAGGAGTGACACGTTTAGCTATATCTTCGTCCATCGGTTCCAACCAAACCTCCCACATACATTTTTGGTCATCGGCGATGGTGATGGTATCCACCAAGGGGCGATAGCCCTCCTTATTTATCATAATCGTGTGCGCGCCCGCGGGAAGGGTGTACGTCGCAGGAGCAGTATGTTTTTGCCACGCTCCATCTACATACACATCGGCTCCGGAGACGGATGAGCGAATCATCAGTCGTCCTTCTGCCATCACCGGAATGACGCAGAAGCAGCATGCTATGATAAGGAGTTTTTTCATTTATACAGATAGAGTTTATCTCCGCGATGGACCACGCGATCGGTATGGATAGCGAAAGCATGTCCCTGATAAACGGTTGGGCGAGGATTGCCCGGTTCGTCATGTAAGTCATGCGCCGTGAGTTCATACGCCCCGGTAGTCTCGCCGGTCACTAATAGTTCGTCTCCTTCGGATATTTGAGGCACAGCCTCTAACATGAACTCCGCCACGGATATACGGCTAAAGAAATTAGTGCATTTACCTGCATACACTTTTTTGCGGGTTGCCTTGGACCCATATTCATGCGTCCATTCGCCCAAGAACTGTCCTTGGTAATAACCATCCCAAAATCCTCGATTGAAGACTCGTGCCAGGCGGGTATTCCATTCTTCTATTTGTGCCGTAATCTGCGGCTGTTGGTAGTCACCTCGTTGCCAAGCCTCCACAGCCTCGCGGTAGCACTCCACGACGGTCTTGACGTATTCGGGTCCACGAGCACGGCCTTCTATCTTCAGCACTCTTACACCGGCATCCAGCAATTTATTGAGGAAACCAATCGTTTTGAGGTCCTTGGGGGACATGATGTATTGGTTATCCACCTCTAATTCCAAATCGCTTTCTTTATCCCGCACTATATATCCTCGGCGGCACACTTGCATACATGCTCCGCGGTTGGCACTCATGCCGAGGTTATTGAGGCTCAGGTAGCACTTACCACTCACCGCCATACATAAAGCGCCGTGGCAGAACATCTCGATACGAATAGGTTCGCCCTTGGGTCCGCATATATGCTGTTGTTGGATATCCTGATAGATAGTTTTGACCTGCTCCATATTGAGTTCGCGTGCCAGCACTACCACGTCGGCGTACTGGGCATAGAAGCGCAAGGCTTCCGTATTGGCGATGTTGAGTTGGGTGCTGAGATGCACCTCCACGCCCTGCTGATGGGCATATTGGAGAACAGCTATGTCGCTGGCAATGATAGCGGTTAGTCCTACTCTCTTGGCCGTATCTACTATCTCGCGCATCAGTGGCAAGTCTTCGGGGTACATGACGGTATTAAGGGTGAGATAAGTCTTGACCTTAGCCTGTTGGCAGGTCTCCACGATGCGGCATAGGTCGTTCGTGGTGAAATTAGCAGACGAGCGTGCCCTCATATTGAGGTGCTCGATACCAAAATAGACACTGGTAGCTCCGGCCTCAATCGCCGCAGCCAGACTCTCCCAGCATCCTACCGGAGCCATTATTTCAATGTCGGATAACATACTCAGCTATTTGAACAGCATTGAGCGCAGCGCCTTTGCGAATCTGGTCGCTCACGCACCAAAAAGTTAAGCCATTGGGATTGGCTATATCCGCTCTGATTCGTCCCACATACACATCATCTTTGCCACTCAGGAAAAGCGGCATCGGGTATTGTTTATTCTGAGGCTCATCCATTATCTGGCATCCCGTCATGGATTGAATGGCTTGTCGAGCCTGCTCCGGAGAGACAGGCCGTTCGGTCTCCACCCACACCGATTCGCTATGGCAGCGCAGGGACGGCACACGAACACAGGTAGCCGAGACAGACAAGTCCGTATGTAAGATCTTGCGGGTCTCATTATGCATCTTCATCTCCTCACGGGTATAGTCATTCTCCATAAAGACATCGATATGGGGGATAACGTTGTATGCCAGTTGGTAAGCGAACTTATTAACCGTAGGTTCTTCGCCATTAACGAGTTGCTTGTATTGATTCTGCAGCTCCAACATGGCTTGTGCTCCGGCACCGGAGGCAGCCTGATAGGTAGCCACATGGATGCGACGAATAGGACTGATACGATGGATAGCATAAAGCGGCAGAGCCATGACGATGGTGGAGCAATTAGGGTTGGCAATGATGCCACGGGGACTAACTAACGCATCCTGGGGATTGATCTCCGGCACCACTAAAGGCACGTCCTCGTCCATCCGGAACATACTGGAGTTATCAATCATGATGGCTCCGTAGCGCGTTATATCCGGGGCATACTCCTTACTAACCGACCCTCCCGCCGACACAAAAGCTATATCGACGCCTTCAAACTGGTTGCCATGTTGCAGTTGTTGCACGGTGACGGATTGTCCTGCAAATGAATACACGGTTCCTGCACTTCGTTCCGAACCGAACAAACGCAATTCGGTAACGGGAAAATGCCGTTCCGATAGCACTGTCAGCAGTTCTTGTCCAACTGCACCCGATGCACCAACAATAGCAACTACCATCTTAGTATTTCTTAAATAACAAGCAAGCGTTTTGTCCACCGAACCCGAATGTATTGGACAGGGCGAAACGCAGGTCGCGTTTTTGAGCTTTATTGAATGTGAAGTTCAGACGATAATCGATGTTCTCATCCTCATCCCCTTCTTCGTGGTTGATAGTGGGAGGCACTATACCATCGCGCAAAGCCAGTACGGTAGCGGCTGCTTCGACAGCACCTGTAGCCCCCATCATATGTCCGGTCATGGACTTGGTAGAGGATATATTCAGACGATAAGCATCTTCGCCCCAAACGTTTTGGATGGCCTTTATTTCACATATATCTCCTAATGGAGTGGATGTGCCATGAGTATTGATATAATCGACCTGGTCGGGTGTTATTCCTGCATCATTGATAGCCTCCATCATCACCCGTGCAGCACCTAATCCTTCGGGGTCTGGAGCGGTCATGTGATGGGCATCGGCATTCATACCGGCACCTACCAGTTCAGCATATATCTTAGCACCACGTTTGATGGCATGTTCGTATTCCTCCAATATCAAGCAGGCAGCACCTTCGCCCAATACAAATCCATCACGGGACTTACTGAACGGACGAGAAGCCGTAGCCGGACTATCGTTGCGCGTAGAAAGGGCATGCATGGAATTGAATCCACCGATACCCGAATAGGTGACATCGGCATCGCTGCCACCGGAGAAGATTACATCAGCGCGACCTAAGCGGATGGCATCAAACGCAGAAGCGATAGCATGTCCCGAAGACGAACAAGCCGAAGCTACTCCGTAGTTAATACCCTTGAGACCCAAGACGAGGGATATATGTCCGGCACCCATATTAATGATTGCTTTAGGGATATAGAACGGACTGAACCGAGGTGTACCATCACCCTTAGCATAATCCATGCAATCCACCTCTAAGCTGGTTAATCCACCCATACCGCTGGCCCAAATCGAACCTATTCGTTCGCGGTTTTCCTTATCTAAATCCAATCCGGAATCCATCAACGCTTGCTTGGCAGTCCAAACAGCGAATTGGGAGAAGCGGTCCATCTTACGGGCTTCCTTGCGATCCAATAATTCATCCACATTGAAACCTTTTACTTCGCAAGCAAAATGTGTTTTAAACAGACTAGTATCAAA
Organism: Paludibacteraceae bacterium; assembly: GCA_024399955.1. GTDB lineage: Bacteria > Bacteroidota > Bacteroidia > Bacteroidales > Paludibacteraceae > Colicola. Next base: position 24,501 of record JAKSNH010000009.1, on the reverse strand, counting down.
AGCCGTTATATCCGCAGCACCACTCTTCCCCTGCTTCATTGCCTCCCACATCGAATCCACATCATTTCCTATAGGAGTCAGCACTCCCATTCCCGTTACAACAACTCTATGTAATTCCATATAATAAGCGGTTTTTAATAGTTAATAAAAACTACGAGTCCACAGTACTCCACCGCAGACTCGTAAACGAATGTAACATTGTTATTTACGCAATAGCTTTTTCGATATAAGCTACGGCATCACCAACTGTAGAGATCTTCTGAGTATCCTCATCAGGAATAGTAATACCAAACTCTTTCTCAAACTCCATAATCAACTCCACGGTATCCAACGAGTCTGCATTCAAATCTGCGGAGAAACTAGCCTCCATAGTAACTTGAGCCGCATCAACACCTAATTTCTCAACAATAATGGCTTTTACTTTTTCTTCAATTTCTGACATAATATAAAAGTTTTATTTGTTAATAATATTCACATTCGATTTAAAATCGACCGCAAAGGTACGGTTTTTTTTTGAATTATGCAAATTATTAAGAAAAAAAGTATATTTTTTTCGATAATTTAGAATTTTTTTGCCAATTCATCGTCCGTTATGATGGAAATAACCACCTTTCCATCCTCCGTATAGCGATAGTTAGGCAGAGCCAATAAACGTCTTAACAGATCCTCTATTTCTTCTTTCTGCAACACCTTCCCGTAAGGAATGGCGGTTTCTTTAGCCAAACTCAATGCGATGGTTTTCTGCACGTGGTCATGCACCGAACCGGAGACTTGTACCGCCGATAATATATTCTTGATGGCAACGACAGGGTCTTTATCTTCCAACAACGCCGGTACACCCGATATGGTAAAACTTACCGGTGACAGTTGAGCCATATCAAACCCCACCCGTTGCAGTTCATCCAATATATCATTAATAATCACCACTTCGTCCGGAGCGACATCCAGTACCTCGGGGAAGAGCAGTTGTTGCGAAGCCATTCGGGTCTCGCTGATATGATGTAAATACAAATTGAACAGCACACATATATGTGCGCGATGCTGGTCCACCATCATCAAGCCGCCTTCGGTAGGCAGCATCAAATAGCGGCCATTATACTGATAGACCTGGCCGACCGACCATGTCTGTTCGAAGAGCATCTGTTGTTGCTCTTGTAGCGGTTCGCGTTCAGCAACCGGAGTGGTATACATCGATTGCCAATTGAGTGTATTAGCCCGTTCACGCGACTGTTGGAAGGGGTTATATGGCACGGTGGAATGGGTAATAGGTAAACTGCTGGGAGCCTTACCATCGGTAGGTATTTCCACGTATCCGCTTCGGTCAAAATCAAGCGAGGGAGCGATATTGAACTTACCCAACGCCTCGCGAACAGTCGCCATCAGGATTTGGAAGATAGCCTGTTCGTCCTGGAACTTAATCTCTGTTTTTGTGGGATGGATATTAACGTCTATATTCTCCGGATTGACCTCTAAATAGATATAATAGGAAGGCGTCTCTTCCCCCTGCAGCATACCTGAATAAGCATTCAGCACGGCTTTATGGAAGTACGGATGGCGCATAAAGCGACCATTGACGAAGAAGAACTGCTGGGCATTCTTGGTTGCCATCTCGGGTTTACCCACAAAACCACGGATAGTCACTAGTTCGGTTTGCGATGCTATATCCACTAAATGGCTGGTATAAGACTGACGTTGTCCCTTCCCAAAGACCTGCTCAATACGCTGTTTATCTGTTCCTGCCGGCAATTCCATTAAAATCTCGTCGTTACTGACAAAGGTAAACTGCACCTGGGGATAAACCAGCACAATCCGATAGAATTCGGTCAATAAGTTACGCAACTCGGTTTGGTCTGTTTTTAGGAACTTACGTCTAACCGGCACGTTATAGAATAGGTTCTTCACCTTGAAGTTAGTGCCTACCGGACAAGAGCAAGGTTCTTGACTCACCACTTGCGTTCCGTCAATCTCTATTCGTGTGCCTATCTCGTCCTCTTCGCGACGCGTTGTCACTTCCACTTGAGCCACGGCGCATATACTGGGCAACGCCTCGCCGCGGAACCCCATTGTTCGCAACTGAAATAAATCCGCTGCTTCGCGGATTTTACTGGTTGCATGTCGTTCAAACGCCATTCGGGCATCCGTATCACTCATTCCCTTACCATTATCAATCACTTGGATGAGCGTGCGCCCGGCATCGCGCACCAACACATCAATCTTGGTGGCACCGGCATCCAGCGAGTTCTCCACCAGTTCCTTGAGACAACTGGCAGGACGCTGAATCACTTCGCCCGCAGCGATTTGATTAGCTACACTATCCGGAAGAAGGTGAATGATGTCCATGATTTAGAGTGTAGAGTTGAGCGTTTAGAGTTTAGAGTTATTTGAGGAAGAAATAAAGCAATAGAATCAGGGCTAATAGGGCGATCCAGAAGCCCAGTTTAGACTTATTGCATTGCCGCTGGGTGGACATATTCTTCTCATGTTCCTCTCGGAACGACCCATGATGAAGACGCGCAAGTTTATCCTTGCGCGCCTCTTTCTCTGGATCGTAGTAAATGGGACGATAGTCCCACCCACGCGGTTTCGGAACTTTAGGAAAAAGAACCGACATTATTTAACGATAGCCAAGAAGGTCTCGTCCTCAGCGAACTTAGCGAACTCGATATCCTTCTGAGCTTTCTCTTTCAGTTTGTTGCACTTAACGGCCTCTTTGAGGTTAGCATAAACAGCCTCAACATCATTGGTGCGAGCACCAACAACAGCCTTCAGGTAAGCAGTCTTAGCATCAGGATTAGCAATAGCATCCAATGTCTTGCGTGCGCCTGCGTAATCCTCATTTAAGATTTGTTGCAAAGCTGCGTTGTTGCTTACTGTTTGACCATAAGCAGCTTTAGCTTTGTCGTAGTTACCTTGCATGGTGTAGAACGTACCTTGAGCGGTAGCCAAGTCACCTTGTGTGCCAGCAGCCTTGCCTAAGTACAATTCAGCCTTCTCCAGGTCATTGTCAGCCAAAGCAGCTAAAGCAGCGTTATAGTTAACGTCAGCATCGTTAGCGTTCAGCTCAAGAGCCTTGGCGTAAGCACGGCGAGCCTCAGCTACGTTACCAGCCTCAAACTCAACTAAGCCGAGGTTGTTCCAGCAACGATAGTCATTAGGATAGAGCTCAGCAGCCTTAGCATAAACGGCTTTCTTATCCTCAATCAGAGTAGCAGCATATAAAATCTCCTCCACGTTGAGTTGAGCAGGATCACTGTTGAACAAAGCAACGATTTCTTCGTCAGATTTACCGATCAAGTCAGTAGTCAGAACCAGACGGCTGCGACGCAATGCAGGCAGAATCTCGTCAGCGATGTTTTTGTAAACAGCGCTCAGGTTCTTGATTTGGCTCTCGCGCTCCTCAGGATCGTTGTACATACGAAGTACATTGAGAACCAACTCTTTATCTTGGATATTGCTCTCTTCCATAGCAGCTTGGAAACCTTCCCAGTCCTCTGCAGTAACATCAGAAGCGATTTCAGCATTTACTTTGTCTTTCTTGAGCTGTTTAGCCAAGAACTTTTGAGCATTAGCTTGACGAGCATTAGCCAATTTGGTATTCAAATCCATACCACCTTCAGGACTAGCATAACCGGCAACTTCCAGTTTGTTGATAGCCTTCTTCTCGTTGTCATTAGCCTCTTTGATAGCAGCTTGCAGGTCCTTAACCTCTTGAGATTTAGTCTCTGAGTTGCGCAAATCGCTACGTTGGATGAGGAACTTAATGTCAGCCTCTTGGGTCTCTTGAATGATACGTTGGAACTTATCAGCAGTTACGCGAGCTTTGATGCCTTTAGCATCAGCTAATTTAGCGGTAGTAATCAGACCATCAGCAACTTTTAAGTCAGGAATTTCAAATACTTTGTCGCCTAATGTAGCATTGAAACGCAGATACAATTCGCAGTTGTCCATTGCAGGAACATAGTCTGCACTGAAGTTCTGAGAACAAGTACCACCCTCAGCATAATTAACTACAGTACCGTTTTCTTTAGCCTTTTGACCTACATAAGTAACAGGTTCGCCAAGCACTTCTTGACCATCAAATTTGAGGACAGGAGTAACAACCAACACACCCTTCTTAGCAAATTTCTTTGCGGGGAAAGTACCGGTAATCTCGGCATTTACTTTATTACCAACCACCTTAAGAGGATTGGGGTTAACACTAAGTTGCTCCGGAGAAATCGGAGTCTTACAAGATGTCATCAAAGCCATGGCGATGATTGACATAAATACGATAGATTTTTTCATAACTCTTAAACTTTTGTTTAATGTTGATAATTTAATTATTATTGGGTTATTTACTTTCGCAATGAACCTAATAGGCATAATTTGGCTGCAAAATTACAAATAATTTTTCACTCTCACAACTTTTTTGGTGATTTTTTTCGTTTTTTGCATTTTTTTTTGTACTTTTGCACTCAAATTCAATAATCTATGCAGAAAATCATCCTCTTTTCACTTTCTTTTGTTCTCTTGGCTTGCACGCACCGTCCAAGCAAAGTTGAGATTATGCGTCAGCAAAAAGCCATTCAAGACAGCATTACCTATTGCAATGCCAAGCAGAACGTAGTTTATTCCGACTCTATCCTGCATGCCCTTATCCCTCAAACGGACACGTTGTTGCAGTCGTTTGTGTATAGCAAGGATGAGAAAGCAGAAGACTACGGTCACTACGTGCATAAACTGCTTCAAACATCGCGCAACGCGGAGCGCAACTTTATACAGGCGTACGTAATGGATAATTATATGGTGCGACTTCAGTCATACTACTATGGTTCACATCAACACGAGCAATCGGCGGTGCGGTTCAGTTTCGGAGAGGACTATGTAGAGAAGGAAGGCAGCAATCATGCTTTCAATGCAGAGGGGTGGCATGAGATACTAACCATTGAAGGCGATGATGCTCTGCAGTTACTGAGTTTGATTGATAATCACGTCAACGACCGCATCCTAGTAACCAGCATCGGGAAGCAAAATATTCGCTATTACTTATCCGAAAATGAACGCAAAGCGTTGCACCAAACATACCTGTTAGCTGTGGCTATGCGCAACATCAACACCTTAGAACGCGCCATCAATGTTTCTAATCGACAGATAGAAAAATACGAAAAAAAACACGCAAAGGCAAAATAAATTTGCATATTTCAAAAAAAAGCAGTAACTTTGCCCCTTCAAATGAGATTATTATGGCAGAAACAAAATACGAAAGTCAAGTTTGCTCTATCCCCAATTCGGCGGAGAACGTATATCGGGTATTATCTAATTTAGATAATTTGAACCGCGTGAAGGATATGATTCCTCAGGACAAAGTGCAAGAATTAGAGGTGCACCCGGATAATATTCGGATGAAAGTAGATGGTTTGGGGCAGAAGATCACCATTCGTATTGAAGACACGATTGAGAATGATACGATTAAGTTCGGTACCGAAGGTATTCCTATGCAAGCTAATTTTTGGATACAGCTTAAGCAGGTTACTCCGACCGATACACGCATTCGACTAACGTTCAAGGCCGACCTGCCGCTGATGTTCAAAATGATGTTAGATAAGAAAATTCAACAAGGGCTGGATGATGCAGCCAAAATGTTGACCCAATTCCCATATAATCAATGGTTATGAAACGACAAAAAACACGTCATCGTCGCATCCATGCAGAAGGAAAACGCACCGTGCTCGGATTGGTGCTACTGCTTTTTGTGATTAATGTACCTATGTACTTGTACGAGCCGCATTGGCTGTTTGCAATTACGTTAATACTCACGGCCTTGTTGCTCGTGTTTGTGACGTATTTCTTCCGCAACCCTATGCGCGAAGTGGAGATTTCCGATCCTAATTTCCTGTTGGCTCCTGCCGATGGCCGAGTGGTAGTCATTGAGCCGGTGATGGAGGATGAGGTTTTCCATGAGAAGCGGTTGCAAGTCAGTATTTTTATGTCGCCGCTTAACGTGCACGCTAACTGGTATCCTGTGGAAGGCAATATTATTCGTAGCGAGCACCAGAAGGGACGGCACTTGCAAGCTTGGCTGCCTAAATCATCTACGGAGAATGAGCGTTCCCTTGTGATTATCGAGACCCCTCAAAAGATCCAAGTAGCTGTCCGTCAGATTGCAGGAGCAATGGCACGTCGTATTGTAACCTACGCTAAAGTGGGCAAAGAAGCGCATCGCAACGAGCATTTGGGATTCATTAAATTAGGGTCGCGAGTAGATATGTACTTGCCTTTGGATACCGAGATTTTTGTTACAGTAGGTGAGGCTGTTCGTGGCAACGAAACCATTGTTGGCCGTCTTCCTGAGTAAATCATTATAAATCACTAAACTAATACAATCATGAACTTCAACGAATTATTCGCAGCTTATCCGTTCACCATGTCGGACGCTGAAGTAGCAAAAGCTACAAAAGAGATTATTGACAACCATTTTGCAGAGAACAACAACCGCGAGGTTTGGATGGAGTGCTTGCATCAGATTGACCTGACTACACTGAACGGCGAAGATACCGTTGCCAAGGTAGAAGGTATGGCTAAGAAAGTGAGCGAGTTTGAAAAGAACTTCCCCGGTGTACCTAATGTAGCCGCTATGTGCGTTTATCCTGCATTAGCCGGTGTAGCTCGCAAGAACCTTCCTGCCGGTATCGGTGTGGCTTGCGTTAGCGCAGGTTTCCCTGCTTCGCAGACATTTATTGAAGTGAAAGTAGCTGAAACAGCTCTTGCTATCAAGGCCGGTGCTACCGAAATTGATATTGTTATTTCTATCGGTAAGTTCCTTGAGGGACGTTATCAAGAGGTATTTGATGAGATTAGTGAGATTAAAGCGGCTTGCGGCGAACATCACCTCAAAGTTATTTTGGAAACCGGTGCCCTCACTACGGCTGAGAACATTTGGAAAGCATCCTTCATCGCTATGGCAGCCGGAGCTGATTTCATCAAGACTTCTACTGGTAAGATTAAAGTCAATGCTACTCCCGAAGCTACCTATGTTATGTGTCAAGCCATCAAAGCATGGAAGGCTAAAACAGGCGTTAAGGTTTGCTACAAACCTGCCGGAGGCGTTTCCACAACCGACGAAGCTGTGCAACACTTCACACTCGTTAAAGAGATCTTAGGTGAGGATTGGCTCAATAACCAAAGTTTCCGTTTCGGTGCCAGCCGCTTAGCGAATAACCTGCTCAGCAGCATCGTGGGAGCCGAGACCAAGTACTTCTAAGCGTTATACAATGTTATATACTCAATGTACATTTGCCGTTGCTTTGCCGGACTGGCAACGTGCCCTGTTTGAGCAAGACCTGGCAGATGTAGGATTTGAGGCATTCTGCGAGACGGAGACCGACAAGGATCCCGTCTCGTTAGCATATATACAAACATCCTTATTTCAGCGCAAATCGGTGGAACAAGTGGTAGCGGATTATGAGGGAGTTTCCTTACTTAGTGCCGAAGAATGTCCGGATGAGAATTGGAATCAGACCTGGGAGCAGGAGCATCCTGAGTTCACCATTGAGTTACCTAAGACCAACGTGCTGATTCAATCGCATTGCGCCTTCGGAGCAGGCTATCACGAGACTACCTCTATGCTTGTTCAAGCCCTCATTCAGCACTATACATCTAACACCACACACCATACACCATACACCGTACTGGACAACGGTTGTGGCACAGGTATATTAGGTATCGTGGCAGCTAAATTAGGTGCCCAACATATCACCATGGTGGATATGGATGACAAGAGTGTATCGTGCGCCATAGAAAACTGCCAAAGAAACAACCTACCCCCTTCCTCCTATTCTATTCAATTAGGTTCAACTCCTCCAGAAGGCAAGTATGACCTTATTTTAAGTAATATCCATAAGAACGTGCTAATCGCCCAAATGCCCCTTTATGCCCGATTATTAAATCCTGACGGACAAGTGTGGCTGAGCGGCTTTTATGCATCCGATGTTCCAGACTTGCTAACTGCTGCACAAGCAGTAGGTCTGCATCAAATAACCATGCATCAATCCGGAGACTGGTGCATGCTACAATTGACAATAAATACAAATAAAATATGAACAAAATCATTTCTAAGCGTTTCTTTTCCGACAATGTAGCCGAGATAGTGGTTGAGGCGCCTCTTATTGCGCGCAGCCGCAAAGCGGGTCATTTTGTCATTATCCGCGTAGATGCCCATTCCGAACGAATGCCCTTGACGATTAGTGCAGCCGATACCGACAAAGGCACAATTACCTTAGTTGTTCAGCGCATTGGTGTTTCGTCCTCCAAACTATGTGCTATGGAGCCGGGGCAGTATCTGCAAGACGTAGTCGGTCCTTTAGGCAAAGCCACTCACATTGAGAATTTCGGCACCGTGGTTTGTGCATGTGGCGGCGTAGGTGCTGCACCGATGTTACCGATTGCGGAAGCGCTCAAGAAAGCCGGCAACCGTGTAATTACTGTGCTGGCAGCACGAAACAAAGACCTTATTATTCTCAAGGATGAACTATCCCAATGGTCAGATGAAGTGATTGTGATGACGGATGACGGTAGTATGGGACAGCAAGGTGTTGTTACCGTTGGTGTGGAACAAGTCATCCTTCGCGAACCGGTAGATAAATGTATCACGATTGGTCCGGCTATTATGATGAAATTCGTGAGTCTGACTACTAAGAAATACAATATTCCAACGGATGCCAGTCTGAACACCATCATGGTGGATGGCACAGGGATGTGCGGAGCATGCCGCGTATCGATTGACGGACAAACCAAGTTCGTATGTGTAGATGGACCTGAGTTTGATGCACACCAAGTAGATTGGGATGAGATGATGACACGTATGCGTTCATACAAGCCCGAAGAGGCCATTGCTATGGACCAATACCAGCAACTGCAGCATCCGCTTACCGCCAAAGAGCGCGTGGCTATTCCGCGTGTTAAGATGAATGAGTTACCGCCACAGGTACGCATCCAGAGCCTGCATGCCGAAGTGAACCAAGGTCTAACGATGGAGCAAGCTCTTACGGAGGCTCATCGCTGCCTGAACTGCCCTAAACCCACCTGCGTGGAAGGATGCCCGGTGAATATCCAAATTCCTGCCTTCATCAAGAAAGTGGAGCAAGGCGACATCAACGGAGCGGCTACTGTGATTGCACAGAGTTCAACGCTGCCTGCCGTCTGCGGTCGTGTATGTCCGCAAGAGAAACAATGTGAGAGTCGCTGTATCCATCATAAGATGGGACACGAACCGGTCGCAATTGGATACCTCGAGCGTTTTGTAGCAGATAATGGAAAGATAGAAAATAATACTCATTGGAGTGCTCTAAGCACCGAGAATGAGACCAAGATAGCCGTAGTGGGTAGCGGTCCTGCAGGATTGGCTTTTGCCGGAGATATGGCTAAGTACGGCTATGCCGTCACTGTCTTTGAGGCATTGCACGAGATAGGTGGCGTACTTAAATACGGCATTCCGGAGTTCCGTTTGCCTAATAGTATCGTAGATAAAGAGATTGCCGGACTTAGGCAGTTAGGCGTCACCTTCCAAACCGACACGATTATTGGCAAGACACTCACTATCGATGACCTCAAAGAGCAAGGCTTTGCTGCTATCTTTGTGGGTTCAGGAGCTGGTCTGCCACGATTTATGAACATCCTCGGCGAGAACCTAAATGGAGTGATGAGTTGCAATGAATACCTGACTCGCGTCAACCTAATGGATGCCAGCAATGCGCATACGGATACTCCTCTGCTGTATGGCAGGAACGTAGCCGTCATTGGTGGAGGCAACACCGCCATGGATGCTGTGCGTACCGCCAAACGATTAGGAGCGGAACATGCGATGATTATCTATCGTCGCAGCGAGGAAGAGATGCCGGCACGTATAGAAGAAGTGCGCCACGCCAAGGAGGAAGGCATTGAGTTCATGACCTTGCATAACCCTATTGAGTACCACGCTGACGAAAACGGACGCGTGAAGGAAGCCGTGCTGCAAGTCATGGAATTAGGAGAACCGGACGAAAGCGGTCGTCGCAGTCCTGTAGCCATCGAAGGCAAGACGATTACCATTCCTGTAGATTTGGTTATCGTGAGTGTAGGCGTTAGTCCTAACCCACTCATACCTAACTCTGTCAGCGGACTTGAAATCAGTCGCAAAGGCACTATTGTAGTGGGGGATGATACAATGCAAAGTTCCATACCAACTCTATTTGCCGGAGGCGATATAGTGCGTGGCGGAGCTACCGTCATCCTGGCTATGAGTGACGGGCGCAAGGCCGCTAAGGCCATGCATGAGTATTTGCAAAAGTAATTACAGCGTATTGATTACGCCATAGAATAAGATACGGTTCGTTTCTGTTTCACGAATCAGCAGCACAAACGGACGGTTGATGTTCATCTCGTAAATCTTCTCCTGAATAGGACGCGCCGACATTGCCATCATAACCGATGTTACAGCTGCAGCCTCAGTACCTTCTTCGTCAATAGCGAGGAAGGTATTTTGTTTCACTATACCAATAAAGAGCGGCGAAGCCGAGATACGCGAGAAATCAGCTTTGGAGGAGAAACAGGTAGATAAGCCCATCTTACTCAGATAGTCATTCAGCACCTTTTCGTACTCTAGTTTAACCTTAGGTAAGGTGAGACGCACCTTGCATGATTCAGCTGCCGTCAGATTTATATTAGGCACCTCGTTGATGACATCAGCCACCGACTTACCTTGTGCCGGCAAAATGATATCCATGCAATAAGGACTGGTATAGTCCAGACGAATAGCCTGCATCTTGCGATTCTCTATGTACGCAAAGTGGTTGGTTTGATGCATCATATCTGCTTTATGTTCTCCCTTAGCGCCATAGAACGTCTCTTGCTTTGTATTTTGGCTCTTAAAGGGATGTTGCCACTGTGCCTTAAAGTACAACGCATTCGTCAGCATCATCGGCATACGAATCGGGTCCTCTACAATCTTATTGATCTTGCCATTGGTCTTGGCCGCAGCCCATCCATTCACTTTTTGAGCTAAGATAGGACCGACATAGACTTCGGCATCCTTGTTAGCAGTCAAATAAGCCGGATAGACTTGTACACCCTCGTTAATCCAGATAGCCGAAGCCACTTTAAGGAAGTCGGTTGAGGCAATGCTGACCGCAGGAACAACAGCTTGCAGTTCCTTCAGCGTCTGCGCTTCTGCTCCGGGAGTAAGCATATTCAGTGCCATGGCTACAGAAGTAGGACTAAGGAAAGCATTGGTGCCTTCGGCTACGCTCTGCTTCATCATGGAATAGGCAAAACTATCTTCACTAGCAACAGTCGAAGCAACTTGTTTGGTTTGACAACTCATCAACATAATGGGTAATAAGAATAATACGGCTTTTTTCATACTATATAGATTAACAATGATACAATGCAAAAAGGCTCCCCGCGCACGAAGAGCCCTTTTCTGAAGTTGATTACTTACGAATACCCAAATCCTTAATGATGGCACGGTAGCGCTCAATATTCGTAGCCTTCAAGTAATCCAGCAAGCGACGGCGTTTACCTACCAAAGCGGTCAAAGCGCGCTCGGTACCGAAGTCCTTGCGGTTAACTTTTAAGTGCTCAGTAAGGTGGTTAATACGGAAGGTGAACAATGCGATTTGGCTCTCAGCCGAACCGGTGTTCTTAGCATCTTTGCCATATTGCGCAAAGATCTCAACTTTTTTCTCAGAAGTCAAATACATGACGTTAAGTATTATTTGGTTAAACAATTACGGCTGATGCAATATCCTAAGATGAGAACATCGCCGCATCTATAGCTTCCAACCACAAATTGGGTGATTGGACTGCAAAATTACAACTTAATTCGCATATATGCAAATTTTTTGGGTAAAAAATGACTTTTTAGGTCATTATTGCTCATTTTTTGAGGGCAAGAGTGAACGAGCCGCATAGATTTCCATCAATAAAGAAGTCCGCAGCATAGTCGCCTTGAATTAAATCTTCATCAATGGTCCAATACATTGTCCCCATGTATTCCTCACCCATATACTCAATCGTTTGGCTGACCGAATAAGGCACTTGTCCATTCTCGTATTCAAACGTTACCGGCTGTTTTTGCATCACTTCGCCATCCACGCCCCGCAACACCATATAGACTGTCTTACTACCCGGTTCGCAGGTGATGTTCTTTTGGATGGTATAGTGGAATTCCAATTTAGTTACTTGGCTAATGAACGAGGTTTTGCGGTTATGCTTATTCAGCATGATGCATTCAAAATCGGTAATCTCTAACATCGAAGCACGCGTCACTACTTGCGTGAGTTGATTATTGGCATTGGATAACTGTTCGTTAGCCTGAGTCATCTCCTCGTTCTTACGTCTATACTCGGTATTCTCCACCACCAGCCGTTTATTGGTTTGGTGCAGCGAATCAATCTGATGTACATACGTCACCATCACCGACCGCACTGTAGCTAATTCTTTTTTGAGGGCAGATATACGACGAGCATTAGTCACCTTAGTGATACGCAACTCTTCCAGCAAGTCCCGCACACGTTGTTGCTCTCGTGCCAACTTATCCTGCAGCGAGTCATTTTGAATATCCAATTGCTGGTATCCATCAAACTGAATGGCCAGGTCTTCGTATTCGTCTTGCAACGCTTCTTTCTCAAACTCCAATTCCTCTACAATCTCCTGCATCTGTTTATGCTGATGCAGACTAAAGAAAACCAGCGCAGCAATCACTATAACTGCTACAATGGAGAAGGAAGTAATGAGTATCTTGGTTCGTTTATTCATAATAGGGGCAATATCTTTTCTAATTGGTTGCCACGAGATCCTTTCACTAAGATGCGATAGCCGACTAATGGGTTGTTTTGGATATAGTCACTCAGTTCGGTCACATCATGAAAGATAGGATATGGGGCTGTTGTCGCGCGGTATTCTTCACCCACCAGCAACACTTGCTCCGCCTTGCGCTCCAGCAACATATTGACGATGTTCTGATGCTCCGTCTTGCTGTATTCTCCTAATTCACGCATCTCACCTAATATAAAAGCAGATGGTTTTTGATTCGTGGTAAGTTGGCAGAAAGAATCAATCGATGCCGCCATAGATGTAGGATTAGCGTTATACGCATCTACCACCAGTTCGTTCTTTTCGGTTGTCATTGCCTGAGAGCGGTTATTGGTAGGATGGTAACCCCGAATAGCCTCAATTGCCACCTTGCGTTTGATACCAAAGTGCTCGGCTATGCATAATGCCGCAGATATATTCTCGGCATTATAGTCACCTACTAAGTGGGTTTTTGTCAGCATCGGTTCGGTAGTATAACTAATTCGTACGGTATCTAATGTATCCGGATGAATAGCGGCGTTTGTCAGCATCTGCTGCAAGTATGCATTATCTTCGTTAATAAAGATACCTTTGGTAGTTTGAGGATGTGCCATCAGGTAGTCATATAACTCGGCCTTGGTGCGTTGTACGCCTTCAAAGGATCCGAATCCCTGCAGGTGAGCCCGTCCCACATTAGTGATCAAGCCGTAATTAGGTTCGGCCACCTCCACTAACTCTTTGATATCCCCCGGATGGGAAGCCCCCATCTCCACAATAGCCAACTCGTGCGCGCGCGTTATTTGTAATAAGGTAAGGGGCACGCCTAACGAGTTGTTGTAGTTTCCTTGGGTGTAATGCAGGTTATACATTGTAGACAGAACCGTTGCCGTTAGTTCTTTAGTGGTTGTCTTACCATTCGTGCCGGTAATAGCGATGATGGGCAAACCCAATTCGCGTCGCCAAGCTCGTGCTAAGTCCTGCAACTCTGCCATGGCATGCTCGCCACTAATAACGTATGCCGCTCCCGCAGCCTTAGCCTGGTCCACAAACTGATTACCATCAAAATGCTCCCCCTTAAGAGCCACAAAGACGCAGCCGGGAAGCACTTGACGACTATCCGTTGTTACGAATAGCGATGGTTTATCTTTGATAAGAAAATCCCAATTCATTTTTTCTTATTAGGCAATTCAAGCCCATATCCTTTTTTGATATCTTCTGCCTTCAGGAAGAAAGATAAGATAAGGGCAAACACTCCGAATGAAGCAAACACAATCATTGGCACGAGATAACCTCCGGTCCATACACGCAATTTACCTATCAGCAGCGGCACTAAGCATAAACCGATGTTTTGCACCCAGAAGATAAGGCAGTATGCCGAACCGAGTACTTTCTCGTCTATAATCTTAGGTACGGACGGCCACATAGATGCCGGAACCAACGAAAAACTTACGCCTAACACCAAGATAGTTACTAAAGCCAACATCTTGCTTGGATAAGCAGGTAACACAAAGGCGAATACGCTATGGCATGCAATCATAATAACGGCTCCAAGCAGCATCATCGTTGCCCCCTTGCCTTTATAGTCAATATATAAACCTAAGAAAGGTGTCAATACCATAGCTAAAATAGGGAACCACTTGAATAAACCGGAAGCCTCAGCATTGGAGATGGCTAATGTCTCCTCCAGGAAGTTAGTTGCAAAACGTTGGAAGGGGAAGATAGCGGAGTAGTAGAGCACACAGAGCAATGCAATAATCCAGAACATCTTGCTTTGGAACACTTGCTTAAGGTCCGAGGCATGGAACTCATCCTCCGGATCTTTCTCTGCCGTCGCCTCTCCAATAGCCACCAGTTGTTTATCAAACTTGGCATCCATGACGGTGAAGATGGTGAAATTCAACAGTCCCACAACTAATAAACAAGCCGAGAACAGCAGCGGAGCCACTACCGACTGCGTACCATCCGATAATGCAAAACGAGTAGCAAAGATAGGAGCCAACCACATTGCTGCAAATACACCTAAGCGAGCAATGGACATCTCAATACCCATCGCCAATGCCATTTCCTTGCCTTTGAACCATTTAGCCAATATCTTGGAAACAGTCGTACCGGCCATTTCGCAACCGCAGCCGAAAATCATAAAGCCAAACATCGCTAACTTAGCCGAACCCGGCATAGTGGGCCACCATGAATTGAGCCACTCTACGTTATTGGCATCAAACCAGTCTGATATACCAACGTACTTGATTGCTGCACCTATCACCATTAACGAGGCCGATAACACACCTGTATAGCGCACTCCCATCTTATCCAAGATGATTCCTGCTAAGATAAGAAATCCAAATACATTAAGTAAATACTCGCCGGAAGCATAGGTACCAAATACACCTTGGTCCCAACCACGTACATCATTCAGTAATGATGCTAAGGGCGAGAGCATATCTACGAACATATAGGCAAAGAACATCATGCTGGCTACTAACACCAGCACAATCCATCTGGCCAAAGTATTGTCACGCAAGGTTTGTTGAATCTGTTGCACACTCATATTGTTTATTCTTTAAACTTTCAACTTTCGATTTTAAACTATTCTTCTTCCGTAACCACACCGCTTTTTTCTTCTCATATTCTGCGTAGTGTGATTCTAAATAGCCGTCAGCCATAGCAGGATTATTTCAGTCCCAACTCAGCTTTAACAGGAGCCATTACATCATGAGCGTCCTTGGCGATATACAGCAATGCTTGTGCATCGTAGATATAGGTATAACCTTCCTTCTCGCCAACAGTCTGAATAGCCTTGGTCAGTTTCTCATGAATAGGAGCCAATAACTCTTGTTGTTTCTTTTGAATATCCTGTTCAGCCGTTTGATAAGCGGTTTGAATACGTTGTTGCATCGTGTACAGGTCCTCTTCTTGGATTTGGCGCATAGCGTCCGTCATCGTGGACTGATTCTTCTGATAGTCCTCCAGTTTCTTCTTGTACTCCTCTTGCATGCTGCTCAACATCGTCTCGTATTGAGCGGACAGCGAATCAATTTGTTGTTTAACTTGGTTCACCTCAGGCATTTGTTGGAATAACTCAGCCGTGTTAATGTGACCTACTTTTTGTGCGCATACCAACATGGGCATCGCTACTGCAAGAATAATAAATAATTTTTTCATTGTCGTATAATTTTATTTGTTAATAATTTTCAACTCTAAACGCTAAACTCTCAACGTTACTTCGCTCCTAATTTTTGCAATACCGCATCGGATACATCCAGTTTATTGGACATATAAATCAGTGATGGGTCAGCGCTGCGGTCCTTGACAATCTTGATGAACTGTTCATTCGCTACTTCCTGGATGGCTGCATACACTTCATCCTGGATAGGTTTGAGCAATGCCTCACGTTTCTTAAATAGTTCGCCATCTTGCCCAAAGTACTTGCGCTTAAGTTCCAATACCTCATTCTCCTTAGCCACGATCTCTTCTTCACGTTTTTTCTTCATCGCCTCCGTGAGGAAAATCTGTTCTGTCTGGTAATTAGCCACCAGCACCTTAGCTTCTTGGTCCGCTGTATCAATCTCTTTTTGCCACCGCTTAGAGATGATATTGAGTTGGTCATTAGCACTCTCGTATTGCGGCAGGTTCTTGAGAATATACTGCAAGTCCACATACGCAATGTCCATAGTCTTCAGCGCAGCCATCGCTGGCAATGCTATCAATGCAAAAAGTATACCAAAATATTTTTTCATACGTTTATTATTATAATTCTTGTCCTAAAACAAAGTGGAATTGTGAACCACTATACGACTTATTTCCGTTAATATCATCAAAGCCCCAGCCCCAGTCAACACCAAGCAGTCCGAACATCGGCAGGAAGATACGTACACCTAAACCGGCACTGCGTTTGAGGTTAAACGGATTGAAGTCCTTGATATCCGCAAAACAGTTACCGGCCTCCATGAATGCTAAGCACCAGATCGTAGCACGTTGCTCAAGTGAAATGGGGTAACGCAACTCCAAGGTGAACTTATCATATACATAACCCATGTTGCGCGCAGTCGTGTAATCATACGGCGTCATCGATCCTGACGAATAACCTCGCATTGCCACATACTCGGTGGAATAACTGGAGTAACCCGACATACCATCACCACCCATGTAGAAAGTCTCAAATGGCGACTTGGTGTACTTGTTGTATGCACCTAAGTAACCCCATTCAGCACGTGCCATCAGCACTAACTTACCATCTGGAGTGAGAGGTGTAAAAACCTTGCCTGAGAACTTGAGTTTATAGTACTCAATCATCTCATATAACTCCGCCGTACGTCCCGAAGTAGCCATATCAGCCAAATCAGAGTTACTCAGTCCACGGATAACCGACCATGGCGGAGTAATCTTAGCGGAAAGCGTAAAGGATGAACCGCGACGGGTATAGATAGGATTATCTATGCTGGAGCGAGATAATTGCAGCGTCAACGCTAAGTTATGACATTTACCATTAGCCACCAACAGGTACGGCCAGTCCTTCATCCAGTACATCTGATAACTAAGTTCGGTGTAGAACGTGAAGTAGTCATCGGGCCATTTGAGTCGCTTACCGTAACCGATGCTCACACCTACTGTACGCAAGTACTTATCCGGGTCCGCTTCGGACTCCTGCAACTGCTGGTAGTAATCCGAGTTACCCGTGTAGTAGTAATTGGAGTAATAGTTGTTATATAGGTTCTGATAAGACTGATAGTAGCGGTCCGAATAACCGGTCTGGGACGAGAAGAAAGCACTGAAACTGAGGGAGTTAGGACGTTTACCACCAATCCATGGTTCCATGAAACTCAGACTCACCGCATTGTAGTAAATACCATTGGTGCGGAAGTTAATAGCGAATGTCTGTCCTTCGCCCTGAGGCACAATACGATAGGCTTTCTTATTGAATAAGTTCTGAATAGCAAAGTTAGTGAACTTAAGTCCCAATGAACCGACCAATCCGGTAGCACCCCAGCCTAACGAGAACTCAATCTGGTCGCTGGACTTGGTCTCTAACTGATACGTTATATCTACCGTTCCATCCTCCGGATTAGGCTGAATATCAGGCACGAGTTTTTCTTGGTCAAAGTGACCCATTTGAGCTAACTCACGTAACGAGCGCATGATGTCCGACTGACTGTACAACTGACCGGGCTTGGTGTATAACTCACGACGAACGACATGCTCATAAACGCGAGTATTACCTACTATATTGATTTGATTGATGGTAGCCGGTTTGCCTTCGTATATACGCATCTCAAAGTCTATACTGTCGTTCTCAATCTTCACCTCCACCGGATCGACATTAAAGAACAGATAACCTTGGTCCGTATACAGTTTAGATACGGCATCATCATCCTCTATCAAACGTTTATTGAGTTGTTTGAGGTTGTATATATCACCTTTCTTTACACCCAACACACGGTTCAAATAATCGTATGGATAAATCGTATTACCTACCCATGTAATGTCGCGCATGTAGTATTTCTCACCTTCATATACCTCCAAATACACATCCACTCGAGTGGGGTCAACGGGGTTGGGTACAACGCTATCCGACACGATGTAGGCATCGCGGTAACCAATCTCGTTGTACTTCTCGATAACGGCTTCTTTATCTTTTTCATACAGGTCTTGCACGAATTTCTTGGTGCGGAACAGGTTAACGATATGGTTATCGTTGGTTTTCTTCATGGCCTTGTTGATTTTAACATCCGACAAAGCCTCGTTACCGGTTATGTATATCTTCCCCACCTTGGTTTTCAGTTGTTTATCCACCTTAATGGTCACTTTTACGTACCCTGGATGATCGTTATCGGGGTCTTGTTTAACCAGCACGCGGGTGTTGTGGAAACCTTTCTCGGCAAAGTATTTCTTAATGACGGTCTCGGCGCGGTCCGACAGGTTAGGAGTCATCTGATTACCACGAGTGATGCCTACTTTGACTTCCAAATCCTCTCGCTCACTTTTCTTCAGTCCTTCATACTCCACGGACGATATACGGGGTCGCTGCACGAAGCGCATCTCAAGCCATATCTTATCACCTTCTATCTTGGTGGCGACTATCTTAACGTCCGCAAACATACCTTGTTTCCAGAAACGACGAATGGCCTTGGTGATTTGGTCACCAGGCACATCTATCTTGTCGCCTACAGCCAAGCCCGAGAAACCTATCAGCACAAAGTCCTCATAACTATCGGCACCGGTCACGGTGATATCCGCAATCTCATACGTATTACGCTGATAGGTATATTCAATCTGAGGAGCATCAGCCTGCGCTTTGTCCTGCGCTCCTGCTTCCTGCGCCCAACCTACCAGGCTCACCAAACTACATAATATGATAAATATCTTTTTCAACTCTCTAATCTCTAAACGCTAAACGCTAAACTTGCTCACTCGTCTTTCCGAATCGTCTTTCTCGATGTTGATAGTCCACAATGGCTTTGTAGAACTCCTCCACGGTAAAGTCCGGCCACAGGCAGTCGGTGAAGTACAGTTCGGTATAGGCGAGTTGCCACAGCAGGAAATTACTGATTCGGTACTCACCGCTGGTGCGGATTAGCAGGTCCGGATCGGGGACAGACTTTGTGGTTAAGTAATCACTAACCACCTGTTCCGACACCTCTTCCGCCTTCATCTTACCATTCTGCACATCGTTAGCGATGCGGGTCATGGCATCGGTTATCTCCCATCGTGACGAGTAACTGAGTGCCAGCACCATCGTCAGTCCTGTATTGGCTGCGGTTTGCTGCAAACAC
Source organism: Paludibacteraceae bacterium (assembly GCA_024399955.1). Taxonomy (GTDB): domain Bacteria; phylum Bacteroidota; class Bacteroidia; order Bacteroidales; family Paludibacteraceae; genus Colicola. The sequence goes on along the minus strand of JAKSNH010000009.1, from coordinate 4,924 downwards.
TGCTCAAACTTAGTGCGCGTCACTTCGGGCAAGCGACTTAAATCACCTATCGTAGTCAGTTTGACGTTGTTCTGCATCAACGTCGGTGTCTCCTGCCTAATCGTTTCTACCAGCAGAGCCATCAAGGCATCCACTTCCTCCTTGGGTCGATTCCAGTTCTCCGTAGAGAAAGCGTACAGTGTGAGATAATCAATTCCCATTTCGGCAGCAGCGGTCGTTATCTCGTGTACAGTGCGCACGCCCTCACGGTGACCGAACATACGTTTCAGTCCATGTTGTTTAGCCCATCGTCCATTGCCATCCATGATGATGGCGATATGACGTGGCATGCGGTCGGATATGATTTGCTCTTTGTAACTCATACTTATCTTTGGCACATGCGGCATATTTTCTTTTCTTTAGCGAACTCAAACGTCAGTCCCAAACTAATCGTTCCTGTTATATCGCAGTTAAACACATTCGTTCCATTCAGTCCATATCGGTCATTCAGTTCAGCAACGGCTTCCAGTCCGTCCGTGAAGTACAGGTTATTCTGCCAAACTAACTGCACGTTCCACCTCGGCGCGAATTTCCATTTCACTCCTACGCCAAAGGGCATATAGGCGGCTATCTTATGAAATTTATCGTGCAAGCATACCCCCACGCCTAATAGAATGTAAGGTGTGATAGGTTTAACGCGTCTGTCATAGCCCTGCATACCGAAACGAAAGAAATTAAATTCGGCGGCTACGTCTAAGTTGACTAATTGGTTGGACCAACGGCCCGAGATAGGTTCACCAAAATCCGTGCCAAGCTTGTACGTTCCGCGAATATTATGCATTATTCCTTTCACTTGCAGCGACCAACGAGGTGTAAATTTGTACCTAAAATTAGCACCATACATCTCCCGTATGTTCTTGAACGGCAGCGACTCAGCATCCCCTATGTAGTAGCCCATTCCTCCCTCTATTCCGAACTCGCAGTGGAACATGCGTTCGTCCGCGTACGCGTGCGAAAAGCACGCCACCAAAGCCACCAACAGCAATCCTATTTTGGCACGTATAGTCATAATAGCCCGCAAAAGTACAAAAAATTTGGCATATATGCAAATTTATTTGCAATTATTCGTATTTTTGCCACAAAAAATCGTTATATGGGTAACGTTGGATATGAATTGCCTTCACACGATCGTACATCAACTCGCGCAAAGCATCGATATTGGCTTTTTGTTGGGCAGAGATAAAAATGCAGTCATTTTGCAGTTTAGCCATCCATGTGCGTTGCAATTCTTCCAACGATATATTCTCCCGTTTGATGGGCGTCAGATCATCCTCGTCCTTGGGGGTGTAAGTAAAGGCATCGATCTTGTTAAATACCACAATGGTAGGTTTCTCTTCCTTGCATATATCGGCAATCGTTTGATTCACCACATGATACTGCTCTTCAAAGTTAGGATGGGATATATCCACTACGTGTATGAGCAGGTCTGCTTCACGCACTTCATCCAAGGTCGACTTGAAACTTTCCACTAAGTGATGCGGCAGTTTACGAATGAATCCAACTGTGTCACAGAGCAGGAAAGGCAGGTTATCGATGGTCATCTTACGCACCGTTGTATCTAAGGTGGCAAACAGTTTATTCTCGGCAAAGACCGCTGATTTGCTCAGCAGATTCATAATGGTTGATTTGCCTACATTGGTGTATCCCACCAGGGCCACTCTCACCATCTTGCCTCTGTTCTGCCGTTGGGTAGCCATCTGTTTATCGATGCGTTTGAGGTCCTCACGCAGTAGCGCGATACGCTGACCAATAATACGTTTATCGGCCTCTATCTGTGTCTCACCTGTACCGCGGTTAGTGCCTCCGCCACGTTGTCTATCCAGGTGAGTCCACATACGGGTCAGACGAGGTAGTATATACTGCAAATGCGCCATCTCCACTTGCGTCTTAGCGTAACTGGTTTGGGCGCGTTGCAAGAAGATTTCCAATATGAGCATAGTGCGGTCGATTACTCTTACTTCGCGTCTATCCTTGGGATTATCGCGCCAGTTCAGATCTCGCTCTATATTTCGCAACTGCCGTGGCGATAACTCATCATCAAAAATCACCAAGTCAATGTTCTCATTGTCGTTGTGGTTGTCGTTGTCGTTGTGGTTGTGGTTGTCGTCAATTATGAATTGACGTATTTCTTCCAGTTTTCCTGAACCCACATAAGTATTGGTGTCCGGATTGTTCAGCCGTTGCACGAAGCGTTTAACGGGTATTATCTCCCGTGTATCTGCCAAAAACGCCAATTCGTCCAGATACTCTTTTGTTCGTTCCTCACTCTGTTCCGGTGTAATCAACCCAACTAATATAGCTCTTTCCATAGAATAATCACGGTTATTGTCCGAAGGAGGGATTACCCGAGCCACCATATAAGGGGTCGTCATTGATGTTAATACTAGAGCTTATCATCAATTGCCCCACGGCAATGATTTGCGCCTGCGTTGCAGGTGTTACATATTCTTTTCTCATAATTCTACACCTTGCGCGTTATACATTTTGTTGTCTTTCACAATAATAAGTTGACCATTGCGGAGGAACTTGCCATTGTGCATTGTGCATTGTGAACCGTCAACCGACTCCAACTCCGTTGGTGTTTCTTTTGGCAGAGGAACAGCTAAATGCTTACGGCCAGGTGTAGGCGCTTCAACCGTGCCCGGCACATCCTTCATTACCAAATAAGCATAGTTAGCATGGAGTCCGGTATAGCCGGCACATAGACGCCACTCGTTATTATAAATAACATAGTTACCTTCTAAGATATTACCGGTGGCACCCACATCTCCATCCACGATTTCCACAAATGTGCCTTGCAAGCCATTGCATGCAATAGAAGACCGTGGTTCTTCTGCGTAGATCGTACCATTCTTAACGCGGAGAGTCTCTGCTGTAGCCAGGATTACATACCCGGCACCGGCTTGAGTTTCAGAAGCAAGCACTTCTTCCAAACTTATGAGGTTATTCTCTTTACCTGTTACTCGGTATAGTTCGGCTCCCTCGATATCGGTGAGGTTATAGTTCCAACATAGTGTACCGAACCTGCCGGCAGTCATACCTTCACGAATGGTAAACCAAATATCTTCGGCTGTGCCGAAAGCGGTTTCTACATTGCCGTTGGTGAGGTCGTAGGTCTTTCCTTCTATTATGGGGTTGCCTAAGTCATCAAGAATGACATCTATTCGATTACTTTCGCCAAACGGATACCAATCGGTCGTGCCGTTTTGGGTGGCGCTGATTGCGTTAATCTCTTGTGCCATCGCGCATAGTGCCATCAGGCACACAGCGCACAATATCATTAGTTTTTTCATATCTCTTTACTTTTTAATATACCCCACGCCGGTGGGCTTATAGAGGGTGACGGTGGTGGTGCCGTCGGTTACCTCCACGGCGGTGCAGCCGGTGCAAGGTTCAGCCATATCGCCGAGGACTTCGGCTTTACCGGCGGCTTTGCCTTCCTCAAGACCACGCGCATAACCGGCTACGTCACCTTCATTAAAGATACTTGGATAGACAGCAACTATAGGTGTCAGTTTCTCAATGGCGGCTTGCTTGATGCTGTTTACCTCCGGTTTATTCGTGGCATTATTGATATTTGTTACATACTCTGCCACCAATGACTGCAAGTAGGCACTTTCCGAATACTCGCCCATAGCCTCGGTGATGGCATCCAGGGCAGCCTGCTTATCCGTTGCGCCATCCGTTGAATAAAGATTGGAATTGAAATATCCGCCATACCAAGCCGTACTGCTATTACTTGGTGCAGCATCATAATTCCAATCCTCCGGCAAGATTAGGGTTGTAGGTTTTTGAGCAGTGCCGACACCTTCAAATACCGTTTCTCCGACAAGATTATTTTGACAAGCATTTCCCTCAAAAGTAATGGAGGTCAACTTGCTGCAACCATGGAAAGCCCACATTCTAATCACGGTGATGGTATTGGGAATGGTAATAGAGGTTAGCATGGTGCACTCTTGAAAAGCTGCCATATCAATTCTTGTAACATCACCGTCGAAGGTAATCATACCTTGCTTCGTGTCTGAAGACCAAGTGTGATTTACAACCGGTAAATCAAATGGGTTATCGCTGATATGCAATGCTGAAGTTGCCGTGTACGTAATTTTGTTTGCCCACAGTCCTACGCATAGCGTCAGGGCTGCAAATAAAATAGTTAGTTTTCTCATAATGTTTATATTTTGTTTAATTGATTATTTTATTGGAGTTTGGAGTATGGATCGTTCGCTTTGCTCACTGATGGAGTATGGACTATCCTTATTCCATCAGCGCAGCGGTCCTTATTCCATCCGCGTTAGCGGTCCTTATTCCTTATTCCTGTTAATATTTAGTTAGTTTTTATCGCTTATTTTGTGCGTCACAGCGCTTTGCGCTGCAAAGATAATACTTTTTTTCCATATAACCAATTTTTTTTTACGAAAAATAAAAAAAAGCGCACCGAAATGCGCTTTTTTAGTCCTCGTCCTCAGTCCTTCTTCTTGATGGACTTGACGAACTTGTAGATAAGTGCTACAAGGGCACTGAGGAATGTCATCCCCTCCTCATGGGTGAATTTATTCTCTGTCATAGTCTTTCGTGTTTCGTGTTTAGTTACTTGGTTTTGTGCCCGCAGATCTCGCAGACTAATCAGCCGTTACGCGTCAGCGTTTGCCTCAACAAACTACATCAGGCTGCTTGCAGCCCTCCCCCCGAAGAGGTGGTAACACCGATGAGGAGAGGAGGAGCATAACTCGCCTGTTGATTAAGCTTCGCGGCAATCAACCCTTGCGAGGTTATTGCTCCGACGACGCCTTGTACTCCTCGGCACAAACATGCCACAGGTAGGCTTGCATGGTGTGGTAGGTGGATTGGCTCTTGAAGGCCTCCGCATCGGTGCGGGACTTAACAG
>JAKSNH010000008.1 GCA_024399955.1 Paludibacteraceae bacterium | reverse complement strand
TCTCTGCCTCGCATCCTATATGCACGTATTATGCACCGTATATGCAAACATCCTTTATCCAAAATGTACGATTATTAACTTATTATCATTCAATTTTTGGTGACACTATCTACACCTACTTACCTCCATAGGGGGGGAGGCTGATTCCTTGGTGTTATATGCTGATTGTTGTGTAAGTTGCTGTCAATCAATTAGATACCATGACTTTTGAGTGAGTAGGAAATTGTATATGGGGTGGGTGGGGTTGGTTCTTTCTAATATACATACCCGCGCGTATATGTGTATATACCAAACAACCCGTTGCACCCGTTGCGCTTGAACGCAAAAATCAAAAAGTAAGCACCTGCAACCTCTTACACCCGAAGAGGTGGTAACACCGATGAGGAGAGGAGAGACTCAGGTCGTCTGTTGATTAAGCCTTGCGGCAATCAACCCTTACGAACCTACTGTCTCGACGACGCGACCACTTCGGGATCACATGCTGCTGAGATAAGCCCCGCCTAACCCCCGCCTAAACCTGCCAAAATCCTTGCTTTTTGTGGGGCTTAGTAGGGGCTTACATTTTTACTGGTGTGCTCTAAGCACCGGAGATGCTACAAAACTTTAGACGCGCTTTAATTCCCCCTTGAGAGAGTGTCGACCACCGTCAAAAATGCGACTACTGAAAAGAAATCGCATTTTTTATTTGCATATTCCAGAAAAAAGTATTACCTTTGCACAAATATTTCTATGATGAAAAAAATACTTTATACCCTTATAATAAGTCTTCTTTTGACTTCATGTACTTCCTTCAAAACGGTTGATGCCTTTGCGTGGAATAAAGCTACTGTCTATTTTGTTCTTACTGACCGTTTCTGCAATGGAGATACCACTAATGATCACTCCTATAATCGCCGCACAGACTATGGAAGCGAACGGCTAAATGCATCTACGTTTCATGGAGGAGATTATGTCGGACTTCTTCAAAAAGCACAAGAAGGCTATTTTAAAGACTTAGGTGTTGATGTTGTTTGGCTAACCGACCCATACGAGCAGATTCATGGATGGACTTCCGGTAGTGGGGTAGTCAATGATTTCCCACATTATGGTTATCATGGTTACTATCCATTGGATTACACCGAAATGGATAAGAATTTTGGTACCATTGCTGAATTTAGGGCGCTTATCAACGAACTGCATGCACAAGGCATTCGTGTTATGTTAGGGGCTAATATCAACGATGTCGGTTATCCAACCTTTGCCGATGCCATCGAATGGAACTACGCTCCAAACGATTTATTAGATAGTGAGTGGAGACCCGAACGAGGCAAGGAATATCTCCAATTTTTAAACGATGTGTATGATAGCCCTAATTGGTTCACCACCGCTTGGTTGCGCCGACCTCAAGACACAACCGACCCTCTACAAACCACTCTCTATGGACTGCCCGATGTGCTCACGGAAAAAACACAATCTGTCGATGTGCCTACTTTTTGGTTGCATAAATGGCAGCAAGAAGGAGATACTAACGATGACTGGACGTGGCCTGAAATGAAGGAATTGCGCAAGAATATGCCTCTTGCTCCATCCGAATATCAAATACTATACATCAGCGCATGGGTGCGCGAATTTGGTATTGATGGCTACCGATGCGATGTTGTTGAGTATGTCCATCCTGCATGTTGGAAACAGTTATACGACAGTTGTAATGCCGCCTTGCAAGATTGGAGACATAACCATCCCAATGACCCGGCGGCGCAATGGACTGAACCTATTTATTTTACAGGAGATCACGAAGAAGCATTCATCACACGACTTCCTGAATACGAAGCACTTGGTTTCGCATCCATGGTTAATATGTTCTTCCCGAAGGATGGTAACCTCAATACCATAACGATCGTGTGGCAACAATATGCCGATTCGATGCAGCAATGGAACAATTGGATGCCGTTCTCTTATCTGAATAATGCCTATTTTCGCGATGCAGCAATGGATAGAATGGAAGACTGTGCTACATCATTTCTACTAGCCCCCGGAGCGGTACAAATATTCTATGGAGACGAAGTGGCACGTACGATGAGCGATGCACGCTTTAACGTGGATGCTGCACAGGCTTTCCGTAGTGATTACGATTGGAACAATCATAATGCACCATTATTGCAACACTACCAAATACTTGGACAATGGAGGCAACGTCATCCTGCAGTAGGAGCCGGTCAACAAACAACTCTTGATAGTACGACGTGTTATCGTAACATAGATACGGACGAAGTGGTTATCGCTCTAAAGCCGGTAGTGGGAGCACCCATCAAAGTGCCCGATTCTTGGAATGGACACCTTGTTAAAAATGCCTATACAAACGAGATTCAAAAGGCTCAAAGTGGCACCATTACCCTTATTCAGCCATCAGCCAATGTAGCACTCTTAGAAATAAACAAACATTAGGCTGGCTTCTTTGGGAACCAGCCTTTTTTGACGCGCTTACGTTGTTGAAACAACTCCAATATTGACCAAAAGCACGAGAAGCTAAATACGCCCAATAAAACCGAGATATAGGTATTATCTACAAATAATGATCCAACACAACCTGCCAAACCTGCAATCAAGAAAACAGGCCAACATTTAACACCAAAATGATACTCACTCTTAATCACAATAGGGTGGAATAGACCTATCAACAAAAATGTGGCTAAACCTAATATAATTCCTTCAAAATTCATAACATATTAAAGTGCTTAGAGGTGCCTTCGGGCACTCCGATATTATTTTTCTCCGCAAAGGTACACTTTTTGGGGGATATATGCAAATATTTTGCCCTTAAAATTTGCATATATGCAAAAAAAAGTGTACCTTTGTGCGCTAATTTGAATAATTGTGACTAATTATGACTACGAAAAGTAAAGTAATCACTTGGTTAACGCTGATTCTGCTCGTCGGATTGGCTGGTTTTGTGTACTTCAAATTCTGCTTCGTTTACGCTACCGCAGATAATACAGGTACCATCAACTACTTCAAAAAAGAAGGCTTTATCTTCAAAACCTACGAAGGTAAACTCATTCAGACCGGAACACGTGCCGGCATGCAGTCGAACGAGTTTAAGTTCTCGGTCGAGGACGAAAACGTGGCTCAGGCCATTCGCGACAATGCCGATAAACCAATGACCCTTATTACTAAACAGTACTTAGGTGCCCTCCCTTGGCGTGGAGATACACGCTATATAGTAGATAGCATCGTGGTACGATAATCGCTTATAAGTATGTTAACTTCTCCAAAAGACAATTTCGTAAAGATATACGAACGTTCTTTTCGTGAACATTGGGAGTTAGAAGCCGTAACGGATTGGGGCACGACCAATACGCTGACCTATGGCGCCATGGCCCAACAGATTTGGCGACTTCATCGTCTCTTCCACCATCTTGGCGTGCATAAGGACGATCGCATCGCTGTCATGGGACGAAATAACTGTAACTGGGTGATGGTCTATCTGGCTACAGTCACCTACGGCGCCATTATTGTGCCTATCTTGCAGGACTTCAAACCCGACGATGCGCTGCATATCATCAACCATAGCGAGTGTAAACTGCTCTTCATTACTGACTCGATTTGGGAAGGTATGGACCTGACTAATATGGAGTCCATCAAGGCCGTGTATAGCCTGACTAACTTTGATGTGATTGCTACTACCATCAAGGAATCCAAGGATATCAGCATGGAGTGGGCGATGAAGGAATATAACAAGAAATTCCCACAAGGCATGACCGCGCACGATGTGGCATATAAGGATCGCAAGAATTCCGAAGTGGCGTCTATCAACTATACCAGCGGTACAACCGGCTTCTCCAAAGGCGTTGTTACTCCATGTAATGCGTTGGCTAGCCATATCAAGTTCTTCTTCACTACCAAACTCGTTTACCCGGGCTGCCGCCACGTGGCTTTCTTGCCTCTGGCTCACGCTTACGGATGCGCAGTGGATTTCTTGGGATGCTTGGCTGCCGGCGGACATACCTACTTTATCGGTCGCACGCCTGCGCCTAAGATCTTACTGCAGGCTTTCCATGAAGTGAAGCCGACACTAATCCTGTCCGTACCACTTATTTTAGAGAAAATCTACAAACAACAGATTGCTCCACAAATAGCTAAACCACCTATCAGTTGGGTACTGAAAGTGCCACTCTTAGACGAAGTGGTACTGGCTAAGATACGTCAGCAGTTAGTGGATGCCTTCGGCGGTGAGTTCTACCAACTCATCATCGGCGGTGCGCCACTTAACCCTGAAGTAGAGGCTTTCCTGAATCGTATCAAGTTCCCTCTCACAGTAGGATATGGTATGACCGAATGCGCTCCACTTATCTCTTGGACTCCATGGCCGGGGGGCAAATCAGGCTCGTGCGGCAAGGTATTAGAGGGCTATATGGAGGCAAAAATAGATAAACCCAATGCCGAAGGTATAGGCGACGTCCTCGTTCGTGGCGAAAACGTCATGAAAGGCTACTACAAAAACGCTGCTGCTACCAAAGAGACTTTCACCAAAGACGGATGGCTCAAAACAGGAGACTTAGGTATGATTGACGAGGAAGGTTATCTATTCATCAAGGGACGTAACAAAACCATGCTACTGGGACCAAGTGGTCAGAATATCTACCCCGAAGAGATTGAGTCCAAACTCAATAACTACCCATACGTGAGCGAATCAATCGTGCTGCAGCATGAGGATCACCTCGTGGCACTCGTTTATCCTGATTTCAAGGCTGCCGACCAAAACCACCTCTCGCAAGAGGAACTGGCACAGGAAATAGAAGAAATACGCAAGAACCTGAATAAACAACTGGCATCGTACGAACAAATAACTAAAATCAAACTCTATCCGCACGAATTTGAGAAAACACCTAAACGATCCATTAAACGCTTCCTCTATACACAGATGGTGTGATTAATGATAACAAAGACGAAGAGATGAATATTTGTATTGATCAGGGTAATTCGCGAACCAAGGTGGCATTATTTAATGCCGAAGGTAAGCTGGTGAAGAACTTCCTATACAAGTCCTTCACGTCCGTTGATGCAGAACGTTTATTCTCTCTTTATCCTATTCAAAATAGTATCATCTCGTCTGTGGTTAACTTAGAGTCCAGTATGGTGAATGCCTTGCATCGACTCAGTAAGCGATTTGTGCTTTTTGACCATCTCACGCCGGTGCCAATCATCAATGATTATGCTACGCCGGAGACGTTAGGTCAGGACCGATTGGCGGCTGCCGTAGGAGCTGCAACGCTGTGCCCGAACGAGAACCTGCTGATTGTAGATATGGGAAGTGCCATTACGTATGATTTCGTGAGCGAAGAAGGACATTTCTTGGGAGGCAATATCGCTCCGGGACTCAAAATGCGACTGTCGGCCTTGCATACAATGACCAAAAAACTGCCGTTAGTCGAGGTCGATGAACAGGAACTGATTCCTCTCTACGGCCAAAAAACTCGCGATGCTATTGCAGCAGGAGTATTGCGTGGCATAGTTTTTGAATTGAAAGGATATATACGTACCATAAGTGAACGCACACCGCATTACAAGGCTTTCTTGACCGGCGGACATGCTCCATATGTCTTAGGACATGTGGGACAAAACGTGCGCTACGAGAAACAATTGGTGCTGATTGGGTTGAATCAAATATTGGAATATAATAAACGATGAAGAAGATATACCTATTTATATTATTATTTATGATGCCATCTATGGTTTTTGCCCAGATGGTCTCTTCTTCCCCCTCTTCCCGCTTCGGCTACGGCGAAATGGTTAATAACCAGCCGGCAGCCTTCCGCGCAATGGGTGGCGTAAGTGTCGGTATGCGCAGCAATGCTACCATCAACCCCGCACAGCCTGCCGGTTATACCGCTTGCGACAGCCTGAGTTTTATGTTTGATATAGCTGCCGGAATAGAATGGACTCGCTATCACGATGCTAATGGCACCAAGAACGTACCTAATGGTACACTCGAATATGTCAATCTGCAATTCCCCATTTGGAAACAGTATATCGCCTTATCCGCAGGTATCAATCCGTATTCCAATGTAGGCTATAAATTTAACCTGCCCGGCGCAACAGCGTATGGCAATTATGAATACAACATCGCCTATCGCGGCGAAGGTGGATTAAGTCAGGTTTATGGCGGATTGAGTTTCAATATCATGGATTGGGTAGCGGTTGGTGCTAATTTCTATTACACGTTTGGTAGTGTGACCAACTACATTACCGAATCCTTTAGTGATCCTACCGTCTCGCCTCGCGAGATTGTGCGTTACCTCAAGTTCAACACCTGGCGCACCAGAGTGGGCGCACAGTTCTTCCATACGTTTGCCCAAAAGCATAATATCGTATTAGGTGCTACCTTTGAACCTAAACTGACGATGCGCGGCGATTACTACATGACAGAGACATACACTCTGGATACCATTGACCTCAAGAACGGTTTTGAATCACCCATGGAGTGGGGCATCGGGTTTAGTTACACCTACGATGATCGCTTGACTATCGCTGCGGATTATGAGTTCCAAAACTGGTCCAAGGCTAAGTTCTACAACGAAACCAATCAACTGAATGACCTGCGACGCATCGCAGTCGGTGCCCAATACCGCCATAATCCGTATTCGCAACACTATGCTGAACGGATGATTTGGCGAGTAGGAGGCCATGTGGGCAGTAGTTATGTGCGCGAAGATAGTATGCGTCAGTTCGGCGTATCGTTAGGATTGGGATTCCCACTTAGAACAGTAGCCACTGTGCTGAACTTCACCATCGAATACGACCGAAGAACAGCCCTGAAAGAAATTACCGAGAATGTGTTTAAGTTTACAATCGATGTCTCAGTCAATGAGAATTGGTTCCATAAACGCAAATTATAATAATAACATAAATTAAATTAGTACGAATGAAAAAGAACTTACTGATTGTTGCTTTAGTGGTTGTTGTACCATCTTTAGCATGCGCCAAAAAGCCCCAGCAACAGGTGGCTGAACCCGTTGCCGAAGTCGTTGAACAAGTGGTAGAAGAGGAAGCTATTCCTGAAGTTACCGAGGAGTGCCTCGCTCAAGTATCTATGTTCACGGAATACTGCAAGGCCAAAGCTTATCATGATGCTTTTGAACCTTGGCTACAAGTGTATCAAAACTGCCCAACGGCCAATAAAGCTATCTACAGCAGAGGTTCGCAAATTTTGGAGTACGAGTACGAAAACGCCAAAGATGACGCTACTCGTCAACAAATCCGTGCGTTAGCTATGCAGATGTACGACAAACGTATCAAATACTATGGCAATGATGCTAAGTACCCTAAGGCTTATATATTAGGTCAAAAGGGTGTGGATTACTGTGCATACTTCCCCGAGGATACACTCAAATTAGAAGCCTACGGTTGGCTCAAAGAGAGTGTGGCTGCTATGGGCTATAATTCCCAACTCAAGGTGCTCCGCGCTTTTGCTGAAGTAAGTAATGGTTTGTATAAAGCAGATCCCGAGAAATACGGCGAACAATACATTGCAGACTACTCGCAAGTAAGCAATCTGCTGCAACATATTTGGAATGATCCTACCAGCAAGAACGCTAATGATGCCGGTGTCATCAAGGAGTATGTGGACAACTTATTTGCCATTTCCGGAGCTGCCAGCTGCGACAAACTGGATGAACTCTATCGCAATTATGTGGCATCCAATGGTCAGTACTTAGAGGATATGCTCAAACTGATGGCTATGTATAAACGTGTTAAATGCACCGAGTCTGAGGTGTATTTCGCTGCTGCTGCCGCTGCGCACCAACTGCGTCCTACCGAGGAATCAGCTGCCGGTTGCGCCAAGATGAGTGCTAAGAAAGAAGACTGGAATTCCGCTATTGAGTATTACAAACAGGCTATTGACCTGATTGAGGAAGAGTTAGACGATGACCGTGACGACTACCTCTATGGCTTAGCTTATTGCTACTATAATCTCCATCGCTATGCTGATGCCCGTTCCTATGCCCGTCAAAGTATGGACGTTGAGCCTACAATGGCTGGGCGTTGCTATATCTTAATCGGTCTGTGCTATGCTGCTTCTCAACCTTATTCGGCTGCTGAATCGTCTGCCGCTAAGGCTGCTATCCTCAATAAGACTGTCTTCTGGGCTGCCGTGGATCAATTCACAAAAGCTAAACAATATGACGATTGCGTAGAGGATGCTAATAAACTGATTGCTGCTTATAGCAAGTATTTTCCCACTAAGGAGGAGATGTTTGACCTGCCCGGTGAATTTGGTGCAGGTAGCTTTGTAGTTGGTGGATGGATTGGTGAAAGAACAATATGCCGTCCCGCCAAGTAATCAGCATAATCATTCTAACGACGGCTCTGATTGCTTGTGGCCGTAATAAGCACCCCAAGGTAGATGCGATTGAAGATCGTACTGCCACGGCGGTGCTTCAAGCTACTCATGTATCTACACTCATCTCGGACTCCGGCATCACGCGTTACCGCATTAGTGCCGAACAATGGTTTGTGTATGACAAGTCAGACCCTACCTATTGGGACTTCCCCAAAGGATTGTACTTGGAGAAATTCAACGAGGTAATGGCCGTAGATGCGTCTATTCGCTCGGATAAAGCCCGCTATTGGGATCAAACCGGATTATGGCAGTTGGACGGCAATGTGCATGCCATGAACGAAGAAGGAGAGCAGTTTGATACACCACAACTAATATGGGACCAACAGGCCGGACGTATCTATTCGGATAGCAATATCATTATTAGACGTCGGGCTTCTGTGCTCGAAGGAGTAGGGTTCACTAGCAATCAAACAATGACCGAATATACTATCTTACAACCAACGGGATATTTCCCAATTGAAGAAACGAATCATGACACTATTACAGAATAAAGTAGCCATCGTCACGGGTGCAGCTCGTGGAATAGGTAAACAGATTGCCCTTACGCTGGCAAAAGAAGGTTGTGCTATCGCCTTTACCGATTTAGTTATTAATGAACAGGCCGAGGCTACTCGCCAAGAGATAGAAGCCTTAGGTGTTAAGTGCTGCGCTTATGCCAGCAATGCAGCTGATTTTAATGAAACGCACGAAGTCGTTAATCGCATTCAAGAGGAATTTGGACACATTGATATTCTCGTCAATAATGCCGGCATCACCAAGGACGGTCTCATGCTCCGCATGACGGAACAACAATGGGATGCTGTCATCAACGTGAACCTCAAATCCGCTTTTAACTTCATTCATGCCGTGTCTCCTATTATGATGCGCCAGCGCAGCGGTTCGATTATCTCCATGTCCAGTGTGGTTGGTCTAAATGGCAACGCCGGACAAGCCAACTATGCGGCATCTAAGGCCGGTATTATTGCGCTTACTAAGTCTGTGGCTAAGGAGATGGGCAGTCGTGGCATTCGTGCTAATGCGATTGCTCCGGGATTCATTATAACTGACATGACGGCAGCTCTGTCCGAAGAAACGCTGAATGAGTTCGTCAAGATGATTCCTATGCGTCGTGGCGGTCAGCCGGAAGAAGTGGCTAAAGTCGCACTCTTCCTCGCCTCTGACCTCAGTTCATACGTCAGCGGACAAGTCATACAAGTCAATGGCGCTATGGGATAATCCTGACTATTCTCGTTTCTTATTATTTGGAGTGCTCTAAGCACCGTCCTAATCCATCGTACGTCTGGTTGTTCTGATGAATAACTAAATGTCCGTTACGCACAATCTTTTTGATGTCAGACGAAACGATGGCTGTCCTTTCGTCGGTTGGCTGATCGGAGCCTTTTAGTTTAGCGACGGCTTGGTCTATCTCTTCTTGCGTCAAATAGCCTCCATCAATAAAGTGTTTAGCCACAGCTTGTGCCAGTGTTAGTCCGGCTTTATTGGTCGGGTTGAAGTTCTTAGGGTCCTCGCCCGTCAGCAGTCTTAGTTCATATAGTACGCAGTTCTCATGTCTGTATTCCTGAATACGCAGGTTACTGGTTTCGTGATAGTCGGCTGCTATTTGTTGCCATGATGCTCCGCATAGTGCAGCTAAGGTGGCGCAGAAAGCACCGGTGCGGTCGGCGCCTAAGGAACAGTGGATCTGGAAGGGGGCAGGGTGGCTGCCAATGAATCGAACAACCTCTTGCATCCATTCACCGAAGTATTGTTCGTTCGTTCTATATACGGCGGTATTATAATCCGGAGTGTGACCATTGGCGGTTCCTACATAGAGAACGTTCTTATTGTCAATGATGGACTGATAGTACTCAGGAATGGCAAACTTATATTTCTTACCACCGCATTCGTATTCCTCACTATTGTGACTCTCTTCATTGCCGGATAGAGCAATATCCGAACGGATGCCGTATAGTTGCCCTAAAATGGCTAATTGCACCAGCCGCTCATGTTCCGTATCGTAGTGAGGACGGTCGCCTTTATAGGGATGATAACTACGGAAGAGGTTCTTGGTAGCCGGTACGCGACGGAAATTAGTCAAGTGTGCTATGGTGGCGGAGTCCGTCAGGTCCTTGAAGTCCGATAGGGGAGCAATGTACTTGGCTTCTTCCTTGCGCTGACCGATTTCCTCTATATCGTCTCCGGGCAGGAGAATACACATGTTTTCGCCGTTATTGATAAAGACCAATCGCTCGTCTATACCTCCTTGCCAACTGGAGTGGGAGCGAGTGTCGTAACTATTGCCGTCTTTTTGGATAACATGGAAGATAAACTCAGGGCAGCCGGAATTACCTAAACGCTGCAGGTCGTTGATGCGGAACACGCGGAATAGACAGCCGTCGCTGCTCCATGGACCTAATCGGTAATTAGGATCCTCGCTGTTCCAAATCGAAACAGACCCTTTGACATAGACGTCGTTGATGTTGTCGCGCGAGGTGTTGAACCGTTTGGATGAGGTGGAGTAGATAATAGTGACTAAGCCGTTGGTGGCATCCAGACGCTGACAGTTATTCTTCTCTGTATCCGAAAAAGTAATCTGAAAATCATTGGTTACCCAATCTAATTTGATGGTGCAGCCGTTGCTCTTGCTTTGAGGAGTCAGCAGGTATTTTTGCTTGTCTGATACATTCAATCCGGCATCGTATTTAGCGGTGTAGTAAGTGGCGTTCTTGAGTTCGTTATAACCCCAATTCCCTTTGCGCCAATCACTATTCCCGATGACGGCCATGTATTCCGCATCGCCCCAGCCCGAGGCAGGAAAAGACGTGAAGTACTTAGTGGTATCGGAGGCATCGATGCTCATTGGATAAACGGACGAATAGTCGCTCTTACCGATGATGAGGTACAGGTTGACGCCTTGCCATTGCGTAACAGAGTTATCAAAATACACATAACTGGTGCCGGAAAAAGACCAATTCCCGGCCATACTCATCGCGCACGCAACGCATGTAATAAATAAGGAATATATCCGTTTCATATCAGGAGTGATTAATTTTTGACTAATTTTGGCCACAAAATTACAACTTTTTTTTGAGATATGCAAATTTTATTGTTTTTTGTTGCTTGTCAACGTCTATGTCGTTTCCTCTTTTGTAATAACCGATAATTCTATTTTTCACTGCAAATATACAAAAAAAATACAATATGCGCAAATTTTTAAAGCAAAAAATGTAAATCGTTGCTAAATTATAATAAAATAGATAACAAAAAATTATCTTAATCAAATTAAAATTCACAAAATGTTTGGTGGATTCAATTTTTTTTTGTAATTTTGCACTCGATTTCACGCTGGTATGGGAATTATGTCTTATAATCAGGGTGGAATTGACATAATAAATGGCGTTTATTGACGCTTGTTTTGGCTTTACAGAAGTCTAGCAAATTTTTATAAGTCCCAAAGCAAGAAGATATGAATGTCCTATGGGTATGTTTATTGTACTATCGCGTTGCGCGTTGGTATGAGCATATACCAGCGTGGACGTTTTTGGTTTATTCTTGACTATTGGTTTTGCTAGAGCCTTGTAAAGGAGGATAAGCGTGAATAATGTTCACGCTTTTTTGTTATTGTCTCTCGTGCGCCCACGCACGCCCACGCTCGCATATACACGATAGTATATAAGGAGTATGCCCAAAATCCTAAATAGAGTAGGCAAAATTAAAAATTAATTAAACAAATGAAAAAACATTTTTTGTTACCATTGTGCCTTGTGGCAATTATCTTGAGTTCTTGTGCTCCTGAATTGGCAATTGTTCCGAAGGCAGTTAACACCGTTAATACGGTTGGATTGAATGAATTAAATTTGGATCGTAAGGATTATAAAATCCTTAAAACGGTTTCTTCTGAAGCAGTTGTGACTTATGAACAACGAGGAGACAAGTATTATGTTCGTGAAGCTAATGGGGAGTGCGAATTATCATTCGTATATGATCGCAAAGCAAAGGAGTGGGAGTATGACGAATTCAAAGGTATTGCACGTTATGGATTTTTATCTAATGATTATGGTGTAATTGAGAGTGTTAAAAATATGTCTCCTGAAAGTTATGCTCGTAACTTGGCTGTTTATCGTTTGATTAACCAATGCAAACTATATGGTGGTGATGGTTTGATTGAACCGATTATTTCTATGAATGTTGGTCAACAAGGACGCGCTATTGTATTTACCGTTTCAGCTTCTGCAAAATTAGTTAAATTAAATACAGACAAGTAATATTTTATTAATTTTATAAGTATGAAAAACAAATTTTTCTATGCAGTTGTCATAACATTGATGGCAACCGCTTGTGGTTCAAGCAAAACAGTAACTACACCTGCTCCTACAACGATTAATTTGGGTATTACTGATAATCCTATTGCTGATAAGTATGCTAATATGGACTATGGAATCCGTTTGAATTTTACAGACGATCGAGACAATGAGCGTCTTATGCATGTATATGATGCCAGTACAACTTATTTGCCATCGTTCAATGTTAATCCAAGTATATCTTCTTTTGTTCCTGAAAGTATGCGTCGTTATATGCGTACGATGGGTTTCAATGTAGATGCTGACCCCGCTACTGATTATATGATGGAAGTCATTCTAAAAGAGTTTCATGTTGACTATTTGAGTGGTTTAGGTTGGAGTGCTACCGTAATGATGGATGTTAAAGTTCTTGATCATAATCGTACGTTGGTCTATCCAACTGTTGGTGTTTCCGGTCGTACTAATCTGCAAGGAAGTCCTTCCTCTTTGACAACTGCTAATATGGCAATGAACAAAGCATATACGGAAGCATTAAAAGACATTGATTGGGACCGTATCGCGTTCTTCTTACATCGTGCAAGTTCACCAAAACAAGAAGCCAATAAACAAGTAAAGGGGGATGGTAATACTGCATTAGAACATTTAGTGATTCACTGGAATGTAACTTCTCGTCCACTGGGTGCAGATGTTGAATTCCGTGTGATTTCCCAAACCCCAGATGTGAAGAATCAGAACTATGATTACTTGGGAGCTACACCTTTTGAAGGTTCAAAATCTTTAACTATCAAAGGACTGACATATAACAATGCTGGTTTGGTACAAGTTGAGGTAAGATGTATGAAATCTGGTTATTATGAGCAGAAAAAGATTTATGATGTTCTATCTCTCATAGATGACAGCGATGTGAATTATATGTTCCGTTTAGTACAGGAGGAAGAATAATGAAAAAGATAGGTGTTATATTACTTGCTGTTTTGACTTTTCCAATTTTCGCCTATGCAGGTATAATTATTCCTAAAGAGGGTGAAAACATTGAAGATGTATCTAACATTTTTGTTACTGGAGCAGAAGTGAAGTATGTTCTTAATGGTCAAGAACAATCTATGCCTATCTCAAAGGTAGCAGCTGTAATGTACGATGATGGGAGATATGAAGAGGTAAAAGAAATGCCGCAAAATAATTATTCATATGCAGAATCTCAACCATCTTATAGTGTGCAATCTCAGCAAGGTTATTCTAATCAAACGTCAACGCAAGAAGAATACAAGGGGAGTTTGAAACAAGCCAAAGATATTCGTACTGCCGGTATTGTATTTACAGCAGTTGGCGCATTGCCAATTGGCTTGCCGATGTTATTGGTTGGAATACATCGTGTAGACAATTATTAACAATCATGCAGTTGCTACAACATCTCATGCTGTAGCAACTGCTAAAATTATTTAATTCAAATGAAAAAAATAGTATTTTCTTTAGTTGGCTTATGTGTCGCAACTATTGCATTTGCTGGAATTGTCGTAACAAAAAATGATGGAAATATTGTGGATGTCTCCAATATTGTTGTGTCCAATACGGAGGTTTCTTATGTGGAAAACGGAATAAGTAAATCATTACCGATAGACCAAGTATCTGCTGTTTTATATGATGATGGTCGATATGAGGAGGTGAAAGCCTTGCCTCAGCAAACACAAGAAATTTCGTCCTATGAATCAACAAGTCAAGAACAACCTATTTATTCTAGGAATAGTGCAATAGAAACAACCACCTCGTCAGTAAGTAATTATGATACTAAACAATGGAAAAAAGAATTTGCAAATGATTGGAATGCATTTGCAAAAACTCATAAGGATGAAGTTAAAATTGTTAGTAAAGCGATAACAACAGTAGCTTACAAACAGAAAGGTAGTATATTTAATTTTGGTGGAGCGGTAAGTATTGATAAGTCTGCTATGGATGCGTATATCATTGCTAAATCGCAAGGATATTCTGGTGATGATGCCATTCGAGAAAGGAATGCTGTGTATATCGCAGAAGCTGAACGTATTTTAGAAAGCAAAGGGAAGAAATAGTTGTTGACTATCTTTTTATTTGCTAAATATTATCGCCCAGCCACTATGATTGGTGGCTGGGTGTTTCTTTTGTGACTACGGATTGAAGATGGTAAGGAGTGGATGATAAATAAACCTAAAAGTTAATAACTTGCCGTTTGTTGCTTTTTTATTTGCGTATATCATTTATTTTTAGTAATTTTGCGCCGCAAAATAACTGAATACTGACAACTATGGCACGTAAGAGAAAATTAGTAACTAAAGCAGAGTGGAAGAACGGAACGGTTTGGTATAAACTGCCGCTGGTGGCTATTATGGCCTTCTTTGTGTTGATATGGAAGGTTTGTGTACTAATGTGTGAATTTGTATGGAAGTGGGTGCTCGTGCCGATTTATACAATACTTAAGGAGGATGTAATAATACCTCTTATTAATAAACACAAGGAGTCTAAGAGTCAAGAGTAGTAAAATAAAATCCGCTGATGATATCAGCGGATTTTTTGTTGTAAGGATAATAATTGACTAAAGATTGTTAATTTTTGTGTTATTTTTTGTGAAAAACACTATAAGTAATATGTAGTTCGGGATCATTTCGGGACCACATGCTGCTAAAGGAAGCCCCGCGGAACCCCCGCCTAAACCTGCCAAAAACCTTGCTTTTCGTGGGGTTTAGTAGGGGCTTAGTAGGTCTTTACATGCTACGGAGATGCTACGGAACTTTAGACGCGCCCCAGTTCCGTTTGCGTTAATTAGTGTGCGACCCCCTCAGCAGGGTCGCGCACGTACGCGTCTTCCCCTACAGTGGGGGAAGACGTTAGGAAAAACGCGCGCACGCGATTTGCGTAAGATTTAGGAAATGTCAGTTTAGAGGGGGGGGCGAGACCCTCGAGAGAGTGTCGAGAGACCCTCGACCGACCCTCGACTAAAAAAAAGAGTAGGGTAGTGACCGTAGAAAAGTGAACCACCCAACAGACATAGATTCCTAAAATTCACACATCTTACACCAGCCGAATTCACAACAATAAACATTATTTCAGTACAACATTATGCACTTTGTGAATTTACAGCACTTGCCACAAATCCCCAGTAATACGCACAAATAAACATCTGACGTATGGTGTTATTTTGCTATGTAACTGCATATTATTCAATATGTTACAAAATATACATAAAGCATCCTGATACACAACAAGCACTGATTATCAATCAGGCGTGCGTTATGGCAGAGTACGAGTGAATAATTATTGTATATGCGCATATATCAATCGGTTATATGATTTAATCAAAGTTTTTATTTAAGTTATTTTTGGACTTTTGTTGGATATAGTCCTGAATGGTGGTTTGCAAATGAAAATTAATGCATCTTGAAATTTACTTGTCTAAAAATTTGCACATGTGAAAAAGTTTTCGTAATTTTGCAGTCGATTTCTGATGAGCGAAATCGCAATATTTGTTACCAACTGGTCTATTAATCAAAAATATAACAATATGAACGAACGTCAACGACTACAACAAATTATGGAGGCTGAGAAGCTAAATGCTAAACAGTTCGCAGAGGAAGTCGGCATTAGCGCCGGAACAATCTCCAATATCATGGGAGGACGCAATAACCCCAGTTTAGATGTATTACAGGCTGTCTTAAACCGCTTCCGCACAATCAACTCGGATTGGCTCATTTTAGGTATTGGAGCCATGTATCGTCCAAATGGTGATGGTCCACAAACTGCCCTGTTTGACATCAAACCGGAAAATCCACAAGAACCATCCGGTATAACAAATACCACTCAAAGCGAAAAAACACCGATTTCATCGGTACAATACAAAGCAGCAGCGGCTCAATCTGAGCGAAAAGTGGCTAAGATAGTTATCTATTATACAGATGGTACGTACGAAGAAAGATAAATCAAACTAATAATATGGCAGACGATAAGAAAATTATATTTTCAATGGTGGGCGTAAGCAAGGCCTTTTCACCACAAAAACGAGTATTAAACAATATCTACCTTAGTTTCTTCTATGGCGCTAAAATCGGCATCATCGGTCTAAATGGTGCCGGTAAATCTACATTGATGAAAATCATAGCCGGCGTAGAAAAGAATTACGAAGGACAAGTGGTCTTTTCACCCGGATATAGCGTAGGTTATCTGGAACAAGATCCTAAGCTAAACCCCGAAAAAACAGTCCGTGAATGCGTCCAAGAAGGTGTTCAGGAAACAATGGATATGCTGCGTGAATACGATGAAATCAATAATGCCTTTGCAGACCCTAATGCGGACTACGATAAACTGCTCGCTCGTCAAGCTGAACTGCAAGACAAATTAGATAGCGTTGACGCGTGGAATATTGACCAAAAATTAGACCGAGCCATGGACGCGTTACGTTGCCCGGACGATGATGCTATCGTCAAGAACCTCTCCGGTGGAGAAAGACGTCGCGTTGCCTTATGCCGTCTATTATTGCAACAGCCGGATATCCTATTATTAGACGAACCTACCAACCATCTGGATGCCGAATCAATCGATTGGTTAGAGCAGCACCTGCAACAGTATGCAGGAACGGTCATTTGTATCACGCACGACCGCTATTTCTTGGATAATGTAGCAGGATGGATATTGGAGTTAGACCGTGGAGAAGGTATTCCTTGGAAAGGCAATTATTCGTCTTGGCTTGAACAAAAAACCACTCGCATGGCGATGGAAGAGAAACAAGCCAGCAAGCGCCGCAAGACATTAGAACGTGAGTTAGAGTGGGTTAGAATGGCTCCTAAAGCACGTCAGGCTAAGTCTAAAGCACGTTTGGGAGCATACGACAAGATGCTTAATGCCGAACAAAAAGAGCGCGAAGAACAATTAGAGATATTTATCCCCAATGGACCACGGTTAGGCAATAAGGTGATTAACGCTGTGGAAGTGGCCAAATCCTTCGGTGAACGCTGCCTTTTTGAAGGCATGAACTTCATGCTGCCACCTAACGGTATTGTGGGTATTATTGGTCCTAATGGGGCAGGCAAAACCACCTTGTTTAGGATGATAATGGGACAGGAAACCGTGGATAAAGGTACGTTTGAAGTGGGAGATACGGTTAAAGTAGGCTACGTGGACCAAGTTCACTCAGGTATAGACCCCGAAAAAACGGTATTTGAGACCATCTCCAACGGCACCGACTATATCCGTGTAGGCGGACGCGAGATATCGGCCAGAGCTTATCTGAGTCGCTTTAACTTTGCCGGATCCGACCAAGAGAAAAAATGTGGTATGTTGTCCGGCGGTGAACGTAATCGCCTGCACTTGGCATTAACACTCAAATCAGAAGCCAACGTGCTATTATTGGACGAACCAACCAATGATATTGATGTTAATACACTTCGTGCATTAGAAGAAGGCTTGGAAAACTTTGCCGGATGTGCCGTCGTAATTAGCCACGACCGCTGGTTCTTAGACCGTATCTGCACGCATATACTCGCGTACGAAGGCGATAGTAAGGTCTATTGGTTTGAAGGCTCCTACAGCGAGTATGAGCAAAATAAGAAACTCCGTTTAGGAGAAGATGCTGTCAATCCAAAACGCATACACTATAAGAAATTAATGGAATAATCATAAGATTATTGTTAAAATATTTGCGTATTTCAAATATTTGTAGTACCTTTGCACAAATTTTGAAGTAAATTAGTATGAAAGCATTTGTATTTCCCGGTCAAGGGGCGCAATTTGTTGGAATGGGGAAGGACTTATATGAGTCTTATCCCGTAGCTAAACAAATGTTCGAGACGGCCAATGATATATTGGGCTTCCGTATTACGGATGTTATGTTTAACGGTGAGGCTGAAGATCTAAAACAAACTCGAGTTACGCAACCTGCAGTTTTCCTGCATTCCGTTATTATGAATCAAGTTATGACTATCTATCATCCGGATATGGTAGCCGGTCATAGTTTAGGTGAATATTCCGCATTAGTAGCTAGTGGGGTTCTCGGCTTTGAGGATGCCGTTAGATTGGTTAGTAAACGGGCTGCAGCAATGCAAAACGCTTGTGACATGCAGGATAGCACAATGGCAGCCGTATTAGGTATGCCGGATGAGAAAGTGGACGAAATATGCCAACAGGTCTCAGGAGAAGTGGTTGTAGCTGCTAATTTCAACTGCCCGGGACAGGTGGTTATCAGTGGTACGATTGCCGGTGTGGACCGCGCTTGCGAATTATTGCGCGAGGCTGGAGTTAAACGCGCCATCCGCCTTCAGGTGGGGGGAGCATTCCATTCTCCGCTAATGCAGCCTGCTGCAGAAGAATTAAAAGAAGCCATCCTGACTACTGAATTCCATAAACCAATGTGTCCCATCTACCAAAACGTTAACGCATACCCACAAACGGATCCCGAAGAGATTCGCCAAAATCTATTGCTGCAACTGACTGCACCGGTTCGTTGGACACAAACAATCAAGAATATGATTTGTGATGGAGCCACCGAATTCTACGAGTTTGGCCCGGGTGACGTTCTTAAAGGACTTATTCGTAAGATTGATTCCACAGTCCAGGTTGGTTAATTCGCCATCAAACTCCTTGAGATGTTTTATATATCCTAGAGACTTTAATTGCGATTATGTAAAATGGCATATCTAGAGCTTTGCTCTATTTTTCTGTTTGATTGATATTTATGACATATAATTTAAGACTTGAAGAAAACGATGATTTGCGTGATGAGGATGGCAAGATTATTCCGATTATAGAGGGGAATGATGCTTCTCATCCATGCAAAGTGAATACCGGCGACATACTTGGTGTGTTGCCGCTGCGTAATATGGTGTTGTTCCCCGGTGTGCTATTACCGGTTGCTGTGTCGCGTCCTAAATCACAGCGATTAGTGATGAATGCATACAAGCAAGAGAAACTAATAGCCGTTTGTTGCCAACACGAAAAAGATGTGCAGGAACCGGGAGCGGCAGATTTATTTAAATTAGGTACGGCAGCGCGAATCGTGCAAATCGTAGAGATTGATGCACCTAATATTATGGTTATCTTAGAAGGTATAGATCGCATTGGCGTGGATGAATTTACCACATCGCGTCAAAATGTGATTAAAGCCAAAGTAACTGTTCTGCCTGAGATTTTCCCTCGTCGTGGAGACAAAGAGTTCTTGGCCGTTTGCAGCAATATCAAGGATCAAGCCATCAACGTCATTCGTCGTTCAGATAACACGCCTCCAGAGGCAGGTATGACCTTGCGCAATATCGACAATCCCCCTACCCTCGTTAATTATATCTGCGTTAATTTTGGTCTCAAGATTGAGGATAAGCAGGAATTATTGTCCTGTGATTCCATCTCCCAACGTGCTCTACGACTATTGGAGTACCTCAATAAAGAGGTGCAAATGCTGGAAATGAAGGAAGATATTCAAACCAAAACAAGAGAAGGTTTGGATAAAGAACAGCGCGAATACTACTTGCAGCGACAAATGGAGACCATTCAGAAGGAATTGGGCGACACCGGAGCACAAGTAATCAATGAGATGAAGGAGAAGGCTGCTAAGAAAAAGTGGTCCGATGCGGTCAAAAAAGTCTTTGAGGAAGAGTTGCTTAAACTGCAACGTATGTCCACGCACTCGGCCGACTACACGACTCAGCAAAATTACTTAGACACCCTTCTAAACCTGCCTTGGGGCGAATATACCGAGGATAATTTTGATATTAAGAATGCTCAGCAGGTATTGGATGCCGACCATTATGGCTTGGAGAAAGTGAAGGAACGCATCTTAGAGTACTTGGCGGTGCAAAAACAACTGCATGCCACCGGTGCTTCCAACAGCAAGACCCCTATCCTATGCTTGTATGGCCCTCCGGGAGTGGGTAAAACCAGTTTAGGTAAGTCGGTCGCCAAGGCTTTAGGGCGCAAATATACCCGTATATCCTTAGGAGGACTGCATGATGAAGCAGAAATCCGTGGACATAGACGCACCTACATAGGTGCCATGCCGGGACGTATTATTGAGAACATACAAAAGGTAAAAAGCAGCAATCCTGTCTTTATCTTAGATGAGATAGACAAGATAGGTTCGGACTACAAAGGTGACCCTACTTCGGCGTTGCTGGAGGTGCTGGATCCTGAGCAGAACAAGGCTTTCCACGATAATTACCTGAATGTAGATTACGATTTGAGCAAAGTTCTCTTTATTGCTACAGCCAACACCTTGGACTCCATTCCACGTCCTCTAC
Source organism: Paludibacteraceae bacterium (assembly GCA_024399955.1). GTDB lineage: Bacteria > Bacteroidota > Bacteroidia > Bacteroidales > Paludibacteraceae > Colicola. Next base: position 97,874 of record JAKSNH010000008.1, on the reverse strand, counting down.
TTGATCGAATGGAACTGATTGAGATGACGGGTTATTTGATTGAGGAAAAAGTAGAGATTGCCAAGCGTCATCTTATTCCCAAGGAACTGGAGGATCATGGTTTAAGTGCAAGTCAGTTAAAACTGAAAAAAGAAATCATTGAGCACCTTATTGATGATTACACACGCGAGTCCGGTGTGCGTTCATTAGAGCGTCAAATCGCGACCGTTTGCCGTAAAGTGGTGACTAAGATAGCATTAGACGAAACTTATAATGCATCTGTGACTCGTGATGACCTGGTGCAGTACTTAGGTCAAAAACGCTTCTCACGCGATCAGTATGAGAATAATAAGTACGTTGGCGTAGTTACCGGTTTGGCATGGACACAGGTAGGAGGAGAGATTCTCTTTATCGAGACCAGTTTAAGTCCGGCTAAGCAGCCTACCCTAACCCTCACGGGTAACTTAGGCGATGTAATGAAGGAAAGTGCCACTATTGCATTGGGGTATATCAAGGCCCACGCTGATAAGTTTGGTATTAAGCGTAAGGATATTGATTCGCAATCTGTTCATATCCATGTGCCCGAAGGAGCTATTCCTAAGGATGGTCCCAGTGCCGGTATCACAATGACCACTGCCCTTGTATCGGCCTTTACCAAGCGTAAAGTGAGACCTCGTATCGCAATGACGGGCGAAATGACCTTGCGTGGAAAGGTGTTACCTATTGGTGGAGTGAAGGAGAAAATCTTAGCTGCTAAGCGTGCAGGAATAACAGATTTGATTTTATGCGAAGATAATCGCAAGGATGTCATGGAGATTGCACCCGTCTATTTGAAGGGGCTGACGTTCCACTACGTAAAGGATATCCAAGAAGTGATTGACTTTGCACTATTATAATTTAAATATGTCAACACTACTAATATTTTTATTTGTCGCGATGGGCATCTCATTCCTTTGTTCAACATTGGAATCGGTATTGATGTCCACTACCCTCTCGTATATCAATCTACGTGAAGAAGAAGGCTATGCTCCGGCTAAACGCATGAAGCAATACAAGACGGAGCCGGAAGTGCCATTAGCTGCTATTTTATCGTTGAACACAATTGCTAACACGGTGGGTGCGGCCGGTGTAGGTCAGCAGGCTAATATATTGTTTGGCAGTCAATGGTTCGGATTAGTAAGTGCGATTGTTACCTTACTCATTTTGATATTCTCGGAGATTATTCCTAAGACCTTTGGTACAACGTATTGGAAGAACCTCATGGGCTTTACGGTTACTACGATTAGAATCTTGGTTTGGGTTATGTACCCATTTGTAAAGATGATACAATGGATAACGCGTCTTTTCCCCGAGAGTGAGGAATCGTCTGTCAGTCGAGAGGAAGTGGTCGCTTTAGCCAATGTAGGAGAACAAGAAGGAGTAATTGAGGAGGATGAGAAGAAGATTATCCGCAATGTGATTAGATTGGATGAAATCAAGGCTGTAGATGTAATGACTCCTCGTGTAGTAGCCTCTATCGCGCCGGAAAGTATGACGCTGAAGGAATATTACGATTGTGATGATTATGATCATTTCTCACGTATTCCTGTCTATAGTGATAGTCCGGAATATATCACCGGTTATGTGATGCGTGATGATGCATTAGAAGATTTAACGGAGGACCATTTCAACAAGACGTTAGGTGAGATTAAACGCTCTATTCCTCAGTTTAATGAGGATATGTCAATTGGAGATATCTTTGACCAAATGCTTAAGGAAAAGTCTCAGATTGGCATTATCATAGATGAATATGGTTGCTTCCAGGGTATTTTAACCTTGGAGGATGTAATTGAAACTATTTTCGGTTTGGAGATTATAGACGAGAACGACCAGTTTGCTGACATGCAGCAATATGCACGTGAGCGCTGGCATCAACGTCAAAAACGTTTCCGCAAGCCTCTTCCTAAGGGGCATAGGGAGTAATCCCTACTCTGCTTCTTCGGTAGGTTCAATATGAATAGATATTTGTGTTTCGTTACCAAATTGGTCACGAATAGCATTTTCAGCTAAGACTGTCAGGTGATGGGCCTTGGCTACCGTCATATTGGGATCCACCACGATATGAACGCCTATTATGATGATAGGTCCATTACGGCGTGTACGCAGGTCGTGTACATTCGTAACGCCATCTACCGAAAGGATAAGCTGTATGATCTGTTGCTCTATCTCTTCCGGCAAAGAACCATCGGTTAACTCATATAAAGCCGGTATAGCCATTTTGACGGCGATGACGACAATAAAGATACTGATGATGCATCCTACAATGGGGTCTAAGATGACCCATTTACCGCCAAAGCAGATAGCACCGCCTATACCGAGCGCTGCACCAATGGACGATAAAGCGTCAGAGCGGTGATGCCAAGCATTGGTAATCATAGCAGGACTATTCACTTTCTTCCCTACTCGAGATGTCCATTGGTATAAGATTTCCTTGACTAAGATAGAGATTAAAGCCGCCCATAGTGCGATTTGTCCGGGAACAGGTAGAGTATCACCCATGATGACAAGACGAATCTTGCCAATACCTTCGATAAGTAGTTCAACTCCCACCCACAATAAGATAACTGCTACTACGACAGTAGCAAGTGTTTCAAACTTGCCATGTCCGTAATCATGGTTTTTATCCACACCTTTGCTGCTGACTCTCACCATCACCAATACGACAATATCGCTTACCAAGTCGCTTAATGAATGGATAGCATCAGCAATCATGGCCGAACTGCGTCCTAATAGTCCTGCCACTAGTTTGAAAGCAGTTAAGACTAAGTTGCCTATTGCACCCCAAATCGTTACTTGGGATATTTTCTGTTCTCGAGTCATAGTTTTATATTAGATATGCACGATATAGCCCTTGTCCGGTATATCTATATTACGGAATCCAGCTTCATATAAATGGTCTTTATAGGCCTCTTGTGCAGCAGATTCGCCGTGTACAATAAAAGTACGGCGGATAGCGGATATATTTTGGCTACGAGATATATAATCAATCATCTCGCGATAGTCCCCGTGTCCGGAGAAGCCTTCTATCTTAGTGACTTGTGCTTTTATCTTGTGGTCAAAGCCGAATATGCTGACCCATTGCAGTTTGGGGTCTTGTATGCGTGCGCCTAACGAGGTCGGCGTACAGTAACCTACTATCAGAATAGTGGTTGATGGGTCGGATATATGGTTTGCCACGTGATGTTTGATACGCCCTGCCTCTAACATACCTGAGGCAGATATGATGATACAAGGTTCGTCGCTATTATTGAGCGCTTTGCTCTCGTTGATATCCGTTATGTATTTCAGGGACGAGAATCCAAATGGGTCGTCATCAAATCGCATCGAGTCCTGCACGTCCTCGTTCAGGGCATCGGTGTACATACGGAAGATATGGGTGGCATTAACAGATAGCGGTGAATCCACATACACTTTGATTTTCGGCAGACTACCTTCGTTGTATAGTTTATTGAGTACATAAACAATCTCTTGTGTGCGTCCAACCGAGAAACTTGGTATGAGCAGTTTGCCTTTTTTATAGACGCAGGTATCCTCTACGACATGTAGTAATTCTTCTTCACTAACCAGCGAATTGTCATGTGTGCGGTCGCCGTATGTGGATTCGCAGATTAAATAATCACATTGAGGAAATAATTGGGGGCTGCATAGAATATGGCTATGTTGCCGTCCTAAGTCGCCGGTATAGGCGATTCGCTTCCACTCTCCTCCCTCTTTGATTTCCAGACTGATGACGGCGGAGCCGAGCATGTGCCCAGAATTGGTAAGGGTAACCATGACATCATCACAAAGTTTGTATTTACGGTCATAATTAATGGATATGAACAGTTTCATACATTGTTGTGCATGATTGATGTCGTATAGGGGATCTACTTTGGGTTTATGCAGACGATCCATTTTCTTGTTGTACCACCTTATATCTTGCGCTTGAATATATGCTGTATCTTGCAGCATGATAGCGCATAGGTCGCGAGTAGCAGGCGTAGATATAATATCTCCACGGAATCCCATACGATAGATGTATGGAATTAATCCGGAGTGGTCAATATGTGCATGACTAAGAATGAGGTAGTCGATTTGTTTAGGATCAAACCCCAGTTCGCGGTTAGCGGCATCTGTTTCCATGCCTTTTCCCTGATACATACCACAATCGAGCAAGATACGCTTGCCCGACTGTGTTGTAATCAGGTGCTTACTGCCTGTTACTTCTTTGGCGGCACCTAAGAATTGGATTGTCATACTGATAGGATTAAACCATCAATGCGCCTACAAGAGCCAAGATAGCGTAGAACTCTGGCAGAGCGCAATAGATCATCGTGTTAGACATAACATCGTGACCTGCAGCAATGCTGGTAATACCATTAGCAGCCACTTGTCCTTGACGAATGGCAGACAGCAGGAATACCAAACCAATACCGATACCAATACCAAGGAGCAGCATAGGATTAGTAGCCACCATGCCACGCAGCATGAGGAAAACAACGAAACCGTACAAACCCTGAGTTGCAGGCAGAGCAGACAAAATCATGTACGCGCTGGATTTCTCTTTGTTCTTTTTTAATGCACCTTCTGCAGCATTAGCAGCGATGGTTGTTCCGTAAGCGGAACCTACACCGGAGAGACCTAAAATGAGGCCTAATCCAAGATAACCTAATAATGTTTCCATAATAAAAATGTATTTAAATTGTTAATAATTATTTCTTGAAGGGTTGATATAGTTTACCGGAACCTTCATATCCGGCGTTTTTGAAGTATTCGACGAAAGTTAGACGGAGCGGGTGAACGAACGCACCTAAGCATGCCATCAATAAGTTGAGTACATGACCAAAGGTTACGATGGCGATAAAGCCAATCCACGTACCAACGTTAGGCGTTTCGCCTAAGACCATTTCGCCTAATTGGTTGAAGGCAGCACCTAACATACCACCGGCTAAGCCTAAGGCATATAGACGTAGGTAACTGAGCACATCGCCCATTATACCGGTCGCCATTCCGTAGGTATCCCATAATCCGGCACCAATATTAATCAGCGGATTACGTCCAGGTGTGTTGAAGATGAAGATACCTAAGGCAGAGATGGCACCAATCACGATGAGTGTTATATTGGTAGCTTCTGCGCTCAGCAGGTTGGTCATCATCAATACCAAGGTGATTAAACTGCCTAAGATTAGCACGAGCCAGCCCCAAGCGGATATCGTTTGTTTGAAGCCAAAGCGTTTGGTGTAACAAAGACACTTAACTACCATGGCCAAGCATATATGTACGATACCTATTACGAGGGCCAATACCATCATCACGTCGTATCCGGCTATTTGTCCGTTGGCATCACCTAAGCTCTTGAGCATAATGGCTTTGCCTCCGGCGGGGAACCATTCGGCGGTGAATAAGTCTATACCGAAGAAGCCACCCATTAGATAGCCAACAATGGTAGAACCCACTCCTAATGCCATGATGATAGGACCAAGACCTTCAAACATCTCGATTTTCATCTTGCCTTTATGAATAAGGTATCCGCATAGGATGAGTAATAAGCCATATCCGGCGTCACCTATACAAAGGGCAAAGAACAGCAGGAAGAAAGGTCCCAAGATAGGCGTTGGGTCAAACTCGCCATAGTTAGGCCAACCGTACATACCTGTCAAACACTCAAACAAGCGAGTGAACCAGTTATTCTTGAGTTGAATAGGCGTCTTGTCTTCTGGTTGTGGGTCTTCTGCCTCGTAGTAGCAATCCAGCGTAGATAGGCGTTGGTCTAAAGCCTCGGTATTCTCTACCGGGCAGAATCCTTCGAGCAGTTTCAGGCTACCTTCTGCCACACTATCCGTAGAAAGGGTGACTTGGGTCCAATCAATCTGGCGATTGACCTCGTCTAATTCCTGTTGCGTTTCGGCCAAGTGGGCTTGTCCCCAAGCCATGATGCGTGTGTCGGCAGCGGTTAATAGACCATTGAGCGCTTCTACATCTTTAAGCAACGCATCCGATGATTTCTCATTCAGGGTCTCTACTGTTACGTCCTCACTATCAACAGGTTGCAGAGCCACGAAATAGGTTTTGCCTCCTAAGTCTGCCACGCGTACACCCCACTCTTCCATGAATTTATTGCTACTGCATGTGTAGTAATACAGGGTATATCCGGCTTGTGCAATAGCGTCTAACTGTTTTTTATCAAAGTTGCCCCACACGGCCATTCTATTAGCCTCTTGTTGTGTAGCGACTATTTTGTCCAAAACGCTTTGTTTCTCTTTAAGCAGTTGATCCGGAGCGCCTTGTTTGATGATGTGCTCCAGTTCTTGCTTTCGTTCAATAGCAGCTTGCAGCGTCTCGTTATCGGCAATGCCTTCGGCCTTGAGGGTGACATGCACTACCCCTGCCTCGCGCAGTTGTTCCAAGAAGTGCTCATACTGAGATGCTAATATGAGGAACGTGTATTTCTTCATTGGTGCAATCATAGTTGACCTCCTTTCTGAGTTGCTTCAGCTTCGCGGGCAGCTCGTTCGCGCTTACCTTTTACTATCTTTTGGCTTGATTTAGAGAGGTTCTCTTCATCTTCCATAAAGCGTTTAATTTTACGAATAGCATCTTGATAGCCTGGTATTTGCACCTTCTCAAACAAGTTCACCTTCTGAGTGGTTTTTTTGCGGGCATATTCCAGCAGGTCCACTTTGCGGCGAACAAACTCTTGTCGGATGCCCACATCGGCTATGGCTTTGAGCTGTTCGAATCCATCTACGAACCATTTAGGGGACGAGAAGATGTTGAAGGGCTTGGTGGAATAGACCACCTCTTCCAATATAGGAACGCGTACGCCTGCGATCTTTTTGATAGACATACGTACATCGTCCACATGGATGAGTGAGGTATCAAATTCGCCCCAGAGTGCAATCATTTGATCGTAACTCTTGATGCGTTTATTCACCTCTTCGTCCAGCGCCTTGATTTCGTCTTTAGCATGCTTAACCTCCAATCGCAGGGCTGTTTCTTTGCTCTGCAATGTCGGCAAGGTGCGCTGACGCATCTTGAGGTCCTTTTCCAGGGACTGTAGGGATGTTTTATTAAATTGATATTGTATTGCCATGGTTTATTTTTTCCAATATTTATCTACCAACGCTTGTTTGATATTGACTTCTTCGGGTTTGAAGTAAGTAGCAAATAGTTCCCAAGCGATGTCGAGCATCTCGGTCGTATTGATGTTTACGTCAATAGCGAGGATGCGGTTGGAGTACTCTTTGGCGAAATCCAAGCAGCGGTTATCGTAGTCGGTCAGGTCGAAACCGTTCTCCAGTTTAGTCTTGGCATTAGCGGCATCGGCATACAGACGAACGGCAGCGTTCATCACTTGTGGGTGATCCTCACGGGTCTTCTTACCGGATACTAACTGTTTGAGTCGAGACAATGAGCGGAACGGATCCACAATGACTTTACCAATGTCGGAGTCACGACGCAAGTATAACTGACCTTCGGTGATATAACCGGTGTTATCTGGGATAGCATGCGTGATATCGCCGCCGGACAGGGTTGTTACGGCGATGATGGTAATTGAACCTCCACCGGCTTCCTCTGGGAATTGCACGGCTTTCTCGTATATCTTAGCCAAGTCGGAATAGAGCGAACCCGGCATAGAGTCCTTAGATGGGATTTGGTCCATACGGTTACTTACGATAGCCAATGCATCGGCATAAAGGGTCATATCGGTCAGTAGGACGAGTACCTTTTGATGCTTTTGTACAGCGAAGTACTCAGCGGCCGCCAGGGCCATATCCGGAATGAGCAGACGTTCAACGGCAGGATTTTCGGTGGTATTCACGAACGAAACGATACGGTCCAGAACGCCTGCGTTAGCAAATACGTTCTTGAAGTACAGATAGTCGTCGTTGGTTAGACCCATACCTCCTAAGATAATCTTATCTACCTGTGCGCGGAGGGCCACATTAGCCATTACTTGGTTGTACGGTTGGTCGGGGTCTGCAAAGAAAGGAATCTTCTGACCGGACACAAGGGTGTTATTCAGGTCAATACCTGCTATACCGGTAGCGATTAACTCGGACGGTTGTTTACGTCGAACGGGGTTCACGGAAGGACCACCGATCTCCACTTCTTCACCTTCCACGGCAGGTCCGCCATCGATGGGGTCGCCGTAAGCGTTAAAGAAACGTCCTGCCAATTGGTCGCTCACTTTGAGTGATGGAGCTTTACCCAAGAAGACTACCTCGGCGTTGGTAGGAATACCTTCGGTGCCTTGGAAGACCTGCAGGGTCACTTCATCGCCCATAATCTTAACGACCTGGGCTAATTTACCATTTACGGTAGCGAGTTCGTCGTTACCTACTCCTTCAGCCTTTAACGAGCATGTTGCTTTCGTGATGGCTGTGATCTCTGTAAAAATCTTTTGAAATGCTTTTGCCATAGTCGTTATGCTTTAATCTGCTTTTCAGCGAGAAGTTCATTTAATTTCTTTTGGTAGTTCTCAAAGTCTTCGCTATGGAACTCGCTATAGTTCATCTGTTTACACAGGTTGATGATGCGTTTGAAGTAGTCGATTACATCCAAGAAGTTATCAAAGTTGTAATCGCTGTGGCATATACCCATTACAAGGTCGAGCATGTAGCGTTGGCGTTCGAGCGGGCAAACGGCATCAATCTTATCGAAGGCATCTTGTTGCAGAATGACGAAGTCAATTACTTCGCTCTTCCAGAACTCCTCATGGTAATCTACGGGTACACCATCATCACCTAAGATATTGATTTGCTCTTGAATTTCCTTACCGCGTTGCAGGTAGGTCTTCATCTCGTTCACTTGGCCAATCCATTTGTCGTCAATCAGACCGGATATATACTCAGCGAACTCAGGATACTCAATGTACTTGGAGTATGAATCAATTGGGTTGACAGCGGGATAACGTTTATGGTCGGCACGAGCTTGTTCAAGTGCGTAGAAGCAGCGAGCCACTTTCTTGGTACCTTCGGTAACAGGTTCTTTGAGGTTACCACCGGCAGGAGATACGGTGCCTAAGAAGGTAACCGAACCTATCTTACCATTATTTAAATATACGTATCCCGCGCGGGCGTAGAAGGCACCGATGATAGCGGACAAGTCCATTGGGAAGGCATCTTGTCCGGGTAACTCTTCCATACGGTTGGACATCTCACGCAGAGCCTGTGCCCAGCGAGAGGTGGAGTCGGCCATCAGTAATACACGCAGACCCATTGAACGGTAATATTCGGCAATGGTCATGGATGTATAAACAGATGCTTCACGGGAAGCGACCGGCATGTTGGATGTATTGGCGATAATGATGGTACGTTCCATCAGTTTACGTCCGGTATGTGGATCATCCAGTTCGGGGAACTCGGTGAAGGTCTCTACGACCTCATTAGCACGTTCACCGCAGGCAGCGATGATAACGATGTCGGCTTCTGCCTGTTTAGAGATAGCATGTTGCAGCACGGTTTTGCCGGTACCGAATGGACCAGGGATAAAACCTGTACCGCCCTCGCAGATGGGGTTAGCGGTATCGATGGTACGTACACCGGTCTCGAGCAGTTTAAATGGACGCGGTTTGGATTTATAGGCAAGGATGGCTTTTTTTACGGGCCATTTCTGCACCATGGTTATGTTGTGGTCATTACCTTCCTCGTCGGTAATGACGGCGATGGTGTCTTCAATTTTGTATTCTCCTGCAGCCACGATAGATTTAACGGTGTATGTTCCTTCCATTACGAAGGGCACCATGATTTTGTGTGGTTGGTGATTCTCATCCACTTCGCCCAACCACGCAGCAGCTTCCACTTTGTCGCCCACTTTAGCGATGGGTTCGAATTTCCACAGTTTTTCTTTGTCCAATGGGAAATTGTACTCACCACGTTGGAGGAAGACGCCGGTTAGTTTATCGAGGTCGTTTTGCAGACCATCGTAGTTACGGCTGAGCAGACCGGGTCCGAGAGTTACTTCGAGCATGTGTCCGGTAAACTCAACGTTATCGCCCACTTTGAGTCCGCGGGTAGATTCAAAGACCTGAACGTACACATTCTCGCCGGTCACTTTAATCACCTCTGCCATCAGTTTGGTAGCATTTGCACCAACGCTGATATAGGCGATTTCATTTTGCGATACAGGGCCATCAACCGCTACAGTAACTAAGTTAGCGATGATACCTTTTACTTTACCTTGTGTCATATCTTATAAATTCTAATTTACGTTAATTAATCTATGCGTATTCCTTTCTTGAAGTCAGCCACGATGTCCTTGAATACTTTCTCGCCAGTTTCGCGAGTCAGCACATCCCATCGGCAGAGCATTTGCATTTCGAGATAGTACGCCAGCACGTTTTCCAGACGGAAGTTCAGCATCGCCGTATTGTCTTCGAGCCATGCAAAGCGAACCACGTCTATTTGCCGTTCGCGTTCGTATAGGTCGGTGATTTGGCTGATAGCTTTTATTTCCGGAGCTATATCGTCGGGCATTTCGCCCAAGATGTTTTTCTTGGGATCCAGTCCGTGTTTGCGGCATATCTCGGCGGTCAGCACGTTATTGAGGTCACGATTGAAAGCCTGCCATTTCTGCAAGAACGGGCAGATGCCATAACTGGCACGATGCTTCATCAATCGCAATTGCTCTTTATCATTATCCGAGAGTTGCTCTGCCAACAGTTCATCCAAAGCTTCCATGGTCATGGGAGCCTTGTCTCCTGCTTTCAGGAAGGGCAATCCGGCTATTAGATATTCGTAACTCATAGTATCAGAATAACAATTCGATCAATTGAGGACGTAAGAACTCCTTGAAGTAAGCAACAAATTCGGCCTCACCGAAAGCGAGTTTATACCCACCCTTTTCCGGTTTGAGTTGGAAGTCGGTCTTGATACCTTTTACTTCGTTGATAGTCACACCCTTGTCCAATAGGCCTTTGGCGTTAGCGGCGAAGTATTCTTTGAGGGCTTTAGCATCCTTAGCGTCAATAACCACGTTACCATCTTTAGCCATTGCTTCGGCCAATTTAGCGATGATGCCTTGCATGAACTTGGCATCAGCAGTAGCGGCTTTGATGTTAGCATCCACTACGTGTCCGTTAACAAGGTCGGTGATTTGTGTTTTGAGAGCATTCACGCTTTGCTCGGCAAACATTTTCAACTCTGAACGAGTATGCTCGTCCAATTCCTTGGCTTTCTGTTCAGCCTTTTGCAGTTGATCAAGAGCTTCCAACTTAGCTTTTTCGACGATAGCCTTAGCTTCTTCTTGGGCCTTAGCGATAATAGCCTGTGCTTCTTGATTTCCCTTTTCTACGCCTTCAGCATAGATTTTGCTGGTAATTTCTTCAAGTTTCATACGTATATATTTTGTTTATCGATTTTCAATAAAAACACTTTTACGCTGCAAAATTACTACAAATATTTGGAATACGCAAATAAATTTGCATTTTTTAGGCTAAATAGATAAATATATCTACACAGACGTGTTTTTTTTGTCGATATTGGAGTTATTTCAACAACGTGAGCGTGTCAAAAAAGGCTGGTTCCCAAAGAAGCCAGCCTAAATGATATGGGATTCATATCTTCATATTTAGTCCAATAAAATAACTACGAGGAGTAGCCGGTCCGTAGATATAACCGGCATCCTTATTCATACCCTTATCTAAATCGGGTTGGAAATGATCTAATAGGTTCTTCACACCGGCATTAATCTCCAAAGTATAGTTCTTATACAAAGGTATTTCGTATGCAAGCCTGATATCCCACTCAAAGAACGGAGCCGTCTTAACTTCCTCATCTTGAGGTATATATCCGGCATAATGCTGCACGAGCATACTGCCTGTTACTTTGCCGTTGGTGGAGATACTTAGTCCCTTGACAGGACGCACATTTATGATAAAGAACCCATAATGGTCAGGTGTTCGAAACATACGTCGTTGTGGAGCAATCATTGGACTCCATTGGAAATCTTTTATGTAACGGCTTTGCTCAAACGTGTAGCCCAATTGCAATGTAAAGAACCTGCCATATCCTACCTTCCCTTCAAAATTCAAACCTGCTACTCGTGCACCGGAGGCATTTACGCGCGTAAGCAGTAGATTACCCTGCTCATCGTGTCCGTCTTCGCGCAAAGCAAACACGTTGTTGAGTTGGGTGAAGAATCCTTCTGCCGTAAGGTTAAAGTCCCATTTGCCGAGGGACTTATACCAATCGACACTTAACGTGACGGAGTGACTGCGCTCCTCTTTGAGATTGGGATCAAGCGAAATCAAATGTACTTCGCCACCGACTGCTCCTACATGCAAATCTTCATCGTAAGTCTGCGGGGCACGATACCCGCTTGCATAACCGACACGCAGAATCAAGTCGTTGATAGGCGTGTAGCGCACACTGGCACGTGGTGTAAAAACAGGTTTCTTAAGCAAACTATGTTTTTCTAATCTTCCACCTATCAATATAGACCACTGGGTATTTTTCCATTCGTTTTGCACATACCCGCCATAGAGGTGTACCGTCTGCCATAGATTGCGATTATATCCTAATATTTGGTCGTGGAGTTGATTAAATGAGTACTCTATACCTGCACTCAAATCGGCCGGCATCTTGCCACAAGGATACGAGAAGCGATATTGTCCGCCTACTACGGCCGTGATATCCTTAGATTGACCATAAGCATTCGGGTTACGATTCGTGCCAAAATAGCTTTCACGAGCCGTGTGTTGAAACGAAGCGTATGGTGTTACACTATGCCTATTATCAGCCGTGTAATAATCCCAACGAAGACTTCCGGCATTGATATTATGCTTGAGTTGCTCTGTGAGAGGCGATTCGTGAGGTTGTAATGAGTCAATACCATAACCGCCGCGGCGAAACTCGGTAGTGTGGTGATACTCGGCAGTTATTTTGGAATAATCAGAGGTCTTGAAGAAACTGCGAAAACCAAGTGTTGTCGTTTGCAGTTTAGGTATATCACTATAACCATCATCGTCTCGGTCGTATTGTTTGCGGTCGCGCCGAACACCAAAGAGATACACCCCCACCTTCCCATTAGGGGATAGAACAGAGGCATTCAAATTAGTATTGATATCAAACGAACCTGTCTCGGTAAAGGCACTTTGGTTACTTAGGTTGATGTAGTTGCGGCAAGGTTCTTTGGTAATGATATTCACTACCCCACCTATGGCATTGGCGCCAAACAAGGCACTACATCCTCCACGAATTACTTCTATTCTATCCACCATGCCAGTAGGTATTTGCTCCAAACCATACACACTGGCGAGAGAAGAGAATATCGGGCGTGAGTCAAGCAAAATTTGACTGTATTGTCCTTCCAAACCATTGATACGCAGTTGAGGTACGCCACAGTTGCAGCATGACATCTCTACTCGCAAACCGGGTTGAAAATTCAGCACGTCTGCCATTGAGTTGGAGGCAGTATTTTCTATGATGAGTGGGGAGATTACATTGACAATAGTTGCCACTTCTTTTTGCTTTGTCTCGTATTTATTGGCAGAAACCACTACGTTCTCCAGCAGATAACTACCCTCCTCGATTGACACATCCAGTACATAGGTAGAATCAGCTTGTATCGTGACAGGTATCTCCTTTGTTTTATAGCCCACCATAGAGAAAACGATGGTTTGTGTACCTAGCGGTACATTTTTCAAGAAATAATGTCCACTTTCATCGGTTGTAGAGCCAATAGAGGTGCCTTTCAGTTGAACATTGATAAATCCCAAGTGCTCTTGGGTGGCGGCATCTAACACATGTCCCATGATGTGGGAATCGGTTGCAGCATATAGGTGTATGGCACACATACATAGTGTAGCCATACAAAAATTTTTTTGTATTGTTGACATATTATATCGCGATTAAGACCTCTACTTATGGATAGAAGTCAAATGATTAAAATAAAAAAAAGGATTAAGCAATAAATATGCCTACAGGCGGTGCTCGCCAAACAAAATGAACACCATGAATCTGCTCCGCAAGACAATCTTGTTCGCAGCCGATGGTCTCAATAAGATATTCCGAAAAACTACAATCAGTCGCTTGTGCCGATTCCGTACAAACGAAATTATTGTGGATACTCGCAATTAGATTAACTTGCCAAACCGTATGTCCTCCGTCATCAGATGTATGGTGAGACGATTTGTGTATATGAGAGTGAACGATAGCCACTCCATTCACAATATGTGAGTGAACAAAGCAATTTACATCAATATAGTACGTAGCAAAAAGTAACAGTAAACTTACTGCTAATCCACGTTTATATGATGTAAGAAAGACTCTCATTGGTTCAAATTACGTTGCAAAGGTACAAAAAATATTTGAATTGTGCAAATTATTTCCTATTTTTGTGGCATTTTGTTTCCTATTTTTGTGGCACAACCTAGGTGCGTCTAAAGTTCGGGATCATTTCGCGACCACATGCAGCTAACGGAAGCCCCTACTAAGTCCCCCGAAAAGCAAGGGTTTGAACAGAATCTTCTTAACAATCGTACATTTTGAGGTGAACTTTGGGAGTTATCTCATATTTTGTCCCATGACAGAATATGTGTATCCATTACGCTTAATAACAAGCGTACCATTATGAATCACCTTAATCACACTTGGAGGAGTGGTCGTATTGATTAACTCACCAAACGAGTTGATAGCCAATTAGCCAAAAGGTTATTTGATGATTTGGCCTTGGAGGGAGTAGTCGCGGCCGTTATGATGCAAGATGAGTTGACCATTCTCTAAACGTTTAGCAGGCAGCGAAGGGATGGTTACATCTTTGATTTCGGTCTCTGCGCAGGAATTAGAGAGCTTGGTGGATTGCGGTCCGGCAGAAATAACCGAGATAGTAATTCCACGAATCAGTCCCTGATGATGAGCACCATTATTGATTTCTGTTACATCGTACGCGATATCATAGGTAGTAGATGTGACACACGAGATAGTACATGTGCCAACGGTAAGTTTCTGCTCATAGAACGAACCTGATTGGAAATAAGCATAATACGAGAATTTCTTATTGATACATCCCGGAGCATCCGCCTTAATAGGATCTACAATCGTATAAGTTCCTGTTATGTCGGTCGCCGAAGCCGAGAAAAGGTCCAAGTGCATCGAGCGACCATCCGTGCCTTCTATACCCTCTCCGTCAAAGGTTAGGCCTTGCGTTGTAAACCATAACTGGTGGTTATAGTACTTATTAGCAGGAACTCCTTCTCCGGCATAGGTGCCATAGTAATAATCCACCGCCTTGGTGAAGACCGTATCCGTAGGGTCAACAGGGGTCGGACCAGCACCAAAAGTGATAGTTAACGTCATAAACTTAAGTTGCCCGGCCTTAGTGGGACTTTTAGCCGAATACTCGGCTTTATCGCTCACCGTAAAAGTAACCTCTTTAGTTGCTCCGTTCCAAATAGGATTAGTCGCTACATCTTGCGTCATCTGTCCGGTAGTAGCAGATAAAGAAGCTAACTGCGCCATATCACAACTGCCAAAGATAATCTGAGTGATGGTATCGGTGCAAGCAATAGTGAGTGAACCTTTGGCATAGACGCAAAAATAACCGGCTGCAAGGTAAGCAGGCTTGGTTTGACCACCATTCTTATTGGCTTGTAAGGTTAGCCCTTCATCTATGGTGACAGCAAGCGGATTGGCAGACGTAGTTGCCGCAAAGTAATCACTCATCACATAAGTGACGGTTTGTGCAGAAAGAGCGCTGCTTAGGATGAGTAATGAAAAAACTATTTTTTTCATAACGTTTAGCGTTGAGCGTTTAGCGTTTAGAGTTTAGCGATGGAAGATAAAAGGGCCTGACGGATGGTCAGGCCCTGAAGCATTAAGGAGCAACGCGGTTGATGTCACGTGGGAACATACTACATTCTTTCACATTAGCGATATTAAGGATGCAAGCAGTCAGACGCTCCAAACCGATAGCAAAACCACCGTGAGGCGGCATGCCATTATGGAAGGTATCCATGTAGAAATGGAATTTCTCAGGATCCATACCCCGCTCTACCATCTTGCGACGATAATCAGCCTCCTCGTGCATACGTTGACCACCGGAAGTGATTTCCAATCCACGCATGAGCAGGTCAAAGCTGAGTGTTAACTTACCATCCTCTGGGTCGTCCATAGCATAGAAAGCACGGTGTTGACTGGGGAAATGAGTAATAAAGACGAAGTCTGAACCGTATTTCTCCTTCACGTACTTGCAAATAGCCCGTTCCTCTTCAGGAGCCATATCATCCTCACCACGGTGATCCTCTTCGGTTAGATGCTCGTTCCACAACAGTTCGTGGCACTCGCTAAGACGATAAGCAGGAATCTGATCCGGGATAGCAGGCATATCGGCATTGAGTAATTGCAGTTCATGAGCACAATGCTCGGAAACATACTTCATGATATTGCGCAGCAGGTTCATTTCCAGTTCCATCACATCCTCTTGTCCCTTAATGAATCCCATCTCCACATCCATAGAGATAAACTCATTGAGGTGGCGGGACGTAGCATGCTTTTCGGCACGATAAGCCGGAGCAATCTCGAAGACGCGTTCGTAAACACCTACGCCAATCTGCTTGTAGAACTGAGGCGACTGAGCCAAATAGACTTGCTTATCAAAGTAGTCCATCTTAAATACATTAGCTCCACCTTCGGCTCCTTCGGACACAATCTTAGGCGAATAAATCTGGGTAAAGCCCTGACTAAGCAAATACTGGGCAAAACCTTGACTAATAGCCGATTGCACACGCAGAATAGCCATGTCACGAGGGTTACGGAGCGTTACGTGACGGTTATCAAACTTGAAACGCAGCATAGCATCTTCGTCACCAAACTTGAGCGAGTTAGTATCTAATACCTCCGTAGTAGCAGGACGAGATATAATCTCAATCTTATCCACAGCCACTTCCATTTGGGAATAGGCCACCGCAGGGTCCTTGATTTTTGCTTCATTCACTACGCCTTCGATAGCCACCGCCATCTCACGGCTGATATTATTTACCTGAACAGTTGCCCCCTTCTCATCCACTACAACGGTTTGTTCGTTTTGCAGAACGCCTTGCAGTAAGCCTTCGGCTTTACGTAGAATAAGGAAACCACCCCATTTAGTTAGGCGCACATTATGCACCATACCGTACGCGCGAACACGGTCGCCGGGCTGCAAAGAACGCAGGTCGGAATAGTCCGTTGTCGTGCAATGTGAATTAATAAAATTAGCCATAATATTGAATATTGTATATTGATTATTGCAGATTGATTATTGTATATTGCAGATTGTATGTTGCAGATTGATTTAGTGACAGAATAGGAATCCTACGTATAATCGTGGGCCGGTAGGTTGCACCAGTTCATTGCGATGAATAGCCATTAGCCAATCCAGCCGGAAAGTAAGGTGCATCCGTGGGCACACGCACCAATCCATGCCTACAAAAGGTGCAACAGCAAAGAAAGGTTGTTTATGCAAGTATGCCTCTTTCTCCGGCTTCCAATCCTTTTGACTGCCATCTAAGACATATAAATATCGCGATGCTCCTCCACCGATGGTGGCACCTATGTACGGCCATATTTTCTCTAATCTCCAGCAAGCATCCACCAATAAGCCTCCCCATCCGGTACGTACATACGACCCTTTGGATAACCGGTCGTGACACGATGTGACGGTGGAATACATAGTGGATATATACCCTTCTCCACCCACTCGCAAATGCTTCCATAGATTAACACGAACGGCACCTCCAATACCAATCGTCATCCCTTCGGGGGTAACCGGTGCACTCTTTTGTGCACCAAATAAATAGCCTGCATGCACCAACATACCTCCGCTATATCCCTGATACACCGCCATCGTGTCCCTGCAATTGGCGGCAGAGAGGGAGGCGATTATAAAAAGAGTAGAGATTAGAGTGTAGAGTTTAGAGCAGGTCATTATTGCTTATTGCTTATTGATTATTGCTTATTGATTATTTTTTTAATCCGGGAATTCCATAAGATAAGCTTTAATGAAGGCATCGATGTCGCCATCCATGACGGCATTGACGTTATGGGTCTCGTAGTTAGTGCGATGGTCCTTCACGCGGCGGTCGTCAAACACGTATGAACGGATTTGACTGCCCCACTCTATTTTCTTCTTACCGGCCTCTACTTTAGCTGCTGCCTGACGGCGTTTCTCCAACTCCAACTCATAGAGTTGCGAGCGCAGATGACGCAAGGCATTCTCGCGGTTCTTAGGCTGGTCACGGGTCTCGGTATTCTCAATCACTATCTCGTCCGGCTGACCGGTTAGGCAGTTGATGAACTTATAGTGCAGCCGCACACCGGATTCCACTTTATTCACGTTCTGACCTCCGGCTCCTGAACTGCGGAATGTATCCCAACTGATGCCTGCAGGGTCCACTTGGATATCTATACTATCGTCAATCAACGGAACTACAAAGACGCTGGCAAAACTGGTCATACGTTTGCCTTGGGCGTTATAAGGACTCACACGCACCAGGCGATGCACGCCATTCTCGGACTTAAGGTAGCCATAAGCCATGTCTCCTTCCACATTAAAAGTAACGGTCTTGATACCGGCTTCATCACCTTCTTGGAAGTTACTAATCGTTACCTTATAATTATGCTTTTCGCAATAGCGTTGATACATACGCATCAGCTGTTCAGCCCAGTCTTGCGCCTCTGTTCCTCCCGCCCCACTCACTATCTTGAGCACAGCCGGCATACTATCCTCCTCGTGACTAAGCATATTCTTCATCTCCAGGTCCTCCACCGCCGTTAATGCCGTAGCGTACGCCTGATCAACATCTGCCTCCGTCACCAGTTCATCCTTGTAGAAGTCCATAGCCAAACTGAGTTCGTCCACAGCGGATCGCACTCCTTCGAAGCCTTCAATCCAACGTTTGATACCTCTCACCTTGCGCATCTGCGCTTCGGCCGCCTTGGCATCATCCCAAAAACCGGGCGCCTGGGTATGCAGTTCTTCTTCCTCTAACTGAATGCGTTTTTCGTCAATTTGTAGATACTGTTTGAGTTTGTCTGCACGTAACTGGACGTCTTTGAGTTGTTCGGTTGTAATCATACTAACTTAATTTGACCGCAAAGGTACAATTTTTTTTGCATATAAGCAAATATTTTTACAAAAAATAGCAATTAAACTTGTCTAATTCAAAAAAAAATTATATCTTTGCAAGAAATTTGGAATAATTATTTTTTACTATGAGAAAATCACTTCTTTTTTTAGTCATGGGTTTAATCGCCCCTCTCCTGCTTCAAGCAACCGTTTATACACGCATTGGTGTTAAGCCCACAGAGGGCTGGAGCGGCAAGTACCTAATCGTTTATCAGACGTCCGATACCAAAGCCATCGTATGGAACGGTGAGGACGAAGCCAGTAACTATGTAGAGGCTACTGTCAATAATGGTAAGATTACAGCAGATAACTTGGACAATTATGTGGTTACGGTGGCTGCTGAAGGAAGGGATTATAGCGTCAAATGCGCCAATGGATATATCCGAGCAGAAGCCAAGAAGAACAGTTTGGAATTTGCAAAAGGCGCATCAGCCTGCACCATTAACGCCAACGGCGGTTATATCCGTATTGAGACCAATAGTGGTACGCAGCGTTTCTGCTGCTATTCAGGCAGTCGCTTTCGCTTCTACTATGACGAGAAAAAACAATGGGCCGACAATAAATATGGCAATGTATATTTCTACGTTGTAGGCGACCAGGAGGTGGATGATGGTTCCAATAACTTAGACATCAACTATGCTCACGCAGAGTTATACGCCTGCTATAGCAAATTCCCGAATATACACGATCCATATACGCAATACTACATGACGTATCTATTCTTGGCTCAACGTGAAGATGATAATGCGGTGCCCCAATTAGGAATAGAGATGTTAGCACCCTCGCAGTATTCATTAGCCGTAACCAATGATGGCAAATCAACGGTATATAGTTCGGACTATGAACCGGAGCGCAAGGGGTATGTTAACATCACCAATGGTAGTGCGCACTCGTATTTTGACTTTCCCAGCAAGGCTGAAGCAGGTTATTCTACGGCTGCTATTCGCAAATTACTGATGACTATTACGGCCGTTAAACCCAGTACTAAGCCGAATGCGTATGTATATCACATTAAATTAGAGTTCACGGACTCCAACCAAAAGATTTGGAAATTAGATAAGGATTTAGATGTATATGGTTGGTGGATAGAGTGCGACCGTTCGGATTCTAAGAATCCAGTAGATATGGAGCCGGTTGCCTTCACCTTTGAGTCCGGTAATCATAACCCTGCCTCAACGGCTCTGCCTGAGGCTATTCGCACGAATAGCACACAATCTAAATACATTCATAACGGACAACTTATTCTGCTTCATAACGGCATCGAGTACAATGCCCTTGGACAACGCCTATATTAATTATGTTTACTCACCTACACGTACATAGTCAATACTCCGTATTAGACGGCATGAGCAAAGTGCCAGCCTTAGTGGATAAAGCCATCCGCTGTGGTATGCCGGCTATTGCGCTAACCGACCACGGCAATATGTATGGCATCAAGGAGTTGCTGGACTATTGCAAGATTGTTAATAAACAACGCAAGGCCGATGGTTTAGAGCCATTCAAGCCAATTGTTGGAGTGGAGGCCTACTGTGCCCGTCGAGGACGAATCAATAAAAGTGATGAAAAAGCCATCAATGGTTGGGGGCGTGAGTATGCCATTGACCGCTCCGGTTGGCACCTTATTCTGCTGGCCAAGAACATGGTAGGCTATCAGAACTTATGTAAGATAGTGAGTGCAGGCTTCATGGATGATGCCTATTATTACAGTCCCCGAATGGACAAGGAATTGCTGGAGCAATACCACGAAGGAATCATCTGCTCCAGTGCCTGTCTGGGTGGCGAACTGCCCCAAAAAATCATGGATGCTCAGGCCAAGATGAAGCAGGCCGAATTAGCACAAAGTATAGAGGAACAGATTGCGAACGGGGTTTATGCAGAAGCAGAAAAGGCTATTCAATGGTTTAAGAACCTATTTGGAGAAGATTATTACATAGAATTACAACGGCACGAAACGCAGAAACCGGGAGGCGATCAAGAGACTTATCAGAAGCAATGTCAAGTGAATCCGGTGCTGGTGGCCCTCGCGCGTAAATATAATATAAAGGTGATAGCCACCAACGATGCGCACTTTGTGGAAGAAGAGCATGCCGAAGCACATGACCGACTGATATGCTTGAGCACTAACCACTATGTCGATGATGTGAACCGAATGCATTATACCAAGCAAGAGTGGCTTAAATCGCCCGAACAGATGCAGGCTATCTTTGGTGACTTACCGGAGGCATTGGACAACACACAAGAGATTGTAGATAAAGTAGAAATATACGATATCGACCGAGATCCTATTATGCCACTCTTCCCTATCCCGGAGAGTTTTGGAACGGAAGCCGAGTGGCGCGAGAAATTCACGCCGGAGCAGTTAGTAGAAGAATTTACGACGGACGAGAACGGTGAGAATCCCTTACCGGAAGAAGAGGCAGCTAAGAAAGTGAAGAAATTAGGCGGTATAGATCGTTTGTATCGTATTAAGTTTGAGGCGGATTATCTTAGACATCTCACGATGGAAGGTGCAGCCAAACGCTATGGTACACCTCTGCCCAAAGAAGTAGAAGATCGCATTCGATTTGAGCTGCATGTGATGAAGACAATGGGTTTCCCCGGATATTTCTTGATTGTGATGGACTTTATCCGTGGTGCTCGTGAAGAATTAGGTGTAAGTGTAGGTCCGGGTCGTGGTTCTGCTGCCGGTTCGGTAGTGGCTTATTGCTTGCGTATCACGGATTTAGACCCACTTAAGTATGACTTGCTGTTTGAGCGTTTCCTTAATCCGGACCGTATATCGTTGCCTGATATAGATACCGACTTTGATGATGCCGGTCGAGGCAAAGTGCTGGATTGGGTAAGTAAGAAATACGGTGAAACGCACGTAGCGCATATCATTACCTATGGTACGATGGCCACTAAGTCGGCCTTGGCTGATGTAGGTCGCGTTCAGCGCGTTCCCTTGGCCACCGTTAACGAAATCAAGAAGATGGTTCCTGAATCCTTCCCGGATAATTTGGTGGATGCCAAAGGTAAGCCGCTGAAAGTGAACCTGAAGAACTGTTATCAGCACGTAGATGAACTCAAACGGCTGCTGAATGGCGATGATGCCGATATACGCGATATGCTCACTTATGCTGAGCAACTGGAGGATACCATTCGTCAGGTGGGCATCCACGCTTGCGGTGTTATCATCGGTGCCGACGACTTGACCAAGTTTGCTCCCCTATCTTCTGTAGAAGATAAAGAAAGCAAGAAACGCGTCTTGGTGACCGAATATGACGGTCACGTTGTGGAGAGTGTGGGCTTGATTAAGATGGACTTCTTAGGACTAAAGACGCTCACTATTATCAAGGAATGTTTGGCTCAGATCAAACGTGCCAAAGGCATTGATATAGATATCGACCATATTCCATTGGATGATGCTGAGACCTATAAACTATTTAGTGAAGGTAAGACCGTGGCTGTGTTCCAGTTTGAGTCCGCCGGTATGCAGAAATACCTGCGTGACCTGCAACCCAACGTGATTACGGACCTGATTGCCATGAATGCGCTATATCGTCCCGGACCATTGGAGTATATTCCTACATTCATCAAACGTAAAAAAGGCTTAGAGCAGGTGACTTACGACGATCCTGACATGGAAGAGTACCTGAAGGACACCTATGGCGTAACTGTTTATCAGGAGCAAGTGATGCTGCTTAGCCGCAAATTAGCCGGCTTTACACGTGGTGAGAGCGATACATTGCGTAAGGCAATGGGTAAGAAGAAAAAGGACGTGCTGGCCAAGATGAAACCGCAGTTCATCAACCAAGGCACCGAGCGCGGTCATGATCCTAAGGTCTTGGAGAAGATATGGCACGACTGGGAGGCATTTGCGTCATACGCCTTCAATAAATCTCACGCCGCTTGCTATGCATGGGTGGCTTATCAGACGGGTTACCTCAAAGCTCACTACCCTGCCGAGTTTATGGCGGCCAACTTGACGGTAGCCAAGGACGATATAACCACGGTAACTAAGTATATGGACGAGTGCCGCGACTTAGGAATTGATGTATTAGAGCCGGACGTTAATGAGTCGGATTTGAACTTCACAGTCAATACCAAAGGTGCTATCCGATTTGGATTAGGTGGCATTAAGGGTGTAGGCGAAGGTGCTGTAGAGGCTATCTTATCCGAGCGTTCACAAAACGGCAAGTTTACCAGTTTGTATAATTTCTTGGAACGTGTCAACCTGCAAGCCTGCAACCGCAAGACCGTTGAGAACTTAGCTAAATGCGGTGCTTTAGACTGCTTCCAAGGTATCTATCGCGAACAGATATTAGGCATAACCGACAAAGGAGAAGATGCTTTAGACATGTTGATGCGTTATGGAAATAAGTACCAGCAGGATAAACAACAGCAGCAAAACACCCTGTTTGGCGACCTTGGCGAAGGAATTGAGATTCAAAAACCCGAATTGCCTAAGTCTCTGCACATGACGACCATTGAGCGGCTCAATATAGAAAAAGACTTGATTGGTATTTATCTTAGTGCCCACCCGCTGGATGAGTATGAGTTTGAGGTTCGCACCATGAGTAATATGTCAACAGCCGACTTAAACTGGTTGGAGACGCATAAGAAAGAGGTGGAAATCAAGAAACGTGATGGCAGCAAAGGCAGCAAACGTCGTTTATGCCTAAGCGACTGGCAAGGCGTGATTGAAGAGAAAGAGACAGATGAAGGTGAGACCATCACCATCAACGTGCACGATAAGATGAAACAGATGCTGGAAAAACACCAGAATAGGTCGATTCATCTATGCGGTTTGATTACAACATCCGAAGAAAAGATTGGTCGTAACGGTACGCCGTACGGTAGTTATGTCTTAGAGGATTACGAGGGCAGTTATGGTTTTGCGCTCTTCCGCGATAACTATCAACAACTGGCACCGGTGCTTAAACCTAATGTATATGTTTATCTGACCGGCACTATTCAGCAAGCCGGCAAGGGGCAGCAGTGGTTTAAGGAAAAGAATATAGAAGATGCAGACTATGAATTCTCTATTCAGCAAGTGGAGTTGTTGCAAGAAGTACAAGATAAACACTTGGAGGAGTTGATTCTGCGCATTCCGATTACTAAGGTAGATAGAGAACTGATTGACAGTTTGACCAATTTGGCCAAGAGTCATCCCGGTAAGGCCTTGCTCAAGATTGAGGTGCACGACCACACGACCAACCATTTAATTCAGTTCACCTCCCAATCCTACCCTGTTCATGTGGATAAGGAGTTCTTCCGTTGGCTAAAGACCAAAGCGGCAGAAGAGACATTACAATACAGGATTAAGTAACAAACAAAGCCCCGCCAATTGAGCGGGGCTTTATTGTGATAGGAAGGCTAATTAAAGGCTCTTAGCCACTTCAATCGTTTCGTATGTCTCTACGATATCGCCTTCTACAACATCATTGAAGGACTTGATACTCAAACCACATTCCTGGTTGAGACCAATCTCCTTGATATCATCCTTACCGTGCTTCAGGCTACTGAGTTCGCCGGTATGGATAACGATACCATCACGGATAATGCGGCATTTATTGGCGCGTTTAGCTTTACCTTCACGAACAATACATCCTGCAATAGTACCCACCTTGGAGATATGGAAGGTCTGCAGCACTTCGAGCGTAGCCGTCACTTCCTCCTTGATATCCGGCGAGAGCATACCTGCCATAGCGGCCTTGAGTTCCTCAATAGCATCGTAAATAATGCTATACAGACGAATATCTACTTCCTGCTCATCAGCCATCTTACGGGCAGTACCGGTAGGACGAACATTAAAGCCAACGATAATGGCATTGGAAGCAGCAGCCAACATAATATCACTATCCGAGATAGCACCTACGGCACCGTGAATGACATTCACTTGGATATTCTCGGTAGATAGTTTAATGAGCGAATCAGATAGTGCTTCCACTGAACCATCCACATCACCTTTGACGATAAGGTTAATCTCCTTGAAATCGCCAATAGCCAAACGACGACCTATTTCGTCTAAGCCGATATGTTTCTTAGTACGGATAGACTGCTCACGTTGCAATTGTTCACGTTTATTGGCAATCTCACGAGCCTCTTGTTCAGTTGGTAATACATTAAATTCATCACCAGCCTGCGGAGCACCATTTAAGCCCAAGATAACGGCAGGTTCACCCGGTAATGCTTGTTGGATCTTCTGTCCGCGTTCGTTGAACATCGCCTTAATCTTACCATGGAAGGTACCGGCCAGCACGATATCGCCTTGATGAAGCGTTCCGTCGCTTACTAAGATGGTAGCGATATATCCACGTCCCTTATCCAAAGAAGACTCAATAACCGAGCCTTTGGCGCGACGTTTAGGATTGGCCTTTAGGTCAAGCATATCGGCCTCTAACAGCACTTTCTCCAATAATTCATATACGCCATCGCCTTTCTTGGCTGAAATATCCTGAGATTGGTACTTGCCGCCCCAATCCTCAACAAGGATATTCATGTTAGACAGCTGTTCCTTAATCTTATCCGGATTAGCTCCGGGTTTATCGCACTTGTTGATAGCAAATATCATTGGTACACCGGCAGCCTGGGCGTGGTTGATAGCCTCGATAGTCTGTGGCATGACGGCATCATCCGCTGCCACGATAATAATAGCAATATCCGTTACTTTAGCACCACGAGCACGCATTGCCGTGAAGGCTTCGTGACCCGGAGTATCTAAGAACGTGATGTGTCGGCCATTCTTGAGTTGTACGTTGTATGCACCGATGTGCTGCGTTATACCACCAGCCTCACCGGCAATCACGTTGGCATTACGGATATGGTCCAAAAGCGATGTCTTACCATGATCGACGTGACCCATCACCGTTACGATAGGACAACGTTCCTCTACATCGGCCTCATTTACTTCTTCGTCAGCATTGATTTCTTCGGTCACCTTAGCACTAACGTATTCCGTGGTAAATCCGAATTCCTCTGCCACCAAGTTAATGGTTTCTGCATCCAGACGTTGGTTGATACTTACCATCACGCCAAGCATCATACAGGTACTAATAACCTTTGTGACGGGCACATTCATCATGGTTGCTAAGTCATTCGCAGTCACGAACTCCGTCAGTTTTAATACGGACGATTGTGCTTGCATCTCAGCGCGTTCTTCTTCACGCTTCTGCTGCTCCTGTTTACGACGCTCGTTTTTATGGATAGAAGTCATGGACTTGCTATGCCGTTCATTAAGGGAAGCGTTGACATTTTTCACGTTACGACGTATCTCCTCATCGTCTATTTCCGTCTTGTAACTCCGTTTGTCTTTCTTCTTATTACCCTTTTGATTGCGTGCATCGTTGATATCCACTTGTGCGGAATGGATACGCTCACGTTTACGTTTATTCTCGTGTTCAGCAGATGCACCTTTATTGCCAGCCTGTCCACCTTGGTTGGCATTCATGCGTTGCGCTTTACGTTGTTGCTCGCGTTCAATACGCTCTTGCTTCTTCTCCTCCTTTGTTTTCTTGGTAGGATGAGTAGCCTGATTGATTGCACTTAGGTCAATCTTACCCAGCACTTTTAGTTGCTTATTAGCCACTTCAGCCGCCTTTTTATCTCCGGAAGTCTTAGCCAATTCAACCTTAGGGGCAGGTTTCTCCTGCTTAACCGGTTGCGGTGCAGGAGCCGGTTTCTCTTTCTTAGGTTGAGGAGCCGGTTGTGGCTTAGATTCCTCTTTTTTAGGAGCCTCTGCCTTAGGTTTTTCCTGCTCAGGCTGTTCTTTAGCGGGTTGTTGTTTATTCAAATCAATCTTACCAACCACCTTGGGTTGTGGTACTTTGGTCTCAATATGCTCCGGCTGAGGTTGAGGTTTGGGCTCAACACTTACTTGAACAGGCATTTCCCGATCCTGGCGCTCCTGGGCCTGACGGTCTGCTTCTAATTTAAGTGCCATATCCTTGTTAAATTCCTTGGCGAGAAGCAGATAGAGATCGTCATCGATACGTGTATTGGGATCGGTGGCGACTTCATGACCCTGCTTGGCACAGAATTCAACGGCTGTGGACATACCAATATTGAGTTCTTTACAAGCTTTGATGAGTTTAATTGCCATAATGATTGTTTAATTGATGATTGTTAATTGCTAATTGTTAATTGATTATTTAGTCGTTCTCAAATTCAGCCTGGAGGACCTCAATAACGTTATTGATTGTTTCTTCCTCGAGGTCGGTACTTTGGATCAAATCTTCCTTGGACTTAGCCAAGACAGCCTTAGCTGTATCTAAGCCGATAGCCTTGAAGGCATCCAATACCCATTGATCGATTTCATCGTTGAACTCGTCCAAATAGATATCCTCAGAGTCGTTCTCCTCACGATAAACATCAATCTGATAGCCGGTCAGCATGCAAGCCAACTTGATATTGAAACCACCCTTACCAATAGCCAAACTAACCTCTTCGGGTTTGAAGATGACCTTAGCGGTTTTGTTCTCCTCGTCAATCGTCATGGATGAGATTTTAGCAGGAGCCAAAGCACGTTGGATAAACAGTTGGATATTAGAAGTGTAGTTAATCACGTCGATATTCTCGTTACGCAACTCGCGTACGATACCATGAATTCGTGCACCTTTTATACCTACGCATGCGCCAACGGGGTCGATACGCTCATCAAAACTCTCAACAGCCACTTTGGCGCGTTCACCGGGGATACGGGCGATATTCTTGATTGCAATCAGACCATCATGTACCTCAGGAACCTCTTGCTCAAACAAGCGTTGCAAGAATAACGGACTGGTACGACTCAACACAATACGAGGATTTTGGTTCTTATTCTCTACTTGAACAACCACGGCACGAACCGTTGATCCTTCAGGATAGTAATCGTTAGGTATTTGATTGTCTTTGGGTAAGAATAATTCGTTACCATCCTCGTCCCAAAGAATCTTATCTCTCTTGTGCGTCTGGCAAACCTCGCCGCTAACGATTTGACCCAACAGGTCTGAATAGCGCAGATAGAGGTTTTCCTTCTGCAACTCAAGAATCTTAGAAGCCAATGTTTGACGGAGATTAAGAATCATACGACGTCCAAACTTAGAGAATTCTAATTTGTCGGTAAAGTCCTCACCTACCTCAATTTCCGGGTCTACTTCACGAGCCTCACTCAGCTCAACTTGTGTCTCAGGATTAGCCACATCGCCGTCCTCCATAACAAGGCGGTTACGATAAATCTCCAAGTCACCCTTGTCCGGGTTGATGATGACATCGTAGTTGGCATCGCTGCCATACATTTTGGTGATCACACAACGGAAGGAGTCCTCCAACACGTTAATAAACGTTTGACGATCAATGTTTTTCAGTTCTTTGAACTCTGAAAATTTGTCAATTAAATTGACAGTTTCTTGCGTTTTAGCCATTTCAGTTAAAATGTTATATTATAAATTACTTTTTTCACTTCATCATAGCGGAAAGTCAGCGTCTCTTTAGCCTCAATCATAAAAGTCTCTTCATCTACGCTAATCAACTGGCCGCTGAATTTCTTACCCTCGGCATCCGTTACTACCACATTGTGGCCCAAGTTCTTTTGATACTGTATCTTAGTCTTAAATGGATCAGTTAGGCTTACACTACCAACCTCCAAACTGTAGTCCTCTTTATCGCCTAATTTCTCCACTAAATAGCGGTTCAATTCGGCACAAAAATCAACATCTACTACGCCCAGACGATCTATCTCTACCAAGATATTCTGGTCCTTATCAATTTCGAGTGTTTGCAACTCATAATCCGTATCTTTTAGATACGCTTCCACGAGGGATTTTACTTGTTCTATTGTTACCATATTTGTACGAGTTGAGGGAACCTTTTCAGGTCCCCTCTATCAAATTCGACTGCAAAGGTACTACTTTTTTTTGAATTACGCAAATTTTTCAGCAGAAAAATGAAAAAAAAGATAGATTCTTCATCAAGTTGCCATAAAATCTAAATCCATCATCTTAATAATCGTACATTTTGAGGTGAAGGTTGTTTGCATATACGGTGCACGATACGTGCATATAGGATGCGAGGCAGAGAACGAAACAAAGGAGCGGCTAAGTAACCGCTCCTTTTATCTATGCCAGAGTGTTCTAAGCACATCTAAACCTCGCCCATTCGCTACCCTGTACGCTTATTTTGGGCGACGGCTTAACGCCGGCGTGACCGCAAGGGTCGCGCCATTCTATGTGGCGCATTATTCCCTCATTGTGGGGACAATTCGGACGCACCACTCAATAGGCGGTTCATCGCCTATCTTCACCCCGCAAGGGATTAATAAGAGGAAATGGTTGGAGACTATTTTTGTTGTTTTAGGGTGATTTTTTTGTGGCATGCCACACTTTTATCACCTTAAAAGTAGTATTTTGCTAATTTAATATATCTGGATCTAGTAAGAAATCAAATAATCCGATTTCTAAAATTCCATCGGCATTATAGTGTGTCATATTATATCCGTCGGTAATGATAATCTTTTGGAAATTATCCGGTACATTCAATAATGGACGTTTCTCTTGTTGTATCTTCTCTTGGGATGGCATACTATATGCCGACTGAATATATATCCTCTGGTCGCCACGGTTGATTACAAAATCTACCTCAAGATTTTTTCGTTCTGTTTTTCCTTCTGCATTTCTTTCATATGTATCAACTAGTCCCACATCAACAGAATATCCTCTATTGCGTAATTCATTGTATATAACATTTTCCATCAAATGAGAAGCATCATCACTTTGTCTAAAGTTCAGTACTGCGTTACGAATGCCAACATCCTCAAAATAGTACTTGGTCTGAGTTCCGATATATTTGCGTCCTTTGATGTTATAACGTAATACTGGTTCAATAAGAAAGGCATCTTGCAAATATTCAAGGTATTTATTAATTGTTTCACTCTTTATAACCAAATGTTCTTCAGAATTAAAGGTATTAACAATGCGTGTCGTGTTGGTACTTGATCCAATGGAAGAAGAAAGAACTTGTAAGATTTGTCGCAAGCCTTCTTCATTTCGGATATTGTTTCGTTGAATAACATCACGTATATAAGTTGTTTCCAACATTTCCTTAAGAAAGGCCTGTTTCTTCTCACGATTATTCATAAGCACTACTTGTGGAAGACCGCCAAATGCGTAATAGGATCTTAGTGCATCAAATTTATCTCCTCCAACGCCATCATAATATTCTGCGAAACTCAACGGGCGTACACGAATTTCCCAACCTCGACCACGAAATTCCGTAACTACGTCTGAGGACAAAAACTTGGAATTAGAACCAGATACATATACTTCGACATTCGGTTTATGCATCAAACTAAGCATGACCTCTACAAAATCATCGACTAATTGTATCTCGTCAAGAATAACATACGATATCTGCGTATCTTCAATAATAACAGAATCGATGTAGTCTAATAGCGTATCCGGGTTGCGATATTTCTTATTCTTCCTATCGTCAAACGAAATGGTGATGATATGTTTCGCATCTACACCATTATTCAATAACCAATTACGAAACAAGGTAAATAGCAGAAACGATTTACCACATCTACGGACTCCGGTTACTAATTTAACCATTCCGTTTCCGCGACTATCTATCAGTCGCTGAAGATACAATTTTCTATCAAAAACCATGTTTTAGGGTGATTTTTTTGTGGCATGCCACACTTTTTACCCCGCAAAGGTACTGCTTTTTTTTGAATTGACCAAATATTTTTGCAGAAAAATGAACTTTTTTAGTAATCTTTGCGCAAAAGAT
Organism: Paludibacteraceae bacterium; assembly: GCA_024399955.1. Lineage (GTDB taxonomy): Bacteria > Bacteroidota > Bacteroidia > Bacteroidales > Paludibacteraceae > Colicola. The sequence goes on along the minus strand of JAKSNH010000008.1, from coordinate 67,025 downwards.
TAATAATAGTAAACTTTTAGAGTTGTAAAGTCACTCCTCCATTGATGTGTTATCATTGCCATTCAGGGAACATAGTCATTTGTTCTACTACACCGCTATTGCCTATTAAACCATGACGAACAATATTGTCACGATTGACCAGATTGATAAATATAGCTTGTGCCTGAATATCATTAGGATTGGCTTGTATATGTTTCAGAATTGTATTGGCACACACCAATCGCATTTTGTTGTAGAAGATATTGGGGATATAACCAAAATTAGACATTGGAAATAGCGTTGACATGATAGCTCGCCACGTTGCCCAAACCTCATCTAAATAAGGGCTGTATTGTCCGCTTAACATCACTTCTTCCAATAAGGCAGCACCCGGTAAGAAATAGGCATTCTCATCACTGGAATGTGCGAACTCCAATGCCCAAATACATTTTAAATCAAAATTTGTGGTATTTCTTGCTCGTCTTTCATTGTTGATTATGTTATAGTCTGCTTCATAGCATACATTTTTAGTCGAGGGTCATTCGACGGTCATTCGACACTGTCCCTCTTCCCAATTTATCCTTTTGTTGATGACGCAACACAACTATGCTTAATTCAAATAGTAGATACAGCGGAACCGTAACCAATAAAAGTGTAAAAATGTCTGCAGTCGGTGTAATGATGGCCGCCAAAATACACAAGACAACAAACGCATGTTTGCGATAGTGTTGTAATTGATCAGCGGTAATAATGCCTAATTTGCCTAAAAAATAAGCGACAATAGGAATCTCAAACAGAATGCCTAATAACAAAGACAATACCAACAATGTGGAAATATATGATTTCAGGGCTATTTGATTAACGACTGCTTCTTGTACCTGATAAGTGGACAGAAAACGAAAAGCGAATGGGAAAATAATAAAATAATTTAGTGCTACTCCCATAAAAAACAATACCATTCCCCAAAATATAAGAGAAATAGAATATTTCCTTTCCTGCTCATACAATGCAGGAGCAACAAATCCATACAATTGAATGATAAGGTACGGGAAAGCAACTATGATACCCGCAATCAGAGCCACCTCAAGGTGAATCATGAATTGCGAAGCCAGTTCGATATTGATAAACTGCACATCAAAGTCACCCGGGCACAACGAACTTATCCCTATCCACTCCGCCAATCGGCACATACCACGATAAAGTATAAAATCCGATTGAGACGGAGCAAATAGGATAGAGAACAAAAAGTCCTTAAAACAGAATGCACCAATAGCGCATACTGCCCACACGATTAAACATTTGACAAAGCCTTTTCGGAACACATCTACATGCTCCCAAAAGGTCATTTTGTCCTCATTGTTTTGGTTCATTTTCAGTTGGTGCTTGTTCTTGAGAAGTTGGTTGTGGGTCTTCTACCGGCTTTTTAATTTCTTCTTCCACATTGTTCATTCCTTCTTTGAAGGAGCGCACACCCTTTCCTATACCCTTCATCAATTCAGGAATTTTCTTACCACCGAAAAGCAGCAGTACAATGACTGCAATAAAGATAATTTCCGGTGCGCCAATCATAAGTAATGTCATAGTTCCTATTTTTTACATGAGCATGTTCCATCTACCAAATAGATTTCACATGTATCAAAGTTAATTTCCCAGTTGCCGTTTTCGCATCCTTCCCAATTGTACTTTTTAGCCATCGTGTCCCACCAATTTTGGAACTTAGTGCCTGTCTCGCCCATGTCCTTGACAAGTTTCTCATACAATTCGGCATTGTCGGCAGTCAGTATTTTTGCCAACTCATTCAGTCCGTTACGACGCTCAAACAGCGTTTGGATCTCATTTTTCTCTTCAGGTGTTACCTGTCCTACAAGTTTTTTCATTAGATGTTTATTCAAAAATTATTATTACTCTCTGATAATTAGTCCAAAGATCTTGAGAATCATCCCAATTTACATTTTCACGAATAACCAATGTACCATCTTTTTTTATTCTATATGTATCTTCTGTATTCAGGATTCCACCATATCCAACATTCGTTACATAGGTTCGTTGATAAACATAAAAGCCATTTTCAAATCCAATGTATGTATGTGCATTTTTGTTAGTATTCACGTATAGATTCTGATTTTCTGTACGAAAAGTATAGGTCTTACCCACATCACCTTTGATAGGCGTTTTTTTAGAATCGTCCCAATATGCTTTGGTTGACGTCAAAGTGAATGTTCTATTTGGCATTTGTGCAAATATTGTTGCAGATAAAAACAATGCCATAAATATAATTAGTTTTTTCATATTACCAAGTTTCTTTTACATCAAATGGGTCTAAATAAGTGATTTCTTTTATATCTTCACCAGTTTGGAAACCAGCCACTTTCAATTGTTGTTGTAAGTCACGTGCAGCATTGCGTTCCAAATGAGCAATCACACATTGCTGATGTGAAGGTGTATTGGCATCCCAAGTGAGGCGGTCATTCTGCCAAATACAACGGTTACAATGGTAGGCATCGCATATACGGCACAAAGGGGCGTGGTCTAATTGGAGTAACTGCTTATTAGGAATATCCAAGCCATTATCTAAATCTCCAATTGAACGTGAGGCATCTTTGGTTTTATGATTCATGCGATTAGAAATACCCATTTTCTCATCATAATAAAAAGCAGGGCACAAGTAGAACTTACCATTTGGAGCAACCGTGATATTGCCTATTCCTGCTTCACAGTTGTGCATTTCGGTAAGTGTCAAACGGTCTGTCAAGATATTGACCTGTGGTTGCTGTTGTGATTTGTAAAGATTGACCAATACGGCATTGAGCGTAGCAAGGGCTTTTTTGTAGTCCTCTTGTTGTGCATCTGCAAACGATTCTATATCCGTCAAGCAGATATTAAGGCGTTTTACTTGTGGCAACAAAGCAGCAATATCATATTGATGGGCGATAAAGTTAGCAATAGTTAGACGCAAAACGAGGTTGTCGGTTGTTACGGCTTTAGGCACTTCATTCAGCACTTGCACATCTTTGCCAATTTTGATATGGTCTATACTCTCAATAACTTCGCTATATTCAGCAGGTAACTCATAATCGGGGTACACATACTGAATCATAAGGTTCTGCTTCATACCAAAGAGAATGGCTTTTTTGAGCGTCTCTATTGGCATGAGGTTGCGTTCCGTGAGTGGATTATTGGCATGGCAGTAAGCCACGCTAGTGTCATCTAGTAAGATGACGAGATATTGTAAATACGGCTTCATGGCTTAACAAATTTCGGGTTTTACATTTGGATGGCTTTTCTCAAACTCCTCACGCTTACCTTCCATTTCCAGTTTGCGATAGAGTTTATTCCAATAATAATTATTCGCACGCACACGTGCCTTGTGCATCTTGCAGATTGCCGTAGCACGTTGGAAAACAGTATGCGTTTTGGCAGCATCGTAATTCTCGCCTTGACACCAAGCACAACCTTCTGCTACCTCACAATCTACACATTCAGGATTGGATTGTGTGCAACGGTCAAGCGTCAAGAATGGACGCAATTTATTATTGTCTATACCTTCGTGGATATTACCAATTATCCACGCCTCTTTATCACGCAAAGAGTATTGTGCAAAACGAGTACAAGGGTAGAAATTACCTGCTGCATCAATAGAGAGCATCTTGCCTGCCCCACACCAGTTTTGGTTTTGCTCAGTACACAACAATGGTTTACCTAAAAATTCTGTAAAGAAAGAACATTCACTTTCATTATATAAATTTTTGCTAATAATTTCATCCGCCAATTTCATTAGTTGTTTTTCGAAAAGCGAATCATCTCCTTCTTTCCAAACATTTTCAAATACGCAATTAATATGAACAGCATGTATTCCTAATTCAAATAAGTGAAGTACAGATTCGCATATATATGGAATATCAGCGGATGAGATAGTAACTTTTGTACTTTCATTTGGAAATTGGCTCAGCCAAAGCGGAATATTACGTACTACATCATCGTATGAACCTTTTTCACTACCTTTGTATACACGATTTAAATCATGTTTTCGTTTAGTTCCATCAATTGTGATACCAACACTAAGGTGTGACTTATTCTTCTTAATAAAATCTTGCACTTTTTTTGTATCGTAGTTAATGCCGTTAGTTGAGAAATTAAATCTATATGAGTTAAACCAATGATGATTACGACGAAAAAGTTCGGACTTGATATAGTCGCAAATTTGGTCAATCAAATCAATCTCTAAAAATGGTTCTCCACCGATAAAATCCCAAATGACACTTTCTTGCGCAAATATTGGATCATATTCGTGCTCAAGTACGAAATCAATCGCAGCCTTAGCAACTTCCCAAGACATCCTTTCTTTCTCATTTTTCCCAACAAGATAACAATATTTACATGCCAATTGACAATCTTTAGTAACAATAAAGGTTATGTTTTCCGCTAAACCCTCTTTCCATGTTTGTGATAAAGGTTCCATAGAACAAATCAATTTATATAAGGAGGATGTGCCAATTGCAGCACACCCTTCTTATCATACATTAGTTTTTTGAATGATATTTACATCCAGACGAGCAAGAATTATGGCAGGTGCCACTGCACGTTGATTTACATCCACCTTGACAACAAGAGGAGCATCCTGTGCAATCATATGCACAAGAATCCTTACACGCAGATGGACATCCCATAACTGTTGACGCATGAGAAACCATTGGCAAAGTAGATAATACTACTGCACCAACCACTGGTAATGCTGCTTTAGCAGCTTTTTTAAAGAACTCTCTACGCGATTGGAGTTCTTCATCATTAATAAATTTATCCATAACTTTATAAAGTTTTGTGGGAGGTGGGTTCCGCAAGTCCCGTAAATATACAAAAAAGCGTGGAACCTTATTCTACGCTCATTCATTACTTACGTGGTTCTACCAAAACCTTGCTAACAAAGAATAAACAATAATGTCCACGCTGGTATATGTAGTCGTTGCGTGAACACAACGAAAATATACACCCAAGGGACATTTAATGCCATCTTGCTTTGGGTTAGCATAAATTTGGTAGATTTCGTAAGTCCAAAACAAGCGTCAGTAAACGCCTTTTATTATGTCTGAACCCCACCCCGCAAAGAGACATAATCCCCTCCAGCGTGGAATTCGAGTGCAAAATTACAAAGAAATTACCATATTTGCAAGAAAAAATAAAAAAATATGCACAAAAATTTGCACATATCAAAAAAAAGCAGTACTTTTGCAGCAAGATTTAAGAAACGCTTATTGACTGGGGCCTGTAAGGGGCGTACTTTCAATAGGCGTTTTCTACAACTGGTAAAACGTTGTTCTTCAAAATATCTTCATTCGTTATTATCATCGTTATAATATATTTTATATGTCATGCAGGACTTGCACCTGCTGCTGAAATCACTTTCTCAGCGTCAGTAATTATACTGGTGTGCTCTAAGCACTTTATAGTCCTAAGGCAGAGGATTAATTCAATGTTATTAACTCTCGTATTTTCTCAACTAATTGACGAGTTGCCGGTACATAAGGCATAATCTCCACGTTCTCGCAAAGATTGTAGTTGAGAGTATATACGACCTTCTGCTTCTGATATTTTTCCCGTCTTGATAAACTCCTTATTGAACATTACCACTGCACCTTTATGCGTACCAACTTGAATGCCATTGTGTATAAGCAAAGCACAAACTGCATGATAGGCACCATAATACAAACGATTGGCTAAGGTTTCCCATAGTTGACCTTGTATTAAATAATCTACTTGTTCCAATGTATGAGCAGATTTTTCCAATTCTAAAGCGACTATAGTCTTTCTTTCTTCATCATTTAGTCCCATAGTATTACTTTTTTATCCTGTTCTACATTCTTATAAAAAGGCGTAAAAGACATTGCTTCCCACTGCTTTTTAGTGTAAATTTGTGGTGTAATTTCTTGATCTAATGTAGCACCAAGCATAGCAATGGGGAATGCATATTTGCCATAATCGTCAAACTCAGTCTTATCTTTGTTCAAAAGAATTAGTAAATCCCAATCTGATTGAGTGTGAGCGGTTCCACGAGCTCGCGAGCCATACAACCACAACGAACTATCTTTAGGCAAAATAGACTTACCCAAAGTTTTAATTTGTCTTAATATTGCTGCACTATTATTAATTCCCATCTGCTTATACTTTTACCTTTTTGCAGTTTTGCGCTGCAAAGTTACAGAAAAAAAATGATATATGCAAGAAAAAGTGAAAAATTATGGATAGAAATTACGGATATTCCGGATTTACCTGACCGCTGCGCTATTCCGGAGGTGCCAAAGAGCGGACAGAATTATGCCGCATACATGCGCCATGCAGGGAACGGCGATAGGGAGGGGTGAGTTATTGCAAAAAAGTAGATAGAGCTTGGGCCTTGGGGGAGTTGGTGACAGGTTTGATTTCGCCAGATTTAATCTGTTCGGACAAGTTAGCCAAATCCATCAAAGTATGGATGGTTTCTGCATCGTGTTGGAGTGCAGCCTGCTTGATCTCTCGAATAAAATAAGCAACTAATTGATGTCTAAAGAAAGTGGGTGATAACTTTTTTATCGCATCATTAGACATGTTTGGTGAAGAAATAGATTTCCGGAATTGTTTCAGTTTGTCAGGATCAGACATTACTTCAGATGTGCGCAGATTAGCGAGTTTGAGTGCAAATTGATGTAAGACACGTGACGGAGTCTGCACCATTACGGTGTCCGGATTCCAAGTGTAAGTGTGCTGAACACCATAAGAAACACGGTTACTAACAGATTTGGAGTGGTCGAATTTTCCAGAAGCATTTGCGTAGGGATAGCTTAAATTTGATTTTGACATAGTAGCATTAGGGGTTTAGAATGTTATGAGAATGTTATGACAATGTTATGACAATGTTATGACAATGTTATGAGAATGTTATGACAATGTTATGACTTCTACCCTACTTGAGAGGGGCGGTAAAGTGAGACGAAAACGAAGACGAAAACGAAGAAGAAGACGAAGAAGAAGACGAAGAAGAGGACGAAGACGAAGACGGAGAAGAGGGAGAGTGAGAAAGAGATTGGATTTGGATTAGGTCGCTAAGGATGTATTCGGGATGGACGACACCGGTTTCCCAGAAATCATTTGCTCCATTATCCGTTGCTCGTTTCATGAAATGATAGACATTTCCGGTTTGAAATGCCTTTATCCACGTATGTTTTTCGTCGCGAGACTGCAAATCTGCCAATGTTCGTTCTTGCACACCTACCCACACATCTACATCCCTAAACTCGGTCAATACTTGTTCGGTAGTCAAAGGGATAGAAGAAGTTCTTTCGTCCGTTGCATAGCGATAATCATATCCGGCATCCTGAAACAATTGTCCCATGTAGGTATTTCCTGCCGGCACATACCATGTTCCTCGGAAATCCTGTCCGGAAAGGATAGTAGGATGTGTATCCAAACGCGATTGTTGCGATTCCACCAACAGGTTATATCGGTCTGCAATAGCATTAAAAATGCTATCTGCCAGGTCTAACTGTCCGGTTAATACACCAAAGACACGAATCCATTCGGCACGAGCCAAAGGCGATTGTTCATTCCACTCATTTATATATATAATAGGTATATTCATTTTACTCAGTCGCTGAGGAGTGGCATCGCCTTCCGAATATGTAGATAAAAGCATCGCATCCGGCTGTGACAAAGCAATTCGTTCCAAATTAGGCGACATACTATTGCCTAAGTCCATAATCGTATCTGCCAACTTCGTAAAAACCAAGTGCTGATCGGTAATTCCGACCAATCGAGAGAGGGCATTTAGTTCGTTTAAGAATCCTACATGGGTACACGAATTAGATGCCAAACGCAGATAGGGCCGATCGACTATGTACCGAGCCATAATCTTATCCGGCATCCATGGATAATAAACCGTTACTTGATAGGCCGAGTCTTGTTGCTCAATCTCAAAACCTGTGGCGTAGCGGTTGCCCGGACGAACCGAATAAGAAGACTTAGTGGTGCATGCCGCCAAAGCCAACACCACCAAGCATAGATATATCCACTTTTTATAGCACATTCAGCACTTGTTCCTTGATTTGTTCAAGGATATCTTTCATTTTAACATCAATAATCTGCATCTCACTTTGGTTGCTCTTGCTGCCTAAAGTATTGATTTCACGTCCCATCTCTTGTGCGATGAATCCTAACTTTTTGCCCACTCCGGCACCTTCTTGCGCCATAGTCTCACGGAAATACTTGATATGGTTAGTCAGGCGCACTTTTTCCTCAGTAATATCCAATTTTTCCAAATAATAGATTAACTCGGCTTCTAAACGGCTTTTATCATAAGCCACACTCACTTTTTTATCCGTTATGCTGCCGTTCTTATCCGTCAGTTTGCTTAGATTATCTACTAAACGTTCCCTGATATGTTCTACTCTGCCCTTCTCAAACGGCTCAACTTCTGCCAATAAATGCTCAATGCCGCTTAGTTTTTCTTCAAACATATTTTGTAAGGCCGTTCCTTCTTGGACTCTAAAGGCCTTGAAAGCAGTCAAAGCATCGCCAATGGCATTCTGCAGTATGTTCCACTCTTCATCAGAAACGACAACCGGAGCAGCATTCTGCTGCAACACACCGGGAATGCGCAAAATAGCACTTATCAAATCCTGATTGCCGGGTATGAGCAAATCACGTTGCAAAGTCTCTAATTCCTTATAATAATACGCAAAAGCTTCTTTGTCAATAGGTGCTAAATCCTTGTGCTGCACACCCTGCGTTAGGCTTTCAGTATAAATACTGACATCCACTTTGCCGCGCTCTAACGGAGCCGTAAGTAATGTTCTAATCTCAGGTTCTTTGTCCCGAAAATAAGATGCCACCTTAAGGTTAAGATCTAACTGCTTACTATTTAGACTGCGGATTTCCACAATCGTTTTGTGATCGGCAAAATTATACTCGGCCTTGCCGTAGCCCGTCATCGAAAGTATCATAATTATCTATCTGTAATCCTCTTATTTTCCTATGCAGAACTTACTGAATATATTGTTCAGCACTTCTTGAGAAGTGATTTGACCTGTAATCTCGCCCAATGCCAGCAGGCACTCTTGTAAATCTTCACTCAACAACTCCCCACTCAACCCTTCTTGCATGCCTACTTGCACGCGCTGAATAGCCTTCAACGCCTTGCACAAGGCATCGTAGTGACGAATAGAAGAAATAACGGCACCACCGGGCTGAATAACTGCTTTTTCCACAAGCAATTGTTTTAGGGCATCTATTTGACCATGCTTGGCAGAAATACACAACTGTCCGGGTATCTGCTTCAAGTCTGCTTTATTATATACATGAATCACCTTGTCACCTTGCAGCGTCTCATGAGGACAAGTAGCATCAATGACCTCCAAAACAATTTGGGCTTTTTCAATGGCTTTGCGGCTGCGCTCTATACCTAAACTCTCGATGGAATCAGCCGTTTCTCGTATTCCGGCCGTATCAATCAGTCTAAACAAAACTCCATTCAGCACTAAGGTCTCTTCAATCGTATCTCGCGTTGTACCATCTATATCGCTTACGATGGCTCTTTCTTCACCAACCAAGGCATTAAGCAAGGTAGATTTACCGGCATTCGTCTTACCTACAATCGCCACAGGAATACCATTCTTGATGGCATTGCCGGTTTGGAACGAATCCGTTAATTGCGTCAACTTAGTCTCTATCTCATTCGATAAGGTCTTTAATTCTGTGCGGTCCGCAAACTCCAAATCTTCATGGTCGCCAAAGTCCAGTTCTAACTCCAATAACGATGTTAATTTAAGCAGTCTCTCCCGCAAGGCAGCCAATTCGGAAGATATGCCTCCTCGCAACTGATTCAAAGCCAAATCTGCCTCGGCTTGCGTTTGCGCGGCAATCAAATCTGCCACCGCTTCCGCTTGCATCAAATCCATTTTGCCATTCAAGAATGCTCGCTGTGTAAACTCCCCTGCTTGCGCCGGTCTGGCACCTAAGTCAATCAAACGCCGCTGAAACTCTTGCTGCAGATACAGACTGCCATGACAACTAATTTCCACTACATCCTCACCCGTAAACGAGTGTGGCGCACGATATGTAGTAACCACCACATCGTCTAATTCAGGAATACGGCAATAATGCACAGGACGCGTCAAACGCTTGCCACACAAACGTTCCGCAATAGCCACCGCCTGCGTTCCGGACATGCGAATCACAGCAATGGCCCCACTGCCGTAAGGCGTTGATAATGCTACTATAGTATCTGTTGTTTCCATTGGAACTGCAAAATTACAAAAAAAAATTGACCTACACAAGAATGAACCGAAGAAAAATTTGCATACATGCAAAAAAAAGTGTACTTTTGCATTGTTTTCCGGAAATGAATATGACTTACGACGAAACAATATCCTATTTATACGCCTCCACTCCGGCCTTTCACCTCATTGGGAAAGATGCCTATAAGCCCGGTTTAGAGAATACAATAGCTTTGATGGAACACTTAGGCAAGCCCTACACCCAATGGCCATCAGTCCATATAGCAGGCACAAACGGAAAGGGGTCCACCTCCCATCTAATTGCTGCATCCCTACAATGTGCAGGCCTAAAAGTCGGTTTATACACTTCTCCTCATCTAGTGGATTTCCGCGAAAGAATACGTGTGCTTAACAGGAATAGAATGGGAGTAGAAGCAACCATGAGCGAAGCGTCTATGATACCAAAAGAGAAAGTGATTCAGTTCGTAGAAGACAACCGCAGTTTCTTAGATCGACTTCGTCCTTCCTTCTTTGAAACAGCCATGGCAATGGCATTTTGGTATTTTGCTGAACAAAAAGTGGATATTGCCGTTATTGAAGTCGGTTTAGGAGGCCGATTAGACTCAACCAACATCATTACGCCCCTATTATCAGTTATCACCAATATAGGTTTTGACCACACCGAATTTTTAGGTGATACTCTCGCCAAGATTGCCGGTGAAAAGGCAGGAATCATCAAATCCAACGTTCCTTGCATAATCGGAGAAACAGACCCCGAGACGGCACCTGTTTTTATAGAGAAAGCACAAGCATGCAATATCTTAGGGAATGGCTTAGAGACCACCACTTGTCAACTATGGTTTGCCGACCAATGCAACTATTTACGCCGTTGCCGAGAACGTGATATACCCATGTGCGAATTACATGGTCTATACCAAGATAAGAACATGCAAACCGCCTACGTTGCCCTTCGGGCACTCAGCAATATTCTGCGAGAACGCGATATATCTCTAACGACGGACCATTATAAACGCGGTTTCGCTCAAGTATGCACCTTAACAGGGCTTCGAGGACGTTGGGAAACGTTATGTAACAAGCCCCTAACCATCTGCGATACCGGACATAACTCACACGGAATCAAGTATGTAGCCCAACAACTACAACAACTTAGTACAACACATAACACACTCCATATCGTCTTTGGAATGGTGGATGATAAGGATGTAGAAGAGGTTATGAAAGTATTGCCCACTCAGGCTCGCTATTACTTTACACAAGCTCAAACACATCGGGCCATTCCTGCCTCCAAAATGCTGGCACTTCATAATAACATATCTCCTGTTCACAATGCGCAAGACAATGCCTATTCATCAGTAAAAGAAGCCATCCTTGCTGCACAAAAAGAAGCCACCGACCAAGATATTATCTTTATCGGTGGCAGTAACTATGTTGTAGGCGAAGCGCTTACTTTATTTAATCAGCGTCCGTTACACGAATAATACGATTTTGGCTCGTACCATATTGCGAGGCACGAATGGTATCACCCAACAGGTGGATATACTCAACTAATGCGTCTGCATCCACCATGTGTTCTCCCGGCAATTGTTCTGTACCAATATACATGCCGGACGAACCGCTACAAACGAGGTTATAACTCTGTCCTCCAATGGTATAAACGGCATCTTCATCTATCGGCATCCATTCCCCATCCTTCTCTATCTCAACGCTAATCAATCGACGACTTTCACCAATAGAATCGCATATACCATCATCATCCAGATGCACGGACGTGGGAACAGAACTGTTGAACGTATATCTAAGACCGCTAACTTGCATAAATCCTCCGCTTTCAACGGGATATTCAAATACAGAAATCTCCATTGCACGCTTAATCTGAGCACCGGTAGCCTTAACCGTATATAACGTGTTATTAAATGGGAAAACCTGAATAAGATCACCATAAGTGAGGTTACCCGCCTTTAGGCTATGACGTAAACCTCCACCATTCACAATACCAATGTCTGCCTTGCAAATAGCCCGCATAGCATCTGCTGCAAAATCTCCCAAGTTAGTTTCTGCCATTCGTACTTGACGCTCACCTGCCTCGTTAGCATCCGTCAGCACAACTTCCGAGAAACCTACGTATTGATCGGTAATATTCTGCACTTTCTCACGCATCTTATCTATACGTCCTTTTACGCGCGGATGCTCCTCTTTATAGGTATCCAACGGAATCAACTCTGTAGAAACAGTACCATCTAAAGCAATGGTCAAGCAACCTATATTCTGAAAGGCTGAACCTGTAGAGGTCAAAATAACCGAATCTCCTTCAGCATTGGCTAATTTGAAATTCAACACATGATGTTGATGACCATCTAAAACGGCATCAATACCGGTTGTTTGTTCAATCAGCTCAACCGAGTTAACTCCTTGTGTATCATCGCCTAAGTGAGACAAAACAATTACATTATTAGCACCTTCTTCACGAGCAGCATTCACTGCCTGTTGTACGCGCTGAATCGTTTCGTCTTTATGGAACGTATAGATAATTTCTCCGTTCTTATCCTGGAAATTAGTTGGCACCGACATAGCCATTGTGGTGGGCGTTGCTACACCTACAAAGGCCACTTTGCGCGAACCATATTGACGAATAGTGTAAGCAGGATAAAGGTCCTTACCGGTTGGCAAATAACTGAAATTGCAGCAAACACACTTAGCATGCAGCCAAAACATCAGTTTTTTCATTTGCGGTACACCATAATCAAACTCATGATTACCTAAAGTCACAATGTCATAAGGAATGGCATTCATAATAGATGTGATATACCTACCCTTACTTAAACTGCCAATCGTGTTCCCTTGCACAAAATCACCGGCAGATACCACATTGACGTACAACGATTTAGACAGGTAATCGGCACGTAAAGCTGCCATCTGTTCATAACCATCTACAGCACAATGCACATCGTTGTCATACAGGATATACACCGTATCATCCTTAGGCTGACAACTGGCTAATAAAACTAAACTCAAAGATAAAATAGGAAGAAGTTTTTTCATATATTTAGATTGGGTTAATTATTTTATAATTTCTCTTAGAATCCAAAGGAAAATCCGATATTAGCGGTTATGTTCTTGCCCTGATAGAATTCCGGACAGAAACGATCCAAATAGTATTGTGCCGAACCATATTGCTCAGAGGTCTTCAAATCGATATGCGTTTCCGGATCAGCATCTTTCCCATCCGGATTATTAAACGCCCGAGCATTATTATACGAAACACCGGCAATTAAATACATATTCGGGTGCACCTCATACGTAAATTTCAAATCGATTTGGTCATTTTGATAAATCTTCTTATTAAAAGGCTTTTGAGCAATAGTAGCACCAATGTTTTTACGTATGTAATAATACATGTTATACTTGGTATCATTCGTATAACTTAAAGCAATATGCATGCCTCTAATGGGACGATAACTCAATTCTACAAAGATAGATTGTGCATTATCTCCCATATAGTGCCCCATATTATAACTATTACTCGTATATTCCAGCACATCAATAGAGTGTGTATAACAAGCTATATACGACCGCATAAACTCACCCTTCAATCCTAAACCCTTGATAGGCCAACCGGTCCAATCAAAGCCCACTAAATAGGAAACAGGATTATTTTCCGGATTACTCTTTTTAGCTCGCGCCCATTTCACCTCGTCGATATAGACTGAACCATATAACTTGAGGTGGTTAACGGGACGAATGGTAGCAGTAAAGAAGACTTGCGAGTTCTGGTTCTCTGAACTATTGCCCTTTGTCAATAAGTGATCCAACGATTTATAGAACGCAAACGGAATAAAATATGCCGCTTGAGGATTATTTTCTGCATAAACGATTGAGTTACCAAACGAAAAATGGAAGTACTTACACGGCTTAAATGTAAACATATTAGCCGCCATGTACTTGCTGCGAGGACGATATTCCTTAGAAGTCTTGAAATACGTATGATTTATATCCGCAGTATTCTCCACATAGTAATCCTCCTCATTTAACACATTACTAATCAACCAAGCATGGAAATAATCAAACTGGAACCACCAAACAGGTGTTAATTGCAAAGTTAACTGAGGAACAGCAGGATTACGTCCACTAAGGATATTGGAACAATGATAGGCATCTCCCCAACGAATATTATCTCTACTCAACCCAATACTACCCCACCATGTATAAAGGTTAATTCCGCCTTTGCTATCCGAGAAATCTCCACCATCGTTAGATTCTTTATACTGCGTCCCCAAACGATTATTCAAGGCAGGAACTTGTTTATAAATAGGTTTATTTTTCTCATCATAACCGATAAATTCTCGTCCTTCATTTAATCGAGCCCCCCTTATCTTGGCATACACATCTGGGTAGTACTTATCCCTCAAGAACCACGTTCCGTTATAACTGATATCACGCAACGACCCCCAAATACTGACGTGATGAGCAATATCCATTTGGATTTCAGCACCATACCAGCGTTTAACAACTGCTCCACGTCTGCCTCCTATAATTTCTGCACCTAACAGCGGTTTGATTTGCATCTTAAACAACTTGTTTTTGGTCATATAGGAGAACTGAGGGTCTGCTAAACTTAAGTTATACGTCTTATGGTCCGTATATTGCACATAGCCCTCACGCATCGTGTCACGCTCCAATGGAAACTCATTCAAAAAGAAAGCCAGATCGTCCTTTTGCCGTTTGTTCATCAGCGAATCTGCAGCCTGCGCCTCTAAAAGCATATTGGCTATTTGCATTCGCGTGAACGGACGAACCGCCTCCGTCATGGAATGGATAATACCATCGGTGGATAACTCATCCAAATAGTCATACACACGCGTATATTCTAGACTAACCGGTATATTCTGCGCCGATAAGCCTACACTTGTCGCAAGCAACAAACCAACTATGTAACGTCGAATATTCACAAGAGAATCATTTAAGAGTGGTGATACACTTATTTCTTATTGTATCTTGCATTCATTCCGGCAATAACAGCATCCGTAATATCATAACCGTCCATTGCAGAAAGGATATTATCATGAGCGTTATTGGAGAGAATCATTTGATAGCGACCATCTGCATTATAAACGGCCAAGAAAGCCTCCAAACTATCAGCTAATTGCAAGTTCAGCTTCTGATTCTCCAATAGGATATCATTCGTCAATTTTTGCTCTAACTCTTCTAACTCTTGCTGTTTCTTCTGCAAACGCTGATACTCGCTTTGTGCACGCTCTTGACTCAAGAAAGCATTGTTCTCATACTTGCGCTGAAAATCTGCCATCTCTTGTTGCAACGTACGAGCTTTCGTGTTCAACTTCAAACGAGCATCCTCTTGTTTGGACATTAACTTCTCAGAAGCCTCCTGAGCAAAAGTGTAGCCTTGCAATAAACTATCTACATTCAAATAAGCAATCGGCAAAGTCCCTTCTACAGATTCTACTCCAGCACACTCTACTACTTCTTGCTGCTTGCAGCAACCGGGCTTAACCGTAAAGAAGATAACAAACAACGTAACCACAGCGGCTACCAAAACTACATTAATAATAACCTGATTTTTGTTCATAACTTATAAATTTTTTACATTAATTTTTGCCTTATGTCTATCCTCGTAATCCTGAGTATTCACGCAATGAATACCTTTCTCGCGCATCCTCTTGTTTTGCGAGATATGCTGACTAGAAAAACGACCATTCTTGCGCAAAATAACACGAATGCTCAAGCCCAGCATCGCCAAACCAACCAATATGATTACGACCAAAATACTCATTATACGGCGCAAAGTTACAAAAAAAAAATGACTTGCCCAAATAAATTGCACTTTTTTTTATAAAAAAATATGTGCGCGCTTGCGCATATAGAAAAAAAAATGTACCTTTGCACGTTAATTTTGGGTATTATGCCCTGTTTTATGAAGTAAGAACTAAAAAAATACAGTATTATGGCTACACAACAACAATCCGGTACTCTTTTCAATGCTTTAACAGCCGGAAGTAAGATTATTGGTACGATCATTGCTGATTCGGACATCCGAATCGATGGTCAAGTAGAGGGAGAAATTCAATGTTCAGGTAAAGTAGTAATTGGCGAGCAAGGTAAAATAAAAGGCACTGTCAATTGCCAAAATGCTGAAATAATGGGTAAAGTAGATGGTAAAGTGAATACTGAAAACACATTCGCACTTCGCTCTACCGGTTCGCTTATGGGTGATTTGAAGACCAAAGTACTCATTATTGAACCTAATGCTCAGTTTAACGGAACTTGCTCTATGAAGCAAACACCGGCTGCTGAACCTAAGAAATAATACTATTAACCACTAATTTTGCAATCTATGAAGGTTCGCCCTTTCCGCGGAATTCGTCCGCCCAAACAGTTTGTTTTGGACGTTAATTCGCGTCCTTATGATGTACTTAGTTCCGAAGAAGCCCGCTTAGAAGCAGCAGGAAACGAGAAGTCATTATACCACATCATCAAACCCGAAATCAACTTTGAACCGGGAACTGATGAACACGACCCCAAGGTTTATCCTTCTGCTCGTGAGCACTTTGATCTCTTCCAACGCAACGGATGGCTGGTACAAGACCAAAAACCAATGTACTACATCTATGCACAAACAATGGGTACGCGCACGCAATATGGTTTAGTCGTTGCTGCTTGCTTTGAGGACTATATGTCCGGCAAAATCAAAAAGCATGAATTAACCCGCAAGGATAAAGAAGAGGATCGTATGAAACACGTGCGAGTGAATAATGCCAATATTGAGCCCGTCTTCTTTGCCTATAAGCATGTGGAAGAATTAGATGCTATCATCGCTCGCTATACCACCAAAACGCCGGAATATGACTTTGTGGCACAGATTGATGGATTCGGACATAAATTCTGGTTGATTGATGACGACAAGGACATTGCTCGCATCACCGAATTAATTGAACAAATCCCGGCTATGTACATCGCTGATGGTCACCATCGATCGGCCGCTGCTGCTTTGGTTGGTAGCGAACGCAAACAAGCCAATCCGCATCATACCGGTAACGAAGAATACAACTTCTTCTTGGCCGTTTGTTTCCCTGATAACCAACTGAACATCTTGGACTACAACCGCGTGGTGCGCGACCTGAATGGACTAACCGAAGAGCAGTTCATAGCAGCACTTGAGGAGAACTTCATCGTAGAAAAACAAGGTGCTGCCATCTATAAGCCCAATCGCTTGCATAACTTTGCGCTCTATCTCAATCATATATGGTACAGCCTAACAGCCAAAGATGGTCGCTATGACAATAATGACCCTATTGGTGTTTTAGATGTAACGATATCCAGTAATCTGATTTTGGATAAGATATTAGGTATCAAGGATTTACGCACGGATAAGCGCATCGACTTCGTAGGTGGAATTCGCGGATTAGATGAACTACAACGTCGCGTAGATAGCGGTGAAATGAAGATGGCTCTGGCCCTCTACCCTGTTACTATGCAGCAAATCATCGATATTGCTGATTCCGGTAATATAATGCCACCTAAGACAACCTGGTTTGAACCCAAATTGCGTTCCGGATTAGTTATTCATAGTCTTGACTAAAGGATGAAGCATTCTTCGTACATAGTTTTTATACTGATAGTAATACTACTCTGCCCCGGCTGTTCGCTCAAAACCCGTATTAAACGAGCCGATAAGAAATTTGCCATTGGAGAATACTACGAGGCTGCTGATTTATATCGGCAGATTTATCCGCGCATCTCCAAGAATGACAAGCAATTAAAAGGTCGCGTGGCATTTAACCAAGGCGAGTGCTACCGTATTCTCAATAATAGCAAAGCGGTTTCTGCATATAAACATGCTATTAGCAGTAAATATCAACAAACCGACCCTATTGTTTATTTGAGGTACGCGCAGGTATTGCACTATCAGAGCAAATATAAGGAAGCCGAAAAGTATTATGGACTGTATTTGCAAGCTAATCCTAATGATTACGTGGCGCAGGGCGGTCAATATGCCTGCCAACAAGTTAGCACTTGGAAAAAAGAACCTTCTCGCTATAAACTAACGCTCGCTAAGGAGTTTAATCAAAAACGAACGTCCAACTTTGCACCATCCTTTATTGGAGCAGATGCAAGTGCCGTCATGTTTACCTCAAATCGACAAGAGAAATCATCGTCCAAGAAGCATAAACGGCCTTCACCTGTTACCGGTCAATCTACGTTTAATCTATACTCTTCCCGTAGGGATGCTAATGGGAAATGGGGCGAAATAGAATTGCCGGAAGGTCTATACGGAGAGCAAACCGAAGAAACCGAACAGCAAAACGACTCTGCATCTGCCGACAAGACAGGAACAATGGAATTAGGCGTATGTTCATTCACCGCCGACGGAAAAACAATGTACTTCACCTACTCCAAGCCTATTAATGGACAAGACTTAGGGGCGAAAATATTCCGCTCTCAACGAACAGGAGGAGAATGGGGTGAGCCACAAGAAATGAAATTATTCTTAGATAGTTCCATTACCGTCGGTCATCCTTCTATCAATGCCACCGGAGATACGCTATATTTTGTGAGCGATGCCCCAGGAGGTGTGGGCGGCAAAGACATATGGATGGCGGAATACGATGCCGACACATGGATTAATGTGCACAACTTAGGAGCGCAAATCAACACAAGCGGCGACGAGATGTTCCCATGTATTCGGAGCAATGGTGAACTATACTTCTCTAGCAATAGCCATCCCGGTTATGGAGGATTAGATATCTTTAAGGCCGTTCCTACTGCAGAAAAAGACAGCAACGGATTAGTTCAATGGAACTTATTCAATATGGGAATACCATTCAACTCTCAAGGCGATGACTTTGGTATTACCTTTGACGGAGACTCTCCCAATGGTCTGCTTTCCAGTAATCGCGGCCAGAAAAAAGGCTACGACGAAATTTATCAATTCATTTTGCCGGAACTCATCTACCAAGTGGAGGGCAAGATTACAGACACCAATGGTGATCCCATCGTAGATGGAACGCTTCGCATGGTGGGAAATAATGGTACTAACCAAAAACTGCAAGTGCGTAAAGATGGTACTTACCACCTCAAATTGGATAAAGAGACCAAATACGTCATGTTGGCTACTGCACGAGGATACCTAAATGAGAAGCAGGAACTTACTACCATCGGTCTCAAGGACTCCTACACCTACACGCAGAACTTCACTTTGGCACCTGTTAGCAAGCCTGTTCCAATGAATAACGTCTTCTACGAGTTCGGTAAATGGGAACTCACCAAGGAGAGTGAAGCAGGACTAAACGACTTGGTTAAACTGCTTAATGACAACCCCAACATAACCATTGAGCTATCGGCCCACACGGATATGGTTGGTGATTCGTTAGCGAATAAAGAGCTATCAGAGAAACGTGCTAAATCGTGCGTGGAGTACCTCATCAAAGCCGGCATTGAGAAAGAACGTCTCACACCTATCGGTTATGGTGAGAATAAACCTGTTATCGCAGACCAAGCCATTCATAAACAACATCCGTTTATCCCGATTGAACAAGAGTTAAATGAGGCCTTTATCAATCGTCTGGAAAGTACGCAACAGAAAGATATATGCAATGCCATTAACCGCCGCACCGAGTTTAAAGTACTGAAAACAACATATAAGCTATACTAATTAGATACAACCAATGAAACAATATCTTGATTTATGCCGTCGTGTCCTTGAGGAAGGAGTTCGTAAGGAAGATCGAACCGGTACAGGAACGATTTCCGTCTTCGGACATCAGATGCGGTTTAATATGGCAGAAGGATTTCCTTTGCTCACCACCAAGAAATTGCACCTCAAATCCATCATTTATGAATTGCTATGGTTCTTGCAAGGCGACACCAATGTCAAATACTTGCAAGATAACGGCGTTCGTATCTGGAACGAATGGGCGGACGAAAACGGTGAGTTAGGGCCGGTTTACGGACATCAGTGGCGCAGTTGGCCGGATTATAACGGAAGCTCCATTGACCAAATCACCAATCTTGTCAATCAAATCAAAAACAATCCGGATAGTCGCCGTTTGATGGTAAGCGCATGGAATGTAGCCGAAGTAGATAAGATGGCGCTGCCTCCCTGCCACTGCTTATTCCAATTCTATGTAGCAGACGGAAAACTGAGCTTGCAACTCTACCAACGCAGCGCAGATATATTCCTTGGTGTACCATTTAACATTGCCTCCTATGCCCTACTCTTACAGATGATGGCACAAGTGACCGGATTACAATGTGGAGATTTTGTACATACATTCGGTGATGCACATATCTACCTCAACCATATAGATCAGGTTAAATTACAATTATCACGCGAACCACGGCCATTACCGACGATGCAAATCAATCCTGATATCAAAGATATCTTTGGATTCCATTATGAAGATTTTGCCTTACTCAATTACGATCCGCATCCTCATATCGCCGGCGTAGTAAGCGTCTAAAATGCAAAATATTCAAATCACAACGCTAAACGAATATGTTAAGTATCATCGTTGCTATATCAGAAAACAATGCAATTGGTCAGAAAGGCGGTCTATTATGCCACTTGCCCGCTGACCTCAAGCACTTCAAAGAAATCACGTCCGGGCATCCGGTACTGATGGGAGAACGGACATACCTTTCCCTTCCTAAACGTCCTCTGCCCAATCGACGCAATATCGTATTAACAGATAACCCTCAGTTTACAGCCGAAGGTGCAGAAATAGTACACTCTATTCCGGAAGCCATGCAACTCATTAATGAGGACTCGACTGCCGAATTCTTCATCATTGGTGGAGGCATGGTATATCGCCAGTTTTTCGCATTAGCCGACAAGCTATACATCACTCGCATTCATCATACATGGAACGACGCAGATACATTCTTTCCTGAAATAAAAGATAACGAATGGCAGGTATTTAAACAAGAAGACTGTGCTTCGGATGACAAAAACCCATATAACTACACATTCTTAGAATATATAAAGAAGTAATAAAATGGATAAAAACACTTGGTTTGGCTTTTTACTAATAGCCGGAATTATTGTAGCTTTCGCGATGATTAATCGCCCCAGTCAAGAAGAATTGGCGGAACGTCAACGCATCAATGACAGTATTAATTATGCGCAACAAATGGAACAAGAGGCACTACGGATTTCTGATTCCATCAATGCCTCGATTGAACAATCGCTTAACACCACAACAAACGAAGAAGAGAATGCTACGCTCGTACAACAACAACTGCAAAACACCTATGGACCTTTTGCAGTATCTGCCCTTGGGGAAGACCAGGAAACCATTTTGGAGAACAACCTACTCCGCCTGCATATAGCCAACAAAGGTGGTCGGGTCGTTCGCGCTGAACTCAAGGAATACAAAGCATATGGTGATACCATCAATCCGTTAACGTTGTTCCGTGCAGATGAATCGGACTTGAGTTTCACCCTCGTTACCAACAACAACCGCATCTTAGCCACTCGAAATCTTTATTTTGAAGCAATCTGCCCCAATCAGCAGAATGTGATCATGCGATTACGTTCCGAGAATGAAGATGCTTATATAGACTTTGTCTATACGTTGCCTGAAGATGAATATATGTTTGACTTCCAAATCATTCCACATAATGCTCAACTCATCTTGGCGCAAAATGCCAATACATTGGAAATGCAATGGAAGCAATCTATTCCTCAGCAAGAGCGCGGACGTAAGTTTGAGGAACGCTATGCGCACCTACAGTATATGTTGGTTGGCGGCGACCAAGAAAGAATGTCGGAAGCTAAGCATGACAGTAAACGCGAAACTGCTAAGGTAAAATGGATTGGTTATAAAGATCAGTTCTTCTCTACAGTTCTCATTGCCGAAGAAGCTTTCCTATCTTCCGAATTTGAATCTATGCCCGAGGATGCTCTCTCGCGCTACATCAAGACCTACTCTACCAGCACATCGGTGGCCTTTGATGTAAACAGCCAAAAGCCGATTAAGTTCCATTATTTTATGGGACCTAATAACTATAACCTACTCAAGGCTTACGACAAGAATGCCGAAAACGAGGCTGTTAAGTTGCATCTGCAAGAACTTGTTCTGCAAGGATGGCGCGTTATTATTTGGATTAACCAAATCTTCTCCTTCCCTGTCTTTGACTGGCTCATGCGATTCGGATTGCATATTGGTTTGGTTATTTTCTTAATGACCCTTATCATCAAACTCATTATTCTGCCATTCGTCTTTGCATCTTATAAGTCAAGCGCTAAGATGCGTGTTCTCAAACCCCAATTGGATGCTATCAATGCGCAATATCCTCCGGAAAAGATGCAAGAGCGTCAGCAAGCAACGATGGCTCTTTATCGCAGAGCAGGAGTAAGTCCGATGTCAGGATGTCTGCCTATGCTCTTCCAAATGCCTATCTTGATGGCTATGTTCTGGTTCTTCCCAACCGCTATTGAATTACGAGGACAATCGCTGTGGTGGGCCGAAGATTTGAGTGCATACGACGCTATTCTTACATGGGGACATCATATTCCGCTCTTTGGTGATCACCTCAGCCTCTTCTGTCTTATCATGACGGTGGCTAACTTAGGCTATACAATGGTTACCATGCAAAGCCAAGCTACCGATCCTAACATGAAGTTCATGAAGTACATGATGTACCTCATGCCTCTGATGTTCCTATTCATCTTCAATGACTACGCAGCAGGTTTGAGCTACTACTACACCATCTCGTTGGGTATTACTATCCTGCAAACAATGATCTTCCGTTGGACAACCGATGATAAGAAATTATTGGAGCAACTGGAAGCAAATGCTAAGAAGAATGCCGCAAAGCCCAAGAGTGGTTTTATGGCTCGCTTAGAGAAGATGCAACAAGAGCAAGTTCGTATGGCTCGCGAAAACGCCAAAGCACAAGCTAAGAAATACCGTTAATATGCGAATCGTTCTAATTGGGAAAGGCAATGTAGCCACATCGTTACAAGCTGCATTTACGGCCAAGCATATTGATACTCAGATGGTTTCATCCCGCGATGGACTGGATCAGATTCCTCAGGCGGACTGCTATATCTATGCAGTTCGCGATGAGGCTCTGGCATCTGTTATTAGTCAGGTCAAGACGGATCGTCGATGCTTGCATCTACATACGTCCGGCACTATCCCTTTGTCCGTCTTTGGGGACGATAAACCGCATTGTGGTATCTTCTACCCATTCATGACTTTCTCCAAAGCCAAACCAATTGAGGACTTCTCGCAAATACCTATTTTCTTTGAGGCACAAGCCATCGATGACATTAGCGCCATTTATTCCTTAGCCCTGCAACTCACCTCCTACGTCTACGAAACTACCCAGCACGACCGAGAGCGACTGCATGTAGCCGGAGTGTTCTGCAATAATTTCTCTAATCTGATGTACACCATGGCAGCAGAGCAACTCAAAGACACCCATATACCCTTCTCTGCTCTATTGCCTTTGATTGACGAAACCGCCAATAAAGTGCATACACTTTCGCCTAAACAAGCTCAAAGCGGTCCGGCAATCAGACATGACGACAACGTGATGGAGCATCATGTTAATCTACTGAAAACAGAAGAGGAGCGCGACATCTATCGGCTCCTCTCTAAACGCATTCAAACGACTTAATATCCCCGTAATTACAACACGGATTTTAGTGCATTGATAAAGGCGTAGCATTCTTGCTGCGTAATGCATAGTGGTGGTAACAGACGAATCACATTCATGCCCGCAGAACCCGTAATCACATGCTTTTCTGCTAGTAATTTTTGACGAATAGGTGCAACTGGTTCGCGGAACTCAATACCAATCATCAGCCCCTTGCCACGCACATCCTTAATACGAGGAGAGGCAGGAATATGTTCTTTCAGGAACTCACCCATGGCTAAAGCGTTAGCCATCAATTTATCTGCTTCCAATACATCCAATACACTATTAGCCGCGGCCATCGTCAGATGATTCCCGCCAAAAGTAGTGCCATAACGTCCGCGTACAGCTTCAAACTGCGGAGCAATCATCACACCACCACAAGGAAGACCATTAGCCATCGGTTTACCAATACAAATAAGATCCGGCTTAATACCTGCCCATTGGTGCGCAAAGAACTTACCGGTACGACCATAACCGCTCTGCACTTCATCCAAAATGAGAACAGTACCCGTCTTATGGCATAAATTCTCCATCTGCAACATGAAATCTTTAGATGGTGTATGAACGCCGCCAGTACCTTGAATACCTTCAATAATAACAGCCGCTACTTTCTGAGTCTCTAACTCTCTGGTTAATGTAGTAATATCGTTCAACTCCACAAAGATGACCTTGTGTACCTTGTTATACAACGATTGAATAGATGGATTATCCGTTACAGCAGCCGCACCGGATGTACGACCGTGATAACTGCGCTTAAAAGCAATCACACGCTGACGGCCAGTATGGAAAGAAGCTATCTTAAGGGCATTCTCCACACTCTCTGCACCTATATTGCATAGGAAAAGCGAATAATCCGAATAGCCGGACATCTTGCCTAAACGCTCTGCAAGTTTCTTCTGCAATGGATTGTCCATAGATGTGCCGCAGTAAGTAAGTTGTTTGGCCTGCTCCGTAACGGCAGATACATACTTAGGATGATTATGCCCGATATTAACCACGGCATGCCCTGCATACATATCTAGGTATTCATGACCCTTGTTATCCACGATGGTGCAACCATGCGCCGTAACGGGAGTAACATTAAATAAGCTGTAAACATTGAATAAATCCATAATTGTGTATTTTTGTATTGGTATTATCAACTCTAAACGTTCAACGCATTCACCAGCATTCCGCAAGCGGCTAATATATCCTCGCCTCTGGAACGACGTATCGTGGTCGTTATCCCCTTCTGAGTCAAATAATCTCGCATCCACTCCATATTGGCCTCGTTGGAGGCAGGAAAATCGGCTTGACCGCCATCATGGTAACGGATTAAGTTAATGCGGCATTCTAATCCTTTCAGCAATCGAAGCAACTCATTAGCGTGTTTAGGCGTGTCATTTACTCCTCCCCAGCAGATATACTCAAACGAGACACGCCGTTGATGGCTGAAGTCATATTGTTTAATCAATTTGATTACTTGTTGCAAAGCAAAAGCCTTCTCTACCGGCATAATCTGCTCACGCTCGATATGGAAAGGATTATGTAGCGAGATAGCTAAATGACAACTACTCTCCTCTAAATAACGTTTTAGACCGGGCAATAGACCTACCGAACTGACCGTTATTCGTTTGGGCGACCACATTAATCCATAGTCCGCCGTCATAATAGTCAGAAACCGCATCACCTCATCCAAGTTATCCATGGGTTCGCCTTCGCCCATCACCACAATATTGGTCAATTGGTCGCTCTCTGGTATCGACAGCACTTGATTCAGTATATCTGCAGCCGTCAAATGACCGTGAAAACCTAATGTGCCGGTCATACAGAACTTACACCCCATCTTACATCCGGCTTGAGTGGATACACAGATAGTAGCCCTATCCTCATCCGGAATAAATACACTCTCCACAAATTGCGTTCCTACCGGAAATAAGTACTTCTTTGTACCATCCTGTGATTCGGCATGCGCCACCGGTTCATGGCGACCTACTTCATACCGTATTTTTAGGGCTTCTCGTCCCTTAAGCGATATATTAGTCATCTCGTCGATGCTAGTTACACGAGCGCGGTACAACCATTCTGCCAACTGCTTGCCGGCAAAACGCTGCAACCCACATTCCGTCGCGATACCTTGCAACTCCGATAATGTCTTACCCAATAATACGTCCATTAACGAATACGATCCGCAGAGCGAACCAAGGCCTCATCTTTTAATATCAATCGCGTAGCACCTATTGTGAGCACCAAACATACCAAAGGCACACAGGCACCAAAACAGATATCCCAATCTAATTCCATATAGTGCGTCATGCGGATAGAAGCACGCATAAACCAGGCGTACATCAACAAGATGCCGTAATAACCTATACACAACAAAGCTAAAAAGATATTCAGTCGAGCTTGTAATAGACGTTTCTTATACAAGAAAATATCTATCAAGGCCAATAATGGTATCAGAGCCGTTGTTAACGTTAAGCCCCATACTCCCTTGAACGCAATAGGTTCCAATGCCACATAGTCCATCTCCGGCGTTGCTTCCTCCACTCCTAATGCACTCAAAAAGAACATACGTTGTACTCCGGATGATTCAGTCGAAGTAAACTGAATAACGGAACAAAAGAATAAGATTACACCTAATACGACGATGGTCAATAGGTATAAAGTTTGGCGTCGTTGAATCATAGTAATTGTACTTTATCGTTCAATAATTGGTATTTTTCTCCCGTTGCCGGGCATGTAGCAAAGCCTTGCTCATCAAATTGCAACTTCTCGCCATGACGGCTTACCCAACCGATACGACGGGCCGGATTACCTACCATCAAGGCGAAGTCCGGCACATCCTTCGTAACTACCGAACCGGCACCAATTAGGCAATACTGACCTAAGTTATGACCGCATACAATCGTTGCGTTAGCTCCCACGGAAGCTCCTTGATGAATGATAGTCTCACGGTACTCATCCTTGCGAGACACTGCCGAACGAGGATTAATCACATTGGTAAAGACCATACTCGGACCCAAGAAAACATCATCTTCACAACGGACTCCGGTATAAACACTCACGTTATTCTGAATCTTGCAGTTACGACCCAATACTACGTTCGGAGACACAACTACATTCTGACCTATATTGCAATCCTCACCTATCACACAATTAGACATGATATGGGAGAAATGCCATATCTTGGTACCCTTGCCTATTTGGCAGTTATCATCTACGTAAGACGATTCATGTACGAAATAATCCATATTAGAAGAATGCTTTAAATATATCATTACCATTCACATAAATAAGCAATATGAGCAATAGGAACATACCCATCATATTGGCTTTTTCCAAGAATTTATCACTTGGCTTGATGCCTGTAAGCATCTCAAAAATCAGGAAGAGTATATATCCTCCGTCTAAAGCAGGGATAGGCAAGAAGTTCATGAAGGCCAACACTAAACTCAAAAAAGCCGTGATGGACCAAAATCCATACCAACTCCATTGTTTGGGGAACATCGACCCTATCGCACCAAAACCGCCTAAGGACTCGGCTCCTTCCTTGGTGAACACTAACCTAAACTGCTTCACATACATCACCAATGTGTCCCAACCATAACGAACACCTGCCGGAATAGACTGCCAGAAAGTATAACTCGTATGCTCGGTTTCAAAGAATTGAAACTTATTCATTCTCACCACACCCATACGGCATTGGTCACCTATAAACATCTCCACATCGGTTCGACCGCTATCTCGACCTACTGTTATATGGATTCGCTCACAAGGATGCTTGCGCATCTCTATATCCACCATCGGAGCACAAGGAGTAGCCTCTCCCGCTACTGCCACAATCGTATCACCCTTAACAATACCCGCTTCGGACGCTATATCGCCAAGAAATACAGAATCCACAACAAAAGGTATATACTCACTTATCAACGCATAATGACTCTTTTGATACGTGTCATCCTTATGTGCTTTCTGACGCTCTACACGGTCAAACTCATTTTGAACCGCTAAGTAACGAACTCCTAAATCTTCGGACATGGTCAAGCGAATAGTATCCACACCTCGTAACACGGTTACTTCGCGCTTGCCTTCCAGTATCAAACTCTGCACAATACTATATAAATCCGCAGGCTCTTCTCCGTCGATAGTCAGGATTCGATCATGCTGTTGAAATCCTTCTTGCTCTAAAATCTCCGAGTAATACAATCCGCTATCTACATTGCGCAATGGCAACGAATCCTCGCCCCATACAAACAATAACTGACCGAAGATAATCAGGGCGGCTATGAAATTAACCGTTATACCACCTATGATGATGCAGAATCGTTGCCAAACGTTCTTACTGCGGAACTCCCACGGCTGCGGTTCCGTCTTGGCTATCTGCTCCGCATCATGCGTCTCATCTACCATTCCTGAGATGGCACAATAACCACCAAACGGAATCCAACCTATACCCCACTCCGTACTATCCGGATACTTATTCCACTCCTCTTCCTGGTCCTTCTCATCCGTAGTAGGCGAGAAGAAGCGGAAATGCCACTTACCTTCGTATCGTTTGGCTTTTACCAACGAAATCTTATAGTCAAAAAACATGTAGAACTTCTCCACTCTCACACCAAATAATCGGGCAAAGAGGAAGTGTCCAAACTCATGAATAACCACCAAAAAACTCAGTGCTAATATCAACTGTAATGCTTGTATCATATCTCTAACCTCTCATCTTTAATCTCTCATCGCTCTGCAATCCTCCTCGCTTCGCGGTCTGTTGCTACATAATCGTCGTACGTCGGCTTAGCGATGTACGTCACCTTATCCATCGTTTCAGCTATTCTCTCGGACATCTCCAGGAAGCCACAGGTCCCTTGTCTGAACGCTAAATTAACTACTTCGTTGGCTGCATTCAGCACACACGGCATATTGCCACCTCGTGCTATAGCCTCGTAAGCTAATCTTAGATTCGGGAAACGGTCCTGATCCGGTTTTTCGAAGGTCAAGCCTCCTAAATCCAGCAGATTAGCCCTCGGGAAATCACTCGCCACACGTTCTGGGAAGGTCAAGGCATACTGGATGGGCAGTCGCATATCCGGTGCACCTAATTGCGCCTTGATGGCTCCGTCCGTAAACTGAACGGCCGAATGCACTATACTCTGCGGATGCACCAGCACCTCTATTTGGCTATAATCCACTCCAAACAGCCATTTGGCCTCAATCACCTCAAACCCTTTATTCATCATACTAGCCGAATCAATCGTGATCTTCGCACCCATGTCCCAATTGGGATGTTTTAGGGCTTGTGCTGCCGTCACTTGTTGCATCTGCTCTTTGGTGAACGTGCGGAAAGGACCACCACTGGCTGTCAGCAATATCTTCTCAATTTGACGGCTATCCTCCCCTACTAAACTCTGGAAGATGGCCGAGTGCTCACTATCTACAGGCAGAATCGGCGAATGGTACGTGCGAGCCAAATCGCATATAATCTCGCCGGCAACCACCATTGTCTCTTTATTGGCTAACGCAATCGCTTTGCCCGCACGAATAGCTTCCATCGTCGGACGCAGCCCCGCATAGCCTACCATCGCCGCCACCACCACATCTATCGACGGCATCGTCACCATCTCGGCGATGGCTTGGGCTCCGGCCCACACCTTACAGGGCATGTTGGACAAAGCTTCCTTGAGCGGCGTATATAACGTCTCATCGCCTATACATACCACCTCCGGGTGAAACTCGTTGGCTTGAGCAATCAGTTGATCTATACTACGATTAGCCACCAGGGCATACACCTCAAAACGGTCCGGGTTATGGCGCACCACATCCAGCGTTTGTGTTCCTATCGAACCTGTACTGCCTAATATCGCTATTTGTTTCTTACTCATTAAAATGCAATCACTTCTTCGGGATTGATACTAACCCCTTCTTTCCATAACTCAAACTGCAATGAACCGTCTTTATTCACTATTCCTACCGTCGCTCCGGCTTTGACCTGATCGCCTACCGAACGAGTCACAACATTGAGATTGCGATAAATACTGGTGTAATTAGCATGTTGAATAACAACGGTATAAACATCGTTCCACTCTTTATTCACCATAATGATATTACCGGCTAAGCATGCGCATATATTTTCCTTATCATGAGTTTGTATGGTCACACCATTCATGCCTTGACGAGGATCATAATGTTGTGCAATCACGCCGCGAGCGGGCACGAAGATGGTCAATATAGGTGTCGTACTTTGTATATCAAACAAGGCCAGATTATCTTTCTCCTTGCTCTCGTACTGAGCCACAAAGTCCTCCGTTGCTTCCCGCTTAGCCGCCATCAACTCCTCTTGGAAGATTAGTTGCATCGAGTCTAAGGATTGTACTGTATCCGACTTGATTTCACCCGCCGTTATATCACGAATCACATCTAAGTACTTACGTTGCATCACCACCACGTTATGGAGCGAATCAACACGCATTGACTCGTCCAATAAAGTTTGACGCATGTTCTCGTCATACCCCGGCAGTAATGTACGTAAATCGGTATGAGTAATCAATAGCGATAGCACCACAATCGTGACGATGAACATCGTCACCAGCACCGTCGTTATGCCCAATACCGATAAACGAAAACTATGCAGTTCGCGCAGCGTATGCTCATCGAGGATAACGATACGACGCCTAATACGTATTCGTTGCCAAAAAGTCTGTTTCATTCAATTATTTAATGATTGTACAATGTTCACAAGGCTTGAGTTGCGTAAAGAAATCATTTCCTTTATCATCCACCAGTATGAAGGCGGGGAAATCCTCCACTTGAATCTTCCATACGGCTTCCATGCCTAACTCAGGATATTCTACACACTCAATACTCTTGATATTCTCTTGCGCCAAAATAGCGGCCGGACCACCTATAGATCCTAAGTAGAATCCACCGTGCTTATGGCAAGCATTGGTCACATCAATTGATCGGTTACCCTTAGCCAACATAATCATCGCGCCACCATGCTCTTGGAACTCATCTACATACGGATCCATACGTCCGGCGGTTGTTGGACCTAACGAACCGCAAGGCATGCCAGCAGGAGTCTTAGCAGGACCGGCATAGTAAACCGGATGGTTCTTCATATAGTCCGGCATACCCTCTCCTGCATCCAAACGTGCTTTAATCTTAGCATGTGCAATATCACGAGCCACGATAATCGTGCCATTCAAACTCAAACGCGTACCGATACTATACTTAGACAGTTCCTTGCAAACATCACTCATAGGGCGGTTCAGGTCGATACGAACAGCCTCACCTTCTCCCGATTGACGCAATTCAGCAGGAATCAACTCGCCCGGATTAGCATCCATCTTCTCAATCCATATTCCGTCTTTATTGATTTTGCACTTGATATTGCGGTCCGCCGAACAACTAACGCCCAAACCAATCGGGCAACTGGCGCCGTGACGAGGTAAACGCACCACACGTACATCATGAGCCATATATTTACCGCCAAACTGAGCACCCAAACCTATCTTGTAGGCCTCTTGCAACAACTGCTGCTCTAACTCAACATCGCGGAAAGCACGACCACTGGCATTACCTGTCGTAGGCAGACTATCGTAATAATGCGTTGAGGCTAACTTAACCGTCAGCAGGTTCTTCTCGGCACTTGTGCCACCTATCACAATAGCAATGTGATACGGAGGACAGGCAGCCGTTCCTAATGACTTCATCTTCTCTACCAAGAACGGAATCAACGTGCCCGGATTCTGAATACGCGCCTTCGTCTCTTGATATAGATAGGTCTTATTGGCACTACCTCCGCCCTTCGTCACACATAAAAAGCGATATTCCATACCTTCCGTAGCCTCCAAATCAATCTGAGCCGGCAGATTACACTTCGTATTCACCTCCTCATACATGCTAAGCGGAGCATTCTGACTGTAACGCAGGTTGCATTGTGTGTACGTATTATACACACCCTTCGCCAAAGCCTCTTCATCATCCGCCCCTGTCCATACTTGCTGACCTTTCTCGCCATGGATAATAGCCGTACCTGTATCTTGGCACAAGGGCAACTGACCTTTAGCAGCCACTTCGGCATTACGCAGGAAAGTCAAAGCCACGTACTTATCATTCGCACTCGCCTCCGGATCACGCAATATCTTAGCCACCTGCTCGTTATGAGCACGACGAAGCATAAAACTAACATCATGAAAAGCCTGTTGCGCCATCGCAGTCAAACCTTCCTTAGCCACTTTCAAAATAGGCTTACCCTCAAACTCGCTAACCGATACGTAATCCTTGGTCAGCAGATAATACTCTGTTTCATCTTTACCGAGTTGAAACATCGGTTCATACTTGTATTCCATATATTTAATTTATTAAAGACTTCTTGAAACGCCGTGCAAAGATATAAAAAATATTGCATATATGCAAATTTTTGTCAAACAATTTTATTTTTATTTGTGTATTTCATTTATTTTTGCTACCTTTGCAGCCGCAAATGAAATATAATTATGAACAATAGTAAACTTTTTTGTCTGGCTGCTATAGCCCTTTTTGTTATGAGTTGTAAACCATCATCTACCGACCAACCTTCTCCTATTACCAAGCCGCAAATCGTCCTTCCCGATGGCCGTTTTAGTGCCGAAGCCCTTTGGGCTATGGGGCGCATCAATTCGGCAGCAGTGGATATCGAGACCGGTTGGATTGCCTATTCCGTCAGTTATTACAGCGTCTCCGAGAACCGTTCTACGTCATGGATTCGTATCGGCTGGGAATCCGACGGACAGTTCCAACTAATCGATGAGTTTGTCGGTTCTGACCCGGCATGGTTCGGAGGTAGCGGTGTACTGGCTTACATCAAGAACGGACACCTCATGCTGCGTCAGCATAAGAAGGACATACCTGTAACCGGATACGACCAAGACATCGAAGGCTTTCTGCTCTCCCCTCGTCGCGACCGTGTTGTACTCATCAGTCAGGTTAAGACCGTGCCCTCTACCCAAGACAAGTACCCCGACCTGGACAAAGCGTCCGGACGCGTAGTTACAGACCTCATGTATAAGCACTGGGATGAATGGACCGAAACAGCACCACAACCCTTTGTGTGCCAATTAGATATTGACTATAAGAACGAAATGGATATCCGTTCCGCACAAATCAGCAATGCCGTTAATATCCTCGAAGGAACGCCCTACGAGAGTCCTATGAAACCTTGGGGCGGAATCGAACAACTCGCTTGGAATAACGATAACGAAACTTTGGCTTATACCTGCCGCAAGAAGTCCGGTAAGGAATATGCACTCAGCACCAATTCTGATATCTATCTCTATAACGTTGGCACACGCACGCACACTAACATAACCGAAGGTATGATGGGTTATGACACCAATCCGCAGTTCTCGCCGGATGGCAGCCGCATTGCATGGCTCAGTATGGAACGAGACGGATACGAAAGCGACCAGAATCGACTGATGGTCATGGACCTAACCACTCGTCAAACCACCTTTGTTAGTCGCAACTTAGAAACCAATATAGACCAGTTCCTTTGGGCAAATGATTCGTCTATCATTTTCTCCGCATGCTGGCACGGAGAAGTAGGCATATATGCCGTATCTACTTTGAATCAAGCCATTCAACAACTCAAAGGCGGACAATACGACTACCAACCCATTGACTACATCGATGAGCACTTGTACTACTTGCGCCACTCCATGTGCGAGGCTAACGAGTTATTCGTGGATGACACCCAACTCACCTTTGAGAATAAGAATATCTACGACCAAGTGACCATGGGCTCGGTTATTCCGCGTTGGCAAAAAACCACTACCGGCGAAAATATGCTCACTTGGATTATCCTGCCCCCACACTTTGACGCCTCTAAGAAATACCCCACACTACTTTATTGTGAAGGAGGACCGCAATCGCCTGTCAGCCAGTTCTGGTCCTATCGCTGGAATTTCATGATGATGGCAGCCAACGGATATGTTGTAGTCGCTCCTAATCGTCACGGACTGCCCGGCTTTGGTAATGCGTGGTGCGAACAGATTAGTGGGGACTATGGAGGACAATGTATGAAGGATTACTTCACCGCCATCGACGAAGCCTGCGCCAACCTGCCCTATGTCGATTCTGACCGCTTAGGATGCGTCGGAGCCAGCTTTGGTGGATACTCCGTCTACTGGTTAGCCGGGCATCACAACAAACGATTCAAGGCTTTCATCGCACATGATGGCATATTCAACTTAGAGATGCAATACCTCGAAACCGAAGAGATGTGGTTCGTCAACTGGGACTTAGGCGGAGCCTATTGGGACAAGACCAATGCGATTGCTCAACGTTCCTATGCTAACTCACCTCACCTATTCGTTGATAAATGGGACACTCCCATCCTATGCATCCATGGCGAGAAAGACTACCGCATCCTGGCAAACCAGGCTATGGCCGCTTACGATGCCGCTAAACTGCGTGGCATAGATGCCGAATTGCTCATCTTCCCTGACGAGAACCATTGGGTACTCAAACCACAAAACGGCATCCTTTGGCAACGCACTTTCTATGAATGGTTAGACAAATACCTCAAGTAATATGAAAAGCAGTTATGTATATGAGGTCATGCCTCAAGAGATTGATATGTACCGTCGTCTAAGGTTATATACCTTAGAAAATATCCTATTGACGGTGGCGGGACGGGATTCGGACGAACATGGATACGGCATTCAGCACCTGCTGCCATACAACTACACATGGGTCATTGTGCGACTCCATTTACAGATGAAGTACATCCCTACGCATAATGAACATATTCGTGTTGAAACATGGGTAGAACAGAACGCACACATGCTATCCACGCGTAATTACCGTATTTACTTAATCGACCCCACCTCTCATAACGAACGCCTAATCGGTCGTGCTACCAGCGTATGGGCGGTGCTGGATTTAGATAAACGCGAGATAGTAAACGCTTTTGATATGCCTATGTTCGCCAATACCGTGGATGGCGAAACCATCAATATGCCTAAGGCGCCACGCCTCACCCCTATCCTAACCCCCACCGGCATCGTGCCTCACACCATCCAATACTCCGATTGCGACTATAACCGACATTGCAATTCATGCAAATACCTCGAACGTATGATGGACGCTTACCCTGTAAATGTTCAAAACAATTGCATCTCGTTAACAATCAATTACTTAAAGGAAGTCAAATTCGAAGAGCATATTCGGACAATATTTTTAATATCTTCGCAAAGTGTTCAATATCAACAAGTTGACGAAATTGGGCACACACTATGCACATGTAGAATTGATACAAATAACGAATTAGATTTTTGACAAAAAATTTATTTTTGGACAACTTTTACCCCTTCCACCAAAGTGCAAGTCGCTAATAATCAGCAACTTGCACTTTTATTTTGGGCAACTTTGTTAATTTAGAAATAAAAAAAACTATTATTTTTGTTTGCGTATGTCATTTTTTTGTTGTAATTTTGCATCGTTTTTCGGCAATATAAGAAAAAATCACTATATTATACTATGGAAAAGAAAACATATACCCAGAAAGAAGCTGAATTAGCTTCCGTTGAGTACTTCCACGGGGATGAGTTGGCCGCTCGCGTATGGTCAACTAAGTATGCTCTCAAGGACAGTTTTGGCAATCTATTCGAACTGACTCCTGACGACATGCATCATCGTCTTGCCAGTGAGATTGCCCGTATTGAGGCCAAGTACAAGAACCCCATGTCGGAAGCTGAGTTATTTGAACTCATGCGTGACTTCCGTTACATTGTGCCACAAGGCAGTCCTATGACCGGTATCGGTAATGATTTCCAGGTGGCTAGTTTGAGTAACTGTTTCGTGATTGGTCAGGATGGTCAGTCCGACAGTTATGGTGCTATCATCCAATTAGATGAGGAGCAAGTGCAGTTAATGAAACGTCGTGGCGGTGTAGGTCATGATATGAGTCAGATTCGTCCATCGGGTTCGCCCGTTAAGAACTCTGCCCTCACCTCCACCGGTCTCGTGCCCTTCATGGAGCGTTACAGCAACTCCACCCGCGAGGTAGCTCAAGATGGTCGTCGTGGCGCCCTGATGCTGTCCGTTAGTATCAAGCACCCCGATTCTGAGGCTTTTATTGATGCTAAGATGGAGAGCGGCAAGGTAACCGGTGCAAACGTGAGTGTTAAAGTGCATGACGATTTCATGCAAGCCGCCATCAATGGTGTACCTTATCAGCAGGAATACCCTATCTTCAGCAAGGAGCCTTCATACAAAAAGGAAATAGACGCGCGCGCGTTATGGAAGAAGATTATTCATAATGCATGGAAAAGTGCGGAACCCGGTGTGCTGTTCTGGGATACCATCATTCGTGAAAGCGTGCCCGACTGCTATGCTGACCTCGGTTATCGCACCGTCAGCACGAACCCTTGCGGAGAGATTCCTTTGTGCCCGTATGACAGTTGCCGTCTATTGGCCATTAACCTCTATAGCTACGTCAAGAATCCCTTCACGCCCCAGGCTGAATTTGACTTTGACCTCTTCCGTCGCCATGTCATGGTGGCTCAACGCATCATGGATGATATCATCGACCTGGAGATGGAGAAAATCGACAAGATATTAGAGAAAATCGCTTCCGACCCTGAGTCCGATACGATAAAACGCACCGAACGCGAGTTATGGGAGAAGATTCGTCATAAGACCATCCAAGGTCGCCGTACCGGTGTCGGCACTACTGCCGAAGGCGATATGTTAGCCGCTATGGGACTTACTTATGGCACGCAGGAGGCTATTGACTTCTCCGTTCTCGTGCATAAGACCCTCGCTTTGGCTGCTTATCGCAGCAGCGTCAATATGGCTAAGGAACGCGGTGCGTTTGAGGTATATGATGCTAAGCGCGAAGCCAATAACCCTTATATCTTGAGGCTTAAGGAGGCAGATGAGGATCTGTATAACGAGATGTGCCAATACGGACGCCGTAACATAGCATGTCTCACGATTGCTCCTACGGGAACAACCTCTATCATGACCCAAACCACCTCCGGTATTGAACCGGTCTTCCAGCCTGTTTATCGTCGCCGCCGCAAGGTGAACCCCAACGATAAGAACGTGCATGTAGATTATACGGACGAAGTGGGTGATAGCTTTGAGGAATACATCGTCTTCCACCATAAGTTCATCACATGGATGAATGCCAATGGTCATACTTATGACCCTGCACATCGCTACTCGCAAGAGGAAGTGGATGCCCTCGTACAAGAGTCACCTTACTTCCACGCTACGGCCAACGATGTGGACTGGCTCAAGAAAGTGCAGATGCAAGGAGCTATTCAAAAGTGGGTTGACCACTCTATCTCCGTCACTATCAACCTGCCGCATGACGTGTCTGAAGAACTCGTAGGACAGCTCTACGAAGAAGCTTGGCGTTGCGGTTGTAAGGGTTGCACCGTCTATCGCGACGGCAGCCGTGGCAATATATTAGAGAGCGTCAATAATAAGAAGAAGAAAGAGGAAAAGAAAGAAGACTGCAATTGTGTATGCTTTGAGAATAAAGTTCCTGAGCGTCCTGTTGAATTGGAGTGCGATGTTGTTCGTTTCCAAAACAACAAAGACAAATGGATTGCCTTTGTAGGTGTTCAAAATGGCAGACCATACGAGATCTTCACCGGTCTGGCTGATGACGAGGAAGGACTGATGATTCCTAAGAGTGTCACCAAAGGTAAGATTATCCGCGTTACGCAGGAGGATGGCAGCCACCGCTATGACTTCCAATTCGTCAATACACGTGGCTTCAAAACCACAATGGAAGGACTGAGTTATAAGTTTGACAAGGAGTTTTGGAACTATGCTAAACTCATCTCCGGTGTGCTGCGCTATGGTATGCCTATCGACCAAGTCATCAAGATGATTAGCGGACTGCAGATGAATACCGAAAGCATCAATAGTTGGAAAGTAGGTGTAGAACGTGCCCTGAAGAAGTACATCCAGGATGGCACCGTTGTTCAAGGACAAGTCTGCCCTAACTGCGGTCAACCGCTTGTCTTCGAAGAAGGTTGTATGCACTGCCGCGAGTGTGGCTACAGCAAATGCGGCGGATAGTCGTCAAGACAGCAGGTTTGTAAATGGCAATTTCTGGTAGGAATTGCCATTTTTATTGCGCAATCTGGGGCGCGTCTAAAGTTCCGTAGCATCTCCGTAGCATGTAAAGACCTACTAATCCCCGCCTAATCCCCACGAAAAGCAAGGATTTCGGCAGGTTTAGGCTGTGTTTAGGTGGGGTTTAGTAAGGGCGTTTGTGGTCGCGAAGTGATCCCGAAATGGTCGCCTACTTTAGACGCTTTTTAGTTACTTTTTGATTTCTGCGCAGATTAATAAGTTAATAATCGTACATTTTGAGATGAAGGATGTTTGCATATACGGTGCATAATACGTGCATATAGGATGCGAGGCAGAGAACGAATTGTTTTCTGCAAAAAGAAAGAGGGCACTTGCGTGCCCCCGTTCTAAATGTTTACACAACGGAATAATCCTTATTGTGTATATCCTTCAAATTAGATGGTGCAAAGGTACTGCATTTTTTTGACATAGCCAAAATTTTTAGTTATTTTTTTGCATATTTCGATTATTTTTTATAATTTCCTTCGTAAATTCCAGTAGAATTTTGATTAAAATAGCAGATAAAAGCGAGCTTTTCTTGCATATTCCAAAAATTCTTTATAATTTTGCAGTCAAATTTGGTCCTTGACATATCCCATAACAACGCAACTCTTGATTCTAATATGTCCCATTGAGTTGTGTATATCCTTCAAATTTGGTCCTTGACATATCCTATAACAACCTATTATTTGGCACAAGCCAAACCCAATGCCGTTGTGTATATCCTTCAAATTTGGTCCTTGACATATCCTATAACAACCTGTGAGAGTTGACCGAGCGAACTATTACGCGTTGTGTATATCCTTCAAATTTGGTCCTTGACATATCCTATAACAACCCACGACCAACACAATAATGTAAAGAACCGTGTTGTGTATATCCTTCAAATTTGGTCCTTGACATATCCTATAACAACCCGATTGCCTTTGATGATTTAATCTTTCATCGTTGTGTATATCCTTCAAATTTGGTCCTTGACATATCCTATAACAACTTTGCATCGTCAAACGATACGAAACTACTAGTTGTGAATAGCACTCAAAATGTATCTTTGACATATCCTATAACAACTTTATTTACGTTTTTGAGCATTTTTTTTCCGTTGTGAATAGCACTCAAAATGTATCTTTGACATATCCTATAACAACTATCTCGTCAAGGTTATGCACATCTACATGTTGTGAATAGCACTCAAAATGTATCTTTGACATATCCTATAACAACGAGTATAACTATGAATACAACCGCAAACAGGTTGTGAATAGCACTCAAAATGTATCTTTGACATATCCTATAACAACTTTCCGCATTCTGCGTACCGACTTATCGGGGTTGTGAATAGCACTCAAAATGTATCTTTGACATATCCTATAACAACCTGCACCGACTAAACCAACCGACCGGGACGGTTGTGAATAGCACTCAAAATGTATCTTTGACATATCCTATAACAACGGAGACTTCTGGTTAACCATTAAAGCGTTGGTTGTGAATAGCACTCAAAATGTATCTTTGACATATCCTATAACAACTACTCTTAAATTCATGACTAAGGTCAAATGGTTGTGAATAGCACTCAAAATGTATCTTTGACATATCCTATAACAACCTCCTTCACGCTCAACGGAGAAACAGACTGGTTGTGAATAGCACTCAAAATGTATCTTTGACATAT
This sequence comes from Paludibacteraceae bacterium, assembly GCA_024399955.1. GTDB lineage: Bacteria > Bacteroidota > Bacteroidia > Bacteroidales > Paludibacteraceae > Colicola. The sequence continues at coordinate 27,335 of JAKSNH010000008.1, read as the reverse complement.
CCTATAACAACACGCCTCGCCGAAGAACAACAGCAAAAGAGTTGTGAATAGCACTCAAAATGTATCTTTGACATATCCTATAACAACTTAATTATAGTATGTCAGTGAAAATCACAACATTACACGTTGTTTTAGGATTAAAAAATGCAGTCGAACTTCGGCTGCATTTTTTGTATACTATACAATATATTTTTTCTAAAACAATTCCAATTGCTGAATTGGCTGTTCCAATAGGGCTTTTTTCTGGCAATCGAATAACTCCATTTCGCCAAACTGCTTATCAGTAATACGCAAAATACCTACTTTCCCATATTCAGGAAGCATCCCCTTTACTCGTTTAATATGAACATCAGCATTTTCGGCACTTGTGCAATGACGGAGATAAATTGAAAATTGGAACATAGTAAAACCATCCATTATAAGTTTCTTGCGAAACTGAGCATAGATTTTACGTTCCTTCTTTGTCTCTGTCGGTAAATCGAACAAAACGAGAACCCACATAATTCTATATTCACTAAAGCGATCCATATAAAAAAAGCGCATCATAAGACGCGCTTTACCAATCAGGATAAATAATCTTTCTTATTTCTCCGCTATAACAACGTTGTACACTATTAGCCGTTGTTTGAATAGCTATCATCATTGGGCTGCGATGCCCATCTATCTGCACATCATTTGTAGTTAGTGCCAATAATTCACGTTTTAGCATCGGAGTCATTTCAGAGATATCCGATACACGTTTATATATATCCAAAACTACTAAATCCACGTAGGGGCGATATGGTTCCATAATATCATCCGCCAAGCAATACGCATCATATCGGCTATGGTGGTGTATGCCCAAAGTCGGTAGAAGACCGGCAGCCACTAAAGCACGAGCCATCATTGCCCGAACTAATGCATAACCATAATTGAGTAAGTTGTTGGGAGGGAGACCATCTTGGCAACGGATGAACCCTGCATTATGAAAGATATTCTTCCAATAGTATGCAGCGGCTCGACCCTCCAAGTTATCTGCATCACCAGAACGCACTTGCCTACTCCATGCCAACATATTAGCAGCTTCAACGCTTTCTGACTTGAGGACGGAGGCTTGTCCTGCGATTTTACATGATACCGTTTGTTGCCAAAGTTGTTTTTTTAATGGTTCAGAAGCATTAAGTTGTTCCCTGAAGCGTTCGCTTTGTAGATTATTTCCGTCTAAACATAGATTCAAGCCAATAGGCAAATGTTGGGCATTGCATGTAATGACAGCCACATTATTTTCCAATAATGCAGCCATCAATGCCTGCGTAATAGTCACCTGCTGGTTATCTAAGATTACCACACCAATATCCTCAATTGGGATTGTTTGGATATGCGCTTTCTTTACCTCGTCGGATATATTCTCTTGCTTCTCTATATCCGGCAAAGTAATAACCATCTGCTGTAACTTCAAACTCAGATAAGCAGGGTTTTGGAAGCCAATAACTCGCTTAATCATTTGAATTCAATGCCCTTTGAAGTAATTATAAAATCTTTACCTTCAACTAAATAATTCAATGTACCAATGCCACAACGAATTTTTTCTGGGAGGTTAGTATAATCTTTAATGGATTCTCCTTTACCTAACTCACCATCTTTTTTTGCAGATAAATGATGTACTAAAGTTATTCTTCCAGGATTTTCAAAACCTCGAATCACATACAAGTATGGGGAGAGCATGGCATTATCAAGCCCTCTTATTTCATCAGGATGCTCCTCATAAAGTAAAATCTGTTGCCCCGCATGTAATGTGTGGATTAATCTATATCCTTCAATATCTATTGTTTGTGGCACATCTTCCAATCCGTTCGCTCTATTTTGACTTATATCATACAAGCTATAAATGCGATATGTAGGCTTCTTACCTTCACTTTCATAGCGAGCCATACAATAAAGGTCACCCATAGCTGCCAAATAGTCTTGTTTATATTCCTTTTTTGACAAATATGTCTGTTTCTTTATACGCAAAGGATTCTTTATCGGAACATAACATCTAATGTGACGAATTTGCTTGCCTTGCATATCACGAATACCTTCTTCTATAGCCGTCTGGAGGTCTTGATTAGCATGTTCTTTATGGATATAGTCATACAGAGCCTTATCTACCATCAATTCTTTTAATTCTTCCCATGTCTTAAAACCTGAGTCTGTGGCGGATTTTTTATATTTTAACGGAGTACGCACAACATATCGAATGGTATCTGTTACTAAAAAGTGCCCATCTTTATCACGCATCAAGTGCCCCTGTTCATTTCGTTGAGGTTCAGCGATAGCTCCATACCAAGTTTCTAAATGCAACTGCCCACGCAAAATATTTCCGTGTTGGAACAATTCTTTACCATCTTTTTTTACAATCCTCCCACGCACACGCAAGCGACGGCTTGCTGGCGTAAGTGCTTGATCTTTGAATATGTGGCGAATGAGAATATTCTCATCAATAAATTGAGGAACATCTGACACGCCCAATAGATTGCACGCTTTAAGGCGTTTTTGATACAATTTGTCGATACTATCATATTCTTCTGGAGAATGCTTTTTTGCTTCTTCTCGTTTGTTAAATAATTCAAGGATAGCATCACGAACATTATTGTTTGGAATAAGTGTCAACATTGTAGCATCTATGGCATGGTGAGAATGTTTATTACGATCTTTCTTTTCTTCTAATGACTGAATACCCAATGCCTTACGGAACATAGCTGTCATATCTCCGCGCTGAACTGTTACTTGGTCAAAGGTTGCACGCAAGAGATGATAAGCATATTTAGTGATAACACGCGTATCTACCAATTGACTATGACGAAAACCTTCAGTTAATTCGTCTTCCGCCTTTTTGAATCGCGCAACTTTATCCTTCCAATAGTCCAATTCTAACTCTAATACATGACGTTCTCGAATAATCTTATCTTTTTGTTCTTTCGTTCCTGCCATCTTAGATTTATTTCTTCGCTCTGTTATTTGCTTTTGAAGCGAATGAATTTTTTCTTCCCATGGTTTGAGATGTTCCAATATCTGCATATAGTCGACCTCGTCCAAATCCTTGGGGCAACGATTCTTCTTAATGTAGCGATTGTAATGCGTCTCGCATATTGTTTTGTTCGCTAAAGAATCATCAAAACTCTTGCTGCGAGGAATGGTGTGTTCAATCTCGAATTTATTATCCGTTAACAACTCACTTATGTTTATAATCTGTCCTGTGTAAAAGCATAATTTGTTTTGCTCATGCCACAAACGCATTTTATCAATCTCTGTTTCTGTAATCTTATTTTCCGGCAAATACTGCAGCAGTTCCTCTCGATATTGTTTATTCTCTTTTTCTCTATTATCTTGATACTTTTTAATTGCCCAACGCCAATTGGCATCATTGAATTCACGAGCAGTTTCAATCACAATTCGTGTATTCTCATCTATGATATCTTCCTTCAACAACTGATTGATATGTTTGCGTAATGTATGCAGTACCCGCATCACCATAGGATTGCGGAATACATTCGTTGCAGGAGATTGCACAAACCGCTTACTCACCATTTTGTTGCCATCCTGATAAGTAGTATAAGATACATTAGGATAAATATCAACCATAGATGGATGATATAGTATGCCACCTTGTAAAATCTTCTTCCGATAACAATCTTTCACATAATCCATAAAGTTATCACGTATCAATGTCTCTACTGCCTGCGACACATTTTCCAAAGCATAGTAAGTGCGTTGCTCTTGACGAAAATAATTTTGATACGCCTCTGTTACATGATTTTGCAATGTCTCTCTTTCTGCATATGGCATTGCTTTCCATCCTTTATATGAAAGAGTTTCAATTATAGCTTGCTGAATATCTTTGTCATCCTCTGAGGTAAGATTATAGGTTGTATCATGAAATGCTAATCTATCTTCACTATCGTTGAGTTTATCTTTAGCAATAAGATTATTAGTTATCTTGTAGCATAGGCGGATATTTTCCTGTTTCACACGAATTTGTTCCCATTCATGTAGTAATGGCTCTTTCACCATATTCCAATCTGCACCAAATATATCAGGTAACTTTGCCAATACCACCGCGTCGTTATACAAATACCCTTGTTGCAAGAAATAAAGAATTTTATTCATTGCGCTAAGCGACAACGATGCATAATCCTGCTTTATCTTCCCATTTAGAGCCAACATCTTTTTTAATAAATCTTGGTCGCCGCCTAAATGAGCATTTACAAAGTCTTCTATATCCTCGTTGTCATCTGCCGTAAAACACACATGCCATAAATCTTCATATGTATATTTGCCATTTAATCGGGATGTCATCCAATTATCTCCTAACAAGACTTTTAGTTTATAGATTATTGGACATCCCATAACAGTCGTTTTCTCCTCATAATTTAGGGCGATAATGGAACTATCTTTCTTCTGCAACCACTTCAAAATATCTTCCATCTTAAACGAATCGCGAGCCAAAGAGACAAAACGCTCTTCATATAACTGCTGCCTGAGTAGCAAATCTATTTTTCGATTTGCTTTTTTCTCTTCTATATCTTCCTTTGTTTTGTAACGCAAATTATTGATGATCGCCCATGCACGAAAGATTTCAAACTCTGGACGAGAAATCGGGCAACGTGTTTTATTTTTTTCAAAGGTGCATGCTCCCACTTTCCCTTTTTGAGAACGCAACGGACGTTTATAAAAGACACTACCTTCTCCTTCCTTGCGACTAAGTAATATTTTAAGCAAATCCTCTTCTTGCTGTAATCCTTCTTGATAGGTAAAAATACTGCGTATCTCCTCTTCATATAGAGAGCGAACAACTTGGTATTTTTCGTTGGCACGGACGCGCATACCTTGTTGCTCCATCGTATAGAACGCACAGCCTACCGTTGGACAGTCATTCTCTTTCATATAAGTCGTTAAATCTTTCGACTTTCTCTCCTCAGATTTTTTCATCTCAGAAGCGACATCCATATCTTCGCCTGAGGCAACATTCTCTTGTTGCTGCAATGTTTCTCCTTTACTACTCTTGAAACCACGACGTTGTGCGATATGATAGATGGCACGACCTAATTTATAGCGTTCTATTTCATTCCCGAAATCAAATTGACGAGTCATCAACTCTGCACGCAGTTGATATGGACTACTATATTCCGGCACACCATCCATATCAAAATCCAAGCGGACCCATTGCTCAAATGCATGAGCATGTATCGGATATTCGCGTTTTAGTCCTTTCTCTTTATCGTAGGTACGCCATTTTGTAAGGTCTTCTTCGCTCAACGGGCACATGTGATATTGGATAAGTACTTCTAATGTTCTCCATATACGATACCTACGTGCTTGATTCAATCTACGCGTACTACGATGTTTAGTCCGTTCGGCTGCGTACGAAAATTCACCAGCCTTGCCATTGCCTACTCCTGATGGGAAGATAATAGATGTAAAATACTCTAATTGCTGATTAACATTACCAACAATCTCAGGATTACGCACGCTAATTCCAATACTATTGGTGCCTAAATCAAGTCCTAAAATCTTTTGTGCCATAGTATTTTTATATTTTTTTTCTCAATATATTTTGTGGTTTCATTTTTTTTTTGTAATTTTGCACCCGAAAGATACATTTGTGACTATTCACAACAAGGCTATAAGCCGAAGATTTCTTTTGTCCTGCACTCTTTAACGAGTGTGGGACTTCTTTTTATTGATATTTTCCCCCACATACTATTGGTGCCTAAATCAAGTCCTAAAATTTGTTTTGCCATAGTATTTTATTATCCATTAAATTATCCCTTTTGCAGACAAGGGTGTGCTTTTTTATTTCATCACTTTGGACAAGAACACATAAGGACACAAAAAAAGCAGGTCCGAAGTTCTCGTCTATTAGAGACAATTACTGGTGGTTTTTCAGCGCAATATCATCCGCCTGCGACTCCAGTTCTTCCTCGCTGGGAATATATCCCTCAACCTTGGTTGGATACAATTTCTCCAAATCATACGAAGATATGGCAATCGGTTGACTGCTTGCCTCCAACGAGTATTGTGCTAAAGTTTTATCTTTGCTCTTACAAATCAAGATTCCCAAAGTCGGGTTATCTTCCGGACGCTTAAACTGATGGTTCACGGCTACCATATATGTACCCAGTTGACTGATATCCGGAGAGTCAAACTCCTCTACCTTTACCTCCACAACCACATAACAGCGCAAGTTAAGATGGTAGAATAGCAAATCTGCATACTTCTCTTTGGTGCCAATTTTAAGCTCAAACTCGCGTCCGACATAGCAGAATCCTGCACCCAATTCCAAAAGGAAGTGCGTAATATTATGGAGCAACGCTGCCTTGAGCTGGGTCTCATTATACTTGCCACGTATGCCAGCGAACGTAAAGTTATACGGGTCTCGCGTTATCTCTTGCGCTAAATCACTCATCGGCTCGGGCAACATTTCTGTGAAATTGCTGATTGCTTTAGACTCACGTTCGTAGAAGTTGGTATCCAGGAAATTGAGCAACATCGCACGACTCCAACCATTCTCAATCGTTTTGTGAACATAGAAAAGAGATTTTTGCAGATCCCCCTTGAGTTTATCCATGATAAGACAATGATGCCCCCATGGGATTTGAAATATTCCATCAAGTTGTTGGAAAATTTCATCCTTGGCATCATCTTCTAATTTTCCAGCAGCTTGTTGGAAAAATTTATCCTCCTGATTATAAAGTAGATAAAACTTCTTGCAATAGTAGATGTTGGACTTGGACAAACCAGACACTCCTGGCAGTTCGTTCTTCAAATCAACACATAGTCTGGCCATGACATTTTCTCCCCAACGCTCTTCTACTTTGAGATTCACAATATCGCGTCCCAAATTGTAGTAAAATCGTATAAGTTCCTCATTCACCTTTACTGCTGCACGGATTTGTGCCTGACGATAGCGAAGCGATAGGTCTTTTACCCATTGCTTATATTCCGGATTGATGATAGAGATAGAGTCCATTGTTCAAAAATTATTTCTACATTTGGTATTGCCAAGATTAAAGCGTCAAATGACGCCTATTATCAATATGTCCCCCTGTTTAACGTCAGTGGGTGACGAGGTTATTCGTTTTGCGATGCAAAATTACAAAGAATTTTTGGATTTAGTTCTTGATTTTGTCAAATCCACTACCAAATACGCCTGCTACATTAGAACAGCTGACGAAGGCATCCGGGTCGATAGAACGGATAAGATGTAAAATAGTGCTTGCTTCGTGTTTGCGAGCCAAAACAGTTACTACAGTAATAGGTTGACTACTATACCACCCTTTTCCGTCTAATAGCGTAACTCCTCGTTGAACAGTAGTAGAAATAGCCTTGGCTATCTCATCATGTTTGCGTGAGAAGATAAAGAACTGTACACTCTGGCGTACACGTGATAGGAACCAATCTAAAGCTGCGGTATATGAGAGAGTCATGCCGAGACCGCATAACACACGTTGTATCTTATAATCAGCAACCGTTTGTTTGCCTAAATCAATTGTATCGGGTACCGGCAAGAAATAAGCACTAATGATGATAATCACGTCACATAGAACCAGCACCTTTCCTAATGATACATCTTTGAAGTGATGCACAATCATAGCCACAATGTCTGTTCCTCCTGAACTACCATTGCACAGCAATACAACGCCTAAGGAAACACCAAAGGCAACACCTCCGATTATACAACCCAGCATAGGATCCGTAATAATGGCTTCTGTGCGTATAGGAATAACGCGATACCAGAACGCGACGCATAGCACGCCCCAGATTGTTCTGATGCAGAAAGACCACCCTACTGTAAATCCTGCGATTGTGAGCAGAATGGCATTAATAACAACCGTAGAGAGCCAAATAGGAATAGCACCATTATAGGCAGCAAACAAAGAAGGGAATAAACCTTGCGTACTATAGTAAATGGCCGAACATATACCTGTTAATCCACCTCCTACGAGGGAGTGTGGCACGAATATCCAGTTCACCATACATGCAAAGGGACATAACGCTAAGAAGATGCCAATATATTCCATAGCAACTTCTATTTTGTATCGGCGAGGGTCTATATTCCCATGCGGGTGATTTTGTTGTTGTAAAGGAGATTGTTGCATTATGCTTGTGTTTTTATGGATTCAAATCCGCGTCCAAACACGCCTTGTGTTTGTGTTTCGCTCACAAAAGCGTCCGGATCGATTTGCCGTACCAATCGGAATATCTTGCTGGCTTCCGATTTGCGAGCTAAGACGGTTATTACTTTTTTGTTTTCGCCGGTATAACCACCCTCTCCATCGAGGATAGTGACACCTCTATGCACTTCGGTCATGATAGCATGCGTTATTTCTTCCCAATACTTAGAGAAGATGAAGAACTGCACGCAGATACGTGACCTATTCATGACCCAATCTACGGCAGTAGAGGACATGAAGGTGTAGCATAAACCGAATAGGACTTTCTCTATGGAGTGTACTTCAGGAAGGAAATAAGCGCCACAAATGATAACTATATTACTCGTCAAAAGTGCCCTGCCCATCGGTAAATGTGCATATTTGGACAGAATCATCGCGATGATATCTGTTCCTCCGGTTGATCCGTTATTGAGCAGCACAAAACCGAGTCCGCATCCGGCAAACAGTCCTCCTAAGATAACAGCCATAAAAGGATCGGTTATTTGCGGTACTTCAGGAATCGGAATAAACTTCATCCAGATGGTAAGTGCTATAACGCCGTAAAGAGTACGGGCACAAAAGCGCCAACCAATCATTTTGATGGCGACGATGAGAAGCCCCAAGTTAATGAGTAATTGCATCCACCATATTTCTAATAGTCCGCCAGACGCGAAGTATAGGATTTCGCAAAAACCCGCCAATCCACCGCCAACAATGGCATGAGGAACGAGCAAACGGTTAACGGCAATAGCAAAAGGTCCAGCCCCCAAAGCGATAACGAATAGTTCTTTCAGTTCCCGTAGGAGTTTGAGGTTATCGGGTCGCCGGATGGTGACATGCGTACTAATGGTGGGTATTTTAGGAATCTTGGGTAGTGTCGGCATGGTATATTAGTCGTTTGTATATTTAGCGATTAGGTTTCTATCTCCCCACCCATTATCTACTCGGCCAACGGGAATCCAGAACTTATTAGCTTTGACCCAAGAGGTTGGATAAGCGGCCTTAGAACGAGGATACAGGTGGTTCCATGTATCGGCTACAATCTCGTATTCCGGGTGTGGGGCATTGAGGAGGACATTATCCACCTTATCGGCTGTTCCATTCTCTACCTCGCGAATCTCTTCGCGGATTGTTAGAAGAGCGTCGATGAATTGGTCTATTTCGTGTTTAGACTCAGACTCGGTTGGTTCCACCATTAAAGTGCCATGCACAGGGAATGAGAGTGTTGGAGCATGATAGCCAAAGTCCATAAGACGTTTAGCTATATCGCTTTCGGTGATGCCAATTGTATGGAATTGGCGGCAGTTGAGGATTAGTTCATGTCCTACTCTACCCGTTTCTCCGGTATAAACGATGCCGTAAGCATCTTTGAGTTTGGCGGCCATATAGTTAGCCGATAAGATAGCTGCAGCCGTTGCTTCACGCAGTCCTTCATTGCCCATCATACGAATATAGCCATAACTAATGAGAGCCATATTGGCATTGCCGTATAATGCAGAAGAGACACGGTTTTTGTCAGATGTTGGCATGCAGTCTTTGAGGCGTTCGACACAGCAGATAGCCCCCACTCCAGGTCCGCCACCACCATGAGGAGAAGCAAAAGATTTATGAAGGTTTAAGTGGCACACATCTGCTCCGATAAATCCAGGATTAGTGTATGCTATTTGAGCATTCATATTTGCACCATCCATATAAACAAGCCCGCCATTATCGTGGATGATTTGACACATTTGACGAATTGCTTGTTCGAATATTCCATGCGTAGATGGATAGGTAATCATGCACCCCGCCAGGATATCTTTGTTTTCCTCGGCTTTGGCTTTCCAATCTGCGATATCGGTATTGCCTTTTTCGTCGCATTTAACGACGCACGGTGTGAATCCGGCTTGAACGCAAGACGCGGGATTGGTGCCATGAGCAGATTCGGGAATCAGAAGAATAGTGCGTTGTTTTTGCTTATTCTTCCATAAGTATTGACGAATCGTAACCAATCCGGTATATTCACCAGCTGCGCCAGAAGTAGGTTGTAAGTTGCAAGCGGCAAATCCGGTAATTGTTGCTAATTGTTGCTCCAATTCCTCGAGCATCTCGTTGTAGCCTTCCACTTGTGCTTTAGGAGCCAAAGGATGAATAGCGGTCCATCCTGGCATGGTGATCGGCAGCATTGCAGCAGCGGGATTGAGTTTCATTGTGCAAGACCCCAGAGGAATCATGGTGTGAGTAAGCGAAATATCTTTGCGATCTAATCGCTTGATATAACGCATCATATCGGTTTCGGTGTGATATAGACAGAAGACTTCTTGCTGCATATAATCCACTTCCCGGATGCGTTTTTCATCAATAGCCCATAGGCCAGTAAAAGCTTCTTCGTTATCTTCGTATTGCGGCAGTCCATCGCTTATTTCGGCAAAGAGTTCGATGAGATCGTTCATGTCATCGATGGTGACTGTTTCGTCCAAACTGATGCCAACATAGTCTTTTGCGTAGTAGAAGTTAAATCCTTTGTCTTCGGCAGCCTTGCGCAACGATTTTTGTGAGATTTCATCGGGAAGAATGACCTTGAGCGTGTCGAAGAATTCCGTATTTTCCTGAGTAAATCCATAGGCTTGCAGCATTTCGCTCAAATAAACGGCTTTACTATGGATTCCTTCGGCTATTTGACGAATACCGTCAGCCCCGTGGTACACGCCATAGAATCCTGCCATCATAGCGCAAAGAGCTTCAGCGGTACAGATGTTAGAAGTGGCTTTTTCGCGTTTGATATGTTGTTCGCGTGTTTGTAAGGCCAATCGGAAAGCCGGTTGGTCGTGACTGTCTTTGCTCAGTCCGATTATACGCCCCGGCATATCTCGCTTGTATTCATCGCGGGTTGCCATATATCCGGCAGTAGGTCCACCAAATCCCATTGGAAGACCGAAACGTTGTGCGGTACCGCACATGATGTCGGCATTAAGAGGTTTGAGTAGAGCCAAAGCCATCAAGTCGGCAATAACCGTTACTTTGAGTCCGGCATCGTGGCATTGGTCAATAAAATAGTCATAGTCCTCTATACTACCTTCGGCATTGGGCCATTGCACGAGTGCGCCCATGTATTGGGCAGAAGGAACGAATGTAGCGTAATTACCTTTCACGAGTTCTATTCCCTGCCCTGCTGCACGTGTTTGGAGTACAGACCATGTATTGTCAAAAATCTTTTCGTCCACAAAGACCTTGCAGACGTTATTCTTGACTTGCTCCCGTGTGCGCAGGTTGCGCATCATGGTAACCGATTCAGCGGCTGCGGTAGCTTCGTCCAAGAGAGAGCAGTTGGCCAAAGGCAGTCCGGTAAGGTCGCTAATCATAGTTTGGAAGACAAAAAGAGCCTCTAAACGTCCCTGACTAACTTCGGCTTGATACGGAGTATAGGAAGTGTACCAAACAGGGTTTTCCAGGACATTGCGCTGGATAACAGCAGGGGTAATCGTTCCATACCATCCTCGTCCGATTAGGCTTTTGTATGGTAGATTCTTAGCCGCCATTGCAGCAATCGAATCCAGATGTTCTTGTTCCGTAAGTGGCTCGTCTAAATCAAGAGATTCCGGCAAAAGAATATCCTTGGGCATTGTTTGCTCAATCAGTTGTTCAATAGACTCTGCGCCAATGGTTTGGAGCATTTCTTTCTGGTCCTCTTGACTAAGACCGATGTGACGGTTTTTAAGGTAATTTACGAGCATATATTCGATGTTATTTTACTATCAATCATCAATTCCACGTGGGTTGCCGGCGTTGTCGAAGATTAGTTCCAAGCCGTTGGTGAGTTCAATTTTCTGACCAAAGTAGTCAATTTTGTACTCTTTAATCAATACATTTGGGAAAGAAGCCTGGATGTAAGCAACCATCTTGGCAGGCACGATACCTTCGGGCATGGGACGCATTTTGCATTCAATTTTTTTGAGCGAGCCATTGCGTTGGAATTCTATTTCCGTACCATCAGATAAACGAACTTCGTATCCTGTAACGAAAGTGATCGCACGATCAGCCGTGACATATGCGATGTTGTCATCTTGGAAATACGTTTTTAGGAACAACTGCGCCGGTTCCGGCATTTGGTCAACCGTAACTAGTACATCGTTAGCAAACATCGCAACTGACGAAAGCAGAGCTGCACAGAAAATAAGGATTTTTCTCATAATTGACAAATTTATAGTTGTTAATAATAAAACGCGAGGCATATATTTTGACTGCAAAGTTACAAATTATTTTGTAAATGCACAAATATTTTGCCAAAAAACTTGCGTATTTCAAAAAAAAACCGTACCTTTGCGCACATTTTTCGTTTAAAGATGGTATATGAAGGGCTATATAAGGACCGTGGTAGCAAGTTTTTGAGTTTTGCAGAGCCTATACAAAGCGAAGACGAAGCTAAGGAACGGATTGCTTGGTATAAAAAGAAGTACCATGATGCACGGCATGTATGCTATGCATACCGATTAGGTCCGAACTTATTCCGAACCAAAGATGACGGAGAGCCTCATGGTACGGCTGGAATCCCTATCCTACGCACAATAGATGCTGCTAAATTGGACAATATATTGGTGGTGGTAGTTAGGTATTTTGGTGGAACGTTATTGGGAACCGGAGGTTTGATGGTAGCCTATAGAGAAGCAACGAAAAGTGCGATAAGTAAGTGCTTAGAGCACCCCAATAATAAAAGCGAGGACTAATTAGATCTATGGGAAACGAATTCAAACATATTCGGGCATGGAGGATTTATCCGCTGAGGGTTTTGGCGGATGTGTTAATTCATTGGCCTTATTTGCAATGTATTGCCAAAAAGACGACGACTTCTTTGCGTTTAGATTATGCCGACGGAGCCAGGAAGGACATAGAACACGACATTCGTCGCGGAGCCTTCTTTATTACTAATCATAGAGACATCGTGATGGACTCGGCATGGTTGAGTTTATTGGTTGAGAAACGTTATGGCATACGTCCGTTTATCGGTATAGGCAATAATTTATTTGGCAAATGGTGGATTGAACCCTTTGTGCGTTTTAATTGTGCCTTTGTGGTGATACGTGATGGTTCGCCTCGTGAGTTATTGCAGAACAGTTTGACCTTATCTAAATATATCATGCGCCTGCGTGAGGAGAGGAAGAGTATTTGGCTTGCTCAACGTGAAGGTCGCGCCAAAGATGGTAATGACTTGACTCAACATGCAGTGCTTAAGATGTTATCAATGAGTTCAAAAGACTTTTTAGAAGCCGTTAGGAAGCTTAATTTCTGTCCAGTATGCATCAATTACGAATATGACCCTTGCGACTATCTCAAAGCGCAAGAGATGCAACTTAAACGCGATATAGAAGGCTGGAAGAAGAGCAAAGAGGATGATTTATTGTCGATGAAAACAGGCATTTATGGCAAAAAAGGACGTGTTGTGTTTAGATTGACTCCTTCCATCAATCGTTGGTTGGACTTGCATGAAACAGAATTGAGGACGTTGACGAAGAATGAGCAAATCGAGGCTGTGGCGAATCAAATTGACCACCAGATACATAGTAACTATGAGATATATGAGCGTGGCACGGAATTTGAGCAGTACTTACAGCAACAATGTGATAAAATTGATATAGAAAATAAAGACACAGATTTCCTTATGGAAAAACTGCATGAAATGTATAATAATCCAGTGAAAAACTATGAAAAAAGCCATCTTTCCGGGGTCCTTTGATCCCTTTACCCTCGGACATTACGACATTGTCAACAGAGGATTGAAATTATTTGACCATATCACCATCGGTATTGGCCGCAATTCCATTAAGAAAGAGACCTTCCCTATCAGGGAACGTTTAGCAGCAATACAGAAGATTTACCAAGACAATCCCAAGGTAGATGTGCAGATATATGATTGTCTTACTGTGGATTTTGCCAAAGAAGTTGGAGCTAAGTTTATCTTGCGTGGCATCCGTTGCATGCAAGACTTTGAATATGAGCGCAATATGGCGGAAGCGAATAAGCAGTTAAGTGATATGGAGACTATTTTGCTGTACACTCGTCCGGAATATGCCCATATTTCGTCCACGTTGGTTAGAGATTTATACGCATATCACAAAGATGTATCGGCGTTTGTGCCGAATAAACTGAAGTAAAGATGAAGAGAGGAAGGATACTTATTTTGATGCTGATAGGATGTTTGCCTTTGTGGGCAAGCACAACTGCGTCCACGGATCAAACAAAAACAGCCAAGACGGTGGATATCAATCGGTCCATTACGATTTATAATGACGTAATGCGGCAATTAGATATGAACTACGTAGATACATTAGATTACGAAGACCTATTAGAAACGGGTTTGAAAGCTGTTTTATCTCATGTAGATCCATATACGGTATATATTCCCAAGAAAGATGATGATAATCTCAAGTTGCTCACTACCGGTAAATATGGAGGCATTGGGGCTATTATCATGCAACGAGATTCGGTTGTTGTGGTGAGTGAGCCGTACTATGGTATGCCGGCGCAGCAAAACGATGTTTTAGCCGGAGATACAATATTAGCGGTGGATGGTATGGAATGCTTCAAGAAAACCACCAAGGAGGTAAGTGATAAACTGCGCGGCAAAGCCAACACCGAAGTACATCTATTGCTCAAACGTTATGGTGTTGAACATCCCATTGAACGTACTTTCCTTCGTCAAGAAATCCATCTGCCTGCCGTCTCATATTACACCGTTTTGGATGATCATATTGGGTATATTCTTTTTACTGAATTCACGGCCAATAGCAGCAAGGAGTTTTTACGTGCGGTGGATAAGATGGTGCGCGAAGATAGTGTACAGCAACTTATTATTGATCTTCGAGGAAATGGCGGAGGAATTATAGATGAGGCTATCCAAATTGCAGGCTACTTTATTCCAAAGGGCACGGAGGTTGTTTCGACTAAGGGAAAGACGCAAGTTTCTAATCGCAGTTATACTACGTCCACTGCTCCACTCTATCCTGATATGCCTTTGGTTATCTTGGTTGATCGCAACACGGCATCGGCGGCGGAGATTGTAAGTGGAAGTTTGCAAGACTTGCATCGTGCTACCATAGTAGGGCAACGCACCTTTGGTAAGGGATTGGTGCAATCGGTTCGTCCCATTGCCTATGATGGTCATTTGAAAGTGACCACATCGCATTATTACCTGCCTTCCGGTCGTTGCATACAGGCTATTGACTATGCCGAGCGTCAGAAGGGTCATGCACTTAAAAGAGATACTGCCGGAGGTATATTGCCGGATATCGTACTGAGTGATTCGGATAAGTTAGACATTACGTATGCATTGTATCGAGAGCATCTATTATTTGATTTTGCTACTCGGTATAAGGCCAGCCATGATTCTGTAGCAGATGCCAAGCATTTCAGCCTTTCAGATGATGATTTAGAGGCGTTTATGGAGTTTCTTGACCATCGTAAATTTACCTATGAGACAGAAACCGGCAAGCAGCTAAAAGGCATATTGGACTTGGCTAAGCACGAAGATATAGATTCCACTATTATACAAGAGATAGAGCAATTGAAGCAAAAACTCACGCCCTCCTTCCGCGAGGCTATTCAACGAAACAGCGAGGCGGTTAAGAGTGCATTAGGAAGCGAAATCATGCAACGGTACTACTTCCAAGAAGGTCGCATTGCCTTTATGCTTCGTACTGATAAAGAATTGAAACAAGCCATTAAGGCTTTTGAGAAATGATACTATGAGTAAGATTAATAAACTCTTTATTTTAAGTGCAGCAATAGGAATCATTGTCCTCTGCCACATGTCCACAGGTTGTGCTAACCGCGGTGTAGGTCCACAAGGTGGTCCGATAGACAGTATTCCTCCGGTTATTGTACAGTCATCTCCAGCGAATGGTGCAACGAATGTGCAAGGCAAAGAAGTTGTGCTGAACTTTAATGAATATGTGCAGATAGAAGGGGCAGTGGATAACATATTGGTTTCTCCACCTCAACAGCATGTGCCGGAAATTAAGGCAATTGGTAAACGTGTGTCGGTGCTTTTCCAAGACAGTTTACAGGCTAACACGACTTACACGATTGATTTTGGTAATCAAATAGTTGATTTGCACGAAAAGAATCCTTACGAGGACCTTACTTTTGCATTTTCGACAGGCGAGACAATCGATTCATTAGCTATTTTTGGTCACCTGATTGATGCCGAGAACCTCAATCCGGTATCCGGCATCGTTGTGGGATTGCACGAGGTAGCGGGTGATAGTGCCTTCCATTCTACCCCATTCATTCGTATTGGTCGCACCAATGCAGAAGGAGAATTCTCTATTAAGAATATTAAGGCCGGCACATATAAGTTGTATGCTTTGCAGGATAATAGCCGCGATTACGTGCATCAGCCCGGCGAAGGATTGGCTTTCTATGACGAACCCATTACGCCTTATATTAATTCGCGTATTGAGACGGATACATTATTTCTGAAAGACACTTTAGATAGCGTTGGGAATCGCATACCTGATAGCATTTTTACGGCCGAATATATTTATTACGAGCCGTCTAATTTATTGCTGTATCTATTTAAGGAAGATGTGCAACGTCTCTATTTCCAACGTGCATTCCGTAAAGAGGCCCATGCTTTTCAGTTGGTTTTTGGTGCGCCACAGCCGCAATTACCTACTCTGTCTGCTTTGCGTTTAGAGGAAGATTCTCTTGGAACAGATACGACTTGGGTGAATTTCTTAGAACATTGTTTAGTACAAGCCAATGCCACATTAGACACTATTACATATTGGCTGACCGACTCGGCGGCTATCCGTATGGATAGTATACGCTTTGCTATGACTTATCTTAAAACCGATTCGGTGTATAATATAGTGAGTCAAACCGACACGGTGTTGGCTGTCTATCGTGCTCCTTTTATGTCAGAACGCACGAAAAAAGCCTTGCTGCAAAAGAAACAAAGGGCAGGACTGACGCTTAAACTGAATAGCAAGCAACAAACGAATTTCTTTGATACATTGGCGTTAGTTAGTTCAACGCCATTAGGGACGTGTAACAAGGATAAGATTCACTTACAGATGCTGCATGACGACACCGTTTGGACCGATGTACCCTTTACGATGCCGGCTATCAGCGGGTGTATGATGCAATTGCCGATTTATTACAATTGGAAAAGTGATTCGGAGTATCGTTTATTACTGGATTCTGCGGCCATTAGCGATGTATATGGCGCAGCCAATAAGGAGGATAAATACTCTATCCGTGTACGTTCTATTGAAGAATACTCCACGATTGATATCATCTTGCAACCTTACGACCCAACGATTATTATTCAGTTATTGAATGCTCAGGATAAGCCCGTTTATGAGCAGGCAGCTCGTCCCAATCGCACTACTTTTGCTAATATAGAGCCGGGGGTGTATTATATGCGTCTCATCTTGGATATCAATGGTGACGGCAAATGGACCACAGGTAGTTTAGCAGAGAAAAGACAACCAGAACAGGTTGTTTATTTCCCCAAGAAACTGAATCTGCGGGCAAACTGGAACTTTGAAGAAACCTTCGGTTGGCAGTCCATTCCACTATTGGACCAGAAACCGGAGGCCATTCGAAAGGATGGAAATGCGAAGAAAAAGTAATTATAGTGTACGGAACTCGTACCCTTCGGCTTGAAGCCATTCAATAATCATAGGAAGTGCCTCTAATGTATTGGGGGCACTTTTTTTACTGTCGTGCATGAGAATGATACTGCCATTACGCATATATCGTTGCACTATGCGCGTAATGCGTGCGGGCGTGTAATCCTTATTGTAATCATGCGTGAGTATATCCCAAAGGATAATACGATGGTCCTTTCCTACTTGTTTTTGCTGGCGAGGACGCATTCGTCCATAAGGAGGACGGAACAGATGACTCTTCCACTTAGGACCTAAGGTTTTTGTTATCACTTCGTCGCATAATTGCCAGTTCATAGAATAGATTGAATGGCTGACGCGGATACCGGGCAGATGATTAAAGGTGTGATTGCCAATCTGATGTCCTCTACAGAACACTTCCTGAGCCAGTTCAGGATAACGATATACGTTCTCCCCTACCCAAAAGAAGGAGGCTTTAACTTGATAATGGTCTAAAATGTCCAATACCTGAGGAGTTACCTCAGGTACCGGACCATCATCAAAGGTGAGATAGACACATTTGTGCGTTGTATCTCCCCTCCATTCTACCCCCGGAACCAATCGTTGCAGCCACGAGGGAATCTGATATAATATATTCGGATTGATACGCATTTATGCTTCCCAAGCCAAAGAGCTAGCTCCCAGCACAGCAGCATCTGCTTCTTTCAGTTCAGAGAAGAGCACTTTAACTTTGTTCTTCCATAAACGCATTACGTTATCGTTCAGCGATTTGACGATAGGATCCATCAGCCAATGACCGGCTTTAGTCAGTCCACCGAACATAATAATAGCTTCGGGAGCCGAGAAGACCACAAAGTTAGCAAAGGCTTCTCCTAAGCACTTACCGGTAAAGTCAAAGATTTCCTTTGCCACTTCGTCTCCGGCTTCGGCAGCCTTAAACACATCGTAGGAAGTGATGCTATCAATATCTAATTGACGTAGCACAGTGGGTTTGGTGGTGGTAGAAATAATCTCTTTCGCCGTTCTAGCGACACCTGTAGCGCTGGCATAAGCCTCTAAGTGACCTTTACCTCCGCAACCGCATAAACGAGCGTTCTCGCTGCGATCGATACATACGTGTCCCAATTCACCGGCAAAGCCATCGTTGCCGTAAACAACTTTACCATCAATCACGATACCGGAACCAACACCGGTGCCTAATGTAATCATAATAAAGTCCTTCATACCTTTGGCTGCACCATAAATCATCTCTCCTTGTGCAGCTGCATTGGCATCATTAGTGATTTTGCAAGGAATACCGAATTTCTTGCTCATCAACTCAGCAAAGGGTACCACGCCCTTCCATGGCAGGTTGGGAGCGAACTCAATGTTGCCGGTATAGTAGTTACCATTAGGAACGCCGGCACCAAGACCTCTAAAAGCGTCAAAGCCTCCAAGAGGATCTACAATCTTGACAGCCTCCGTATAGAGAGCGTCTACATACTCATTAATGTCTGTGAACTGTTGGGTTTTGATGGATGTGCGCGCCAAAACTTGACCGCGAGCATCTACTACACCTAATACACTGTTTGTTCCGCCCATATCAAGGCCTAATACATAAGGTTTTTCCATATATAATTTGATTTTAAGTTAATTTTCTGCTGCAAAGGTACAAATAAATTCGCATATATGCAAATTTAATTATTATTTAATAGCATAAATGTCTAAATGGACAATATTCTGAGCAGTTTTTTGACTCATTTTTGGGGAATGACTCTGTATTAACGATCTCGGATACCAATTCCTTCAGTCCTGCGGCGAACTCGGTTTGACATTGCTGAGCAAAGTCCGTTATGGGCACTTTATTGATGGACAGATGCGGGTCAAACGAGCGCAAGTTCTTGCCTGTGAACAACAAGCCAGGCATGATGGAACCATTGACTTTTTCTGTTTCTTGAGCAGCCAAGCAGTATGTTAGTAATTGCAGTACGTATGGTTGCGTTTTTTCCGAGTCAAATAGGTCTTGGATTGTATTTGAGGTCATCTTTTTTGCATCATACGAACCGGTCTTATAGTCGATGATGCGAGTAGTGCCTTGAATCCTATCTAAGCGGTCCACGATACCCCCTACAGCCACCGAAACAATCGTACCATGATTGGTTAATACCGGCACAGAAGTATAGCAGCTATCCTCCATCATGACAAATGTTAGTGCTCCTTCGTTAAGTATGGTTTCCATGTCGTTATTCAGCACCTTGCGCAAGTGCGACAAAACAACAATGTTCTCTACGACATGTTCTTGTTGCTTGTAGTGTTCTGTCTCCTCCGGATGAATACTGTGATAATCATTATTCAACAAGGTGTATCCATCTATTAAGGCTTGTTGTATCCGTTGTTCGTGAGCAAGGAAGTCCGCAATGGCTTCGGCACTCACATTAGCCGGCAAAGTAGGACAGATGGATTTGTATGCAGAGCGTATTGTAGCATGGATAAGCGAACCTATTTCGTTAGCGGCTAAGATGGGCGATGGTTTGGGTGTTTCGGTTAGTCCCAAGATGTACTGCAGGTAAAAGCGCATCTTGCAGTCTAAGTACGTATTGATAGCCGATGGCGACAGGTGCTTATTTTGTTTCTGCTCTTTTTCCCATTTCTCTAATAGGCTCTTGCGGTCCGGGTCTATCAATTGTACCGCTTTATCATGAATTTGGCAAGATTCCACTAAGCGTTTTTTGGTGACCTTAAACTCATCCGATGTTAGTATCTGCATTAGGAAGCGAGACATGGATTTCTTGCCGGTCGCCGTAGTTGCTTCGGAGAATAGAATCGTTACATCCTCGGAGCGACGCAGCAATCGGAAGAAGTTATAGGCATATGCGGCAGCCGACTCGTCGTTGGTTTCTAAGCCATAGTATTTGCGCAGGTAATAAGGGATAAAACTTATATTCTGTTTCTTTTGTGGCACTACTCCTTCTTCCACATTAAGTATCAGTAGATGTTGAAAGTCCAGCACTCGCGTCTCTAACACACCCATTACTTGGATATCTGTGACCGGTTCTCCATGAAAAGGCAAGGATAGACTTTCCAGGTGGCGTCGCAATAAGTTACGGAGTGTTTTAAGGTCTTCTATTTGGTCTAAGACGCTTTGCTTCATCAATCGTATATAGTGACTGATGACTTTCGTTGCCTGATATAAACTTTCCTCTGTTAATAGTTGTTGCCAAGCCTTAGGCGGCAAAGGGTCATTATTTTCAGGTTCTTCCACTAATAATGGGTCGGTAGGTGATGGATTGATATGCTCCATTAAGCGTTCCAACACGCCGGCATAATTTGTTTCAGCCTCCGTCTTATCATTCTTGGGATCCATCAGGTACTTGATAATCTCATAGAAGACTTGTGTGTTACGCAGGGGATATCCTTTGGTTATATTGACATGTTCGGCAACCGAATTAGGTAGTGCATAAATAACCGGCTCTAACATTCCTTCGTCCGCTATGACAACGGCAGTCGGACCTTTTTTGCCTTGTAACCATTCGTGCACGTATTGGGCTTGCGCATTATTTCCGGCAGTAACCATTAGTGTGATTGGTTGCTGATTGGCAGGTGTATCTTGATTTGGCGTACTATTGGTAAGTCCATCTGCAATATGTTGACGGATAAAACGGTAAGCATCCTTATTGGTATGGAAGGTTGGGTTATAATCCCAGTAGAATAGACTTCTATCTTTTAGGGACAGCATCAATGCTTTCTCACCTTTAAGTAGGTAGTTGAATCCCACGAATACGAAATGTCTATCACCTAAATCCATATCGTTGATATGCTCTACTACTTGACGTAATCTAGCACCAGAGCTCCCTACTCCGTCTTGAGATTGTTGCTGTATGAATTGGTGATAAATAGTAGGCAGATGTTGCCATAGTTGTTCAAAGTCCTGCTGATAGCTGTCTTTCAGTTGAATACGTTCTTCCGACAAGGCGTGGCGACCTAATAACTCCTGCAGTCGTGCTTTGGTTTCTTCGGGCAGGTTATCTGATTCTAACGTATGGGCATATACGCTATTACTGAATAGTGCATCGGCATCCACCAAGGCCATGTCTACATTACTGAAGTCCTGCAGTAGTTGCCGTCCCCAGTTATAGAATACGTCCATCGACATAGTTGAGTGTGTTTCCTCCTTGAAGATGGTATATAGCCGGCTGACAGACAATATCTCGTCCTCGCTATGCAGGGAACTTAGGTTATCTACCAAACCGCTAATAGTTGTGAATTCAGGAGCCAAACATGGTTTTCCGTAGCGTTCACGAATAGCGATACGCATTTTTTCGCGCATAAAGAGTGTGGCACGGTTCATAGGAAAGACCACCGTGTAGTCGCGCAAGTGCTCAAAACCCACACGAGCTATCAAATCATTGCATACTAACCCTAAGAAATCCATAGTAATTCTTGTTTTTTAGCCAACCATATACATCCTTTGACGCTATATCCCATTTCGTGAATCAGGATCATATAGTGCTTAACCTGGTCATAGTATTCCTCACGCATTCTACCAAACTTATAGTCCAGTACGATAGCTTCTTTTTTTGTTTCGTCCACCATCACACGGTCCGGTCGGAAATCGTCCGGCAGAATCGTGCGTTCGCTCCATATAGTCCATTTCTCGTTAAAGAACTCCGCCATTTGTGGGTGTTGCCATATATCTAAGAGTGCCTGTTCTATATGTTCATATTCCTCTTTGGATTGAATCAAACCTTGTGCCATAAAAGCTTGTAGCACGTGCATGGCATCCTCTTTATAGCGAATATGCGCCATAATATCGTGGCATAATGTACCAAAGTCTCTATTGCCATTCTTAGCCTCTTGTGATTGTCGGAAGGTGATATGTTCGTTTTCGCTAAAGAAAGTAGCGGTTTCCTCGTCCGCGTCAGCAAAGCTAAAGGGTTCAACCATCTCCCCGGAGTTTTGACTAACGGATGCAGGTAAGGTTTTATCTCCGGCTGTCCATTCGGCAAATCTATCTTTATCCGTGGTCCAGTTTTCCCACATATCCTTGAGGTTGGTTAGTTGTTCCCTATCCATCAGCAGCAAGTGTGCCGCAGTTGGCTCACCTTCTATCTTGGTCGTGTAAGTAATCGGGCAATAGACATATAGTCGGTCGGCAGCGCGAGTTAGGGCGACATACAATAGATTGGTGTTATCCAATCGTTGATTGTCGTGTTCCTCCTGATATGGTTGTGCATAACCGGATGTAATCATCTGACTACTTTGCGAGATAGGCACTTGTTTGAGGTGATAACTCGTATCAGCCGGTTGATGTGCAGCTTGGCACCATAGTAATGAACCATGTTTATCTTCCTCCATCTTCCAATTACAGAAGGGCACGAACACATTCTTGGCTTCTAATCCTTTGGCGGCATGGATAGTCATAATGCGTATATCGCCGGTGTCTGTGGATGGGATGGCATCGTTTTGCATCTTGTCGTCCCAGTACCTCAGTAATTCGGTTAGTGAACTGCCATATTGGGACACGAATTCACGCACTTTATCCTTGAAGCAGTTCAAGTATGCAATGTCGTCGCCTTGGTACTGGCCATTGTGGCATATACATATTCTGATTACATCCTCGATAAGGAAGGATAAGGGCATTCGTTTATCTAATTCGTCAAATCGTTGCAGGTCAATCGTTGGGCATTGGAGGTGGACGAAATGCCGCGCAGCCAAGTCACGACGATCTACGTATTGTAGCGCAGCGATGATAGCCTGTACACTTTTTGAAGCACGCAGTAAGTAACTCTCGTTAGATACTAATCGGTGAGTTGCTAATTGAGGATAGTGTCCGGTCGCAGCCAAGGTTTGATGTTCTTTTAGGATATCATCTACTTGACTCTTGACGCGAATCAGAATTAGCATATCTTGCGGTTTTTCGCCTTCAGCCAAGTGCTCTTCTATCTGCTTGAGCATATCCTCTACACAGGCTTGTTTTTGGCTATCCGAACGCAAGTTCATCACCGCCTCAGATGGCATCGTGCCATCCTTCTTAGTTGTCATTCGAGCTACTGAATACGGATACCATCTTAGCTGTACATATCCTCCTTCCTTTTTACCTTCTCGATAATATTTTTCGATATGAGTATTGTTCCATTTTTCGCTGTACCTATCTGCGAAGACCTCTAAATTAAACTTCACAACCTCCTTTCGCGACCGATAATTAGTCACTAAAGGTTGTTCTTCGATATAGTTGCCTAAGATAGGATTATGGCTATTGAGGGATGCCATGATGTGCCAATCGCCATTACGCCAGCGGTAGATACTTTGCTTGATATCGCCTACAATGAGGGTTGTTCCTCCGCCGGCTAATATCTCTTGAATCAGATGTAGGAAGTTATCCCATTGCAAGGTACTGGTGTCTTGGAACTCATCCAACATGATGTGCCGATAGCGGATGCCTACTTTTTCTAAGATGAAGTCTGCATCGCCCGGTTGTAAGGCGGCATGTAGGATATGGGCGGTTTTGGCAAGTAATACGCTATTACTCTCGGCCTCATTCACATCGATACGGTAGGCAATGTAGGATAGCAGCATCAGTTCGCCTAAGTGCTCCATAGTCACCTCTTTACCTTCGGCCTGTTCTTGCTGCATTGCCTGAATATAACCGGCAATGATATGGCGGTCCAGGACGATATCGGCTTCGTTCATCTGAACACTTTCGCGATATAGTTCCTTAGCTATTCCGATTAGTTGGTCGCGCACATCCCATTTTTGCTCTTCGTCTAACTGTTTATTCAGGTACGTCGCAATGGTTTCTTTCAGTCCCTCTTGTTCGTCTATATGGGTAGATAGTAATTGCTCTACAGCTAATCGAATGGCATGGTCCGAATC
The DNA here is from genome assembly GCA_024399955.1 of Paludibacteraceae bacterium. Taxonomy (GTDB): domain Bacteria; phylum Bacteroidota; class Bacteroidia; order Bacteroidales; family Paludibacteraceae; genus Colicola. The sequence continues at coordinate 2,701 of JAKSNH010000008.1, read as the reverse complement.
TATATCCACGGCATATCCGGCGGCGGTGCCTATTGTATAAGCCATCCCTTGCAGTAGGACTTGTAGGAAGGCATCAATGGTGCTGATATTAAACCGATCATAGTCGGCCAATATGGCTTCGTATTGTTGTCTGGCTCGTTGTGCCACATCATACTCGGATTCATGGTCCGAGAGTGTACCCATCTCATGTCTGATGGCTTGCACTTTATTTAAGAAGTCCCCACCCTGACCGTTGGCGATGGCGTATAAATAGGTAAGGATACGCTTCTTCATCTCCTCGGTAGCTTTATTGGTGAAGGTCACGGCTAAGATGGAGCGAAAACTCTCTCCGCTTAATAGCAACGCCACATAGTGCGCTGCCAAAGTAAATGTCTTGCCGCTTCCTGCCGAAGCCTTACATAAGGTCAAACTCTTCATATCACATTAGTTGTTGCGCAAATTGTTCGGCTTGCTCTAATTGGTCGTATTTACCGACATCCATCATGCGGTAGTTCGTTGGAATGTAGGCTTTTATTTTTTCGCCACATTCTGCAGCTTTCAGATACACGTCCACTAATCCGAACACATCTCCTTTTTCGGCTGCCACCATTTTCAAGTATTTATCCATACTACTTTGTAGTATTGCCATTCCGCTATAGGCGAGATGTTGTCCATCTTTGCCACGCAGTTGACCGGTAGCGATATTGGTCCAACCACATAAGTAGCCGTCTTCGTCAAAGCATAAGTACCGTTGTGTAGGACGTTCGCTGACCACCAAAGTATTTTCCTGCCCAGCCGAATGTACCAACTGCTCTAAGTCTATATTGCTTAGTATATCCACATTGCATACTAATAACTTTTCGTCCTTTAGCCATTCTCCTTTCACCTTTAGCACGCCTCCTCCTGTATCTAATAGCCGTTCCCGTTCGTCAGAAATAGTTATATTGGCTCCCCACCCGTGCTGTGATTGGATGGTGTCGATTATCATTTCGCCTTTATGGTGTATATTAACGATGATATCGCTTATACCTGCTTGCGTAAGTTTCTCCACTTGCCATTGTAACAGGCTCTTGCCGGCCAATGGCACCAAGGCTTTAGGCATATTATCGGTTAGCGGTTTGAGACGAGTGCCCAATCCGGCAGCAAAGATCATCGCTTTCATTCTTCTCTTTCTTTATGGGTTACTATTACGTCCACATCGAAGTTCTCCCTTAGATGTTTAGCCATTTGTTCTGCGCCATATACGCTGCGGTGTTGCCCTCCTGTGCATCCGAAACTCACCATCAGGTTGGTGAAGCCACGTTCGATGTATTTCTTTACGCTGGCGTCCACCATTTGATAGGCTGCCTCCATGAAGGGCTTCATGTCGCCATTGCGTTCAATAAAGTCGATTACGGGTTGGTCCTTGCCTGTCAATTGTTTATATTCGTCGTATCGTCCCGGATTATGAATGGCTCGGCAATCGAATACGAATCCTCCACCGTTTCCGCTTATATCTTCGGGCAAACCTTTCTTGTAACTAAAGCTGAACACACGTACCGTTAATCGGTCGTTGACAGCAGAGACAACCGGCTTTTGTGCATCAAAATGGGCAATTAAGTGTCGTATTACTTCGCTCAAATACGGATAGTCATGTGCCATCCAACCATCCTTGCACTCGAGTAGTTGCTTGAGGTTGTTAATGGCGAATGGGACGGATTCCAAGAAGTGTGTTTTTTTCTCAAAGTACCCTCTAAAACCATAAGCCCCTAATACCTGCAGCGTTCGGAAGAGCACAAAGTGTTTTAATGTAGTTCGGAAAGCCGTTGAATCAACCGATATATAGTGTTTCAGTTCGTCCAGATAGACATCTATCAGTTCGTCTCTTAATTTGCTATTAAGATTAGCCTTGGCTTGCCATAGGAAAGATGCCACGTCGTAGTAGACGGGACCTTTGCGACCACCTTGAAAATCAATAAAGTAAGGCTGTCCGTTGTGTATCATGATATTACGACTTTGGCAGTCGCGGTACATGAAAGCGCGGATAGGAGCCTGCAGCAGTCTATCGGCCATCGTTTCAAAGTCATCCTCTAACCTATCCTCTTGGAACTCTACGCCGGTGGCTTTTAGAAAACTGTATTTCCAGTAATTCAGATCCCACATCACGCTGCGCGTGTTAAATTCCGGTTGCGGAAAGCATACGCTGTAGTCCATTCCTTGATCACCTTTTATTTGGAAATGCGCAAGCGCGCGCATAGTTGCGCGTAGTAAGTCTATCTCATCCTGACTAAAGTGACCGGTGGTGCGACCATTGGTGATGAGGTCAAATAGAATATCGTTACCTAAGTCCTCTATGTCATATTGCATTTCGTCTTCGCTCACGCGATAGACTTCCGGCACGTTCAATCCCTGAGATTTAAAGTGCTTAGCCATCGTGATAAAGGCATGATTTTCGTCGCGATTAGTGCCTTCTACATGGATAAATCCATCGGCCCTAAAGTATTTGCGGTTACTTCCGCCATTGGTTATTTGCTGCATAGATAATCTAATTTGGTACAAAAGTACGACTTTTTTCTCATATTTGCAACTTTTTTTGCATTTTTTTTGTAAAAAATTTGGTCATGTCAAAAAAAAGCAGTACCTTTGCACCCGCTTTTGAGAGAAAGCGAGTCTCCCTAGCTCAGTTGGTAGAGCAATTGACTCTTAATCAATGGGTCGAGGGTTCGAGTCCCTCGGGGGACAC
>JAKSNH010000007.1 GCA_024399955.1 Paludibacteraceae bacterium | reverse complement strand
CTTTGAAGGGATATTGAAGATTTGCAATCATAATGAATAATGAATAGTGAATAATTGTGTTAACTAATTTGATAACAGATTTATATTGAGGGTGAGTGGGTGAGTGGGTGAGCGACCGCCCGCATCATTTTTAGTGTTGGTAGTACCAACATACGCTGGTCCTGGGCGAACACCTTGCGTCAGCAAGCTGTCGAGGCGTTACCGTGCGGAGGCGCACTTATGGTACATACCAACTTGCTAAAGCCCTGATGGGCTTGCGGTCGGCACTCGCAAACGCATCACGAGGGGGGGAAGGGAAAGAAAGTGCTGGCGCTATTCCTGGACAGGGGCAGGTGAGGTGCAGGTGGTGCAGGTGGTGCAGGTTGTTTTGTATATACATATACGCGCGTGGGTGTATATTAGAATGTACTTGCACCACTTGCACCTGTTATGATTTCATGGATATCCTGTATCTGTCTATCTACTTGATTTTCAATGACTTTCACGATATAGCCATGTCTTCCACGCAAAGCAGTCTTTTGGTACTTGCACCTAAGTAGTAGTTCGCCGAACTTATTGAGTGGCATGGGGGTAGTTGTTTCTAATTTGCTACTCATCGTACATATTTTTATGGGTTAATACAATACAAAAAAGCCGTGACTCATACGAATCACGGTGCAAAGGTACATAAAAAGAAAAAGGTGGAGAAAAAATCCACCTAAATCCACCTATTATCCACCAAAATCCACCAAAAATGGTACTATTTTAGGAAAATCCATCCACCAAAATCCACCTTTTTCCACCTATTTATCAAGGCGGTTTCTCCGAACATTTTCATATCGAAACTTATCATTAAGAAATTTATGGATTATCTCTGTTAACTCTTTAGTTGATGTATAAGTATACTCCACATACCCCATTTGAGCTTGTAAATGGAGTTCTTTCATTAAGTCCGCACCCGAACCCATAGCTGCCGACTGTAATCGTTCGAACATTTTTTCGCGGCACTTATCATCAATAGCCTTTTGTGTAAACAATGGGAATTCGTATGCCCGATGTTTGGCATATTCTTTCTGCACAGGACGTACTCGTGCGGCGCAGTCACATAGCGACACATGCGGATTAATCTGCATAATTTGTTTAACCACACCAAATATACGAACATCTGAATCAGGATCTAAGTAGATGGGCTTAAAATTAGGGTTGCCGGGCACTAACCATTTGCTACCATCCACATCCTCGTAATAAGTTTTTACGGTACATTCGCCATCTATGCTGGCAACGACTATATCACCATTATCGGCAGTTGGTTGAGAATGCACGCATAGATTATCTCCCTCTTGTAAGCCAAAGTCGCGCATAGACTCGCCCTTAACGGGTATTACAAAATTGATTGTTGCAGCAAATTCCTTAGGAATAGAAATTGTTTCGTATGCCTCATCGCCTGGTCTTTCAGGTATTCCGGCACGCACGCCGCTACTATAATACGGCACTTCCACCCACTCTATCGGGCGAAATTGTGGTTCTTTGTCGTACATGGTTATGTTCCCTTTATTCACTTACATATTTGGATGGCTCCATAAGGAAATCCAATACATTGACAAATAGTATTCCGTCATCGTTCATACAGGTAGGTTGCATACTTCCGGCAATAACGATACGGCGGAATCCGTCCGAAATCTTGTTAAGCGAAGCCAACTCTTGCCGGCGTTTTGTATTGTCCGATAATGCGTATGCAGATTGGATATATACACGATTATAGCCCTGATTACAAACAAAATCAACTTCCAGATTTACACGTTTACGTTTGCCTTCTTCATCTTTCTGCTCCACAGAGACTTGACCAACATCCACTTGGCAACCGATTGCTCTCAATTCGTTATAAATCATATTTTCCATTATATGCGTTTCTTCTGTTTGACGGAAACCAATGCGTGCGTTCCTAAGTCCTAAATCCTCAAAATAATACTTATACGGGGTATCAATATACTTCCGCCCTTTGATGTCATAACGAATAGAGCGCTCAATCAGAAAGGCATCCTCCATATACTCCAAATACTTGGCTATGGTTTTGGCATCAATATCGCTTTGCTTGACGGAATGGAAAGTATTGGCAATTTTGTTAGGGTTAGTGAGTGCGCCGATGGAAGAAGCAATGGTATTGACAATCTCATCCAAATCATCTATATTTTGGATAGAATTACGCTCCTTGATATCCTTCAAGTAGGTGTGATTGAATTGGCTACGCAGATACTCTCTCTTCTTGTTGGTATCATTCTCTAATACGACCTGTGGCAGACCGCCATACAGCATATACTCCATCCACATCTTTTCCGGTTGCTCCTGCTTGTAGGCAGCAAACTCGCAAAACGATAGCGGATGAATACGTATTTCATCTCCTCGCCCACGGAACTCGGTAATAACATCTTTGCTGAGGAACTTGGCGTTACTACCTGTTACATAGACATCTATCCAATCTTTTTTGAGAAAACTATTTAGCACATCCTCAAACTCACTCACCAATTGCACCTCGTCCAGCAACACATAGTAATGCTCATCCTTGTTCGGAGTACGATCAAGAATATAATGCAGCAAAGCATCTGGATCACGCAATGCTTTATTTTCACGGTCTTCCAAATCCACCGTAATGATGTGATTTTCAGGAGTGCCGTTTTCCAGAAGATACTGCTGGAACAAAGTAAGCAAAAGGTATGATTTACCGCATCGCCGTATGCCGGTGATAACTTTTATCATACGATTCCCACGCGAATGAATAAGTTTTTGAAGGTAATAGTCTCTCTTGATTTGCATAGCAAAAAGTATTTATATTCCATAAAAGTGTGTAATTACACGTTTTTACGAAGCGCAAAATTACAAAGAATTTTTGGAACATGCAAGAAAAAATAAAAAAAAGCGCACCGAAATGCGCTTTTTTTGACGAGAACGTTTGCGTTTACGTTAATTTTTGTTCATTTAAAGCGCCTTTTTTGCGGATGGGGGATTACATTGGTTTTATCATTGATTCAATAAAGGGTTTAGTCTGGAGAGATTATAATTTACAGATTATAACCATCGAATTTGCATCTAACACTTGCCGTTACTCACAACTCATAAAAAACAGGTAACACTTTACATATAAATTACCTCGGCCCTAAAAATTTATCGCCATTGAGGTGTATCATGTGATCGGGCATATCAGCTATCCAAACTTCTGTTTCCCATGCCAATTGCTCAGAGAATTTTTTAAATGTGGAAAAATCTAAAAATGCAGTAACAAAAATTTTTCCTGCTGTTACATGCGTAGTCATTTGTGATATTTCCTGGATTCGCTTGGAATTCATTGGCCCTACAGATGTAACTGCTTCTATAAAATATAGCCAGTCCTTATCTTCCTTATATAACACCACATCAGGCATTTTGTCATGCAAAGTTATTTCAAAGCCTAGTTGAGCCAATTTATCAACCTCTTTAACCAAATCTTTTTCCGTAGTATCACCCACATATAAAACTTCTGAATTAGGGGCAAAACGTGGAGCAAACTCCTCAATAATAGCACGTTGCAATTGATTATGCTTACCCGCACTCAACGAAAAATCTATACCATTGATTTTGACAGGCATTTTCTGCATTTTCTTTTTAGATGCGTATATATCTACTAATTTGGCGTAATTAGTAATAAACGCTGTTTGTGCTATATTCCCCTTCCCTAATTCCTGTACCACAGGCAAGAAATCAGCGGTCAAGCGCCACATATATTGAGGGCTATTTGTACTTTTCCCATTATCTTCTACAATAGCAGCGGTACGGAAATGATGCAGTGCTTGTTTACGAAAAGTCTCACGCGAATTTTCAGCATAATTCTTTCCATAGTATTTATTAGTAAAAGCAATAATATCATGAATACGAATCCAATTATTTGTTGCTTTAGCAAAAGATTTTTTCTCGGTCAAGTTCGCCATTGCCAAGATAACATAGCCACATAAATCACCTTGTTGTGCTTTGGGCATACCAATAGTAGCCAAAAGTTTTTTTATTCGATTTAACTTATCCATTTATCTACAATTTTATTACAACTACTTTCTGTAATTGGCATCTTCATCAATTCCCTACCAATATTTTCAATGGTAGTCCTATCTGGCATGGGGATAGCATTGACTTCGGTTGAATTTACTTGGGTTGAGCCATTCAAAATACGATAATATTGATCATATAAGGTTGATCCTAGAAGAGCAAATAGTCCATATAGGACACACAATGAACTACATGCGATATAGTTTATCTTGTTTTGTGTACTGATGTAAGAATACTGGGGATAATCTTTCGCTCGATACATGCCACATTGTAAACGTCTTGGTTCTTCTTTGCTTGTAAATCGTTTCACAAACAAATAATTTTGGTTTGGTTGCAAATATCCCTTATGCTCAGTTGAAATATATTCACCGGTTCTACCTATTGGCCATATAATACGCCCATCTTTGATATGCGATGCGTAAAACAACGGATAAGCCCCCTCTTCCATTTTATCTCGTAGCACTTCTTGCGTACGGAAATCTACTATTATTCCCGTCTTCATCTTCAAATCTATCGTTGATAAAGTCTGCGGCAATTTATGAATACGTTTTAATACATTAACTTCTTGTTGATTCGTAACAATATAGACGAATTGGTTTTGGGCCACTATGGTAGAATATGGCACGAGGAAAGTATGCATATCCAAATATTCCGCAGTAGAAGAAGAAGTTACAATGACTTTTGGGGGCTTATGTAGTGTCTTTCTAACCTTAATAATCATTGTCTCTTGCAACACGCTTTCTTTATCAAAGACCTTATCACGACTAACAAATAAATGCATTTGTTCAATCACACAATGACTAAACAAATATTTTCGGAAATACTCAAAATATGCTCCTGATGTCCAAGAGCGAGGTACTATATACACCAACTCTCCACCGGTTTTCAGGTTAAAAACCCCCATTGCCCAGAATAGAAAATATAAATTAGGTGCACCATAACAAATTTGTTTCATTGCCTTAGCCTCTGGAGCATCTTTTGATATTTTCAAATATGGAGGATTGCCAATAATATAATCAAATCGCTCTGCTGTAGCAGCATTTTCACATTCAAAGGATTGCGACAAAAGGTAATTCTCAGTATTAATTATATAAGAGAAATCGGCATGAGTACGCAAATACTCCATATTGGCACACAAAATAGGCAAAACATTAACATCTGTTTCATAGCACACTAAATGCACATGCCCCATATATCCCAAATCCACCAAACGCGCTACTACTGCGGCCGATAAAAGACCGGTACCAGCTCCTGCATCTAATATATTCATGGATGGCTTATTTAAATCAAAGTCAAACATAGATGCCATATGTACGGCAGATTTTTCTGCTGTAAAGAATTGACCATAACGCTTCCTATCTGCTTTTGGAGCAGATTCTATAAATCGTGCCGTATTAGATAGTATTGTTTGAAGCATTATTTTTTGTTTCTCCTTATTTTTTGACCACAAAGATATATCTTTTTTTGCAAATACACAAATTTTATGCAAATTTTGTATGTCATTTACCATAAAATCCGGTTCTTCAAACTGAATTTCCAATGTCTGTTGTAGTGCCATAATGTAGTAGTTTTAGTGTAGTAATTGAAAATCTACGGCAAAAGTACTGCATCAACGTGACAATTTAGTGACACTGGGATATTTTTTTACGATTTTTCTTGTTTTTTATACTGTTTTAGGCTGTTCTCAAGAGATTGTAGCATATCCTGACGCAATTCTGCAGGTGACAGCACCTCTATACTCTCCCCTTGCGACTTTAGCTCCTGAACAAAATCGTATGTGGGAGCAATAACGTACTCAAACACACTATATTCATTCGTCCGCTCCACCTCTTTCTGCGTCTCATGCAATGGGAGGGAGCGTAAATAATCTGCTGTACGAGGAATGGCTCTTATACGCACCAAAGTGGGTTTGATATCCTCATTACGCATTACACCATAATAGCCGGCAAAGTATTCGTCTGCATGGAAGTCCTTAGGCATCTTCCAACTCCTATCCGGCATAATCTGTGCGCTCTTTATTCTATCTAACGCATAGACGCGCGGCGTGCGCTCGTCCGCTGCGGTATGGGAACCGTCCGTATAATGCACTTTGCCCACTACATACCAACGCTGCTTAAAGACCTTAACACAATAAGGTTGCATGTCTAAGGTTTCCGGCTCGGTGCGCTTATAGCTCTGATAAACCAACGCCAACTCTACTTGGTCACGCATAGCCTGAATAATCGTAGTCAAATACTCCGTGCCACTGGGGATGTGCTCGTAAATGATACGTTCGTGCAAGTCCTGGCTCTCCTGAATAAGATTACTAACGGCAAACGTATTACATAACCACGTATGCAAGGTGCCTGCCTTCAAATCGCCTTCGTTGGCGATATAGTACTTGCCCGTTGTGCGATCGCATTGGATATCCAATCCAAACTGCATCAAAATAGCCTCCTTGTAGCGGTGGAAGGCTCGCGTTTGTATATGCGTCTCGCGGTTGTCATTGAGGTAGCACGATGCCCAACGGCGGTCTATATCCTCCTTGGATATACGCCCTGCCTCATAAATCGTATTCACGAGCCAAATGTATTTATTAAACATCGTACTTGCCATATTCTTATTCTTTCATTTTCTGTTTATGGGGTGCAAACATTTTGCGAGGCAAAATTACAAAATATTTTTGAGATATGCAAGAAAAATCGTATTTTTTCGGAAATAATAATAGGGGCAGGCTGCAAGCAGCCGATGAGACGGCGATGGTATCGCCGGAAATGGACGGGACGAAAACGGCGATAGGGACATCGCCGAGAATGAACAAGTAGCCAATTAACCAAGTAACCTCGTCGGAGCAACAACCTCGCAAGGGTTGATTGCCGCGAAGCTTAATCAACGGGCGAGTTGTGCTCCTTCTCTTCGAAAAACCTCTGACGAGCTTTTTCGAGGGCTGCAAGCAGCCGGAGAGTTTAATGGGCTTCGAGCCAGTTGGGACCGGTGCCACATTCGGCGATGAGGGGGACGGACAGATGGACAACGTTCTGCATCTCATCCACCACAATGGCGCGAACAGTATCCACTTCGGATTGAGGGACATTGAAATTCAGTTCGTCATGCACCTGCATAATCATTTGTGCTTTCAGTCCTTCACTGCTAAGTCGTTTAGCGATATTGACCATCGCCATTTTGATGATATCTGCTGCGGTGCCCTGAATGGGTGCATTCACCGCATTGCGTTCCGCAAAACTGCGCACCACCGAGTTATGGCTAAGGATATCGGGCAAGTAACGTTTGCGACCAAAGAGGGTTTCTACATAGCCTTTCTCGCGAGCAAAAGTCTTTTGTTGCTCAATAAAATCAATCACCTTAGGGAATGCCTCAAAGTACCCATCAATGAGCGCTTTAGCTTCGCTACGCGAACAATCTAATTGTTGCGCTAAACCAAAGGCCGATATGCCATAGATGATACCAAAATTAGCTGTTTTGGCGCGACGGCGTTCCTCTTTAGTCACTTCGTCAATGGGTTTATGAAAAATCTTAGCCGCCGTAGCAGCGTGGATATCCTGTCCTTTGCGAAAAGCCTCTAATAGATGTTGGTCTTGTGACATGTGTGCCATCAGTCGCAACTCAATCTGCGAGTAATCGGCACTCACAATCATACAGCCTTCGTCCGCGATAACGGCTCGGCGTATCAACTGCCCCCGTTCGGAACGGATAGGCAGGTTCTGAAGGTTAGGATTGGACGAAGATAGACGTCCGGTAGCCGTCACTGTTTGGTTATACGTAGTATGAATCTTGCCGGTTTGAGGATTGATATAAGACGGCAAAGTGGATATATAAGTCGAAATGAGTTTTTTTAGTTCACGATAATCCAGTATCTTACCTACGATAGGATGTTTCTCTTTGAGGGCTTGTAGCACTTCCTCAGACGTGGAGTACTTGCCAGTCTTGCCACGTTTCGCTTTATCATCCAAATGCATCTTATCAAACAGCACCTCACCCACCTGCGAAGGAGAATTGATATTAAACGGTTCTTCCGCCAATGCATAGATCTCTTGCTCCAAGGCATTGAGTTCATTCCCTAATTCCACCTCTGCCTCACGCAATATATTGACATCAAATCGCACGCCGGCTTGCTCCATATCACGCAGCACTTGCACCAGCGGCAGTTCGACTTCGTTATATAAATTCCACAAAGCAGCATCGGCTTGGAGAGCCTTCCAATCCGGTTCGACATGCGGATTAAATGACACTTCGGGATTAAGCAAGTACGCACATAATCGGTTCTCTATGGTATCATAAGCGGGGGCCGCTATGGTGTTGGTTGCAGGAGACTCCATGTCGGCAAAGAGGTCCAAAGTAGCCTCCGCCGGTTTGGTAGTTGTCTTGCCGGTGCTGCCGGAAATGGGAGCAGCAATGGCTGCACCTTTGATGAGCGAATTAAACTCTAACTGCTGATAGATAGGAGCCAAGCGAGCCCAGTCCTTATCGTGAATGACGAGTGCCGTTTCGTCCAAGTCAATCGGTACATCGGTGCGTATAGTAGCCAGGAACTTAGAGAAGCGAATAGCTTCCGCCTGACTCTCCACTTTATCCTTCAATGCCCCCTTGAGTTCATTGGTGCGTGTCAGTAATTCTTCTATGCTGCCAAACTGCTGAATGAGGCTGACAGCTGTTTTCTCTCCTACCCCTTTGCAGCCGGGTATATTATCACTGGCATCGCCCATCAGTCCTAATAAGTCGATAACTTGTTTGGTATGCTCAATGCCATATTTATCGCATACCTCTTTAGGTCCTAATTGTTCAAATCCACCGGTATGTCGTGGCCGGTATTGCAGCACATGCTCCGTCACTAACTGTCCATAGTCCTTATCGGGCGTAGCCATGAAGACCTCAAAGCCGGCCTGCTCCGCCTTACCGGCTAATGTACCTACCACATCATCTGCCTCAAATCCTTTCACTTCCAGCGCAGGTATATTCATGGCATTCAGTATATCTTTGATGATTGGCACCGCCCGCCGTATGTCTTCGGGAGTTTCTTCGCGCTGCGCCTTATACGCCTCAAAAGCCTCATGTCGGAAAGTAGGTCCATGAGGGTCAAAAGCCACTCCCACATGCGTTGGTTTGAGTTTACGCAGCAGGTCCTCTAAGGTGGTTACAAAGCCATAGATGGCACTGGTGTTCTCACCTTTGGAATTCATGCGTGGCACGCGGATAAACGCGTAGTACGCGCGGTAAATCATCGCATAGGCGTCTATGAGTAGGAGTCGTTTCATATCATTGAAGTTATAACCAAGTAATCGGGCTTTGTCCGTGCTTGATGAGGTAATCATTGGCTGCCGAGAAATGTCCGCATCCTATAAACCCGCGATAGGCACTAAGAGGGCTGGGATGAGGAGCAGTTAGCACGAGGTTCTTACGGCGGTCAATGAACTGCCCTTTACGCTGGGCATAACTGCCCCACAGCATATAAACGATATGTTCCCGCCGAGTATTAAGAGCCTGAATAGCGGCGTCTGTCAGTTCTTCCCACCCTTTATTCTGATGACTGCCGGGGTGATGGGCCTCTACGGTGAGGGTGGCATTGAGTAGCAACACCCCTTGTTCAGCCCAATGTTGCAGATTACCGGAGGCAGGGATAGGCAGCCCCAAGTCGCGGTGCAGTTCCTTGTAGATATTCTCCAGCGAAGGAGGGATAGCAATACCTTCATTCACCGAGAAACATAGTCCGTGCGCCTGCCCCACATCGTGGTAAGGGTCCTGACCTATAATAACAACCCGCACCCTGTCAAAAGGGCACGAGTTAAAAGCATTGAAGATGAGGTTGCCCGGAGGAAAGCATTGCTTGGTAGCATACTCACGTCGCACAAAAGAAGTGAGTATTTCAAAGTACGGCTTATCAAACTCAGGTTGCAGTACTTGTTTCCAACTGTCCTCTATTTGCACATTCATTAGTCCACAATGAGCATTGCATCACCATAATCACCGAAGTGATAGCCTTGCGCAACGGCTTCATTATAAGCCCGCATTGTGTTCTCAAATCCCCCAAAAGCAGCCACCATCAGGTGTTGCGGCGATTGTGGGAAGTAGAAATTAACAAAGAAAGCATTGGCTACCGTGAAGTCATACGGTGGGAAGATGAACTTATTGGTCCAACCATCATACTGTTTAATCTGACCATCTATACCGGCTACGTGCTCCATGGCTCGCATGACCTCGGTGCCGACGGCGCAGACGCGCGTTTGATGGGCATGCGCCTTGCTGATAGCATCTACCGTCTTCTGGGGAATCATAAACTGCTCGGATTCCATCTTATGCTTGGTAAGGTCCTCCACATCAATGGCGCGGAAATTGCCTAATGACATGTGTGAAGTGACGAACTCAATATTAGCACCCACTATCTCAAGGCGTTTGAGCAGTTGTTTGGAGAAATGCAAGCTGGCGGCCGGAGCAGCTACGGCACCAATCTTATCAGCAAAGACGGTCTGGTAACGTTCCTCATCCAACTCATCTACCGTAGTTTCCGGGAACTGCTTCTCAAACTCCGCAAACGTATCTTCATCCATCGGACGACGGATGTACTTAGGCAACGGCATATTACCTAAACTATACAGATACTGCTTGAACTCAGAGTTATCGTAGTCCGTAAGGAAACGGATGGTACGTCCGCGAGAAGTGGTGTTATCAATCACCTCACCAACGATAGTCGTATCTTCGTCCAAGAACAGTTTATTACCAATACGAATCTTACGAGCAGGGTCCACTAATACATCCCAGTAACGCAAGTTATGATTCAACTCGCGCAGCAGGAAGATCTCGATGTTAGCCATTGTTTTCTCTTTCTTGGCATACAAACGAGCCGGGAACACCTTGGTATCATTAAAAACAAACACATCACCTTCGCCAAAGTAAGCAACCAAATCACGCACTTGCTTATGCTCGATCTCGCCACTTTTTCTATGCAACACCATCAAACGTGCATCTTCACGATAAGGACTGGGGTACTGAGCAATCAGTTCTTCCGGCAGACGGAACTTGAACTGACTGAGCTTCATGTTGTATTGGTCAAAATGATTCATATAAATAGTTTTTGATTATAACTGATTAATTATTTGTTCAAACTGCTCAAAACTGATGCAATCCTCTACACGTATATCTCCTACTCGTGTGCGTCGCAAGGCAATCAAGTGCGCACCACTATGTAGCCGTTCACCTATATCGCGGGCCAGAGCGCGGATATATGTTCCTTTGGAACAGACCACACGTATCTGCAACTGCATTAGGGCTTGGTCAAAAGATAGCACTTCTATCTCGTCTATTTTGAGCAACTTAGGTTTGAGTTCCACTTCCTGCCCTTTTCGTGCCAGTTCGTACGCCCGTTTGCCATCCACTTTGACCGCCGAAAAGATGGGTGGCACCTGCCACTGTTCGCCCAAGAAAGTAGGAATAACCCGGTCAATCAACTCACGCGTTATGTGTTCGGTCGGATAGGTTTGGTCAATCGGTTTTTCCAAGTCATAACTGGGTGTTGTAGCACCTAATTGCAGGGTTGCCACATATTCCTTGATATGCTGCTGGAGCGCATCAATGAGTTTGGTCTTCTTGCCGGTACAAACCACCACTACACCGGTAGCTAGCGGATCCAAGGTGCCGGTATGACCAACCTTTAGTTTTTTAGTGCCTAACTTATGGCACAGCAGCCATCGCGACTTACCCACCACATCAAAGGATGTCCAACGATATGGTTTATCAAAGCCGATTATTTCCCCCTCAACAAAGTCCATAACACAATGCAAATCCGCCCATCAGTAAGCAATATATTGCGAAATAGATTAGTTTTTGTCTTTTCACAATGGCAATCATCCATTTACAAGCCGCTGCACCAACCACAAAAGCACTCACGAAACCCACCAGCATCACGGTCCATGTAAGGTCCGTCACTACTTCGCCTTTCAGGATGTCCAATATATTCAGGAACGTCTCTCCTAAGATAGGCACTAACACCATAAGAAAGGAGAACTGCGCCACTTGTTCTTTCTTATTGCCCAACAAGATTCCGGTAGCAATCGTTGTACCACTGCGGCTAAGTCCGGGCAACACCGCGCAAGCCTGACCGATACCGATAATCAAACTATCCCACCAGCCAATCTGTTCTTTGGTACGAGGCTTAGCGTATTGCGCAAAAGTGAGTAAGCAGGCTGTGAGCAGTAAGCATACACCTACTACGACGATGCCATGACCAAAAATAGCCTCCACTTCGTCCTTAAAGAACATACCTATAATAAAAACAGGCACCATCGACAGGATAATCTTACCGGCATATTGTTTCTCGGCATTCCATGTGGGTGTTGTAAATGTGCCTTTCAGAACCCATGCCACTTCTTTCCACAACACCAGCAGTGTTGAGCACACGGTAGCAGCGTGCACCAGCACATCAAAAAGCAACATGTCTCCATCCGAAAACTCAACACCTAATAGTGTTTGACCGATGGTGAGGTGACCTGATGAAGAGACAGGAAGGAACTCCGTTAATCCCTGAATAATGCCCAATATAAGTGCTTGAAACCAACTCATTTCTTCTTAAATAAGATAGCAAAAATCATTAACACAAACCCAGCCAATGAAATCATTGGACCTACCGTGATGCGACGAACCGAAAAGATATCCGGGTTATACTGTTCACCACTGGGTTCTCCTCCCATCAAACATAGTCCGACAACAATGACTACAATGGAGACAACAATTAAAATTAAGTTAATTTTATCTAAATTATATTTCATACATCTTATCTGTTTTCATACGTATATACTTGCCCGTAGCTATCAGCGACGCAATAAAAGTGATGACTTGTCCGCCCAGTAACACTAATAGTACCACAAAGCCCACATTCACCATGTTGAGTTCGAATAACCATACTCCTAGTCGCTCGTGAACATAGAAGACAGCTCCGGCTAATACGGCAATCGCAATCAGTCCTGCCTCAAAGCCCATCAATACATTACGGCGCACAAACGGTGCACGAATCACCCATGAGGTAGCCCCCACCAGTCGCATCGTATTAATCAAGAAACGCTTGCTATACACGTGCAAACGCACCGTGTTAACGATTAATGCCACCGATATAAAGAGTAACACTAACGCAATAGCTAATAGCACCAGCGAGAACTGACCCACATGCAAGTCTAACATTCTTATCACTTCCTGCGGATGCTCAATCTTATCAATATAAGGCAATTGCTCTAATTGTTCAGCAATAGCCGCTATACTATCTTTTTGGGCATAGGATGCATTCAAGTGCATCTCAAAAGAAGCTGTCAGCGGATTATAGCCCAAGAACTTCTGCGGATCTTCCCCTAAACGCGCTATATGCTCCTGCAATGCCTCTTCGGATGAAACAAACGTTACATCATGGCAATAAGGGGCATTCTCCAATAGGTCCTGCAACCGAGTAACCTCCGCATCGGAAACTTTTTCGGTCAGCACAACCGTGACGGTTACACTCTGCTTAACCTGCTTCAACACCTGATGAGCAGACAGCAGTAGCACCGCCTCCAAACCAACCATGAACAGCACCAACGAGATGCTGATGGTGGTGGTAAGATACATATTTAAAAACCTATGTTTCACGATAAAAACCTATGCTGTCAGTATGACAAAGCAGGCAGGTCCGTGACCTGCCTGCTATAAATATTAATATTCCCAGAGGTCTTGCTCAAATGTCAACAGTTCGGATTCGATACGCTCTTGCTCTTGCTTAGCATCCTTCTCCGTGAAGCAATAATCCAAAATCATACGATTGTAGATATTTCCTTCACCTACGATGTAAGACGAGAACAGACGTTTCTCAAAGAACTCCTCAAATGTTACACGCTTAGCCTCATTCTGACTTGGAATCATGTAATGCGAAGCCAAGTAAGGACGCAATTGGTCGTACAGGATCCAGAACTTAACGGACGTACGCATAAACTCAGCCGGAGTCTCTTCATCCCCCGATGCTTGGTCCGGTTGTAGCGGAGCTAATGCCACAATCTTGCGGTACATACGAGAGGTAGATTTATCAAAGAAAATCACCTCGTACAGCAAGTACTTAAGTTGGTTACGCACATAGGTGTTGTAGTTATATGGTTGGAAAGAGAACGTATCAGCTATACTATCGTAGTTGAGCACATAAGACGTCTCATCTTCACGATCTAATTCACCAATACCACCTACCATAAACTGGTCCTTAATCTCATTACGCGGCACGATATTATCCATCGACAAAACAGGTTTGAGCACACGCTCGCTGCGACGGAAGATAGTCATTCCATTTTGAACGGCATCCACGATTAAGCGATAAAGACTCATGTACGTTGGATCATCCGGTTCTACAGGGAAATAGAGTTGGAAATTCTGCTTCTGACGCATATCAATAATGCGATAGATGTCACGACGCCAAACTACATCTTCGGTGCGATGTTGAATAGTAACCACAGAATCGGCTGCTTCAGACAACTCTTGCGTCTCCAAACGAACAGTACCATCGGGAGCGAAGAACGAATTAATCGGATGCTGCGCTTGAGCGCTAATAAAAGCCAAACTCAACAAAAGCACTAATGCACTAATTTTTTTCATATCAATTGGTTTTGTATTTCTATTATTTAAGACCTAATGTCAAGTTCGGCAACGTATTTACCTTACCGCTTGGTTCGCGATACTTAATGGTCATGATGTTGAGCACATCACCACTACGCAGTTTACCAATAGCCGTCATCATATCACGACTGAACTTATTGCCTTGTGCCTTTAGGTAACGACCTCCGGCATAGATCTCGAAACTAACAATGGTAAAGGGCAAATCCAACACACCATCCGGACCGTAACTGGCCTCCAAGTGCGCATCGCCACTCTTCAACGCCTTAATACCAATGCGCTCGGTACCATCGTAGGTGTCAGCACCTGACAGCAAGAAAGCACTTGGTTTAGGCAACGGCTTAACCTTATAGTCATTGGCTCCCATCAGAACAGTACGACCATCTACCTCGGCATGAACAGAAATCTTAACGGTCTTGCTGCTCTCGTTAGGCAGAATGATATATAAACCATTCTTTTGAGTAACCGTAGCACCGGTAGCCGATACTTTAATCTTGTTGCCACCCATACCTGGAACGGAGATATTAAACTTATTCTCATATCCGGTATAGATAGTGTTCATATCAATATTAGAGATAGATGCAGTAGGAGCACCAACGGTATATTGACCCTTGAAGTCATAATGGGTAGTATCACCCGGCATTAACATATAACCGGTATAGGTATGTTGACCAACTTGGTTAGCCACCAAATCATATACGCCATCAGGATATTCCTTACCATTGATATACACCATAGGCAGGTTAGTCGTATCCACAGCAGCCGAAACGATGCGTGCGCGATAGTGACCGCCTTGCATAATATACTCACCATTATCCGGCAAGATTAATGCCTGTACGGAGTTAATCACGAAGTCGGACGAACCGGCAGACTTGTAGAAGAAATTCAGGAAATCATTCTCCACCATGCGGATATCGTTCTGGTACTTAGTCAGCAATGCCAAAACGGCACCGGCAGGCATCTCCTCAAAGATAGATTGCTCCCAAGGAATAGTCTCACCCTCTTGGTTAGTAACCGTTCCGGTAGAGAACAAAGAATTCACCATCGCCGTTTTTTGCTCCCATTCATGTGCGAAAGCAGCATCCTTCATCTTATTCTGAAGGCACTCCGAATCAGCAGCGGACATATACTGACGATAGAGGTCCATACGTGCGCGCAATTCCTCCGCGTTCGTACGCCCGCTCGCGTCCTTCATATTTAACGCGTATTGGTGGGGCTTATTGGTTTCTGAACCATTTTGAATATCGTCCGGCATCTTGGCGTAATTCTCACCATCTACCATGTTAACAATATCCAACTTAAAACGCTCCAAATAATCATATAAGTCATCACTCATCTTCTTGTTAGTCTGAGCGATAGCCCACCAATCACCATATTTCTTCATGCCACCTTCGTCCTTGCTGTAGGCAGCCTCGAAAATCTTCATTATATCCTCGGTACGAGCGTCCGTTGATTTAATAGAAGATTCCATAGAATGACGCAGTTTGGTGAAACCGTTAATAATATCAGCACTTACATTCAAGGCCAACATGGCGGTCAACACCAAGTACATCATACCAATCATTTTTTGTCTCGGGGTTTCCGGACAGTTTTTTGCTCCACCCATTTCTTTAGATTTTAAAGTTAATAGTTGAAAGTATTACTTAGATTGATTCAATGCCTTATGCAAGTGCATTTAACATATTACCATATATCTTATTCAAATCAGCCACTTGTTGAGTTAATTTCTTTTGTGCTGCATCATAAGCCTCTTGACTCTTAAGTGACTCAGCAGCCAAGGTTTGCATCTTTTGGAAGTCTGCACCAACAGCCTCAACGTTCTTGGTAGCAGCAGCCACAGCGTTAGCCTGAGCCTTGTAAGCCTCAACTTGACTCTGTACAGCAGCTAATTGCAGTTCATAAACCGAATTCAACGAAGCCAGTTTCTGACCCATTGCGCCAACTTCTTTTTCATAAGCTTTAGTGCCGGTAGCCACTTGCTGCAAGTCTGTAGCAATCGTGGTATAAGCAGCATTCAGAGCAGTAGCCTTGTCACCTAGAGCATTGGCGCTCTCTGCATACTTAGCAGCAGCCTCGCTTGCAGCGTCCATCTTCTCGCCTAACTTATTGGTAGAAGTAGCCAACTTGCCTAACTCAGAGAGTTGTCCGGCCGTCTTAGCCAAATCATTCAACGAACCCTTCAAAGCATTCAATTCAGCATCGCTAAGAGGAGATACACCTGCCTTGGGAGCTTCACCAGCATTCCCACCTACTTGAGGAGCCATACCAAGTTGCTCCTTGGAACGAGCAACGCGCTCATCCGGAGAACCATATTCGATTAGTTGTGGGAACACATTACCCCAGTGGAATTCCTCGTGAGGAGACTCTAACACACCAATCATAAACAAGATTGCCTCAGTAATCATACCGCACATCAGCACAGGACCGGCTCCGGGGAAGTGCATAATCTTGAACAATGCACCAATAATAACGACAGATGCTCCTAACGAATAAACGATATTAACAACGTTTTTTCCTTTGTAGGAGTGATACCATGTCATGAACTTACTTTCTTTCTTTCCTTCGAAAGATTCATACCAGCTTGCATAAGCATTTTGATTTTGTACAGTTGCCATATTAGTTAGTTTTTTTTGTTTTTACTTAGGTATTTGATTTGAGATTAATCGCCGATGTAAGAGCGAACGCAACGGAATCCGATGTACGGACGGCTCTCATATTGGTACTCGTACGTACGAACACCACATTGCATGTAATAGGAAATATCTTTCCAACTTCCACCACGAATCACTTTCTTCTTCAGCATATCGCTATCGTCCTTACGAGCCATATACTGGAAGTCTGGGTTGATATCGCTAATGTAGGTATTGGAACTTGCATTGAAACTGGAAGCGGTCCATTCGGCCACATTACCCGCCATATCAAACAAACCGAAGTCGTTCGGGCGGAACTGAGCTACACGCATCGTCATAGATCCGGTATCATCGTTATAGGATCCACGATATGGTTTGAAGTTAGCCAAGAAGCAACCCTTAGCGTCACGAGCATAATTGCCACCCCAAGGATACATAGCCATCTTACGACCACCACGAGCAGCATACTCCCACTCGGATTCGGTCGGTAAACGATAACATTGAGAAACCTCTTTGTTAGCGCTGCGGAAATAATTAGTACGCCAGTGGCAGAAAGCATGAGTTTGCTCCCAAGTAACACCTACTACAGGGTACTCAGCATAACCGGCATAGGAGAAATATCCATGCAACATAGGTTCGTTATACGCGAATTGGAAATCACGAATCCAAACCATCGTATCCGGATAAACGTTGATAATCTTGTTGGTCAACAAGTCCTTAGGTTCGCGAAGCGGGCGAACAATAGTGCTATCCTGAATCCAGCCGTTCTCATCTACCCAGAAAGAGTCAACACGAGAAGTAGCATTCTCCGGATAACGTCCCTTTGCCACATCAAACTTGTTTTGAGGCAATTGAGCTTGGTCATAGTTCATCCAAGAATAGTTGTAGAACATAGAGATAGTGCGCAAGGTACCATCCTCATAAAACATTGGTTCCAAAGCTTCCTTAATCTCTTCCTCCTTGCTGGTCCATGGAATTTTTTTCTTCCAATTGATGGCATAATTCTCTTCATCAAACTCCTCGTTACGAGGTTGGATAGCAAAATCGGTCAAACCAGCCTCAACCAAATGGGAGTAAGCAATAGAGTCACGAACCCAGAACACAAACTGTTTATACTCGTTGTTTGTGATTTCTGTTTCGTCCATCCAGAAGGCCTCCACCGTTGCCATAAAGGTATTGTCCGGCTGATGGAAAATAGCAGACTGCGTATTTTCGCCCATCATAAAAGAGCCTTTTTTAATAAACACCATTCCGAAAGGATTGGCCTCTTTAAAATTTGTGTTTTTCTGAACACCCACCAATTCGCCGGCAGGGCCATTACAAGCAGCCAGCATCAATGCCATAGCTGCTACTGAAAGAAATTTAACGACTTTCATATTGTTTGATTTATGTCTTATTTGCGTTATTTTGACGTCCCTATAAGTATCGAACACTCTTGTACTTATTGGTTCGTTTTGGTTTCAATATATTAAATCCGTAGGCTAAATAAATCTCGTGTGAACCATATGTGGCACGAATCAATTTATTTGCCGGCAATTCAAATGTATATCCCAATTGCAATCCGCTAACAATATCCACTCCTAACAGCACATTCACACTACCTGCTATTCGGTACCCCAATCCAAATCTAACCCGTTCTTTCCACTCTGCCAGCATCGTCAGGTTAACATCCCAGTTCACAAAATCGGTCATCACCATGATGCTTGGTTTCAATACCCATTGAGGAGCATATTTCAATTTCCAGTTATATCCACCTGCCATGTATAATGTTCCCACCAACGTTATCTCCGACAAATCGCTCCACTCCACCTTGGGTCTAGTTAAGTGGCTGTAACTAATGCCGGCCCACCACGTAGGAGCACTATAGTACAAGCCCAAACCCATATCAAACGTCATTCCGTTGCTCCCTTTTTCTCCACTTCCCTTGGGAATAGCAGGATCGTTCTCGCTAAAAAAGCCTCCCTCACCTACTTCGGCAGCAATTTGACCAAGGTTGATACTGTCCGACTTAAAACTCATATTGACAAATCCCAAATCTATTCCGGCACTCAAATATCCATTACCTATCTTATGGCGGTAAGCATACTGAATATGAAACGCCTGGTTTGAGAACAGTCCGTACATATCGTTCAAGAACCGAACTCCGGCAGCATGTTTCGTATTGTTAATCACGAATGGCGAACAAAACGTGAAGTAGGTTGTCATCGGGAAATTGCTTATACCCGTGAATTGCATGCGATGCATGCCCGCTACGCGCATTAAATCACCATCACCCGCCGCTGCGGGATTATACGCCTGTTGCAAGTGCATGTATTGACCTAACTGCGGATCCGTTTGAGCCTGACTAGAAGCCACAACAATCAACAGTATTATCAATGCAATCCATCTTGCCTGTTTCATTTTCTTATATTAGTATTCCTCTTCATTGAAGAAGAAATCGTCTTCCGTCGGATAATCCGGCCATAAATCCTCTATACACTCGTAAACCTCGTCCTCATCCTCTATTTCCTGAAGGTTCTCAATAACCTCCATAGGAGCCCCGGTACGGTTGGCATAATCCAACAATTCATCCTTAGTCGCAGGCCAAGGAGCATCTTCCAGTTTCGATGCTAATTCAAGTGTCCAATACATAGTTTTTATACAGATTTTAGGTACTTCATATCGAAATTAGCGTGCAAAAGTACAAAAAATAATCTAAATGTGCAAATTTTTTTTCACTTTTTCCAAAAAATCATCTCAAAACCATTATTTTTTGCAATTTTTTTGGCGACTACAAACAAAAAATCACTTAATCTATTCACAAAAATGCACTCTTGCCCCCAAACGCTATCTTCATTCTTTTTCTGACGAACTTTGAGCATATTCCGCTCCAACCTTCGTGCTATCGTTCGACAAATATGTGCCTGACACATAGCTTCATCTCCTGACGGCAAAACAAACCCTCTCAAACATGGCAATTCAACCTCCATTTGGTCAATTAAGGTCTCAATATGCAACACATCTTCCCTCGTAATCCATTCTCCTGGAGCGCAAGCCAACGATGCACCCAAGTTGAATAACTTATTTTGTATCCACTCCAAATCAGCATCTAACGACACCATCTGTAATGCTTGCACTTTGCAGCGCAGCATACCCATTTGAGCATTCAACTCATCCACCGTACCATAAGCCTCCAACAGCCCCGTGCACTTAGAAACACGCTTCCCATTCGCCAAACTGGTATAACCTTTATCTCCTGTCTTGGTATAAATCATAAGTATGTGATTAGTATGTGATTAATATGTGATTAGTATGCGATTAACGATACGTCACCGAAGTATGCTACACGCGTAAACGATAGTGGCGCTTTATCAATGGCGGATAAACCAGCACAACACCCATCTGTCCCAAGTCCATTGTGGATGTCACACAATCGTCCTGACCTATTTGTTTCCACGCCGCATACATATCTTGACTATAGCGTATATCATCCAACACCACCACACTATCATCATTTAACACCGAACGCAACCACTCCCAATAGCGCAAGGTTGCCTCTCCCGTGTGATTGGCATCCATCAGCACAAAGTCTATCGTCTCACCTTGTTCACGCAGTTGGGCAATATACTTAGGCAAGGTCTCATCTATATTTCCTTTGACCAAACAAATATGTTGCAGTCCTAACTTTTGCCAATTCATCTCGGCCATCGCACCTATCTCGGCACTTCCCTCAAATGTGATTACCTCATTAGCACTATTCACTGAAGCCAAATAAGCCGTAGTAAGTCCCAAACATGTTCCCAACTCAACCACACGCAACGCACGTTGTCTATTCGGCACATATTCCTTTCCACTCATATAATTGAGCAACCTACTCAGCCGCTGAGCATCCGAAGCCTTCATCACGCTTTTTTGTGCAATATGCATCACCAGTTCCTCACGATTGACTCCTGTACCATAGTCCTCTATATGCACTATCTTCGGAGCACGCAGCATAGCTTCCCGACGTTGCTCTATCGCCTCCCACGCATACAAACGATTCGTATCATACAACACGTGCCGAACCAAATAAAACAGACGAGGCGAATGTATCCCTTCGCCCCCTGTATTCCAGGCCGACAGATGATGCCAAACCATGGACCATACCCGAAACCACAAATGTTTAATCATTCGTTAAAATGGCGCATTAATCATACTAACCACACGCTTGATATGCTCCTTTGCCGCCTCCAAGTCCTTACCCATAGACGTACTCGCATCTAACAAAAATATACAATATGTATTAGGATGTATGCTGGCTTGACGAGTATATTCGGTATTGGTCTGCCAAACCCGTCCATTTTGGTAGGATAGAACAGCATCAACCGGGTTAAAGAAAGCCTTTGACTGAGGCAAACGCAAATCACGTAAACGGAAATAAACATTACTCATCTTACTATCCGTCCCTACGGACTTTAAGTAAGTGCCCTTCTTATTGCAATAACGCGTATCCGTAAAACGAGAAGTCAAATTGGTCAACGTCAAGTTATCCAACTTATATTTATTAATTCCGCAACGTTTCAACACTCCTTCTACCTTGGCCTCATCACCATTGGAAGAGGTTAAGGTCATTCGAATTAACTTACCCACAAAGTCTTTAGACACACGGAACTCATACTTAGAGTGACGGAAATCATCCTCTAACTCCGTATAGATATCATCAAAGTCCGTGCTGATATTTACCTTCGGTGCCTCTCCATCCGAACTATAGCGCAGACAATCAAACTGCTCACTTAAATATTCATCAAAATCCTTCTCCGACATCTTATTGTCCTTGCGCACACGCTCTAAATCCTCGCCACGAAGTACCATCGGGTAAACGGTCAACATGTTCCAATCCTTACCTACGCCCATCACATTCTTTAATCGCCGAGCAATACGTTTTCTATACTGCTCCGGACGAGAAATAAACGTGGTCTGACGATGATTATGAGACGCACTAACAGACGCATTATCCAAACCATCTGATATAATAAATATATAATATAAGGTCTCAGGGTCACGTTTAGCAACCTTAGTACGCACATACTTAATACGATCTATCGCCAAATCGGTAGCATAGTACAATGTAGTATTATCACCCGTACGAACATCCTCCAACAACTCACCAAAACCTTCTTCATTAGCCAATAAATCATATGGCGCACTTTGAGGCTCTAAATTCTTAAACGGACCCTCCTCTACATGATAACTCGGCTGAACATCCGCACTAAAACCTATTAAATCGGCACGAGAAAACGACTCGTGAATCTTACAGGAAGGCAAGATAATCAGTGGCAAAATAAGACCAAAAACAACTGTTTTTCGCATAAATTATTGATTTTGGCTGCAAAATTACAAAAAAAATGGCAAAAAAACAAAAAAAAATGCAAATAAATTTGTTCATATCAAAAAAAAACTGTACTTTTGCAGTCGCTTTTGAGAAAATCACTCGAAATAGGGGTCCATTAGCTCAACTGAATAGAGTACCACACTACGGATGTGGGGGTTGCAGGTTTGAATCCTGCATGGATCACAAAATTGAAAATAAAAAAGCATTTGAAAGTCCACTTTCAAATGCTTTTTTTGTAACTTGTAAGACATTTCTATTTTTCTCTCAACACTTGAAGCCACTCTTTCCAATGCTCTATAGCGCATGCTAAAATCATACCCAGTATCAAGCCAATGATAGCAATACCAATAGGGAAGAGATAACGATGGTGCACAGGTAAGATATTCACTACAAACTGATTCGCTATTACCACAGGGCTCGTACTAAGAGCAAGTTCCTTCTCAATCTTCGCTTTACGCTGATACACTTTGTCAATGTCTTCATTCATCAACGTCAGCTCTTGATGTCCTACCAAGATATTTTGTTTCTCTCTAGTAAGGGCAGGAGCTGCATTAACTTGAGCCTTATAAAAAGCCCTCGAAATAGAATCAAGCAAAACTAATTGAGCCGTTTGACGTTGCAAATCCTCCGATAATTGTTGACGATACAGTCTATACTCACCTTGAATCACAGGATTACTATTCAAATAAGCCACAATAGCCTCTCCAACCATCGCCGCTTTATCCGGATGTTTGGTACGGAAACGCAATAGTAATTCATTATTCACCACACGCACAACAGTTGTATCTAAACCAACGCCAACAGCGTAATTGGAGAAATCCACCCATTTAGCACCAACAGGATTCGTTAAAACACGATAACTAGAGAACCATCCTAAAATCCATGTTTCCGAAGCCGGAAGATTCAACAACTCGGACAAATCGGTTTGTAATCCAGAAACCGGAAAAGTAGGAGCATTCGCTATTTGACGATACGTCTCTTCCACATGATACAAATCAGCACCATATAAATTAACGCGCGCATTTACTTCGTACGCGCGGTGACCAGGACGATTATAGTACGCAGCCACAACCAAAGCCAACAAACCCATACCTAACACAACCCACCACTTACGGTAAAAGAGTTTAAGACAAAATACAATACCTTTCCAAATAGTAGAGAACAGCCATACAATGCCACGTACAATAAGCTGCAAAAACTCTAGCAAAGTCATTTCTTTGTTCGTTTCCATGTGTGTTTTTTCCATTTTAGTTCTAATTTTGGCTGCAAAGGTACAAAAAAAAAGACATATATGCAAATAAATTTGCACAATTCAGAAATTCTTTGTAATTTTGCACCATATTTTGGCCAAGTGTGGTCACAAAAATGGGGATAATTGGTTTTGACAGCAGGCAGAATAGGTATGTAAGCATGCCGAGCATGGACACCGCTCGTACTTAGGGTCCAACAGTTTAACTGGCAACAACAATGTAGCTCTCGCTGCTTGATCTGAAGCATAGTAGGATCACCTTTTTCTCCCGACAAGGTTGGGAGACGAGACATCACTCCAAGCCCGGCTTCGCGGCTGAATGGATATAGTGGTGCAGAAATTGCGAAGATAGTTGACGTAGGCTGCGATGCGTCAACGAAACCATAGCAGATAAGGCTTTAATTGGTGGCTTGGGTCTTGTTAAAGCTCGAAAATGCAGGCCAAGATAAGCATGTAGAAAGCATATTGATTCCTTGTTTGGACGTGGGTTCGACTCCCACTATCTCCACTATGACATCGCAAGAGTTACAAAACATCAAACAGCGATTTGGTATCATCGGTCAAAATGACCGTTTGAATCGTGCAATCGAAGTGGCTGTACAAGTCGCCTTGACGGATTTGAGTGTATTAGTAACCGGCGAATCAGGATCCGGTAAAGAATTCTTCCCACAGATTATTCACACATACAGCGCTCGCAAGCACGGACCATATTTCGCCATTAACTGCGGAGCTATCCCCGAAGGGACTATTGATAGCGAATTATTCGGGCACGAAAAAGGTGCATTCACCGATGCCAAAGCCGACCGCAAAGGGTACTTTGAAATAGCCAATGGCGGCACGTTATTCTTAGATGAAGTCGGTGAATTGCCTCTTGCCACCCAAGTACGCCTACTGCGCGTCTTAGAAACCGGCGAATTCATCCGAATGGGATCCAGCACAGTACAAAAAACTAATGTGCGCGTAGTGGCGGCTACTAACTTAGATATGCAACAAGCCATCCAAGAAGGTAAGTTCCGTGAAGACCTCTATTATCGTCTCAATACAGTAGAAATCAAAGTGCCGGCCCTGCGTGACCGCAAAGAAGATATCCCAATGCTATTCCATAAGTTCGCCATCGATTGTAGCGACAAATATTGTATGCCTGCTGTTAGGCTGAACGAGGAGGCGACTGAATTGCTCAAGAGTTACTATTGGAATGGTAATGTACGTCAACTAAAAAACATAGCCGAACAAATCAGCGTCATTGAGAAAAACCATGACATATCCGCCGACACGTTGCGCAAGTACCTTCCCGCTAACGAAGGCACACATGCTATCGTATTAGGAAAGACCGCTGCACGAGAGGACAATTTCATGAACGAACGGGAAATCCTGTATAAAATACTCTTTGATATGAAACGGGATATGCGCGATATGAGGCAACAGATACAAGACCTTATGCGCAATTCTACGGAACCTCGCACTCCTATCGTGGACACTCCCATTCATTCATATACCGATGCCGAAGAGGCCGAAGAATATACTGAAGATGTGAGCAGTATTGACGAGATAGCCAAGGAGCAAACCCTTCGCGCCTTAGAAAAAAGTCAAGGCAATCGCCGAGAAGCTGCCAAGATGTTAGGCATGTCAGAAAGAACATTATACCGCAAAATAAAAGAATACGGAATCTAACACACTACGTAACATGAAAAAAATCCTATCACTTATAGCCGTATTACTCTTGATGCCGGGATGCGCCATTAGTTACAAATTCAATGGTGCCAGTATTGATTACTCCACAACACATAGCATATCCATTGCCGACTTCCCCAATATGGCCGCTTTGGTCTATCCTCCATTAAGCAATGACCTAAGCGAAGGAATCCGAGACTTGTTTGCCCGTCAAACACGATTGGAGATATTGCGAAAAAATGGTGACCTGGAATTAGAAGGAGAGATAACCGGTTACGATATTGCACAAATGGCTATTGCCGCAGATAGTTACGCCAGCGAAACTAAACTAACCATCACAGTACGCGTACGTTTCACCAACAACAAAAAGCCCGAAGAGAGTTTTGAAAAAACCTACACGGCATTCCAAACATTTGATGCCAATAAATTGCTAACTGACGTTCAAGACGAGCTCTGCGCAACCATGATTACGGAAATTGCAGAGAATATTTACAACGATACCGTAGCAAAATGGTAAAAAAATTTGCATATATCGAATTTTTTATGTAATTTTGCACGCTAATTCGGAAAATAACTTATAAAAAAAAATACAACTATGTACACTCTATTTACAGTTTTTATTGTAATCGCAGCTATTCTGCTTATCCTCTTGGTTCTGGTTCAGAACAGTAAAGGCGGAGGCTTGGCTGCAGGTTTTGCTAGTGGCAACCAAGTAATGGGGGCTCCTAAAACCACTGATTTCCTTGAGAAAGCCAGCTGGACATTAGCCGCTATCATCGTTTTCTTAAGCATCTTGGCTGTTGGCATTAAACAAGGTCAACGCGAAATGACTGCAGAAGATAGTGCTATTACAGAGCAAGTTGAGCGTGCCGCTGAAGCATTGCCACAACCCGCTGCTCCTGCTGCTAATTTTAGCGAAGAAGCTGCTGATCAAGCTGAATAATTACCATTGCTTACGGAAGAAACCGCCTACTAAACAAAGTAACATGTAGAACGGATAAAGAACTTCTAAAAGTAACGCTACTCCAAAAGAGACCTCTGGGTCTCTTTTTTTGATGAGCGAGTACTCAATCGGAAACTTAATCAAAAGAATTAGTGGACATAGCAATTGGCATAGATTAGCCAAGACTACTATGCGTCCACAACGAATAATATAAGCATCCGTATAATGCGGAGCTTTACCGGCCCAGCGCATCCTCTGACGCAATAAAGAACGCAATGAAGTTTGAGCCGAAATGGTTGCCGTATATTCAGGCTCATCAATGGCTTCTATCCGCAAACCACGACGACGAAAACTCTCTAATGCGAACATATCATCCCCCGAAGGAATATCGGCATGCAAATCTTCATAACTCTCTAACCACCGCTGCCGATTAACAATCAAATTGGCTCCGCTACACATCACAGCCCGTCCTCTCTTAGCAGTTCGCATTGTCAGTTCTTGTATTGCAGCATATTCAGCTTGCTGCAATCGTTCTATAAGAGACAAACCTCCCTGTATTCGCAAAGGCAATATATACATATCTGCTCCGGATAATGGTAAACCACCCCATTGTGATGCCATCGAAGGTTGAACATCATCGTCCATCATCCAAACATAATCCGTGGTAGCAGCACGTATCAATTGATGAAGTGCATGCTTCTTACCTAAGTTATCATCATTGATTCCTCGACGCGGGATAATGATCGTGAATGGATAGGTTGAATAGGCAGGTTCGGCTTGTTTTACTTCCTCTAATTGTTGACTAAAGAGAGGATAAGACTTGGTTATACAACCTGTATCATTACAAGGCAAGTCTGCTGCCATCAATGCCATAGCCATACGATGATCCGCATTAACTTGCAACTGCGCCACAGCCTCCAACCGATTGGACTCCTTATATGGTAAAGCGTCCGTTCCTATTGCCCGCAGAGGTTTATGCAGTTGTCGGCAAGTGATTGCCACTGCAGGATAAAGATCCGGACAACACCGAAAATCTACTTGCAGCGGAGATCTATCTGTCTCGCGCTCGCGTACAATGCGCGCGCCCGCATTTATAAAATAGGTCACAACTCCCAATGCACGGAAGATATCAACCACCTCTCTATCTCCTTGCAACGAATCTTGCTGCAAGCCTTTCAGCAACAACTCCCCACCATGCAATGCCACATACTCATACCAAAAAGCCGCAGCTGACCAATCTCGCTCTATTATATCATACCCCCTCAACATTTGTTGGGTCATCTGGATATATGGCGATTGCACATCCGTTATCACCTCTATACCGATCAACATCAAGGCCGAAACGAACTGAGTGGACAATGGCTGATTGATGGTCACGGTTTGGTGAGATAGATGAGTGCCCTTTATCCGCAATGGAGGGAAACCCTCTGTACCTATATACGTTATCTGCGCTCCACATTGGCGCAACGCCTCCACTTCTTGTTGGATAGGACGTGCATACATACGATTATCACCTGTCAGCACAACCTCACAACCGTCTAATTGTGCACAATAAGCCGTCAGAAAACGCATTGCCGTGCCGCAGTTATGACAATCAATCGTGATGGATTGTCCTTGTTGAACTTGGCAAAGTCGTTCTATGGCATCATGCAACAACCGCACATCATCCGGCATAGCACAAGTGACCTCCATTAGGGGGTCACCATGCATTGCTTGAATAATCAATCGACGATTAACTATACTCTTTGATATGGGTAAGTCAACTGAAATCATTTATTAGTTGATATCCGGCAGTGTCGAATAGTCGTTGCTATAACGCAAATGCTGTGCTACGTAACCTTCCGAATAATCAATCTTAACGTCCTTTATATTACCTTTTTTGTCGTAAATAGCGCGATAAACGGGATTGACAAAACCTTTATACGGAGCCAAATTCAATGCTGCATAACGTGTCAACATCTCTTGATGCAAATCCTGATCAACTTTCACAGCATAAGCTTCTACCATCTCTTTTGCTGCAGCGTAATCTCCTTCGGAAGTAATACGTTGTATTTCTGCTAACATATTGCCTACTACTCGACGAACACCATCGTAATCATTGATTTGCAAGTAATGCTTACCATCTCTCTCAACAATGGCCATTTCGCCATTTTCACAATGGTCATACACCCATGCTGCAATGAGTTGACGATTACGCATGTGTGCTTCCTCAATGTCTTTACCGGGTTCAATACGCACTAATTGAGTCATTAAACCATTCATTAGCTGTTGGTAATAAGCAGCTTTATAAGCCTCTTGATTAGGCAATAGCCCTAACTCAACCAACTTAGCATCTGCTAAGAAATACAATGCAAAGAGGTCTGCACGCGTTTCCTCAATCGTGGAAGCATGCTCCTTAAGTGCATCCTTGCTCACCCCTGGCATCAGTTTACCGGAACCATGACCTACGCACTCGTGTAAATCGGTATGTAAGTCACCACAACGGGCACCATATTGCTCATAACGTTGACGAATCTCATCATCAATCATAAACTCCTCATTAAAGCCATTCCCCTTGGCAG
The DNA here is from genome assembly GCA_024399955.1 of Paludibacteraceae bacterium. Taxonomy (GTDB): domain Bacteria; phylum Bacteroidota; class Bacteroidia; order Bacteroidales; family Paludibacteraceae; genus Colicola. The sequence goes on along the minus strand of JAKSNH010000007.1, from coordinate 98,692 downwards.
ACTCGTTGTATGCTTGCACTAAATTATCTATCGTCACAGACTTTGAGCCATACGCTTTTCTAATCCAATTTGCATTGGGCAAGTTAATACCTATAGGGGTTGCCGGATAACAATCACCTGCTAAGATGGCAGCAGTAATCACCTTGGCGCTCACACCCTTCACCTCCTCTTTCTTATAAATAGGATCGGTAGTTGAATGGTCTTCAAACCATTGCGCATTAGCCGAAATAATCTCAGTGCGATGAGTTGCCTCTTCATCCTTGAAATTAACTAACGACTCCCAAGTCCCTGTAATGCCCAATGGATCGGTATAAGTCTCTGTAAAACCATTCACGAAATCCACCTTGCTTTGTAAATCCTTCACCCAAGCTATACAATATGCATTGAAAGAGCGCAGATTCCCAGAACGATTAAACTCAATAAGATGTGCAATAACCTCGCGTTGCTCATCTGTCTCAGCTACCGACAAAGCTTTCTCAAGCCAATAATTAACTTTCTCCAATGCCGTTCCGTATAGACCACCCATCTTGTACACACGTTCATAGATAGCACCGGTTGAGTCCTTACATAACTGACTATTCAGTCCTATCCAAAGCGGTTCATCGGACGTGTCCTTATGACTCTCATACCATGCCTCTGCCTCGGCTTGGGTTACACCCTCACCATAATAATTACCGGCTGAACCTAAAACCAAGTCTACACCATCAGCTTGCGTGGTACGTTTAGGCATAACCACCGGGTCAAACATAACAGGAAGGATAGCCTCGTCATAGTACACCCGCGCAGCGGCACAAGCCTCAACAAACCACTCCTGAGTAAACTCCGGCAGAAACTTATCCGAACTGTAGTGGTGATGGATACCATTGCTAAACCACACCCGTTTGAGGTAGTTCTCCAACTGTTGGTATTCTTCGGTGTCCTTGGCATAGGGATATTGTGTATATAAAGCCTCTAAAGTACGACGGATACGCAAGTTATATCGACCATTTTGGTCAAATAATATATCTCGTCCCTGTAAAGCCGCCTCTGTCAAGTAATAAACCAACGTCTTTTGAGGCAGAGTTAACTGTTCAAAACCAGGCACTTGATAGCGCAATACTTCTATGTCGTAAAAACGATCCACCGAATAAGAAAACTCAGTTTGCTTCTGGCATGATGCCAAAAGCATCATACCAGATAACAGACAGAAAATAGTATGTTTCATATTAATAACGCTCCAGGACGGTACGAACCAACTCCTTGATTCTTGGTTTGTAATCGGTATTAGCAGCCTCTACTTTACGCTGAGCGATGACGCAACATACCGTCATGGCTTTGTGCCCCATATGCAGAGCCAGACCGGCAATACAGCTACCCTCCATCTCATAGTTGGTAATACGTTGACCCTCATAACGGAAATCCGTAATACGCTCATTGATATCAGGCACTGCCAAATCCACACGCAATACACGACCTTGTGGGCCATAGAAACCATTAGCAGCGATGGTGCAACCACGCATCATATCTGTACCGGCAATGCGATCTACTAATTCGGAATTAGCAGCAACGACATATGGACGAGCAGCCTTTTCCGGATAATGAATATAATCCACAAGAGCCTTCTCAAAACCAAGATCAGCAATCTTATCGCGATCCTTATAGAAAGCTAACACACCATCAAAACCAATACTCTTCTGACTAACCAAGAAAGTGCCCAATGGAATATCCTCTTGCATACCACCGCATGTGCCGATACGAATCAACTCCAAGTGACGTTTCTCCGCTTTCTCTTGACGAGTAGCAAAATCAATATTAGCCAAAGCATCAATCTCGTTCATTACGATATCGCAGTTATCAGTACCGATACCTGTAGAGATACACGTGATGCGTTTACCTTTGTACTTACCGGTAATAGTATGGAACTCACGACTTTGTACATCGCACTCTATACTGCCTTCATCAAAGAAAGAAGCAACCATATTAACGCGATCCTGATCACCAACAAGGATAATTTTATCGGCCAAAAACTCAGGTTTTAAATGAAGATGGAAAGCAGAACCATCAGCATTGATAATCAATTGACTAGCTGGGAATGTTTTCATAATTGTACTATTTTAAGGGTTAATAAAAAAATATTGTCTTATGCTTCTCCGCCACCGAAACTCATTGGAATAGTGCTACCCGGTGCAGGATTGCCATTGATTTGAATCTTACCAAATTGTTTTTCGTACTTAGCCACATTGTCTTGCAGCGCAAAAAGCAGTTTTTTAGCATGCTCTGGAGTTAAAATAATGCGCGATTTAACGTTCGCTTGCTTCAGTCCGGGCATCATACGGACAAAATCCAATACAAACTCTGATGAACTATGGGCAATGATAGCCAAGTTTGCATATACACCCTCCGCCATCTCGGGAGTCAGATTAATGTTTAATTTTTGTTCTTCCATAATATATTCTTTTAATAGTTATCATTTACCAACAACGAGTGCTGTTCTTTGGTTGAGTAGAAAGCAAGAATGCTGTAAATAATGGCAAAATCATATCGTACCACATCACCTCTAACCCGTATGTTTTTTCGCCAAATTGACGAGCTGCTTTATTAATAATCCCAACTTGCATCAACAATCTAATCACCAACAACACCCACGCTAAAGCCATCGTCCAAGCACAACCCAAAACAAAGCATAGTATAATCGTTAAGTACCACAATCCTCGAGTAAGAGGTTCCAATCCCAAGCGACGGCGAGTAGCTGATTTATAATATGGTGACACACTTAAATGACGACGTTTCTGCACCACCCACTCGGCAAAGGTTGTTTTAGGCAATGACCAACTCACACTATCAGGAGAAGCCACAATAGCAGTGTTTTGTTTAGTCGCCACACGATTAACAAACAAATCGTCATCACCGGAGCGGAATGCCAATAAACCATAGAAGCCATTCAGTTCCATAAACATAGATTTACGGTATAATAAATTTCGCCCAACACCCATATACGGATGACCACTATATGCCATGCCTAAGTATTGCAAACCATTGAATAACGTATCGTAACGAATGATTTGGTTAACCGCATTGCCATCAGAGAAATACGGACTATAACCTAATACGACTTTGCGTTGTTCAGCCTTCTCGCCCACCATTGGTGCCATCATCTCTCTAATCCACTTATCAGACTCTAGCACACAATCGGCATCCGTGAACAATAGGAATTCATTATGTGCTGCCTTAACAGCCAAAGTCAGTGCCAATTTCTTACTAGATGTAACACGAGCCTCAATCGGTACAAATGTAATATGTAAATGTTTGTACTTATGCGCATAATCACTCAGTAGAGCTTCCGTATTATCTTCCGACCCATCATTCACCACAATAACCTCGTAATTGGGATAGTCTTGTCCTAAAAGTGATGGCAAGAACTTAGTCAAGTTCTGTTCTTCATTACGAGCCGCCACTATCACCGATACTCCCGGCAATTGATTATCTTGCACATCTAACGATTTTTGGGCATTACGACGTCCCCATCTGCTCACTCCTGCAATGTAACGCACATAAAAATACACCTGATACAAGAATAAGATGACTAGTACCCCAGCCAAACTATAATCTAGCATCGATATGTTATTCCAATATGCTGCCATCCTAACTAATCATCATAAACCAACGACACATTATCCACCCACAAAGTATTACCATCATGACCCGTAAAGGCAGGATAGCAACCGGAGGATATCATCAGTACTAAGTGCGTCGGTTTATCGTTACTATATCCCACCTCATTTACCTTCACCATCTTACCATCAGCATTCTTTGCCTTAAAATTATGCACATTCAGCCCTTCATAATCCTTGTAATTAGGTTGCTGCGTAATATCGCCATAACGGAAAGGAATACGATGGTTATTTTGCCACGTCGGTACATCATTCCATATCCGTTCATAGGCCGTAGCAATACGTGTAGCATAAATCTTACCATTTTCTTCCCAACGATGTTGTAAATAGGCATACACCTCAGCACAGTCACGACCTTGCATCTTCTTAACGATACCAACACCGGTGGCACGCATAATCACATCACTATCATCCACCTTGGCCTTGTAATCCAACTGTATCGCCTTTGGATGACGGGTATAAGGACGCCCCATCTCAACCACACTATACGGATCACTCACACCTTTAAGTGGCACTGGTTCATACGTATATCCAATAAATATAGTACCTGCAATCTGCACCTTCACATCTAATTTAAGTGCCTCCACAATTTCCAACTTACAATCCATCCGAGCGCACCAACCATCGTCTCTGCGCTCCGGACGAGTGGTACCACTGGCCTTATCCATACCTAAGACACGAGCATACGCGTTGCTAACTGACCAAGGATTATCTGGTTTGGTATAATCAAACGGAGCAGTCGTCCAAATCGTATCTGTCGGACCTATCGCATAAATAGTAACCGTTTTACCAGAAAGCATCTTAGACTCTTGTATATATCGTGTCACCCATGAGTCCATATCTCCATACGGAATCATCTCCACGTGCTCTGCATGGGCGCACACACAAACCATCATTAACAATCCAACTAATAGGACACTCTTTTGCATATATTTCATCACATTTCGTTTCTATTTTACCGCATAATACCAGAAAACGCTGCAAAGTTACTAAAATATTTGCAAATATGCAAATTTATTTGTAATTTTGCGGAAAAATAAGTGCATAATGAACTTTTTCGGAGAAAAATGGACCTTTACAAGTTTTGGTGAATCACATGGCAAGGCCATCGGTGGAGTATTAGATGGTGTCCCTGCGGGATTGCATATTAATCTTGACTTAGTAAGATCCGAATTACTCCGTCGTAGTGGCAAACAAGCCATCGGTACCTCTCCACGAGCCAAGAAAGAAACGGATGAAGTGGAGTGGTTAAGTGGAGTAATGGATGGAATAACACTCGGCACACCTATCGCGTTTATTATTCGCAACACCGATGCAAGGTCTGAAGACTATGAATGGATGAAGAACCATTATCGTCCTGGGCATGCCGATTATACCTATCAAGTCAAATATGGTATCCACGATTGGCGCGGTGGAGGACGAGCCTCTGCACGAGAGACTGCTTCGCGCGTTGTGGCAGGAGCATTAGCAAAACAACAATTGTCGGAACAAGGCATCTCCATTCAAGCTCAAATCATTCAGATTGGTACAGAAACACATCCTGAGCACTTCGAGTCACTATTGACTGCCACGCAACAAGCCGGCGACAGCATCGGTGGTATTGTGCAATGCACCATTACCGGAGTAAAAGCAGGAATAGGAGAGCCTATCTTTGACAAAATACAAAGTCATTTAGCTGCAGCTATGCTGAGCATCAATGGCTGCAAGGGGTTCGAATATGGCACGGGCTTTGATATGTCACGACATGGTAGTGAGCTTTATGCCAATAGCCCAGTTCCCTGCCCTTCTTCCGGAGGCATTGAAGGAGGCATCACCAACGGATTACCTATCTCGTTTCGATGTGCTTTTAAACCTGCAGCCACTATCACACAATGCTATAAGGGTAGGCACGACTCCTGCATAGCTGTCCGAGCCATTCCTGTAGTTGAAGCTATGGCGGCCTTGGTAATCATTAACTTTTTGCAGATAGATAATAACTAATCAATATGGTTAATCCACAAAACATACTCGCTCCCATTGAACAAGATTTTAGGACCTTTGAACGCTCGTTTGAACAAGCTCTACAATGCAATCAACCGGTTCTCAAAGATGTGCTACAATACTTACTTGTTAAACGCGGCAAACAACTGCGTCCACAATTAGTACTGCTATCGGCTAAGTTATGCCGAGGGATTACAGATAAAACGATTGACTCGGCTGTAGCGTTGGAGTTACTACACTCTGCATCCCTTATCCACGATGATGTAGTGGACTCAAGCATTACGCGTCGGGGACATGAGGCTGTGCATGTGCGCTGGACCAATAAAATTGCTATTTTAGTAGGAGACTTCCTGTTGGCACGAGTGATGCAACTGATTGCCAATGTACGCAACGCTCGTATCACCAATATTGTTGCCGAAATGGGAGTATCATTGTCTTCGGGCGAACTATTGCAATTGCATTCTAATGCTACCATGTGGATATCCGAGGAGCAATATTACCGAGTCATTGAACAAAAGACCGCCTGTCTCTTTGCCGCATGTATGGAAGCCGGAGCAGAGTCCTCCGGAGCTACTATGCGACAGGCTTCAGCTCTGCGAGATTTTGGGCATCATTTCGGCATGTGCTTCCAGATTAAAGACGACATCTTAGACTACTCTGATTCGGACGAGATTGGTAAACCTACCATGGGAGATATCCGCGATGGCAAAGCCACCTTACCATTGCTCATTGCTCTTAAACGAGCATCTCAAGAAGAATGTCATACGATTCAACAGATAGCAGAGGACTTATATCATAAAGAGCCACACATTGATGCTTTTGAAGCAGAACAAGAAATAAAATCGTTTGTGCTACGATACGACGGCATTCGCTATGCGTACCAACAAATGCAAAAGCATAAACAACAAGCTATTGACGCCTTAAAAATCTTCCACGACACATCGGCCAAGAATAGTTTACTATCCTTGTTGGATTTTAGTATCAATCGATTGCAGTAAAAATCAACAGCCTAATTCTTTAAGAGTAGCATATACTCTATCAATAGGCAATCCCATCACATTGAAATACGATCCATTCAGGCGTGTTACAGCAACATACCCTATCCATTCCTGTACACCATAAGCTCCGGCTTTATCCAATGGACGATAAGTAGCCACATAGTTGGCTATTTCGTCATCAGTGAGTGATTTGAAGGTCACATCTGTCTTATCTACAAACTTGGCTACAACACCCTCATTCGTCATAAAGCATACACCGGTATAGACCTGATGGGTTTGACCACTCAGCATGTGCAACATACCACAAGCATCTGCTTCATCTTTGGGTTTACCCAACACTTGTCCATTTAGCCATACTATCGTATCAGCCGTAATCAGCACCTCGTCCGATGCCAACTGGTTCGCATACGCACGCGCCTTGTTACACGCGATGTAAATAGGTATCTCGCCCTCTTGAAGATAAGACGGATAACGTTCATCGGCATCAATAGTAATGGCTCTAAACGGGATATCTAATCCCGCCATTAGTTCACGGCGTCGCGGAGACTGACTACCTAAAATAATTCTCATAACGAGTGGGAAATAACAAAACCATAAAGTACGCCCATCAACATCACAAACTTCATCACTCCTTGTGCCGACCGATAATCCGAAGGAATCTTAGCGGCCCACATCAACCACAGACTGCATATTAATGGAGTCATAACACCAAAGACTATATAGCGCGAACTTAACGTATTCCACGTGTGTTCATACGGCACTAAATCAAAACCTATCCATGCTAATAAACCAATGGTTATGCATCCAATAATAGTAACTACCCATTTAGTGGCCCAATCACCATAGCGAACCGGCAAAGTATGGCATTCTAATTCACGGTCACCTTGTTGATCTTGCATATCCTTCACCATCTCCCGCATGAGCGTAGTGAGGAATGCAAAAAGAGCAAAACCACCCAACCACACATAGAGATCATGACTCACCGGAGAATATACCAATATATCTCCATATTGATGCTGCAAATAACCCACATTAGCCATTGCTACAACTAACGAAGGCAACGCAGCTAAAAAAGCCACGATAACATTGCCTATAATAAATTGGCGTTTATAACTACTTGAATAGAACCACAAAAGTCCCGGCACTAAAATCATCGTTAACCCAATAACCCAACTTCGGCACCACCAAGCCACAGCCAATCCCATTGCTGCACCCAAGATAGTGAGCAACTGATGACAATGCATTGCAGCGTCTTTAGTGATAGATTGTGTTACAATGAGTTGATCGGGCTTATTGATACGATCAATCTTAATATCAAAGTAATCGTTAATCACATAGCCTCCGGCAGCAATACACGTGATGGAAAGCATCATCAGCATCACACACCACCATGGCAACTGCCCCCCGAACTGACAAACATTAAGCACAGGAACAGCCACCCATCGCTCCATCACCCATACAACGATGAGAAGCATAACCAAATTAAGCCAACGCAATAAACGACAATATGCTTTGATTTTTTCAAACATTAACGTTTTCTTTTCTTACCATCCTTAATAGAAAGGATAACTCCCTTCCATGCCTCTAAAGAAAGTTGTACAGGTTCGTCCACACCGAATGAGAACTTCTTATACTTGGTATCCGTTAATAAATCCACCGCAAAGCCATCTTTGATCGGTTCTTGCTTGAGATAATCCAACGCTGCCTGAGGAATATTCACTTTCAAATCCACCTTTCGGTCATCAAAGTTAAGCACGATGAGCAGTAATTCATTATCCTGTTTGCGCAGATAAGCATACTGTTCATGACGATTGAAGCCTTCACCTTGAGCATATTCCAAGTCAAACATCTTACCTTGCTGAATAGCGATATTCTCCCTCGCAATAGTAAGCAGCCTTTGATAGAAAGCACGCAGAGTTTTTTGCTCGTCACTAAGCATCTTGCCATCAAACTTGCCATTATTGGTCCATGCTTGCAAAGACTTGATGCCCCAGTAGTCAAATATACTGCTGCGACCATCCATTCCTGAGAATCCTTCGCAATCCATACCTGTTTCACCCAATTCCTGTCCGGCATACACCATAACTGGGTTAGTACCTAATGTAGCAGCTACTATCATTGCCGGCTCTGCGCACATTCCACGACCACAATAAAAACCAGATGCCACACGTTGTTCATCGTGATTCTCCAAAAAATACAACATTCGTTCACGAATATCCTCCACTGCTTGCCATTGATTAGTGATTCCTTCGGCCGGCCAGTTCTTACTGGTGACGCCACGCAAATACTCGTACATACCCACCTTGTCGTATAAATAATCAAATCCCGCCTCTAAATAAAGGTGATATAATTGCGGATTGTAGCATTCAGCGATAAACTGTACTTGCGGAAAATGTCTGCGAACGGCAGGTATGACCCATTCCCAAAACTCAACCGGCACCATTTCTGCCATATCAACGCGGAAAGCATCTACACCTTGGCGAGCCCAAAAGCGTAAGATATCCTGCATTTTCTTCCAAGTATCCGGAATAGGATCAAATTGCTTTTCTCTGCCTCCTAAATAGTGTACACCATAGTTCAGTTTAACTGTCTCATACCAATCATCCTTGGTGGGATGTGCAGAAAAACAATCGTTACCGGTCACTTTAGCAGGAAACTCTTCGTAACCCTCCATCGCGAACTGCGGAGCAAATTTCTCTCCTGGCAGGTAGTAGAAGTTATTGAGTGGAGAAAAAGCCCATTCAGAATGATCTGTTTGCCCCAAATCCTTCACGTTTTTCGGTTTACAAGCGGATCTATATTCGCGGCTCACATGGTTAGGCACAAAGTCAATAATAGCCTGTAGTCCGGCTTTATGAGTCCGACTAATCAGTTGCTCAAATTCTTCCATACGCTTAGCCGTATCTACAGCCAAATCCGGGTCCACATCATAATAGTCGGTAATAGCATAAGGAGAGCCGGCTTTACCTTTAGTAATGGACGGAGTGTTATATTCCGCTGTAGCATGACGAATCACGCCGGTGAACCATACATGGGTCGCTCCTAAATCGCGAATTGCCTTGAGTGCCTTCGGGGTAAAGTCATTGAATTTACCACAACCATTTTCTTCTCGACTACCATCCCGCTTACGAGTAGGATTGTAGTTGGTAAACGTACGAGGGAATAATTGATAAATAATTGGTTTCATTTATAATAAAGCTTGAGTATCTAATGCAATCATTAATTCTTCATCGGTAGGAACAACTACCACTTTGACTTTGCTGTCGGCTGTAGAGATTACTTTCTCTTCACCGCGTAATGTAGCATTCACATCTTCGTCAATCTTAACACCCAAAAACTCTAATCCTTCACACATACGACGACGTAAGCCCGGCTGATTCTCACCCACTCCGGCAGTAAATACGATAATATCTACTCCACCCATTGCCGCAGCATAAGCACCAATGTATTTCTTAATACGATACGTGTACATCTCAATGGCCAAACGAGCTCTGTCATCGCCAGCCTTGCAGGCAGCCTCCACATCACGCATATCCGAACCCACTGTAGCTATACCGGCCACACCACCATCCTTATTAAGGAAATTAGACATCTGGTCCGGAGTCAACTGCATCTTCTTCATCAAATACGTGATTGCACCACCATCTACATCGCCGGCACGAGTACCCATCATCACACCCTCAAGTGGCGTTAAGCCCATGCTAGTATCCATACACTTGCCATTCTTAATGGCCGCCAAGGAAGCACCATTACCAATGTGACACGTAATAATACGCTGTTGACCAAAAGACACACCTAACATCTCACAAACACGATGAGACACATAACGATGGGACGTGCCATGAAAACCATAGCGACGCACACCATATTTTTTATACACATCATAAGGTAGTGCATACATGTATGCGTAATCAGGCATAGTTTGGTGGAAGGCAGTATCAAACACTCCTACTTGCGGCAACCCAGGCATCAACTCAGAAACGGCTTTTATCCCCTTCATATTAGCAGGGTTATGCAGAGGAGCCAAGTCACTCACCGCCTCAAAAGCCTCAAGTACCTCGGCATCAATACGCACACTCTGCTGGAATTTCTCTCCGCCGTGCACCATGCGATGCCCCACAGCATCAATCTCGCTAAGGGACTGGATAACACCTATCTCAGGGTCGGTGAGTAAAGAGAAAATAAACTTAACACCCTCCGTATGTTCAGTGATGTCATGCATGATTTTTTTCTTCTCACCATCCGGCATCTTCACTTTCACAAACGCATCCGGCAACCCTACGCGCTCTGCGCCACCGGATGTCATCACGGTGCGGTCATCCATATTGTACAACGCGTACTTAATAGACGAACTACCACAATTCAAAACTAATATCTTCATATCTAATTGCTAATTGATAATTGATAATTGCTAATTGGCTAATTGATACTTATCGCTTGATTAGCGGTAATGATTACCATTTGTACAATATCTTGCACCTTGCATCCACGGCTCAGGTCATTTACCGGAGCAGCAATCCCTTGCAGGATAGGCCCTATCGCATCAGCACCAGAGAAACGTTCCACTAACTTATACCCTATATTACCTGCTTGCAGGTCCGGGAATACAAGCACATTTGCCTTACCTGCCACACTGCTTCCTGGAGCTTTTTTCAGTCCCACACTCTCCACCAATGCAGCATCCGCTTGCAGTTCTCCGTCTATATTCAGATTCGGATCTAATTCCTTAGCCAACCGTGTTGCCTCTACCACCTTATCCACTAGTTCATGTTTGGCCGAACCTTTGGTAGAAAAAGACAGCATAGCCACACGTGGTTCTATTTGCGACAACCCACGAGCAGTCTCTGCCGTAGATATCGCTATCTGCGCTAATTCTTCAGCATTAGGACACGGATTAACAGCACAATCAGCAAATACCAAGAAGCCATCTTCTCCAAGTTGTTTAGCGGGAGTAAACATAAGGAAGGCCCCACTTACAATTTTGCAATTAGGTTTTGTCTTGAGGATTTGGAAAGCAGGACGAATCGTATCAGCCGTTGTGCCTCGTGCACCGGCCAATTCACCATCGGCATCACCATTCTTGATCATCAAGCATCCCAAGTATAGAGGATCTTGTGCCTTCTTAGCGGCCTCCTCCTCCGTCATCCCCTTTGCCTTACGCAATTCGTACAACAAGTGGGCATAATCTGCCATTTTAGGTTCGGTAGCAGGATCAAAGATAGTAGCCTCACGGATATAATCATAACCATTATCATCCGCCATCTTTTCTATGGTTGTTTTATTACCAATCAGTATCAGCTTTGCCAAACGTTCCTTAAGTAGTATATTTGCAGCCTCCAATGTACGAGGTTCGTCTCCCTCGGGAAGCACAATGCGCTGCGGATTTTTGCGCGCGCGTTCAATCATTTGTTCTAAAATGGTCATAACTACCTTAATTTATCACTTTCAGTATAACAATATTTGTGCAAAGATACTAAAAAAAGTCCGCATCTGCAAGAAAATTCCATGAAATTTACATTTTTTTACAAAAAAATTTGTTTATTCCAAAAAAAAAGTGTACCTTTGCACGCTGATTGTAAGTTATTGACTTAAATACCCTAATAAAAATACTATGTTCAAGAAATTATTTTTAGCGTCTATCGCAGCCTTTTCATTTTCGTTCGTTATGGCGGCACCCGCAGATTCGAATGAAGTTGAAACAGAGGAACAATCTGAGGTTAAAGGTGTTCATCCCTTCAAGGGCCAAGAAAACGAGTCTGATTCAATTACTCGCGTTAGTCTATTCCTTACTGGTGGTTTTAACGTCTTTGACGGAGACTTCACTAGTGAGCAGAAACATGCTGTTTACGCCCCAACTATAGGTTTGGGCGTTGAATATCACTTCAATTGCACATGGGGATTGGCTTTGCAGTATCAATTCCGTCAACACGCTGTATTCGGTAAAAGTGACCGTGATGCAGAAAAGTTGCTCAAAGGTATGATGCACCAAGCAAGTGGATACATCACATTTGATATCTTCAACTGCTGGCGTCCTCAAAACAAGTACAAGTTGTTCGCTCTCAACCTCTTACTTGGTGGTGGTGCCGCATGGTGGAAAAATGAGATTCAGTTCCCCGCAGGCAGATACAAGTCCCTTCCTGATGGGACACGTATTTGGGTAGATGACTACTATAAATACCGTACAGCCGAGCAAACTCCTGATAAGATGGGCAGTTACAAATGTGTAGGTGTGTTCTTTGGTGGTGCTGAGTTTGAGTTCAATGTATCACGTAGCGTATCTGTTGGTATTAAAGCAGTGTATAACTACTTCGCCAACGACAAGTTAGATGGTCGTATCTTAGGTAATAACAACGATGGTATCTTTGATTGCGAAGCTATCTTACGTTATAAGATTGATGCCATTGAACACTCGCATGTTCGTAATATGTGTCATGAGTCTCGCGTTCAGCCTAAACAAGAGCCTCAAGCCGTTGCTCCTGCAACACCGGGCAAAGATACGATTATCATCATTCACAAGGATACTGTTGTTCTTAATCAGGTTATCAATCAAGTTATCCACGAAGTGGAGGCTCAGGAACCGGATTATTTCATTTACTTCAAGAGCGACAAACATGACATCACTCCTGCTGGTTTAGTTACCGTTCAACAAGTAGGTTCACGCATGCAACGCGAGAATAGCGATGAGTGTGCTGTTATCATCGGTTATTGCGACAATACCAACACTAGTGCGTATAACAAGACTCTTAGTGCTCGTCGTGCCAACAACGTAGCAAAGGAGCTGAACACACAATATGGCATTGATAAGAGTCGTTTGATGCCGATTGGTCGTGGTATTTTAGAGGGACGCAATCGTGGTTCATACGGACCTAACCGTCGTGTTGAAGTTCATATGATGAGTCGTGCCGATTTTGATAATATTCAGAACCAGTTCGCTCAAATTAGCGAGCAGGAGATGAATGATATGCTTAAAGATGCCGAGGAAGTAACGGTTGAGGAAGGAGTAACGCTAAGCCGCTTAGCTCGCCGCTTCTACGACAACACCGACTGCTGGGTATATATCTACCTCGCTAACCGCGATGTCATGGCTTCGCCTAATGTCTTAGAGGAAGGTACGGTATTACTGATGCCTACTCTTACTTCGGCACAAAAGATGATTACTAAAGAGCAAGCCGAACGTCTGTTGAATAACATGACGTCCGAGCAGGCTGAATAATACGTTTGACGCACGTTACGCGTCGGGGTCTCTTAGCTCAGTTGGTTAGTAGCACCTGACTCATAATCAGGGGGTCCTTGGTTCAAGCCCAAGAGAGACCACAAAAAAGTAATGCGACTTCCGAAAGGGAATCGCATTACTTTTTACATCGGTAATTAGTTATACATCATAATATCTCCTCGCGGAAGATACGGAAGAAAAAGAAGAGTAATGGTAGCAGTAAACCAATCAGCACAGATGCTAATCCGGTGCGAATCAGATTAGGTGACACGATATCTGCGGACATCTGAGCGCTCTCCAATACTTTAGCAGAGATAGCGGAGGAAGCTAATACAAGGTTATTTTCTTCACTCTTCTCAATTAGATACAAGTACTGTTCTTCCTTGGTTTGTGTATTACGTTTCATCTCAAGGTATGTGCGTTCCTGTTCCGGTAGTTGCGCCAAACGAGAAGCATAGATATTGATCTGTTCAGTCAGGTGTTTCTTGCGAGTCTGCGCAGCGGTGCGTGCCTCTTGGACTCCGGTAGTAATATGTGTGCGTTGAATGGTTAGCGAATTGTCAAGCGTCTGCACCAGCGGATTAGATTCGGTAGTGGACTCCAGCAGTTGAATACGTTTATCCACATTGCGGTTATACTCATTCACCATTGTATTGAGATTTCCACTTTTGAAGTCCGCATATAGCGCGCGCGGGGAATTATTGATATAAGGTGTTTGCAATTGGGTATCTAAGTCGTCTAATACACGCAACGTGAGATTGATATCCGCCAATTGTTGTTGGTAGTTCTCAATCTGGCTTTGGTACTCGGATGCTGTTTGATTTATATTAGTTATTTGATAGGTGCTTTTGTATATCTCCATCGTTGATTCAGCCTCATTGAGTTCGTCACGCAAGATAGAGAGTCGCTCATCCAGAAATGCTTGAGTTTGCATAGCAATGGCACTTTTATCCTTAAGAGAGGCCTCGTTATAGAGCGAAAGCAGCAAATCAATCATGGCCTCGGATTGATGTGGATTCTTGGTAATAATAGATAATGTAATCACTTGCGATTCGCGAGAGAGACGTTCCACTTTCAGTTGACGCAGCATAAGGTCAATCATCACTTCTTGTGGGAAGACAGTGATGCGATATTTAGTGTCGTCCATCGTTTGCTTATACACATTCTTTTTGACTTGCGGTTCATATTGAAAAGCGAACTCGGGCGTAGGATAGACAGGTACCCATTTGAGGTGATGACGTTCCTCAACGATGTAGTTTAGATGCAAGCTATCCACCACTTGACGCATCAAGTCACGGGAAGTGAGAGCTCTGACCTCATCAAGGGCCTGTTTATTAGCATTCTCACCCATTATTTTCATCATCTGACCTTGTTGGGAGTCCCTATCAGTGGTGCGCAACATGATGGCAGCACTTACTTTACGTTTAGGTGTAGAGGCAGCAAAAGAAAAAGCCCCAACGATAATGCATAGTACAACGCTGACAACGAACCATAAACGATTCGTCCAGCACCAACGGATTATTTCTCTTATATTCATAGCAGTAATGATTATTTGTTAGATGAAACGGCACGCAGTGGACGCACATTAACTACGTCGCCTTTGATTAGGTAATAACATGGAGATTGGAAGACTTCCGACGAAGATAGGTCAAGGACATACTTAACGACCTGATTATCCTGCTTGCGCAACACTTCCACAGCATTGATGCGAGCGTTGGGAGTCAATCCATTAACGACACCCAAAGCATCAAAGATAGAGATCGGTTTATTTACACCTATCCTTTGCGGATTGTTGACCTCACCCAAGATCACAACGGAAGCATTAAGAAAGGATACTTCTACGAAAGCGTTCTGCAAGTTATTTTGCAGTTTATCCATGATAGTTGCCTCTGCCTGATTGAGAGTGAGTCCCTGAACGGAAATAGCACCTAAGGTTGGCAATTCAATTTGCCCTTTTGTATCTACCATATAGGTATTGGTAGCCGTGGTAAAGGGTGCTACGGCTGTTTGACTGAGCGCCTGAATAGCAATATGCAACTCATCTCCGACTTCGATAATGACTTCAGGATAAGCAGGTTGTTGAGAGGCAGAAGCAAGTCCCTGCAGTAAGGTCATTTGTTTAACCGATGTACACGAAGTTAACAAAAGCAATAGAAAGCAATACAATAGATTTTTCATATAATTATTGGTTAAATTTCTCTTTCTTATATCCGTGTTCCTCAAACACTTGGTCTACATCATACGCGCGATAGTCCATCAGTTGACGCACATGATACCACCAACGAGTTTCCTTGGGATGGGACAGGGAAGCCTTAGCATAGATGCGCTGTTTGAGGTCAGGATGGGATGTACAATAAGCCAATGCCCAAGTGGTTCCTCCAATCACGATGAAGGCAGTCAGTAGAACGATGTATAACTGCCATTCAATGTTAACACCGAACTTATATGATAAGTACCACGCGGTAGTTACGAATAGCCCTAACACCACTTCGGACATGGATGTAAAGATATGACTAAACCCTAATTCAATAAACAAGTGATGAAGGTGGGTTTTATCCGGCGCGAAGGGTGATTTATGTCGAATCATACGGCTGCACATCACCCGCAATGTATCAAAGACGGGTACGGAAACAACCGCAAGCAACATAGCAATAGTATTCATCCCAATAGCATCCATTTGGTTATTAGCCAGCCCCTGATTGGACATGATACGAATCACGAACCAAGACACCAACAATCCCATGACCATAGTGCCTCCGTCCCCAATGAACATGCAACTCTTGCGACCAAAGATATTATGTAGCGAGAAGGTAATGAGCGAACCTGCGAAGCAGAAAGCTAACGCCGCATCAGCAGGGTCTCCCATTTTATAGAAAATAGTGCCTAATAGGATACTGCATACAATGCAAAGAAGACTGCTTAGTCCATTAACTCCATCAATCATATTAAAGGCATTGATTAACCCCACCCCTACAAAGACTGTAAGGGGAACGCCAAAAAACCATGAAAAGGAATGAATGCCCCATAGACCATGGAAGGAGTCAATACACATGCCTGAACCATAAACGAGTCCGACAATGGTTAGAGCCTCCATAAAGGCCCTTAAACCAGCGCAGATTCCGAGCACATCATCAATAGATCCAATGTAAAGCATGACCATACATGCCAGCATAACCGGAAGCAGATTCTTCACTTCAGGGAAAAGACACGTTGCCAAAATCAGTCCGATAGTGAGTCCAAAAAAGACTGCCAATCCTCCCAAGAAGGGAATGGGTTGCTTTTGCAATTTGCGAGCATCCGGAACATCCTCCAAGTGCTTAATCTTAGCAATCTTAAGAATACGGAAAAATATCCATTGCACTGCAATCAAGGACAACAGAGCACAACAAAATAGTTTCAATATGGTATGTATTCCAAACATAATTAATTATTTTTCGCTACAAAGGTACTATTTTTTTTGTATGTATGCAAATAAAAACACAATTATTTGTCATAGTCGTGTAATTTTGCGTCCCATGTATAATGTTGTTTTACCAAATTGTATCCTGCTTGACCAATTACATTACGCTTATTTGGATTCTTCATAAAGTTGAGAATAGCCACAGCTATCTCATCAACAGTATCGGCAATTATTGCATGCTCGGTGTTCTTCAATTCCGGTATGGCTTGTGCAATAAGCGACGTCAGCACTACGGGGGTGCCACATCCCATAGCGACTAATACTTTATTTTGAATTCCTGCAGCAATCGAGACCATAGCAACCATGACGCACGCATCTTGGATTGCCGTTTGTATGTTCTCCACAAAACCGGTTACCACTACATGTTCTGATGCTAATGCTTTTATCTTAGCAGGCGGTTCGCTACCAATAATATAGAAGACGGCATTGGGCTGTTGTTGCAAAATAAGCGGGAAGACCTGCTTGACAAAACGAAGCACGGCATCCTGATTTTGAAGTGTCCGCATATTGCCTACGAAACAAATTTTATTAGGATCATACATTGTTGGGCACTCGGGCAATGATTTTACTCCATTCGTTTTAAACACCAACGACTTGGATGATGGGCATAAGGCCTGCAAATAATCTATATCTCGTTGCGACACCAACACCACTTTGGGGAATGTATTGGTAACCCATATTTCATATTGCTGAATATGCCGTTGTTCTAATTTATATATCCACTGCATCAGTCCTCCTCCTTTAGCATGCTTTGCCAAGGCATAAGTTTTAGATAGCGCATCGGTCATTTCGACAATAGACTGTTGTTGCAACCCTAACTGCTCCAGATAGGGAGTCATCCGCAGTAAATGAGCGATATACTTATCGGGGTGTTCTCTGTCAGCCACCTCTCGTAGTTTGCGCATAAAGGCATCCGAATGGTAATATCCACACTGCATGGGCTTGCCTATAAGATAATAGATGAGTGAAAAGAAATATGCTCTTACCTTACTAAATGTCACGCAGTAGATGGAATCATATAACTTAGTTGCTTCGGACAGATCCGGTTTGGGTGGTGCAAAAGAGACTAAGCACAGCGAGTGTCCTTGTTTCTTCAGATAGCGTGCCACGTTGTTGATACGGAGCACGTCGCCACCATTTTCAGGGAAAGGAAATCGGGGAGTTAAGATACAGATTTTCATAGTATAGAATCAATTATTTGGTGCATCGCCCCTAAGAGGCGAGTTATATAAAAACGGAAAGAATAGGTATGTATATGTCTCCAATAAATGGTTGAATAAGCCCGCATCAACCTCATCGCATTGCACCATGTTTGGCTAAATGACATCACATGGGCACCTCCGGATCGCATACGCCTATAGTAGATAGCCTTAGACGATGTAAAAGATACCATCTGAAAGCAATCCGAAATAAGAAACATAAACAATGAATCTTCCCCATTCTTAAATCGAATATCAAAACGTCGTGAACCTATCATGTCTCGATGAATCAGTTTCATCCAGGGGCCGGAAAAGAACTTACGAGCACGATGAAAAGGTATCTCTCCTTGCTTAGATAACCTACAATAAGATTGCTCATATACCGATGCAAGATGAGATCGCAACTCATCCACCGCAATGGAATGACTCAACGCCACACGAGTAGGCGTTGCAACCAACAACAGTTCCTCCAAATAAGTTGGAGATAGATAATCATCATCATCCACAAACGTTATGTATTCGCCCTTGGCTACATCTAACGCCCTATTGCGTGCATTACTCACTCCGAGTTGCTCAGTAAACAATAACACAAAATGATGGTGTCGCTTAGCAACATAGGCCTGAATATCCTCATACCACGGCTCCTTGTCTCCATTTAGCACAATGATAATCTCAAAGCATTCCTTATCCAATGTCTGTTGACACAATGAATCCAAACACTCCCAGATATAGGATTGTGGACGATAGGTGGGTATGATGACGGATATGCGCATACTAAGATTTATTTTTTCTTTGTCTGTTTGGTTGCTTCTAACCAACCACGTCCATAACGTTGGTCGGGCTCCAAATAATTACCTTCTGCCCATTCATTCCATGACTTGATGACAATAATCTGATGCTCGGGGTGTTTATGAGCCACTATGCCCAAGGCTTGTTTAAGATGCTTGCTCCATTTTTCCGGTGTGGCATCTATATATACTCCTTCTGCCCTCCCTACTCGTGCAGTACGATCCCACTGCGGAATGACCGTAGGATAGACATTTTCCCAACTATCTTCCGGAGCAAAGAATCCCTGTGCTGTTCGGGCATAATCATAGTTCTGCGAAGATGTAATATGGAAAAGAGTTAGAACACGATTGATTAAGTTCTTCAATCGACCGATAGAAAGCATCTCTCCCCTGCGTTTACCATTACTATTGACTGCATCAAAGCCAAGGCGCAACGTGTACTCAAACAATTCGGCACTGCTTTTGAGATTGGGAAGGCACGGACTGCCCGTTTGTGGATGAAACGTTAAGGTAGATGGCGTCATTCCCACAAAATAGAATCCGGGTAAACTTTCCTTCTCTGCCAACTGCCGCCAAGTGGAGATAAATAAAGGTGCATCCTTGAATGCCACAGTATCATATACAAAGAAGAGCAAACGACCATCTACTCGCATGTATCGTGCATCCTTGAATGTAGATAATAGGGAATAAAAATGCTCCGTATAATCCTTTATCCCACCATATTCTTGCGCCATCAGCACTTGTTCCTTCACCAATGCCGAGGACTTCTCCCAAGTCTTATTACTCCACGTGTGGTTGGCCCAACAGAGACAGAACGGATAATCAGGTTTGCCACTCTCAACCACTTGCTGCAAGGGTTTTTCAAGCAATTGCTTACCCTTTCCTTGCTCATCTAAACCAAACCAATAATGGTAGTAGCAAAAACCTTCTATTCCTGCCTCACGAGCCAAATCTGCTTGCTTTTGTTTTATGTCGGCGTCCAATAGGTTGTAGTATCCTAATTCACCCGGCACTTTGGGCTGGACGTGGCCTTTGAAAGAGGGTTTAGCACGGCGAACATTTGTCCACTCTGTGAATCCTTTTCCCCACCATGCATCGTTCTCAGGGATAGCATGAAACTGAGGTAAATATAATGCAATCAACCTACTCATGTTGAATCTTGATAACCTTAGCCGGATTGCCGACTGCAATGGCGTATGCAGGAATATCTTTTGTTACTACACTATTGGCACCTATCACAGCACCAAAACCGATACGCACATTAGGCAGGATGGTGGTTTTCTCTCCTATCCACACATTATCATCTATCACAATCGGTCCTTTGGAAACCACCGGCCGCAGCAATCGAGATATCTGCATCTGTTCATACGAGTTATCTCCATGTGCATTATCCGTAATCAACACATATGCAGCTATGCCTACATTCTTACCTATGGAGATGGAATTAGCACCGGTGATATGACACCCTCTAGACAAAGCCGTACCAGACCCAATGGTAATAATTGGAGGATTAGACAAGACATGCCATGCCGTCAAGACCACATCGTCCCCTATCGTAACATCTGAATCTACACGGATAAAACGAGTTCCCTTCAAGGTAGGACGATGACCAATAGTCACCTTGCTTCCTAATTGTCCAAAAGTAGGACGATATATTCCAGCACGAAGATAACCTAATAATCGACGCCAATAATAAATAAATTGTTCCATATCATGATTGTATAGTTCGTCTCGTTGTACAAGCACATGCAATGTAAAGGCAGAATAGGACTACAAGTTTGAGTCCGGCTGTGTCCGAATATGTGAACAGCAACATACCTCCTTGCATACAAATACATACAACAAGATAGATGAGCAATAATTGATGAAATGCTATACTATTTTCTTGGGGTTTGGTCAATAGCAAAATAAGTCCAGTAAATAACAGGAATATCAAGGGCGCAATATAAGGTCCGAAATCCAGCGTGAAATCTCCCACAAAAGTATAGAAGATATTATCATCCATTTTTAAATAAAAATACTTCTCTCTCCTATCCACATAATTGATAGGAGTCGATGGGTCTATCAATTTCTTCACCAAATTAAACGTGCGATCACCATTGCGTATCCCCCCAGCATCTAATCCGTAGTTATTGAAGTTCAGCGGAGCCTGACCACCATAATACACTACCGAACCACCGGCACCCCCGTCCTCCGAATTAAAACGGCTAATGGTAATAGCAGCCAATGGTATAGCAATGATGCAGAACAACACAATACCCGTCACATCAATCCATTTGCGCAAACGTGCCGACAAATACGATCGCATCAAGAAATAAGCCGCAATAATCGTGAATAAAGCCACCACAACACTGCCCCGCAAGCCACTCATTATAGGCATTAATATATGCATTATAACTGCCAACGAAAGCCCTCCTATCAATAGCCAATGTTTCTTAGGTAAGGTCAAATAATAGAAGAACAGCAATATGGCAATATCCGAAAAAGCATTCAGTACAATAGCCGTTAGATTGCTAATCCCCGAACCCGACTCACCTGCTTCTTGAATAGATTCTAAATACTTCTCCTGACCCATATCCGGATTCGTTAATATCTGCATTAGTCCCCCTTCATGCAATAACTGCAATATGGATGGTATCTGCACCAAAGCGAAACAAGTAATCAAACCTGCCGTGGTATGCAAAACAAATGAACTCGGTTGTTCAATACTCGTTATTTGACGACTATCAAAGCGCAAGACCGGCCATAAGGCCAAGAGCAGCATCAAAAACAAATATACGAAGGGGAAGAATCGCATCGGCAAAAAATCCCAATATGGCTGCGGCATATTGTATAATTTCCAAGCCAGTGCTGCATATAACACATAAGAAGCAATAATAACATTGCCCGCGTCCATGCATCTTTTTTTGCGAACAAAGACGATGAATGTTATTATCCATGCCAATAGATATAATATGAGATAGAGGTTACTCACAGAATATTATGGTAATATCAATGTTGTTTTAGTTTTTTAATAATTACACTTGGTCATTTCCTGTTTTGGTGGGTAAGTTTCATTTAGTCATCTAAAATAAACGTTTCTATATTCTTAGGAGAAATGACTTGGAAATTAGATTCAGGGTAGGAAGAAGAAAATGTGATAGGGCATTTGGGCGTTTTATTATCATTCCACTTAAATTCAAAGGCACTCAATTGACCATTTTTGTCTTCTACATAATCAATCTCCTGCTGTTGTTGTGTTCGCCAGAAATAGGATTGACAGAAATATTCTTGATATGAGTTCCTTTTCATACGTTCTGCAATGGCGAAATTTTCCCAAAGGGGACCTAAGTCTCCCTGTATGCGTGACTTAGCCGGAGCAAAATTGCCAATCAAAGCATTTCGAACCCCCAAATCATAGAAATAGATTTTCTTACTCTGCTTTAGTTCATTACGCAAATTACGCGCATAACTGCTTAATCTGAATACAATGTAACTCTGCTCCAAGACATCAATGTATTTCTCAACCGTTTTAGAGTCCAATCCTACAAGTTGTCCTATTTCATTATAGGAGATTTGATTCCCAATTTGGTAAGCCAATGCTTTGAGCAATCTAACTATTTTGTCTGGTTTGGAGATGGATTCGATTTGTAACACATCCTTGAATAAGTAACTATCCACTAGCTCCCGCAAATCGCGTTCTTCCGTTCCTAAATGTGTTACTATTTCTGGATAATAGCCAAAAACCAACCGATGCTCAAGCATACTCAATTCGTCCAACAAAGATGTATGCCGTACCATTTCTCCGAAGGATAACGGATACATCCTAAACTCGTGTTTTCTTCCTGTTAGAGATTCTTGCGTCTTAGATGCCAGTTCAAATGAAGAACTGCCAGTTGCTATGATTTGTATGTTGGGTATTTGATCATGTATGATTTTGAGACATAAACCGATATTTGGAATCCGTTGTGCTTCGTCAATAACCAAAAACTGATTATCTCCGACAATGGCTTTAAGACGAGGAGCAGAAGGGGATTGTAACAAGTCCTGCACATTATCAACATCTCCATTCAACCAAAGAATATCTTTTTGCCCCTCAAATAATTGATTAAGCAAGGTTGATTTACCAACCTGCCTTGCTCCCATGATGAGAATCACTTTTCCACGTCGGAATAATGACCTAATTTGTTGTTCTATTTCTCGTTGAATCATAATCTCTAATTTGGGCTACAAAGGTACAACTTATTTCTAATATATGCAAATAAAACTATAAGATTTTTGGAATTTATTCCGAAAAAACTACAATATTTTTGGAATTTATTCCGAAAACTAATTATTTTTCAATTTTCAGCCATGGATTAGGACACGTGTTTGACTGTATGTTAATCTTATTTATAGGCATATTTTTATCATACGCATATTTTTTCATGACAATCAATCTTACTATATGTGCCAACGTGACACCTCCTATTAAGGCATAAGCCACATAGATAACGGGAGCTCCATTGGCTAACAATATCCAACTAACAGGAACAGACAATAAAGCAGATAATTCCACCGGCAAATGGTACTCTTTCACATGTCCGGAAGCTTGCATCACAATAGTAATCGGAATAGCCATTAATAGGATTGCTGCCAGTAATAACATCCACCTTGAGAATGCAATCGTCAAGGCATCCACGCTGCCTAACCATAAGGTAAGAATCTGCGGCATCCAAATCGCCACCGGTAAAGCCACCAATATCAATAAGACTAATACAATCAATGTGGATAGCCCAAAAAGGCGTTTTGTAGCACTATAATTAGCCTGCGCATAGGTTTGTATCATCTGGGGACGCACCGCCACAAACACATTATTACCTAATTGACTGACCGAATAGTAAATCTGTACCGCTACCGCAAAAGCGGCGTTGGCTATCGGGCCTACGTAGGTATTGATGAGCAACGTATTGCCCTGAATCATTGCAGCGGCGGCTAAACTGCCAAACATCGTCCATCCTGTAAAAGAAAGCAGCGAGCGATATTCCGACTTATTTGTTATCGGAGTTTTTTTGGCTTCTACAAAATGGCGTTTGGCATAAAGAATAAACAAGACGGTTGATAATACCGCAGTTCCCATCCAACCTATTCCATATACCATCAGATGATGAGCCGGGATATATCGCAATATAAATGCCAACACTAAATTCAATACAGCACCTATCAAGGTCACAATGGCATATACATCCATCTTTTCATGCGCCATCACGGCAGCCAAATACGGTACTTGGATCAACAACGCTACAAAAGCCACAATAGCTGCCTGATAAATAACCATCACTTCCATGAACCACTCCGCAGGGTAGTTCATTTTGTTGATTACAAACCATAATCCCACCGTTTCAAATAGCACAACCGCCACCGCAGCCATCAACCAACTGATGCGCACCGATATTTGAAAGATATTGCGTAGTCCTACCTCATCCCCTTCACCGATCTTAACCGAGAAGAACCGCTGACTGGCCGCAGCCAACACGGCGTTTAAACAAACCACGAGATTGACAACCCCATTTATAGCATTATACACGCCATATCCCTCAACGCCCAATCCGGTCTCAGAACGCAAGAAACGCACAGCCACCAAATTGATAACCATAATTAATGCCATGCGAGCATATAACCAAATCGTATTCTTGGCTATACGCTTATCATCCCCATATATACAAAACATTCTGTTTCCCATTCGCGTGCGGTTGACACCTATTATAACAAATTACGCGCAAAGATACAAAATTATTTTTACACCCACAAATAAAATCCTAAAATCGCGTTTAATTTATTAAAAAATGCAGAAAAATTTGTGTATGTCTCAGATTTTTTGTAATTTTGTCGCGACATTTTAGGGTCTGAAAAAATTAACGAACACAAAACGTGTGTTCACAACGTCAAATTTAAGTTATTTTACACAATGAACATTGTAACAAAACAAATCGCATTACCCGATGGTCGAATCGTTAAGTTAGAGACCGGCAAATTGGCTAAACAGGCTGACGGAGCCGTTATGGCAACCATTGGTAACACGATGATTTTGGCTACTGTATGCAGTGCCAAAGATGCTGTTCCCGGTACCGACTTCATGCCGCTTACCGTGGAGTACAAAGAGAAATTTGCAAGTGCAGGTCGTTTCCCCGGCAGTTTCAACCGCCGCGAAGGAAAAGCTTCGGATTACGAGATTCTGATTGCTCGTTTGATTGACCGCGCTTTGCGTCCACTTTTCCCTGCTAATTATCATGCAGAGACGTTTGTTAACGTCACCTTGTATAGTGCTGACGGTGTTGACATGCCTGAGAGCATTGCCGGTTTGGCTGCCGGTGCCGCACTCGCTTGCTCGGATATACCTTTTGAAGGTCCTGTTTCCGAAGTACGTGTAGCTCGCGTAAATGGTCAAATGGTGATTAACCCCACTTTTGAGCAATGCGAACAAGCCGACCTCGAACTGATGGTGGCTGCTACCTATGACAACATCATGATGGTAGAAGGTGAGATGAAGGAAGTGCCTGAGTCCGTTATGCTCGAGGCTATCCGTGCTGCTCACGAGGCTATTAAGCCCCAGTGCTTGGCTATCAACGAGATGATGAAGGAATATGGTAAGGAAGCTAAGCGTGAGTACTGCCACGAAGTGAATGATGACGAACTCCGTCAGGCTGTTCATGACTTCAGTTATGCTCGTGCTTATGCTCAGGCTACCAGTTCTGACACCGATAAGCATCACCGCGAAGCTATGTTCTCGCAGATCTGCGCTGACTTCAAGGAAGAGAAACTCGACTACATGCAACAACGTGCCGAGGCACTGGGTATTGATATTGACGAAGTAGCCGCTATGGTTGACCGTTACTACCACGATGTAGAAAAAGAAGCTATGCGTCGTGCCGTATTGGACGAAGGTAAGCGTCTAGATGGTCGTAAGACCACTGATATCCGTCCTATCTGGTGCGAAATAGGTTACCTGCCCGGCCCTCACGGATCCAGTATCTTCACGCGCGGTGAAACGCAATCCTTATCCACTGTTACGTTAGGTACAACCCGCGATGAAAAAATGGTGGACGAGGCTCTTATCCAAGGTTCAGAGCGTTTCTTGCTGCACTATAACTTCCCACCGTTCGCTACCGGTGAAGCTAAGGCTGCTCGTGGTGTAGGTCGTCGTGAGATTGGTCACGGTAACCTGGCATGCCGCGCCCTTAAGAACATGGTTCCTGAGGACTTCCCCTACAGCGTACGCGTCGTTTCGGATATCCTGGAGAGTAACGGTTCATCGTCCATGGCTACTGTTTGCGCAGGATGCTTGGCACTGATGGATGCCGGTGTACCTATCAAGAAACCCGTCAGCGGTATTGCAATGGGTATGATTAGCGAACTCGTTGGAGATAAACTCAACTATAAGATTCTGAGCGATATCCTCGGTGACGAGGATCACTTGGGCGATATGGACTTCAAGACCACCGGTACACGCGATGGTTTGACCGCTTGCCAAATGGATATCAAGGTGGATGGACTGAGTTACGAAGTATTGGAGAATGCCTTAGAGCAGGCTCATCAGGCTCGTATGTACATCCTCGACAAGATACTCGAAACCATGCCGGCTCCGCGTCCGGACCTCAAACCTCATGCTCCACGTATCACCACTTTCTATATCCCGAAGGATATGATTGGTGCTGTGATAGGCCCCGGCGGTAAGGTTATCCAAGGTATTCAAGCCGAGACCGGTGCTGTCGTTTCTATCGAAGAAGATGACAAGGGCGGTAAAGTAGAAATCGCTTCTAACAACGGCGAAGCTATGGCTGCTGCTCTGGCTAAAATCAAAGCCATCGTGGCTCTGCCTGAAGTAGGAGAGACGTACGAATCCACCGTTAAGAGCCTCATGCCTTACGGATGCTTCGTAGAGTTCATGCCCGGTAAGGAAGGACTGCTGCATATCAGCGAAATCGATTGGAAACGGTACGAAACGATGGAAGAGACCGGAATCAAGGAAGGTGATAAGATCATGATTAAACTCACCGAAGTAGATCCTAAGACCGGTAAGTTCCGTCTGAGTGCCCGTGCATTAAAAGAGAAACCCGAAGGTTATGTAGAGCCTGAGCGTCCTGCTCGTCAACCTCGTGGCGACCGCGGTCCAAGACCTGAACGTCGTGGTCCACGTCCCGAGCGTCGTGACAATGGCACACATGACTTTGAAGGAGATGGCGCACGCCTGCAAAAGTAAGAACAACAATGCAGAAAATTAGAAACATAGCAATCATCGCACACGTTGACCACGGCAAAACAACGTTGGTCGATAAGATGTTGTACACCGCCATGGTGGTGCAAGAATCCCGTCAAGAGGGTGTGGAGAATAAAGAACTCATCCTGGATAATAACGACCTTGAACGGGAACGTGGTATCACCATCTTGGCCAAGAACGTAGCCATTGAGTACAAAGGCTATAAGATCAACATCATAGATACTCCGGGTCACGCCGATTTTGGTGGTGAAGTGGAGCGTGTGCTGAATATGGCTGATGGCGTATTGCTGCTCGTAGATGCGTTTGAGGGTCCTATGCCACAAACGCGTTTCGTGCTGCAAAAAGCCCTTGAACTCAACCTCAAACCCATCGTAGTAATCAACAAGGTGGATAAACTAAACTGCCGTCCTGACGAAGTGCAGGAGGCGGTGTTTGACCTGATGCTCAATCTGGATGCCACCGATGACCAATTGGACTTCCAAACTATCTATGGCAGTGCCAAGAACGGATGGATGAGCACCGATTGGCATAAGCCTACCACCGACCTCACCGCCCTCATGGATGCTATCATTGAGTATATCCCTGAGCCCGAAGTGTTGGAAGGTACGCCGCAAATGCTGGTTACCAGTCTGGACTACAACCCTTACGTGGGTCGTATCGCCGTGGGACGTGTGCATCGTGGTACACTGAAAGATGGACAAACGGTTATGTTGGCCAAGAAAGACGGCACGAAAGTGCGCACTAAGATTAAGGAATTACATACTTTCTCCGGTATGGGACATGTTCGTACCGACGAAGTTAAGTCCGGCGATATATGTGCATTAATCGGCATCGACGGCTTTGAGATTGGCGATACAATTTGCGATATCGAGAATCCCGAACCGCTCAAACCGATTGCTATTGACGAACCCACTATGTCGATGACCTTCACCATCAACGATAGTCCGTTCTTCGGACAAGATGGTAAGTTCGTCACCAGCCGACATATCTATGAGCGACTCACCAAGGAACTCGAGAAGAACTTAGCACTGCGCGTAGAGCCCAGCGATAAAGATAATAGTTGGCGTGTGTACGGACGTGGGGTGCTGCATCTGAGTGTGCTGATTGAGACCATGCGTCGCGAGGGATATGAACTGCAGGTAGGTCAGCCGCAAGTCATCATCAAAGAGATTGATGGCGTTAAGTGCGAACCTATCGAGCAACTCACCGTCAATACGCCCGAGGAATGTTCCGGCAAGATCATCGAGTACGTCACCGTTCGCAAGGGCGAGATGACCAAGATGGAGATGGTGAACGACCGCGTGCAGTTGGAATTCACTATTCCCAGCCGCGGCATCATCGGTATGCGTACGTTCGTGATGAACGTCAGCGCCGGTGAGGCTATCATGGCGCACCGATTCATGGACTTCCAACCCTACAAGGGCGACATCGAAAAACGCGTCAATGGTTCACTCATCGCCATGGAAACCGGTACAGCATCTGCTTATGCCTTGGATAAACTGCAGGACCGCGGACGGTTCTTCATTGATCCACAAGAGGAAGTGTATGCCGGACAGGTAGTAGGAGAGAACGCCAAGGAAGGCGATATAGTCATCAATGTTATCAAGGCTAAGAACCTGACTAACATGCGTTCTAAATCTGCTGACGACAAAGCCATCTTGGCTCCTGCTGTTAAGTTCAGTCTGGAAGAGGCACTCGAGTATATCAAGGAAGATGAGTACGTAGAAGTAACGCCTAAGAGCATGCGCCTGCGTAAAATCATCCTGGATGAACTGGAGCGCAAACGTGCCAATCGGTAATTAGATTACACCAATAATTAATCGCCTATCTACGTCACAATAGATAGGCGATTTTTTTAGTCGAGGGTCGGTCGACCCTCTCTCGACACTCTCTCGCCCACCCGGCAGTCTCTCTATAATGGGGTCCCCAGAAGCTCGTTGAGAGGTTATGGGGAGAGGAGGAGCACAACTCGCCTGTGGATTAAACTTCGTGGCAATCAACCGCTTGCGAAGTTGTTGCTCCGACGACGCGCGTCTAAAGTTCCGTAACATCTCCGTAGCATGTAAGCCCCTACTAAGCCCCACCGGAAGCCCACGAAAAGCAAGGTCTTGGGCAGGTTTAGGCTGGGGTTAGGCGGGGCTTCCGCTAGCTGCATGTGGTCCCGAAATGGTCGCCTACTTTAGACGCTTTTTAGTTACTTTTTGATTTTTGCGCAGACAGAAAAGTTAATAATCGTACATTTTGGATGAAGGATGTTTGCATATACGGTGCATAATACGTGCATATAGGATGCGGGGCAGAGAACGGATTGTTTTCTGCCTCGCAAAATATCAATAAGAGGAAACTTGTAGAGTTTTATTTAGATTTCGTCCAATCTTCTTTTTTGCATTTTGGTCAATCTGTTTCATTGTACGAGTCCATCGAGGATGTGGACGAGGCCCCCTCTCTGACTTGAACCATTTGCTTGTCCCAATCATTCATTGTCATTAAGGATGCAGCATATCTATTCGCTTTTTGCAATATTGGATTTATTACAAAAGGAATACGCAAATCAATGACAGCAAGAGTTCTCCTTAGAGTATTGTTAATCTTTTTCATTTAAAAATAGAACTATATTAGGCTATTCAAAAACCACCGCTGTACCGCTAATGGCTATCAAGAGCATTGAACCACCTTGACCAACAGTTTCATAACCATAGTGAACTCCCACAATAGCATTTGCGCCAAGTTCTTTGGCACGTTTTTCCATCTCTGTTTGCGCTGCCAAACGACCTTTTCGCATAGTCTCTTCATATCCGCCAGAACGTCCACCAAACACATCATGAATAGAGGCGAAGAAATCCTTCACAAAGTTAATACCAAAAACGGCCTCTCCGGAAACGAGACCTTTGTATTCCTTAATCGTGTGACCTTCAATGGTCGGAGTAGTAGTGATAATCATAGTAACTTTCAATTATTTATTTGAATCTTTATTCCTTCCACTTCGGTTGACTCGGTATAAACACGGTCTTTTAATTCCTGTTGAATATTTAGCAAACGGAAGTCACTATCTGGATCTTTATGAATGGGAATAATCGCAGTAGTTGGATTAGCCAAATTGCAGACCTCCTCCAAGGCTTCTTTTGAAGCGTGTCCAGAGGTGTGCAGTTCCATAAAATGCCACGGATAGCGATGAATAAAATCAATTGCTGATTGATTTTTTGATTTGCCCTCGGTATCTATATATCCGTGCCATTGAGAATAGATAAAAATCGTGTGCTCTAAATCAATCATCGGGACTATTTCATCTATTAACTTTTGGAATGTTTCTGAATTGCGCACAAGCATAGTAAAACCACGCTCGCGCATAAGGTATAGCATTCCTTCATGTTTATGCCTAATGTCTGCCGAGCGAATCTCTTTATAGAGCCCATCTAATTTATTGGCATTTCGGATTTGTGCTTGCTGATAGCCATCGGTGACAAACATACGACCATACCATTTTTTATTGTCCTTCCTATTCGGACATGTCGCTAAATAGAAGGACAACAGAATGTCTATATCGGTAGAGGATTGCAATACAAAGGCGTATTTATAATCCTTAAAAACAGCCATTGCTTTCTGCATCAATTCTTTCTCTGACATCACTTTCTCGCTGCCACGAGAAAGCATAGTTCCTTCTGTAATAAGCACATCAATAGAGTGTTTCGGAAGAATTAGTTTTTGTAGCACTTTCACCATTCCTTCACCCATATATCCATGGTCTCGGAAGTCACCAGTATGGAGCACATATTTGCCATCGCAATGAATAAGAAACATGTGAGCATCTATGGCAGAGTGACTGACATAAAAAGGAGTAATCTCGATGTCTTTATGTTTTCCTACCATTTCGGTGTGATTGGCAACGTAGGTTTTAAACTTATTAAGAGCTTCTAAACTACGCGTTGCATCTTCTTCAAAGATAGGCGCATTCTTCATGTGCCGTTTGAGAGTACGCACAATGTCCAACGACAATTTGCCAATGTGCTGTGTTTGACTTAACTGATTGATTTGGCTTTCAAAACCAATGTGGTCGCCATGGTAATGGGTGTAATAAATATCGCTGACTCCATTTAAGAGGTTCTCCAACTCTTTAGGGTCATCGTATTTGTCATTGGCAGGCTTATCCCCTTCGGGCAGATTATGTCCGAAGTCGATTTGAATCTTTGAGCCTTTGGCTGACTCTATTTGTGTAATGCAGCCACCAATTTGGTTGCCACGATAGATAGTGATGGTCATAGTAATAAATTATCGGATAATGTTCCAACAAAAGAAGCAGGATTTCCCTCAGCGTCTTTGTTATAATACAAGGTATATAAATGAAGTGTAGTATTCAATTCATTTAGTTCAATCGGAGATAAATCACCTTCTTTTGAGCCTCCAACAGGCATTATTGTAACAACATCAATATCCAAATGATTAGGAACATCCTTAATTTTTGTTGTTTCGGTAATTTTGCCTTTATTTTTGAGAATGTTCCACCAATCTCGCCCACTTTCGCTTCTCAACAAAAGAGCAAAAAATGTTGCATAGGTTATTGCTTGGAACATTGCCACTTCTTGACACTCATTCTCTCTATTCTCGTCTTTCAGTTCCATTATTGCAAATCGCGAAACCCTCGGAGAATGTTTAACCGTCGCAAGAATGTCAATTCCACCTCCATTCGCACCATTCAGTTTCGTTGTTAAGGAAATTGTGGGTTCATGTGTACTCGCTTTTAGTGGTGTCGTTAGCTGAAAAAACTTACCTCCCATTCTAACGGGCTGTATATTGCACAATTTTTTATCTTGCTTTCTTGTAGTTTTAGCAAATTCTTTTAACAAGAAACTTTCGATACGATGCTCCTCGCTTTTAATACAAGTACTACTCTTGCTCTCCAACGAGTAGAAATATCGTCTCCAATCAGTGGCGTCTTCCCATAAAATCCCCTTGAGTTCCTTACTCTGTTCATAACCAAAATGTTCTTTTGCATATTTTGCTTGCTCTGCAGAGACATATAATTTTCGAACTCCATTATTATTGATGCTGATATTGCCAATACTTTGTCCAGCGAATCGCAAATCGATATGCGTTGAGGAATCATCGGACATCACTTTGCCAAGAGAACTATAGGGAATAATAGGAGCTTTAACCATGAATTTTCGTGCATTAGCAACAAAATGTTCACTATTCTGGAAAATTTGTTTAGCATATCTTTGATAGATAGTCTTCCATTGCGGATTTTCAGCCAACACTTTCTTTGTAAGTTCAACAATATCATTATTCGTCATAGCATTTTCATTTTATTGATTAAACAAAATTTTCTTGCAAAGTTACACTTTATTTCTGATATATGCAAATATAGTTTAATTTTGGGTAAAAATTACTACCTTATTCAATATGTTTGGTATCAGCATAAAAAGTCATCCAATATAAAGTCTTTTTCATTATACCAATGACGGCGCAGTTCACAAATAAGTTCGAAATATAATAATCTATTATCTTTAACTTCCGATTCAGGAATAAGATGTATCTTCTCCTCTAACTCAAAAAATCTTTCATCTACCTTGGTAAAATCAGTGTATAGACTTTCTAAAAAATGCGACCCTTCCATGATACGTATCAACATTTTAGCCATTTCGACTTCTTTGAGACCAACTGCAATCTCACACAACAAACCAATAAACTCATGATAACGGCAATACTTAAAATATGCATTCGTTTGCATTGTAATTAACATGGCTAAACCATAAGCAAGAGCAACCTGCTCATTACCGCTTTTAATAATACGAAGAACATTTTCCATCACTTTAGCCATAAAAGAACCAAGCTCATCAATAGAACTATCAAGTTCTGTTACATAAAACACTTTCTTTTTCAAAAATGTACGCGCAAACCACCCTACAATTCCCTTTGACTGTTTGATTGGAATCTTTGGGAGTTGGGCAAAATCTTCGTATAACAACTTCTTTCGACTTGCTGTCCTCAATTCACAACTTCTCAAATTGAATAAACCAAAATCATTAGGTGCTTCTAATGGTTTATGTAGCACACCACGAAAGGCAGAAACAATAGTATAGTATTTCTCCGCTAAGCCAAAATCTGGATGGCATAATACAACATTTGCTTTAAGCTCAATATCTTCAATAGGTTCATCATCAACAATGACATATAGACCAACTTCGGGATGCTGTGCCAGCCATGATTTTATCTCTATCGCCTTAATATTACATGGGGCTTTCTCTCCTTCTGCAATAGCTTGGTCAGCAGCATGCAAAGGTGTAATATCATATAGATTACCAGCCAGTCCACGTTTCTTCCACATGGCTTGCAAAGTTTCTAATCCAACAAATCGGCGATTAGATGTAACTACAATGTCAAAAGATACCTTTTTTTCTAAATCTTGCAATGCCTTCTCTGCTGTAGGGTCAAACATTGGTCCAAATTCATCTTCAGTTGAACCTAACGTCTCACGTACTTGTGTTCCAAACTCGGTGATCATCACACCATCAAAATCTAAAAACAGGACTCTTCTTGTTTCGTTTTTCATATTATGTAATTTTTAATTTTGGTGCAAATACATTATGCCCCTATATATATGTAAACGAAGCAAGACGATTTTTTCATTAATAAAACCTTCATTTTCCAAAGAAATGATATGTTTTTTGTGTAAATTTAATCCATTTTCTGTAAATCACATTAAAAATCGTACTATAGAAAATACATCAAAAAAGCCCTAAAAGATGCACTTTTAAGACTCTTAAATTGGTAAATATGCCAACAATATCAAAGTTTAACCTTATCCAAAGCAATTTTTTCAATGAAATCGAGATGAATGTCCATCGCTTGTAGTAATCTGCATAGGACATCTAAACCAACGGAAACATTACCATTCTCTATTTTGCTGAGATTGCCATAATCAATCCCAGAAAGATGAGCAAGCCCTCTGAGAGAAAGTTTTCGTTTCTTTCTAATATTTTGCAATTTGGCTCCTATGTATGCACGAGTCAATTCCTTGTCAGTAACCAATCGCTGAAATGAATTAGGAAAATCTTTATTGAGAGACAGTCTCTTGTTAACATATTCTAATTGCTGCCACGAGTTATGCTCCTTTCCTCGTACTCGTTTAGCTTGATCCAGGAGAACCTCCATAAGACGAGCATAAGATTCCTGTTTGTCTTGGGGTATAGATTGTTTGAATCGCAACTCTGCTAACATGGTGCGATTAGAACGAATCAATCGCACATCTGTAGAACTTATAAAAACGATTTTGACTTCCATGGTTTTCAAATTATGTTTGCAAAATTACAAAAAAAATAGCATATATGCAAATAATATTTGCAAAAATAGATACAGAGGCTCAATTATTGGTCTAATTGCGGTGTCGCAGGGTAGCACTAGGGGTTCTAAATGTTATGAGAATGTTATGACAATGTTATGAGAATGTTATGACTAGCACCATGCTTGAAAGATGAAAACCCTAAGGGGGCGTTGAATATTGAAGATTGAAGATGAAGATTAAAAGATAAAGATGAAAAATGAAAAAACAAAAAGATGCGATTGGTTCGCGGCTCAAAGAAGAGAAGTTGTGCTATTTTACCTAAAAAGCAAACAAAAATTTGCATAATCCAAATTTTTGTTGTATATTTGCAACGGATTTGAGAAAGGAAGATAATGTCAGCACAAGAAAATCAGATAGGTTTATTATCCTATATAACCAATCCTGCCAATACAACCATTGATTACGAATGGGAAATTCAGCACCACAAAGAGATGCACGAAGCTTACGAGAAATCCTTGCAGGATTAAATCGCGTAGAGCAACACAAGGCAGCCGCTTTATGGGCAGTTGCTAATGGTCGTGCCATAGATATGTTCGGAACATTTGCCCAAGAACGGCACCTGCTCTTGTTTCAAAGTGGCAATGAGTGTGAAAATTGGATAGATCCTATTGATAATGTGTTGTATAAAATGAACACATTAACTCATGTTGGTGAAGATTTAGTCAAGTTATTAGATCGAATTGATATCTATAATTCTTTATTTCCTGTGACGGCTATGCGATTGGTCGGGCTGCAAGTCATGCGCTCCGATTGTGTTTTCCCAATATTCTCACAACCATTTATAAGAAATGCTCGGTTTGCAACTAATGAAGAAATTCGAGACTATATGCACACCCTTTCTTTTGAGTCAACAGGAGAGGATGGCAAGTTCTCAAATGGGAGCATCTTATTATGGGACATTAAACCTAAGAATGTTTTAGTAACAGCCGAGAATCATATTGCTGTCATTGATGCAGAAATAGAGAAGTTGAGATAACCTCTTGTTTGAGTTATACTCTGTAAATTTTACTAAAATTTTATTTAAATAGCAAATAAAAGTAAACTTTTTTTGCGTATTCCAAAAATTTGTTGTAATTTTGTGGTCGATTTACAAAAAGAGAACACTCTCTTTGCAAATCAGACATAGTGAAAAAGGCGTTTAACGCGCTTTGTTCTTGACTGCTTTGAATGTGGAAGTTCAATATTTGGGATCAAGATGAAGCAACGGAAAAATGTCTGTATTGTGTGTATATAAGCACACCTTTTGCGCGTATATGTGCGTATTCTATAATAAGGTGTTATATTGCATACGGTGCAGGTCGAAGTTGCTTGTTCTATCCCAATGGGCATCTTCCACAGCCTAAAGCAGCAGGACGAGTAAATTTCGGACCTGCGCTTTTTTTTGTTATGTATACGTATTAGAAAATAAATGGCGGATGCCGAAAAGCCATAAGTGAGTAGGCAAAAAAAATAAAATCATTAAACAATGAAAAAAAGTTTATTTATAATGCTTGTTGGCGCGTTCTCGCTAACAATGTATGCCCAAACTTACAAATTGGGTGATTTAATCGAAAAAGACGGCATTAAAGCTGTCGTTGTATATGTTGATGAATCAGGTCAACATGGACTTATGTTATCCCCACGTGCATACCTTGGGGATGAATGTTTTGAAGAAGAAAAAACTAAACCCAATTTTGAAAATTTCAAAGTAGAAACACGAAAAAATTTTGAATCCCAACAGAAATTCATCGCAGGAATTGTAAAAGGAAAAATTAAGAAACAATGTAAACAAACGGGTGAAGACTATAAAGAGGTATATGAAAAACTTATGAATTCTTTACGTGACACTTTAGAAATGCAATTAGAATTGATAGACATGATGTCACAAATGCCACGTCTTACGTGTCGAGTAAAACACAAAGATAAAGAATGGAACGAGATGTACCAAAATCTTTTAAGTACTAATAGTGAATACGGTAAAGAAAGTACGCAAGCCGTTTTGGATTATTGTATAAAGAATGATATTTCCATGCAAGATTGGTTTCCTGCATACTATTGGGTAACTCAACTCGGTGAAGATTGGTTTATTCCCGGTGCACATGAATTGGAATTATTTGGATTACAATTTGTAGATCATTTAGGAGCTGGTATCCAAAATTCTACTATGAAGATGGATAAACTAAAAGAATATGCAGCAGTATACGAAAATTATAAACATCATTGGAGATTCTTAAGATGTGTTTACCCAAACTTTTTCACTGAACCAATGTTGATAAGGTCTTCAACATTATCCAAATCAACATGGGCAAAAAATAAAGAAAACAAAGATAAAATTACATTCAATTCAGGAAATGGAAGTTTAGTTGGTGTAATTGGAGGTGCCATAGACAAAGATGTTAACATACGACCTCTCACCTTTGTTTGTGATTTGACCAATTGCTTTTTTTCAACAGGAATTAGCGAAGATACAGGGGTAAATGAAGGAACAATCTATGCCATGGCAGAGTTTTAATCTAACAATCAACAAGCAATTATTATGAAAAAACATTTATGTTTAATCTGCCTCATGGCAGTATTTTATGTTCTACCTTCATGTAAAACATATACGGCGGTATCTGTGAATACGATAGAGCCCTATTCTGTACAGCAGAAAAGTCCTAAAATGGATTTTCTCGGTTTCAAGAATTTGTCTCGCTACAACGAACTGATGGTAAATTTTGGCGAGGATTTACAAAAAACGCAGATTGCAGAAGATAGAACAAAATTCTATCTTGGGCGCTTTGATTTGCAAGAACTATCGTCTTATTCGGGGAATCATAGATATGTGTCATTTGTGGATGTAATAAGACAGAATTACACACATTCTGACATTGTGGATGACAATCTTGATATGAAATTAGCCGGTTGGTTGATAGGGTCACTAACATGTTTCACACTTGTACCTGTATATGTACCTTTATTATGTTGTTACAAAGGCAACACAACTGAAGTCGTACTTAATGCTGAATATAATCTTTGTGTGTATGATACAGAGAAAAAAGCATTAGTAAAAAGTGAAACTATTTCAATCAATCAAACTGAACGATTAAATGGTCGATATTCACATAAAGAGACTGATAAAAAAGCCGTCAATTTGCATTATAAGACCCTTTTGCGTAATAAATTATTAGAAGCATTCGAGAAAGTGTATAAGGAGTTGTAATCTAAGACACTACACAACAAACGCAAGAGGAGACCGAAATCTCCTCTTGTTTTGTTAGTGGGTGGGATTTTTACTTAAGTAGGAAAGATACAAAAGGGCTGACTCGTTACGAATCAGCCCCAAATATTAAGAATTGTCCTTGAGAATGCGTGCCACACAGTTCAGACCTACAAGGATTTCTCGTAAGCCGCGTGCATCTCTCTGTGATGACGAATTTCCCATTCGTAATCAATTACTTGATTGGCAGTATCGGCGATATACGCCAACGCTTTTTGTTGATTCTCTTGTGCAGACATAATCAAGTTCCATTTATTGCAGGAGCAATTCCATGACTGTTTTGGCGGACTTAGCGACGGAAGAGCCAGGCCCAAAGATGGCAGCTACGCCTGCTTTGTAGAGGAAGTCATAGTCCTGAGCAGGGATAACACCACCGGCGGTAACCATGATGTCCTCACGACCAAGTTTCTTCAACTCAGCAATTACCTGAGGAATCAAAGTTTTGTGACCAGCAGCCAAAGACGAAACACCTAATACGTGTACGTCGTTTTCAACAGCCTGTTTAGCAGCTTCTTCAGGAGTTTGGAACAAAGGTCCCATATCTACATCAAAACCGCAGTCGGCATAACCGGTAGCAACGACTTTAGCGCCACGATCGTGACCGTCTTGGCCCATCTTGGCAATCATGATACGAGGTTGACGACCTTCTTTCTTGGCAAACTCTGCCGTGAGACGACTAGCTTCCTGGAAGTCAGCGTCATTATTGGTACCTGCTTTATACACGCCTGAAATAGTTCTAATAGTTGCTTTATAACGGCCTACGACTTTCTCGCAAGCATCAGAAATCTCACCTAATGAAGCACGGAGTCCGGCAGCCTTAACGGCCAGAGCGAGTAGGTTCTCACCTTTCTTGCCATCAGCCCATGCTTGAACGGCAGCAGTCAGTTCTGCCAGAGCAGCCTGAACGGCTTTTTCGTCGCGATGAGCGCGAAGTTCTGCCAAGCGAGCCACTTGTTCGTTACGAACAGCGGTATTGTCCACTTCGAGAATGTCAATAGGATCTTCGTGGTCAAGGCGATACTCGTTCACGCCGATGATTTTTTGTGCACCGGAGTCGATACGAGCCTGGGTACGAGCAGCAGCTTCCTCGATACGCATCTTAGGAATACCGGTCTCGATAGCAGCAGCCATACCGCCGAGTTTTTCAATTTCTTGAATATGAGCCCAAGCCTTATCCATAATCTCCTTAGTAAGGGACTCTACATAGTAGGAACCAGCCCATGGGTCGATTTGTTTGCAGACCTTAGTCTCCTCTTGTATATATATTTGCGTGTTACGCGCGATACGTGCGGAGAAGTCGGTAGGCAGAGCGATAGCCTCGTCCAAAGCGTTGGTATGCAGGGACTGGGTATGACCCAGAGCAGCGGCCATAGCCTCGAAGCAAGTACGACCTACGTTGTTGTATGGATCTTGCTCGGTAAGCGACCAACCAGAGGTTTGGCAGTGGGTACGCAGAGCCATGGATTTAGGATTCTTAGCACCGAACGACTTAACGATCTTAGCCCATAACATACGTGCAGCACGCATCTTAGCAATTTCCATGAAGTGGTTGGTACCAATAGCCCAGAAGAAGCTCAAACGTGGAGCGAATACATCCACCGGCATACCGGCGTTCACACCAGCGCGGAGGTACTCCATACCATCAGCCAACGTGTAAGCCAACTCGATATCAGCCGTTGCACCAGCTTCCTGCATGTGGTAGCCGGAGATGGAGATAGAGTTGAACTTAGGCATGTTCTGAGAAGTATATTCGAAGATATCAGCGATAATCTTCATGGAGAACTTAGGCGGATAGATGTAGGTATTACGCACCATGAACTCTTTGAGGATGTCGTTTTGGATCGTTCCAGCCATTTCTTCGAGTTTAGCACCCTGCTCCAGACCTGCGTTGATATAGAAGGCCAGGATAGGCAGAACGGCACCATTCATAGTCATCGAAACGGACATCTTATTCAAAGGGATACCT
The DNA here is from genome assembly GCA_024399955.1 of Paludibacteraceae bacterium. Taxonomy (GTDB): domain Bacteria; phylum Bacteroidota; class Bacteroidia; order Bacteroidales; family Paludibacteraceae; genus Colicola. Next base: position 58,625 of record JAKSNH010000007.1, on the reverse strand, counting down.
GCAAAGAGAACTTTCATATCCTCGAGCGAGCAGATTGACACGCCGGCTTTTCCCACATCACCTACAACACGCATGTTGTCGGCATTGTAGCCACGGTGGGTAGGCAGGTCAAAGGCTACGGATAGACCTTTTTGACCGGAAGCGAGGTTACGACGATAGAATGCGTTGGACTCAGCGGCGGTAGAGAAACCGGCATACTGACGAATGGTCCAAGGACGCATTGGGTACATGCCACTATACGGGCCACGCAAGAATGGTGGCAGACCGGCAGCATAATTAAGATGCTCCATGCCTTGGAGGTCATCTTTTGTATAGATAGGCTTAACGTCAATAAGTTCAGGCGTTTTCCAGTTGGCTTCATTAGCTCCTTCTACATGAGAAGCAGCAACTTTCTTAATATCGATATTTTTGAAATTAGGCTTCATAGTAGTAATTATTTATTGAGGAGTTGTTGATTAAATGATTTGAGTGTATCAAGCACGTTGCACTTCACGTGGATGAAGTTCTGGATACCAAGTTTTTGGAGGTCTTCCATGCAAGCAGGAGCACCTGCTACGATGAACATCTCCTTAGCGTTTTCGAGTTCGAGCCAAGCTTGTGGAGCGAAGGTTGCATATTCGTCATCGCTAGAGCAGAGAACAATAATATCAGCCTTAGCCTTGCGAGCAGCCTTGATACCGTCATGAACGGACTTAAAGCCGTTGTTGTCAATCACTTTGTATCCTGCGCAAGCGAGGAAGTTGCAGCTGAATTGAGCGCGAGCGATACGCATTGCGAGGTTACCGATGGTCAGCATGAAAGCAACAGGTTGTTTATTAGCACCTTCGGTCTCTAGACGCAGCGTCTCAAATTCTTCAGCAGCGCGAGCGATAGGCAATGTTTGCAGTTCGCCTTTCTCGGCATTGCAGCAAGCGCCACAGCAAGCGGTCTCTTTGATTTTCTTGGCAGCCTTCTCGGTGAAGTTCGGGAATTGGTTAGAGCCGAGCAGAATCTCTTTGCGACGAGCCACATCACTCAAACGAGTCTTTAAGTTAGCAGCCACAGCCTCTTGCACCTTGTTATTCTTAACCATCTCAAACATACCGCCATTATCCTGGATAGCGAGGAATTGTTTCCAAGCCTCAGCAGCGATACTTGCGGTCAGGTTCTCGATATAGTATGAACCGGCAGCAGGGTCAACCACTTTATTGAAATGAGCCTCCTCCTTCAGCATGAGTTGTTGGTTACGAGCAATACGCTCTGCGAACTCAGTAGGTTGTTCGTATGTTACGTCAAACGGAGTAACCACTATCTCGTCCACGCCGGCGAGGGCAGCAGACATAGTCTCGGTCTGGCTGCGCAACAGGTTAACGTATGCGTCAAAGACGGTCATGTTGAAGCGGCTGGTAGTAGCGCAGACAATCATCTTAGCAGCATCCTTAAGAGCAGCGGTGAAGATAGGAGCTTTGTAAGCCTCAACGATCTTAGCCCACAACAGACGAGCTGCGCGGAACTTAGCAATCTCCATGAAGTAATTGCCACCAATACCCATGTTGAAGCGGATATTGCGAGCAGCCTCATAGTTAGGTACACCGGCTTCGGTCATCATCGTCATGTAGTCAGCACCCCATGCCAGAGCATAAGCCAACTCTTGTGCGCAATATGCGCCTGAGTTATTAAGGATAGCGCTGTTCACGCCTATGACACGGTAGTTAACCAATGTCTTAGCAGCCTTAACGGTAGCCACGAGACGTTCAGTCACTTGTTCGCGACTCAGGTTCTTGCCTTTAAGCAGCATACCCTTGATAGGATCGACGTTGATAGAACCATGAACGGCCTTGAAGTCATAGCCGCAGCGGCCATAGTAACGAACAAGGATATTAGCCAACTCAGGAGCCTTGCATGGGCAGATATTGAAGTTAATGTTGATAGCACGAGCATCAATACCATTCAGGAGCACTTTGATAAAGTGGTAGTTGAGTTTATCTGCATCCAAGCAGAAACCCAGTGAGGTAATACCTTTATTGAGCACTTCCAATGCTTTTTGATTAGCCTTACGAGCCGATTTGCAAGCGCAAATGTTTTGACGAATGGCCCAATCATTGGTTGTTTTCGTTCCGCGCACGTAGGGGAATTGTCCCGGAGCGGAAACGGTTGTTTTTAGACCTTTGAGGTCTTCCTGACGATAGAAAGGCTGTACATTAAAGCCTTCCGGGGTGCGCCAAACGAGTTTTTTCTCGAAGTCAGCACCCTTGAGATCGGTGATGATTTTCTCCTTCCAAGTCTTGGTCGAGATGGCGGGGAAATCAGCCAACAGATTCAATTTTTCTTCTGCCATGATTAAAAGTTTTTAATTGTTTGACCTAAAATTGTATATTTGTTATTGTTTTTGATAATGTAGATTCGTCCGTTTTGCATGAACTTAGTTGCCGAAGGTAATTGCTCGAGTACCGGTTCTAGATCGGTTGGTCCATCGCATTCCTTACACGATGTAATGAATTGGTCGTAGGCGTACTTCTTGCCAGCAACAGAGACAACGATATGGTCTATACCGGGGCCTCCACCAGTCTTACATGTTGGGCTAGTGAATACCAATGGATAAGTGCCCGATAATGAGTTAGTATTGGTCCATGTAACCTCGGCAAAATTCTTACCATTAGTAGCTTCTATAGAAGCAATTTTAGTACCATTCGTCGTTACATCAATCGTGTTATATTGTGTTCCACCATAAGTACGCATATCAATCATAATTGATTGCAGGCGAGCGAGGTCAATATCAGGAGATGTCAAGGATGCACCTTCTTGCAGAACCCAATATTTAGATTGTTTGCTCATTCCTGTATTTGCCCAAGATGAAGTGATGTCCCATTCTATTTCCTCAGCTTTTCCACCGCCTTGTTCGGTTACATGAGCGAAGACAGCATAGAACGTCATATCACCTACTACGCTTGGCGCTTCAGACTCGTCTGTAAACAAATCGTCGGGCAGTTCATCAGTAACGCCGTCAATCGGTGTTTGCGACCATCCCACAAACTGCGAACTCGTTTGTGAGCAAGATGTTGGAGCCGTTGGAATAACAGCGATTTTGGAACCAATGGCAGCTTTGGTAGTTGGATTACCTGCGGTATAAGGATCGCAATTAACAATCCAATCTAATATGCATTCTTTTGCGCAAGCACCGCCTAATAAAATGGACACACTTTGTGCACCGGTGCTGGAGATAGTAAGTGTTGCATTATGCACATCCTTGGTTGTGGGCTTATAGGTTACCTTGATTGTATGTGTGCCAATAGCCGAAGCAGCAGCGATGGATGCAGGAGTAACAGAGAACTGGTTAGCATTAGCGCCAGAGATAGATAGCGTAATACCATCGGTTAAGCGCAGGGCTTTTAGTTCAAATGTCAGCGACGATGTTTGTCCCTCCAACAACGTTGGGAAGGTCAACGATGACGTTGCACAAATGAAAGTAGGTTCCGTAGATTGACGATAACCGTCACTCTCGCCTGGGATAAAGTCCGGATCGGAAGATGAAATCAGCATATCCATATCCACGGTTTCTCCGGCATGTTCGCCCCAAATATACTCGGCTAAGTATGGATAGTCAATAAAGGGGTTGCGATTGCCCTGCGTTTTTTGGATACCATTATTGCGGTCTATTTCCTTTTGAGAAACAGGATCCTCGCGATGCCATTTCATAAGCAAAGCCACACCGGATTTTGTCAGACCATAATAACCTTTGGCGGTGTAAGTGCCTGAAAAAACATCTACTCCTTCACTTTGAGTAGGTTGTTTACCATCACCATTCCATTTCATGATGACGCCGAGATATCCACGAGCGAAGTCGCCTTTATATTGATCTTGCGGTTCAAAGACTTTGCCACTCATTGCGACACTTTCGTTAGCAGTAGTTGCAATCGTCTTTTTGGTCGTGGAGACTGCCTTGGCTGAACCTAATTTGCAGCCATTGTAAGTATACGTAGCAGAGGACACCTCGCCAAACGTATTATTACTTCGCATACCATTCACCTTGCCATCGGTAGGTACAACATGGAAGATATCGCAACCTATACCACTCGTGCTACCTCCCCACCATGATTTAGGAATAGAGTGCTCACGATTGAAACAATCGCATTCATTTTTATAATTTCCACACCGATCAGCCTCTTTACTCGCATCAAATTCACAGCCACCATACATATCCCAAATCTTTCCTGCCTTGCCTGTAGAATCAGCCGGATAAACATCCGCAGATTTATAGGCATCAAATAATCCGTCATAACCTAATGAACTAAAGCCTTTTTTTGTAACGGAGGTTAAGGCAGAGAAGAGATTATCTCCACTCGTGTTATCTACTGTTGAATAATACGCAGGAATGTCTGCGGCCGGAGTAACTGTTTTTGCCATGCCAACCAACGGGAAAGCAGCAAGTAAAAGAACTGATACAAAATGTTTTTTCATGATTTAATTATTTAATGGTTTGTCCAAGACTATTATACAAGTGGGAACCTTTTTGAATCAATAGTTGTCCCCTATAAAGAATTTTCTCAGTACGATTGGTGTTTTTAATCAATGGCATGCCACTTCCAACCTCATGAGTAATGTAGCGCGTATAAACATACTTCATAGCCGAGGCTTTGATAGAAATAGAAGCCGCAGCAGGTCCATATTGATTAGTGGATGTCGTGCTGGAGAATGTCAATGCAGCCATGCCGGAAAGTTTATCCGTATTGGTCCAAGTGTAGTTGGACAAGGTTGAATTAGAAGCCGTCACACTACCTATTTTTGCGCCATTGGCTTTTATATCTAATACATTATATTGCTTTCCTCCGTAAGTACGCAAATTAACCGTCACGGATACCAATGTGCTCAAATCAATAGACGGAGAGGTAAGTGATGCTCCTGATGCAAAAATGGAATAACTGCTTTTATCCACCATTCCCTTGGACGTCCAACCTGCAGCAGACGGAGTTTTCCATGTCATTTCCACAGGTGTGTCAGAGCCTTCTTTCTCTTCATGAGCAAAGACAGCATAGAAAGTTATATCTTCCGTCACTTGCGGTGCATCCTCTACTTTGTCGAATAAATCCGTAGGACGCACATCGGTCGTGCCTTCGATGGCATATTGGCTCCATCCCATAAAGACCGGACTTTGTGTATCAAATGCAGCAGGTTCAGATGGAATAGCAGTCGGTTTAGCACCTTTCGCCACTTTGGTAGAGGGTTGACCATCTGTATAAATTTTATCATTCACCAACCATGTGATGGAGCATTCGGTAGTGGCCACGCCGTTTAGTGCGATATTGACATCGTTGGCACCTTCGCTGCTAATGGTTAAAGTAGCCGAATAAGAGCCTTCCTTGTCAGCGGAGAAACTAACTACGATGGTTGAATCGCCATTGGCCTCGGCCGCAGCGATAGTGGTTGGTGCAACCGAAAAAGCATCAGCATCCTTGCCGCTGATAGTCAGCGTTATATCGTCCGTCAGTTTAGCTCCGGTCAACAAAAAATTATCTGCAACTGTCTCTCCCACGATTTGTTGTGGAAAAGTAATGGACGCGATAGTTGTGTATAAAGTAGGCTCTGTGAACTCACATTGACAACCGGTCAACATCATAGAGTCCGTCAGCGAGAGCCAACTGCCATCCGTGGTGCGTCTGAGTTGTGCCAAATTAACAGATTGTCCCTTGCGATTCCCCCATATATACTCCGCTAAGCATGGATATTCAATAAAGGGGTTTCTATTGTGCTGAAAATTAGACACCGCATTCATGCGTTGCAGTTCCTTTCCAGACACTGGGTCCATACGATGCCAAGCCAGCAGCACTTCTATTTCCCAATCTTGAAATTCCAGATACGTATCATTCTGCATCGCAAACATCGATCCCACATCTTTATTATCCAAACGCCAACCTTTATATTTGGTACAAACCGGATCTATGTTACCATTCAAATCCTTACCATAGCAAGTAGCCATATAGAAGTATGCCCTAGCAAAATCGCCCTTATATTCGTCCTTGGGCTCAAACACATAATGATCCCCCAACGTCGCATGAGTGCGTTTGCCCACTTTTAGAGAACCCGTTGAGGAAGGATCTTTGAAATCCTTAACAGGCACTCCTAACGGATAATTACTGCGCGAACCATTGGCGGTTGAGTTGGAAGGATTAAGGTGATAGCAATCTTTGTATGCATCATTCTCTGAGCCACCCCACCAAGACTTAGCAAATGAATGTTCCACATTACAGCCGGCCGCTTTGTCGCCAGGACTCTTCAATGGTTTCCAATCATCGCAATACATATCCATGCATAAGCCGGTTACGGTATCACGATCGGCATAGTAAAAAACTTCCCACGAACCGTCACCGTATGGAACGACAGTGTGGTCACGAATAATAGATTTTAAGGTTCCCTTCAGCGTGGCATTCGACTTGCCATTGATTTGGTCGTAATACCCCTGAGGCATTGATTCCGCCATGATGGCTGCTGACAGCAACAACAAGCAGGAAAGAATAGTGTTTTTCATGATTAATTAAAAATTTGCAACTTTATTGCCCATTATATCGTATAGTGCGCCCTCTGCCTTGATATACAAACGGCCATCAATAACCACTTTACGTTGAGCAGCTTGTTCAATTTTCTGTTCAAACAAGTCGGTCTCTATGGAATAAGGCACATTCTTCTTGTTTCCCCAAATATACTCCACTAATTCAGGATAATCCACGAATGGATTACGATTGCCTTGCTTAGCCTCCACTTTGTCGTTGCGAGTGGTCTCTTTGGAACTAACCGCATCGTTGCGATACCATTTAAGGAATAAATCTTGGGCGGCCGATGTGAACTTGGACTGTTTTTTGGTACTATTATAACCAAACACAATCTTAGAATTTGTATTTTGATTGAGTTGGTAATCCAAATAGCAAGTCAACATATAGAAGTAGATACGAGCAACGTCTCCTTTGTACTCATCGGCAGGTTCAAAAGCACGGGCATTCTTCACTGATGGGAAGGAATTTGTTGTTCCAAACTTACTTACACCATTGGTCCAAGTTTGCGAACTAACTTCGCCATACGGATAATCTTGCCGCTGTGTATTCGCCTCAAAATCTGTTGGGATCACATGATGCAAGTCCGTGTACATAGGAGTACCATCCTTACCCCCGCCCCACCAAGCTTTGGGTAGTGCATGTTCGCGGTTGTAACAATCACAACGTTCAAAATCAGTTCCATACCCACAATAATTACGAGCGCCAAATGGGCACGAACTATACATATCCACCACCTTATTACTAACGATATCCACTCCTGCCCTATCTGCACGAACATTATCATAGGTAAGCACCTTATGATCCTTTATCATGGTGTGCAGTTTTTGCAAGATCTCATCTCCTTTTAGTCCTTCCAATTGAGTGCGATCAATCGGATCGGCCCACATCATTGCACTTCCCATTCCCAATAGTGCAATCAACAATAAATGTTTCTTCATGAATTCCTATTTTTTGGACGCCACGCACTCGCATAAGCGCGAAATACCTAATTTGTGTGCAAAGATAGCATTTTTTTCTGATATAAACAAATATTTTTATAAAATATTATTGTTTTTCCTTTTTTCTTTGCAATTCCAATTTTTATTTGTACTTTTGTATCGCTTTTTTGCAGGAATATAGGCAATGGGCATAGAAGACTTATACGAACTGCTTAAGCAACATCCGAATATCCATGTAGCTGCGCAGCGATTACAGAAGCAAAAACATCTGCTTTTGTCGGGTTTGTATGCCTCGGCGCGTTCTATCGCGATAGAAGCCATCTCACATCATTGCGCCTGTACAATGGTCGTAATGGACAATGCCGATGAGGCACAGTACATGTTTTCAGATTTGCGGCAATTAGACAATAGTGCCACTCCCGAAGATACTGCTCGTACGTTTTTCTTCCCTACTTCTCACCGTCGCCGACAAGGGATAGATGAAGCCATGGCTATTCAGCGCACCGAAGTGCTTAGTCGTCTTTCGTCGCTCAACCCCAAACAATCAATAGTGATTATCACCTACCCTGAAGCGTTATTGGAGTCTGTTCCTGTCAAGGAATCGTTTCAACGTTCCACACGCACTTTAGGGGCAGGAGAGCACATGCAAATTAGCGATTTGGAGAGTGCATTATTGGAGTTGCTATTTACCAAGGTAGATTTTGTATATGAACCCGGTCAATTTGCCATTCGAGGAGGTATCGTGGATGTGTATAGTTTTAGTCATGAGGACCCTTATCGCTTGGACTTTCTCGGAGATGAGATAGATTCCATTCGTACTTTTGATTTAGAGACTCAACTAAGTCAAGATAAAGTTGCTTCTATAGAAATAGCCGGCATTGAGAGCCAAGAATCAGAGGCACAAACATCAGATCTTACTGCCTATTTACCCGCTGATACATTGTGGATTAGCAACGATTGGGCATTGGTGAATTTTAAGATGAATGAATCCACTATCCTTCGTCCGCTCAACCAATCTGCCACGATTGAAATTCGAGATAAATCGTTCTTTGCTCCCTTCGACGAAATTCATTTCAACACCCTTCCCCAACCTACTTTCAACAAGAACTTTGATTTGCTTGGCGAAGATTTGCAACAGCATATTACTAATGGATATAAGATATATATCTTAGCTGACCAGAAGAAGCAAACCGATCGACTGGCTGCTATTTTTGAGTCAACACCTTTTATTCCTATCTCTCATACTCTCCACGGAGGCTGGATTGACAATGATGCAAAGGTTTGTTGTTATACCGACCATGAGATTTTTGAGCGATACCATCGTGTTAGTCTGCGTAGCGAAAATGCGCGTCGTGGAAAAGCCATTGTCACCCTTAAAGAAATCAACCAACTTCAATTGGGAGACTACGTAGTACATAGCGACCATGGCATAGGTCAATTTGGAGGCTTGGTGACTACATTAGTTAATGGCAAGCCGCAAGAGATGATCAAACTGACCTATCGCGATGGAGACACTATTTTTGTCAGTATTCATAACCTGCATCGAATCAGCAAATACAAGGGACGCGAAGGTTCTGCCCCCACCATCTCACGTATTGGTTCCGGCGCATGGGAGCGACTAAAAGAACGCACTAAAGACAAGGTCAAAGACATTGCTCGCGACCTTATACAATTATACGCGACGCGCAAGCGACAGCAAGGATTTGCCTATACGCCGGATGGGTATATGCAGCATGAATTGGAAGCTTCTTTCTTGTACGAAGACACGCCCGATCAAGCCAAAGCCACTATTGACGTAAAGCGCGACATGGAATCGCCTATGCCGATGGATCGTCTCATCTGCGGTGATGTAGGATTCGGTAAGACAGAGATTGCCATGCGAGCCGCCTTTAAGGCTGCCACCGATGGCAAGCAAGTGGCAGTACTGGTGCCTACCACAGTACTTGCCTTGCAGCATTATCAGACCTTCAAGGATCGGTTCCAGAACTTCCCCGTTCGCATAGAGTACCTAAGTCGCGCAAAATCGGCACAACAGACCAAAGCCATTTTGGCTGACCTCAGCGAAGGAAAAATAGACATTCTAATCGGCACACATAAATTAGTTGGCAAATCCGTTGTTTGGCATGATTTGGGGCTGCTCATCATAGATGAAGAGCAGAAATTTGGTGTAACCGTCAAAGAAAAGCTCAAATCTCTGCGCACGAACGTAGATGTGCTAACCCTCACCGCCACGCCTATCCCTCGCACACTTCAATTCAGTCTATTGGGGGCTCGCGACTTGAGCGTTATGACCACACCTCCTCAAAACCGCTATCCTATTCAAACCGAGATTATCAACAACGAAGACGAGGACATTATTAAAGAGGCGATAGATATCGAACTTTCCCGCAATGGGCAGGTCTTTGTGGTTAATAACCGCATTGAGATGTTGGAACGCATTGAACACAAGATACAGCGATTATGTCCGGAGGCACGCATCGTAGTAGCGCATGGACAAATGCCAACGGACGAGATGGAAGAACGTTTGGAAGCTTTCATCAACTACGACTATGACATTCTCATCTCTACCACCATCATAGAATCCGGTGTAGATATACCCAACGTCAACACTATGATTATTTTTTCAGCACAGCATTATGGTTTAGCAGATTTGCACCAACTACGTGGACGTGTAGGCCGCAGCAATCGTAAGGCCTATTGCTACTTGGTCGCACCCGATCGGGAACTGCTAACCGAAGATGCACGGCGGCGTTTGGATGCCATCTCTACCTTCTCTGAATTGGGCAGCGGATTCAACCTTGCTATGCAAGACTTAGACATCCGTGGTGCAGGTAATCTTTTAGGGGCAGAACAATCCGGTTTCATTGCCGACTTGGGATACGACACCTATCAAAAAGTGCTTAACGAGGCCGTTGAAGAACTTAAGGAAGAACTATTCGAGGATAACAACATCGCCAATACAGACCTTCTTAAATCTCAATTTGCAACGCCCCATTCGGCATGGTGTTCGGATAGCCAACTTGAGTCCGATTTGCCCCTAAGTTTTCCTGCCACATACATCGAAAACATATCCGAACGCATCACCCTTTATCGCGAATTAGACGGACTGCATAACGAGGACGAATTAGCCGAATATAAAAAACGCCTCATTGATCGTTTTGGTCCCATTCCAGAGGAAGCAGAAGAACTGATGAACGTAGTGCGTCTGCGCTGGATCTGCTGCCGATTAGGCATTGAAAAAATCTACCTTAAGGGAGAACGAATGACCATCTATTTCGTTATGCATAATGAGCATTATTGGCAGAGTAAAGAGTTCGGTCAAATCATATCCTATATCTACTCACGTGGCGAGCGTTGCACGATGAAAGAGGACGTGGATAAACTTGGCAAACCCACCGGCAAACGCTATGCCACTATTGCGCAAGTCAAAACCATTGCCGGAGCCATCAATCTGTTATCTAAAATACTTGAATCATAAGCATTTAGACTACTCTAATAAACACAAAAAAGAGTCACTATTGTAACTCTTTTTCCTTAGTGGTACCTCTTGGAGTTGAACCAAGGACACATGGATTTTCAGTCCATTGCTCTACCACCTGAGCTAAGGTACCGTCCACTTTTCGCGAAAAGCGACTGCAAAAGTACAACATTTTTTTGATATACACAAATTTTTTTTGCATTTTTTCCAAAAAAAGTGTAATTTTGCAGCAAAATTTGATAAAACAGCACAAATACCACCCCATCCAATGGCAGAATTACAAGTTATAGCCGTCGCTCACAATGGCTTTTCCGATAAGTTCGGCATCCCTCGTCAGTCCCGTGAGGAAAGTCATATAGAAACTCGCATTGTCTTTGAACCAGAATTTCGAGATTCCAATATGATTCGTGGCATTGAAGATTATTCTCACCTTTGGTTAATATGGGGTTTTACTGAGGCCAAAGACTGGAGTGCGACCGTTCGTCCTCCGCGTTTAGGAGGAAACACACGCATGGGCGTCTTTGCCACGCGTTCGCCATATCGACCTAACCATTTAGGACTCAGTAGTGTGCGACTATTGCGCATCGAAGATGGAGATTTAATTGTATCCGGAGCCGACTTGTTAGACGGCACTCCCATTTATGACATTAAACCTTATTTATCCTTTTCAGATGCGCATCCGGATGCCAGCAATGGCTTTGCTGAAGCCACAAAAGACTATGCTTTATCTGTCAAAATACTCGAAGATTTAGTGGAAGTGCTTCGCCAAGACCCAAGGCCGGCTTATCAAGATGATGACCGCATTTATAAATTAGATTACCAAAATTATTTGGTAGAATTTCAAGTGATTGATAACAATGTGATTATTAATAAAATCACTAAAAGAGATTAAAAATGTTATTTTTTAAGCAAAAAATTTGCACGCATGAAGATTTTTTTGTACCTTTGTGCGCTCTTTGTGATGCGCATACGTACATAAACATAATATATATACGATATATATGAGAAAGATATTATTCTTCGTTTTCGCACTTACTAGTGCTGTAGTTATGTCCGCCAAGGACTTGTATCTTCATACCGGCGGCAGTTCATTATGGAATCAAGGCGGTGCAAAGTTCGCTATTTGGAGTTGGACAGGCTCTGGTAATGGCACATGGTCTGCTTTTATGAATCAATATGATGGAGATATTTTTGTTGCCTCTATTTCAGATGATGCTGATCATGTCATTTTTGCTCGTATTAATAGTGACGCATCTGCTCCTGATTGGGGAAAAGTATGGAATCAAACGGAGGATTTATCTCTCTCTACCAAAAATATGTACACTATTACCGGTTGGGGACAAGGAGAAGGAGCAAAATCTACAGGAACATGGGGCACAGCTCCTGCGCCTAAACCTATCGAGGCTTATATCGCCGGTAATGGTATAGAAGGTAATCCCTGGTGCTGCGGGCTAAATTGGAAAGAGGACGGATGTAAGATGGAGAACAATACCATTACATTTGATAATATACCAGCCGGTCAGTATGCTTTTAAGATTACTGACGGAACATGGAATCGCAGCTGGGGTTATGATGCAGTAGATGCCGCTACCAGCACAAAAGGTTATGTTTTTGATGTGGATGGCAACGTGGTATTCACCATTGATGCACCTGCTACCATTACTATCACATTCGCAAACAATAAGATTCAACTGGTGAGTTCCGTTCCATTTGTAAAATCATGGACTGGATCTGTACCTGCTCAATGCACGGATATCATGTTACAAGGTTTCTTCTATGATTCCTACGAGGTAGATGAAAGCCACCCAGGTACATTAGAATATGGAGATACTCGATGGACTACCTTACAAAAGAAAGCAGGGCAGATAGGAGCAAGTTTTGATATGATCTGGTTACCACCATCAGCACTAGCCTCCGGTACCGGTTATCACCCCAGACAATTCTCCAATCAAAACTCGGATTGGGGATCTCGTGCAGACTTACAAAATTTAATTAAAACCTTTCATAATGTAGGGACTAAAGTTATTGCAGATGTCGTTATCAACCATATTGAAGCAATGGGAAGTTGGTGCGATTTCTCTGTGCAAAACTTTGCCGAATATGGTATCTTTGAGCCTGATGGTTCATGGATATGCAGCACCGATGAGATGAACTGGCCGGAGTATAAAGCCGACACTTTAGCAGGTAAATGCTGGGGAACGGCAACCGGCAATCCCGATGATGGTGAAAACTGGGAAGGTGCTCGCGATTGGAGTCACGATATGCCTAAAGTGCAAGAGATGTTCAAGGCCTATCTCCAATGGCTCAAAAATGTTATTGGCTATGATGGATGGCGTTATGACAAAGGCGACGGATTCAACAACTGGCATATGTGGAACTACAACAATGCTTCTCATCCTGAATTTGCCGTAATGGAGTGCTGGAAAGGGAATAATGAAATAAAACGGCATATTGACGATGGAAAGAAAGACATCGCAGCATTTGACTTCCAAAACAAATACTATGTCTTTAATGGTGGTATTGCTCAAGGTAACTTTGAGCGCTGCGGAGTAAATGGCAAAATGGACTGGGGAGATGCTGTTGGTCTTATTCAGACAGGATACCAACGTAATGCCGTAACATTCATTGATAACCACGACACCTTCCTGCGTAACGACCAAGAATTTGGTGGCTATGGCAAGTCTCTCTCTGATGGCATGAAGACTCGTCTATTACAAGCTAACGCATGGTTACTCTCTATGCCCGGTGTTCCTTGTGTATTGTACACACATTGGGTTAAATATCAAAAGGAAATTGATGCAATGATTAATGCTCGCCGCGTAGCAGGCGTACATAGCGAGAGTGAAGTGAAGGAAGAAGAAGTAAGTGGTAGCGGATACAAAGCTACTGTAGTGGGTTTGAATGGTTATCTGATTATCACATTAGGAGACAAGACCATTCAAGAGGCGACAGGAGACAATAAATGGTTAGCCGATAACCACTATGAAAAAATGGCCTCCGGAACCGGTTATGCTTTATGGGTAACTCGCAATCATGATGTTGCTCCCCGTATCATTGCTACTCCCGAATGCAGTTTTGAAGATTCCCTAGCAGGTATCAAAGTTGGAATGACTACTGTAGGAGGTACCGGATCCGGAACGATTTACTACTCCACCGACCCCAATGCTCCTTTGGCTAACTACCAAGTTTACACAGATTCTCTTACCTTTACCCAAACAACCACACTTAAAGCTTATGCCAAGGTTGGTGAGGTGCAATCTAATGTATACACGTTTACCTACACCTATCGTGAGCCACTAAAACGAGGCATTCAAGTGCATTTCCAAAAGCCTGATATTTGGGACGAAGTTTATTACTATGCATGGCTACCCGGTGTAGATAGTGTTGGTAACCCCACTTCCACTAATATTATAGGAGCATACCCCGGCCAACGTATCTATCGTGATATGGAAGGATGGTATTCATACGAATTTGACCTATCGTTGGATAGTGTACATTTCTGCATCAGTTCCGGCGATAAATGCGGACAGCTCAACATACGAAGCAATGACTTATTAGCCGATTATGATGCTTATTATACTTGGGAAACAGGGTTTGAGAGCGAAGAAAAGCATGAGCTCAAACTTGACGGGCCTATTGCTTTAGATCCTGATTTTGATGTTGAAGTTAGTCCTGAGTCCGGCTACTTCCGTAGTTTAGAGGACGGGCAAGTAATCAAATTATCTGTTGTAGGTCGCAAAGGTGCCACCATCTATTACACAACTGACGGAACCGATCCCGGCAAGTGCGCTAATCCTGCTACTGACTCTGTTACAATTGTTCTGCATGAGTCTTCTCACGTTCAAGCCTATGCATTTGACTTGAACACTAAAGAGTATTCCGATACGACAATCCGAGATTACACCTACAAAGCGCCACAAGAAGGTGCCATGACGGTTCGTTTCATCAAACCACATGATTGGGGCAATATATGCCTCTATGCTTTCACCCGAGTTAAAGTAGGTTCAAAATTCAAAGATACACCATATGCTTTAGACGGGAAAGCAAGCAGCAAAGTATGGCCCGGCCTGAAATGGACTACATTTGAGACTCAAATCAATCCTGAAACAGGTTTGACGGATAGTGTGTATTACTATACCTTCCCTGAAGATATTAAGGATATATATGTAATCTTTAATATTGGTAGTAACAAAACACAAACACAAGATATTTATCTTGTAGAAAACACTTGTTATGTATGGAACAACGACTGCCGCAAAGCAGTAGCCGACGAAACATGTACCGGTGTCATCACGGGCTTAGAGCAAGTGTTTAACGCCATCAGTACTACCATCCCCAATCGTTGCAAATTACTCATTAACGATCGCATCATCGTGGTTAGAGATGGTATGTACTACGACCTCTTTGGACGAAAGATAAAGTAAATATAACAAGGTATTGCGCACACGCGCATACGTGCAAAAACAAACAATAATCATTAACACACAATTTTAATGCTTATGAAAAAAATCTTTTCTACTGTGGCGCTATCTCTAATGAGCATAGTGGCAATGAATGCAAAAACGTTGTACCTCAATGCAGGAGGTTCAGAGTTATGGGATCAAGCGGATGCTAAGTTTGCTATTTGGCATTGGCAAGATGACTATCAAGGTCAATGGTCTGCTTTTATGACCAAAGGTGCTGATGGTATTTATTCTGCAGAAATCGCAGAGTCCAGCAACAAAGTTATTTTTGTTCGTCTAGATGCTATCGCAGAGGCTCCTGACTGGGAAAAGAAGTGGAATCAAACGGGTGACCTTTGGTTACTGGAAAGCGGTGAAAACCAATTCAACATCACTGGTTGGGGTTCCGACGGTGGCAATTCCGAGGGCAATTGGAGTTTCTACGCTACCACGGCTCTGCCTGAAATCGTAACCAAGAGTACTGCTCGCAAAATCATGTATGGTAATCAAATCGTTATCAAGCATGGCAATACGTTCGTTAACATATTAGGAGGTGAAGTTAAGTAACTTAACTATCTTAATTAACAATAATTATTAACAAAAAAAACAACAAACAAATGAAAAAGTTATTTTCATTCATCATGGTTGCGCTAATGAGCATTATGACTCTTAACGCAGAAACCACGCGCATCTATTGTAAGATGGCGCAGAATTGGTGGAAGGTCGATAACGCTGCTGTTGGTTGTCACTCTTGGGGAACACCCGGTCCCGGAACCACTTGGCCCGGCGTTCGTATGACCCCTGTGAAGGGCGAGACCGACATGTGGTACATCGACCTTGATGTCACCAAAGTACAAAACGTTATTTTTACCCGCGTGAACCCTTCAGGCGACATTGCCGATTGGGGAGCTAAGACGAAGGATTTGACCATCCCGACGAATGGCGACAATCTGTTCACCATCACCACCTCAACCGAAAGTTGGGGCAACCCGGGTTGCGACGGCGAGTGGAGTGTTTATGGTGGTGCTGTTGAAAAACCCAAACACGATTACACCATTACCGCTTACTTGCCCGAGTTCTGCGCCGAAATCGAAAAATATGCTGACAGCGTACGCGTAATGGGTGGCTTTGACGATTGGAGCAATGGTATCTGGATGGAGATGTTGTGGGATGAGGATTTCAACACATTTTGGCATGCTGAAATCAGAGACGTTGAGGAAGGCACTGAGTTCAAACTTCGTTTCGGTAAGGATGCCGACTGGAAGGTTCAAGTTCAACTGAATGGTGCGAACATGGCTAACGAGGCATTTGGTGAGACCACCGATATCGTTCTTCATTACGATGGCGAAGGTTATGGTTTTGCTGCATGTGCTGCCCCTGCCGCACGCAAAGAGTTTGTGTTTATCGCAGGTGAAGTAGCAGAAGCTAATCCTGCCCTGTTTGCTATCACTTGGGGTAAGGACGGTTCTAACGAGACGGTTAAACTTGCGAATAAGGCAGACGATATGTATACGGCAGAAATTTTAGAGACAGTAGATAGCGTTGTATTAGTACGTTGTGCTAGCGATGCTACAGAGATTATCTGGGACGGTGAAGGTAAGAACGTATGGAATCAAACCGCCAATTACGAGTTGTGCGACACGATGAGTTTTGTAGCATGGGTAGAAGAGACGAACTTGTTTGCCGTTACCTGCGAAGCTCCGAAACCTGTTGAGACTAAGTACTATGCGAAGAACAACTGGAATGGCGGTGAATGGTCATGGAAAGAGATGACTCAGTTCAAGGAGACCGTCTATACATTGGATAGTGTAGTCTTCGGTGGTACAGGTATCAACATCAATACCAAAGAAGAAGATACCGATGCTCTGTGGTTTGAAGCAGATAGTATTGTTATTATCGATAGTGATTTCGAGATAATAATAAAGTTGCCTACAGAGGATACCGTTTATATGAAGCCTCCGTTTCATCACGTAGCTTCTCGTCACTTAGCAGCAGAAGAGCCGCAACCGTTCAAATTGCAAGCAGGTGATACGATTATGCTGTTCTTCAATGCTGCCGATACTACTCTTTACGCCGGTATCTACGGTCGTCCTGCTCCTGCCGCTCGCAAAGAGTTTGTGTTTATCGCAGGTGAAGTAGCAGAAGCTAATCCTGCCCTGTTTGCTATCACTTGGGGTAAGGACGGTTCTAACGAGACGGTTAAACTTGCGAATAAGGCAGACGATATGTATACGGCAGAAATTTTAGAGACAGTAGATAGCGTTGTATTAGTACGTTGTGCTAGCGATGCTACAGAGATTATCTGGGACGGTGAAGGTAAGAACGTATGGAATCAAACCGCCAATTACGAGTTGTGCGACACGATGTACTTTGAGTCTTGGGTTCCTGAGACGAACTTGTTTGCCGTTACCTGCGAAGCTCCACAACCTGTTGAGACTAAGTACTATGCTAAGAACAACTGGAACGGTGGTGAATGGTCATGGAAAGAGATGACTCAACTCAAGGCGACCGTCTATACATTGGATAGTGTAGTCTTCGGTGGTACAGGTATCAACATCAACACCAAGGAAGACGATACCGATGCCAAATGGTTTGATGTAGATAGTATTGTTATTATCGATAGTGATTTCGAGATAATAATAAGGTTGCCTATAGAGGATACCGTTTATATGAAGCCTCCTATGCACGCTCCTTCTCGTCACTTAGCAGCAGAAGAGCCGCAACCGTTCAAATTGCAAGCAGGTGATACGATTATGCTGTTCTTCAATGCTGCCGATACTACTCTTTACGCCGGTATCTACGGTCGTCCTGCTCCTGCCGCTCGCAAAGAGTTTGTGTTTATCGCAGGTGAAGTAGCAGAAGCTAATCCTGCCCTGTTTGCTATCACTTGGGGTAAGGACGGTTCTAACGAGACGGTTAAACTTGCGAATAAGGCAGACGATATGTATACGGCAGAAATTTTAGAGACAGTAGACAGCCTTGTATTAGTACGTTGTGCTACCGATGCCACCGAGATTATCTGGGATGGTGAAGGTAAGAACGTATGGAATCAAACAGCAAACTATGCTTTGTGCGATACGATGTACTTTGAGTCTTGGGTTCCTGAGACGAACTTGTTTG
The DNA here is from genome assembly GCA_024399955.1 of Paludibacteraceae bacterium. Classification (GTDB taxonomy): domain Bacteria; phylum Bacteroidota; class Bacteroidia; order Bacteroidales; family Paludibacteraceae; genus Colicola. The sequence goes on along the minus strand of JAKSNH010000007.1, from coordinate 40,123 downwards.
CCGTTACTTGCGAAGCACCGCAACCTGTTGAGACTAAGTACTATGCAAAGAACAACTGGAATGGTGGTGAATGGTCATGGAAAGAGATGACTCAACTCAAGGCGACCGTCTATACATTGGATAGTGTAGTCTTCGGTGGTACAGGTATCAACATCAACACCAAGGAAGACGATACCGATGCCAAATGGTTTGATGTAGATAGTATTGTTATTATCGATAGTGATTTCGAGATAATAATAAGGTTGCCTATAGAGGATACCGTTTATATGAAGCCTCCTATGCACGCTCCTTCTCGTCACTTAGCAGCAGAAGAGCCGCAACCGTTCAAATTGCAAGCAGGTGATACGATTATGCTGTTCTTCAATGCTGCCGATACTACTCTTTACGCTGGTATCTATGGTCGTCCTGCTCCTGTAGAACCTAAGTTCTACGTTACCGGTAACGCTGCTTTGGTAGGCGAAGAGAAAGCTTGGGAAGCAGACGCTATTGAGATGGTTGATTACACTCATACCTTCCCAATGTTAGCCGCCGGTGAGTATCAACTCAAAGTGACTGACGGAACTTGGGAACACGCTTGGGGTTATGATAACCTCAGCCCGACCGTAGCAGTAGAAGGCTTATACACGGATGTGGATGGTAATATCTGCTTCACCGTTTATACGCCTAATGATGTTACCGTAACCTTCGCACAAGGTTATGTCGTCGTGACCGGTAACTTCACCAATAATCCTACCGGTCTCATTGAGATTATGCGTAATGCTAAGGATGGTAAGTTCATCATCAATGGTAATATGATTATTCGTCGCAATGGTGCTCTCTACACCATACAAGGCGCACGTCTGTAATTCATTTTACATAGATTATAGTAGGGGAGCGGCAAACCGCTCCCTTATTATTTTAATAATGCACCGATACGCTACAATTATCCTTAAAAGTGACCATTTGTGGTTAATTATACCTAAAATATTTGCATATATGGGAATTTCTTTGTATCTTTGCAACGTCTAACAAAAAATAAAATTCATTTATCATGAAAAAGACGTTTCTTTTAGTATTACTTGTATCGTTGGCAGTTGGACTTTTTGCAGCTGAACGTACGGTAGAAGATGCCGCAGCCATTGCAGCGCAGTTTACTAACAATCAACCATCCTTGCGCCAGGCCGGTGTAGCTCCACGTACGGCTGCTACTATGAAGTTAGCGCATAAGTGCATGAAAATCAATAGTACCGAACCTGCGTACTATGTTTTCAATCAAGGCAATGATGCCGGTTTTATCATCGTCAGTGGTGATGACCGCACCGAGGACGTACTCGTTTATGCTGAGCAAGGTTCATTTGACCCCGAAAAAGTCAATCCTAACTTCCGTTTCTGGCTGAATCGTCTGCAAGAACAGGTTTCTGCCGCCAATGACGATAATGCCGTGGATAAAATTACTCCCCGCAAGGCTGTTAGTGCCATAGGTCCGTTGTTGAAGAATGACAAAGGTCAAGAAATCACGTGGTATCAAGAAGCACCTTATTGGAACCAATGCCCTATGGACTTATGGTATACCTCCGAGCGTTGCTTAACCGGTTGTGTGGCTACTGCCATGTCGCAGATTATGTATAAATGGCGCTACCCCGAAAAAGGAACCGGTAGCCATACCTATACATGGGAGTGCTGCAAGGAATATAATGAATATACATGGGAGTGCACAAAAGGAAGGACTCAAACCTTATCCAAAGACTTCTCCACAGTTACTTTTGATTGGGCTAACATGCTCCCCTCCTATTATGGTAAGAGTGCCACTACGGCTCAAAAGAACGCTGTGGCTACCTTGATGTATTGCTGCGGTATAGCCGCTGACATGCAATATGGAGGTAAAACTCTTGGTGGTAGCGGTGCCTTTACAGATGTCATGGGCCTTGGTGCTACCACATACTTTGGATATGAGGCAGATAAATTCATCACTACATACACAAAAAAAGATTATGGAGAATCTGCTTTTGAGCCTGCTGAATATGGAGTAACTACATCAAAATTTGAGCAATACTTCAATGCAGACCTCGAGGCTGGTCGTCCCATCATAATGGGTGGTGAGGATGATGAAGCAGGAGGACATGAGTTCGTATGCGATGGTCGCAACACCAGTGGCTATTTCCATATCAACTGGGGTTGGGAAGGTGATGGTAACTGCTACTGCAAGTTATCTGCCCTCACACCACAAGGTGAAGACTACGAAGACTACGACTTCTCCTATAACATAGATGCCATGATTGGTCTAAGACCTGCTCAGCAAGAGGTGATTAACGTAACCGACGTTACAGTTGCGCCTACTTCTGCTACGCTCAAGATTAATGGCAAACAACAACTTACTGCCACCATCGCTCCGGCTAATGCCACCGATAAGGCTGTTACATGGAAGAGCGACAACACATCCGTTGCTACCGTTTCGGAAAGCGGTCTCGTTAAAGGTGTTGCTCAAGGTACGGCTACTATCACCGTTACTACACATGATGGCAACAAAACAGCTACCGCAAACATCACCGTTACCAATGAAACAGAAGAGTCCAAAGACTTTACTCTTGTGACCTCTGCTGATGAACTGCAATCCGGGGACGAGATGATTATTGTTGGCACCTATGAAGGCGACTCTTATGCTGCCACATCCGAACTGACCACAACCAAAAGCACCGGCTATCTCGGTCGCGCAGAGGTGACTATCGTCAATAACACCATTGCATTACCGGACGATTCTCCTGTAGCTATCTTTACGTTAGATAAGCAGTCCAACACATGGACATTAACACATGCCAATGGTGACTTAGGTGCAACCGCTGTTAAGAAATTGGCGTGGAATGATGGCACCACCACTTGGACAATCTCTATCGAAGATAATTTGGCTACCATTGCAAACACCAACAGTAGTTATGGTCGTATCTTGATGAATCAAAACAGTTCGCGTTTCTGCAATTACACTTCCGGTACGTCTGCAAGCATGCTGCTCCCGCAGATTTATGCTCGCAGCAGCACACCTACGGCTCTGCCCGAATGGAAGCAAGAAACAAAGATACAGAAGTTCATCCTTGATGGGCAACTCTTCATCATGCGTGATAATAAACTGTACAATGCGCAGGGACAATTACTGCGATAATATAGGATAGAGGCGATTGGGTTCGCCTCTATTCACTTTTTTATTCTATCATTATGAAAAAAACACTATTTATCCTCTCTCTCGCCTTTATTGGCATCGTATGTGCTTGGGCACAAGTCACCACCGTTCCTGCTATCATTCAAAAGGGATATACAGGACCCGTTACCATTATCTTCAACCCTAACCAAGGCAATAAAGGAATGGTGGGAGCATCCGCTTGTTATGCTCATACAGGGTATAACAATTGGCTTGGCGCACCAGAATGGCGGAGTGGATTAGACAAACACAAAATGACCAAAAACACAGATGGTAATTGGGAACTTTCTATGCCTAATGGATTATATGCGTACTATGGCATCACTTCACAAACAAATGTAACTCGACTTTGCTTTGTCTTTAATGACGGCAAGAATGGCAATAAAGAAGGAAAAGATGCCAATGGAGGTGATATATTCGTAACATTGGCAGAATCTGGATTACAGGTGCAAATGACTTCTGCAATGGCAGAGTTATCTATTGTTGGTCAACAAGTTACTCTAAATTGCAATGCTACAGAGACGGCTGATTTGACACTAAAATCAAACGGAGAAACAGTCAAAACAGGTACAGGTAAAGAGATAATCTATACCGCCACGCTATCTACCACTGGCACTAATACTTTTGAATTTACAGCTTCTGCAGATGGTGTTACCAAAACAACGCAATTGGAAACATATGTATGTAATTTATCCCAAGAAGAGGCTCGACCTACCGGACTTAAAATGGGCATCACATACGATAACAGTCCCTCTGTTGCCACCTTATGCACGTTTGCTGCCGGTTGTAAAACACCTAATGATCTGTCTGTGTTGGAGCATGCTAAAACTATCTATGTCGTAGGAAGCTTTAATCAATGGAAGATAAATGATAACTACCAAATGAAACGAGATGGTAATTATTTTTGGCTTAAACTGACAGGACTAACCCCTGGATTAGAATATACATATCAATATCTTGTTTTGCGAGCAGATGGCAAAGTGGTGCGTATATCAGACCTTTATTCCACACGTCTAAAAGAAGGTGTGAGTGGAGCTAATGGATATGCAACCATTCTACAAACACAAGCTCAAACATACAAATGGTCCGATGCAACGCTCCATTTTAAACGCCCTAATAAAAATAATTTGATAATCTACGAATTGTGGGTATATGACCATACGGCAAATAAGAACCTAAAAGGTCTATTAAATCAATTGGACTATTTTAAACAGTTGGGCATAAATTGTATTGAATTAATGCCCGTCAATGAATTTGATGGCAATCAATCTTGGGGCTATTCGCCTAATCACTATTTCGCCATTGATAAACAATATGGACAACCCAATGATTTAAAAACATTTGTTGACTCATGTCATAAACATGGTATTGCTGTAGTTCTGGATATGGTGCTCAACCATTCTACCGGCAATAATCCCATGAACAAACTTTATCCTTATGGAGAAGACCTACAATACAACCCCTGGTTTAATGTGAAAGCGCCACATCCTGATAACGTCTATGAAGACTGGAATCATGATTTCGAGCCTACTCACCAAATGATGATTGATGTTCTGAAGTTTTGGATGGAAGAATACAAAGTTGATGGCTATCGTTTGGATTTAAGTCATGGATTATGCGGTAAAAGTTACAACGCAGTGACTAATCTTACTGATTACTACACAAAAGCAGTACAACCATTAGGAGGATACATGATGTTGGAACATTGGGGAAATTCAATGGGAAGCGACCGACCCAAGTTGGTTAATGCTGGTATGATGTGTTGGGAAAACACATGCAACGCTTTTGAGCAAGTTACGATGGGATGGCTCAAGGATGGCGATGCCCTCAATAATGCTAATAAAGATAACTATATCAGCTATTGTGAAACCCATGACGAAGAACGTTGCTTCTTCAAAGCAAAAAAATGGGGTAATGGATCCCTACAAACGGATGAGGCTGCACGTATAAAACGTATTCCATTGGTATTGGGATTCCAAGCCATGTTAAATGGTCCACAATTATTCTACCACTTTGCAGAAATAGGATCCGAACTTGGTAAATTCCAAAGTAAAACAGGCGCAATTGGAAAAGAAGATGGAGAAAACCCTCCATGCGCCTATGGAGCGACATCGTGCCAGAACTATAACTATAAGATGGATCCGAAAGAAGTTTACAAGATGACTTGGACAGAAGAAACAACAGCACGAACACAAGCAATGCTCCAAGTAGGTAAAATCATCAAACTGCGTACTAAATACCTACCCTCCGTCTTTGAGGGCAATCCTACGGCGGCCAAATTAGGCAGTGGCGTAGAAGTGCGCTCGGTTCAATGGGGAAACGATGTATTGGTTGTAGGTAACTTCTCGGCAAGTGCAGGCAATTCATACACCATTCCTGCCGGCACGTGGTACGACTATCTCAATAATAATCAGAAGATTACAACATCTAATCTTTCTCTCAGCCCTGGTGATTTGCGTATTCTGGTTGGCTCACCTGTCGTGACGGATATTGATGAGGTGAACATGGATATTACTCCGGCTGCTAAACCAACTAAGTTCATCCAAGATGGTCGCTTCCTCATCCTCCGCGATGGCGTCCTCTTTGATGCCCTTGGCCGCCCGCTATAAAAACAATATGGCTAATTAGCACCCCGCTAATTAGCCATTTTCCTAATTAATTTCAGGGGGGCATTATGTTTAAATTAAGGAGGGTTGTCAACGGTCGATTAAGTGTCGGTTAACAGTCGGTTAACTCTCGGCTCCATCAAGCAGCCATAATGGAACTACAAGCCATCTATCTGCTGTTGCATCCCCCTCTACTATTCTGATTACGAACTTTTTGGGCAAATATAACATTAAAAGTGCATTTTATTTTGACCAATGCCATATACTTGCCTAATGATGGTTTGGTCGCGTGCGCACGTTTTTTTTATAGTACGTCTTCCCCCACAGTAGGGGAAGACGCGTACGTGCGCGACCCTGCTGATGCGGTCGCACACTGACTACGCACGGATATATGAAGCCCTATAGCACAAAAACCAATTTATATTCCGTTCTTTTCCAAAATATACGATTTTTAAGAAAACACGTAATATTTTTCACTCTTCAGAATTTCAAAAATATACGATTTTTAAGATTGTATTTACTTTCATTGGGAAAACACTCAATTTTCTTGCATTTTTGCAATATTTGTAGTAATTTTGCAGCGTCCAAAAAATGTGCTCATGCCAAACCCAAGCCCTACTACTTACAAAGTAAGTACAAGACAACTAAAAAACAGACATTGAAGACATTATAAAAGACATGGCAACATCAAACGAAATAGTAAAATCTGAAGTTCTCTTGGTTACACCAGAGCAAGTGCAATCAATGATAAGAGAGATTCGTGGAGAACGTGTCATGTTAGATCGTGACCTTGCATTATTATATGGTGTTGAGACGCGAGAATTGATTCAAGCGGTCAAACGTAACATAGAAAGATTCCCTGAAGATTTCATGTTTCAGCTTAATAATCAAGAGTTTATAAAATGGAAATCACAATTTGTGACCTCCAATGCTGACAAAATGGGTTTACGTCGTGCTCCTTATGCCTTCACAGAAGAAGGGGTAGCGATGTTGTCTGGTTTATTAAGAAGTCCGATTGCGATTAAGGTAAATATCCAAATTATGCGTGCCTTTGTGTACATGAAGAATGCGATTTTGGCTATTAATCAAACAAGTTTGCGTCAAGAGAAATTAGAGTCAGAGGTAAAAGAGTTAAAATCTTATGTCGAAGACATCTTACGCGACCAAAACGATATAAATGATGAGGTTGGTGCGCAAATGGAAGCAATCAACCAATCCTTAATAGAGATGAATGTTCAAATAGAGTCATTATATAGCAGAACTAAGTCCGATTGCCGTCCAATAGGATATGAAGCAATCAAGAATGACTATAAAAAGTAATTAGGAATTTAAATACAAAAAAGATATGAAAACTATTAATTTTAATCAGTCTTTAAAAAATTTAGTTAACAACCTCAAAGGTTTGTTCATCCTTTCCCTCGCCCTCACCACGTTTGGTGTAGGTAATGCGTGGGGAGCGACAAGAACATGGAATGCAACTACTGCTGTTGGTGCAGGGAAAGGTACGGCAAAAGTAACTGTTTCACCAGGTTCTTCTGTATCCACAACTTTGGGAGAAAGCAAGGAGACAACCTCCTCTTCTACTGTAACTGTCTCTGTTTCACAATCCACAGCTATTTCGTCTTTATTTGTTAGTCGCTCAGCCAAATTCGAAGCAACTGCCGCTACTGGTTATTCGTTTAATGGTTGGTACTCATCCTCTGCATGTACAGGTTCCGCAAGTAACAATTCCGCAACATGGAAAGATGCTAAAACAGGTAAAGACTCATGGTCTGTAACCTATTACGCAAAATTTACCCCTAATCCATATACAGTTACCTTCGATGCTATTACTAATGGTGGCACATGCAGCACATCAAGTAAAACGGTTACCTTCGATGGTTCATACAACGATCTGCCGACACCAACCAAACCCTACTTCACTTTCAAAGGCTGGTATGATGCCGCAACGGGAGGGAATAAAATCACATCTAGCACTAAGGTTTCAAATGCAAGCAATCATACTCTTTATGCACAATGGGAAACCGCTACCTTCTATGGTCGTGCAGAATCTTATGCGAGTCCAGCAGAAGGTGGTGGAACCTATATTAGCATAAATGGTGGTTCACCAACTCAAGAATCTCAATACATTGCTTTTGATTATTCAAATAAACAATCGGATAATGTAACGGCTGCACCTACGTATACTGCTCACTACGTGGCAAAAGCGAAAGACGGTTATGAATTTGTTGGATGGTATACTGCTGCAAATGGTGTTGGAACAAAAACGTCTTCAAACGCTGATTATAACGAAGATTTTCAAGTAACATCCACTAATGCAGATGCTCGTACAACTATTACACGCTACGCATACTTTAAAGCCCTTCAATACTATTATTTCAAAGCGCAAGCCGGTAAGATTGGTTCAGGAAATGTTTATGCCTCTTTCACAGATGGTTCGTATTCTGCAACATCGGACATCAAAACCGAGCGAGCAACCACTTTAGCACAAAGCCAAAGTACAGGTACTTATACCGCATACTTCAAAGCCGAAGAAACGGACGCTGCATATCATTTTGCAGGATGGTACACAGATGCAGCATGTACAGAAGCAAATCGTGTTTCAACCAATTTAAGTTATTCAGAGCAAATCTCCGGTTCTACAGCAACAACCGAAGCAAGTGCAAAAACAATTACTCGATATGCAAAATTCGTTCAAGAATTAACTCCCGAAGTGACCGCCAATTATTCCGGCTCACCGAAAGCGATGTTTGTTGATGACGAAATCGCCTCTGCATTTAGTTTCTTAAACACGAGTGAAATCGGTAGTGGCTTATCTGTCGTTAGTAGCAACAATAATGTTATCACTTATGATGCTGCTAATAATAAAGTTATTGCAAAAAATGAAGGCACCGCAACTTTAACATTTACCCAAACCAAGCAAGACATTATCAAGGCTGGCGAATTCTCCTTTACCTTTAACGTCTCCAAAATCGCCAACACTCTCACCGCTGATGCAACGCATTCCATGAAGGTGGATGAGACTTGGAATAATGTCTACAGCAATAAGAACAGCGATGGTACAATTATAACCGAATCAACGGACGCTTCTATTGCCTATTTTGATGTCGCCAATAATCGTATTCTCGCTCCTAACTCCGAAAGCAAATCTTTCAATAGCGAAGAAGTTACTATCACCATTTCACAAGCTGCCACCTATAAATATACCGCAGCAAGCAAAACCATTACGGTGACGGTAGAGAAGCACGACAATCATATTTCCATCAATGGTAGTCATGATAGTTATGCAACATCCATCTATGTGGATGCGCAACAAACTATCAATTTGACTGCTACCAATACGGATTATTTTGGCAACCCGATTACAGCTACACAAACAGCAGGTAATGGAATTGTGGCACTCAATGATGTACATACTCAAGTATCTTCTAATTCCCAATTAGGCTCTGCCACTTGGTCTCTCTCCCAACCCGAAAACTACAAATACAAAGCCGCCAATGCTTCCTTCACTATCCACGTAGTAAAAGAAGCAGAAGCAACGGATTGTTATGTATTGAAAGAAGACGCGGAAAAGAGTTATGGTAAAAATGGAGATCATTATTCTAAAGAATTTTCCTTGTCAGGTCCTGGCGCTGTTCTATCATTTAATATGTGGAAATATAGTTGGGCTAATGATATCGGCATGAAAGTTTTTGGTTATGATGCAAGCGGGAATGAGTTGTTCAAAAAAGAATTTGCTATCGGAGACCTCAACGATTATGCTACCAAGTATTCCTATCCAATAGATTCTCGTATCACAAAAATTAAGATACAGAATGGTTCTGGTTCTTGGGCTGGTTGTTCTACTCTAAATTGTTATGCAAGTGAAGTCCGCGTTACCCGCGCAACTTATCTTACTGCCTCCGACCTTACAATTGAAAAAACAACTACCAATGAAGTCATTTATCCTAACGAGCAAGGACAAGGCACGATTACTATTGATCGCAGTCTCGCTTCTGGTGGGAACCTCAAAGTGGCTTGGGATAGCGATAAGTTCACCATCAACGGCAAGACCGCTACACAAGGACTTGATTTAGGGAGCCTTGATTGCGCAACAGGCACAAGCACCCTCAACGTGGTATTTTCATCCGATGTGGCAGGAACTTTCACAACACCAGTGCGTATTTACAATAGTGCGTACAACGTAACAGCTACGCTTACCGGAATTACTCATGAACGCGAAACTTCTCCGTTTGCTAATAAAGAAACCACGTTGGACATATCCGTTGACAATCAAGATAAAGTTACTTTAGACCTTTCTACTTTAACAGATGATTATATTGGCAATGGTCAAATCACTTATACCGTGATTAGTGGCGAGGGGGCTAACTTATCGGGGACTACGTTTTATGCAACTCAACTTGGAACATATCAGGTAAAAGCTATTGCTGCGCAAACAAACAAATACAACCAAGCCGAAAAACTTATTACAATCAATGTCCAGAAACGTACTCCAGCATTCACTTGGAAATCGTTCGAACACATATATGCGGGCGATATATTAGAAGAGGTTGCTTCCACTTCCTACAACGGCAACCCTGTTGCCTTAACTCTCACTTATACCAATGTCGATGGTGAGTTTGCAGTAGATGGCAATAAACTGCATGTCAGCCAGTTGTTTGTTAATGCACACACGGCAATAGTACGAGTTACCACCACAGAAACGCCCTACTATAAATCCACCTCCGAGGAACATAATTATTATTTGGAAGCCAAAAAACTGCCTAAGTTCTATCTCAATGGCGTAGAGATGTCAACCTCCGCTACAACAGAATTGGAACTCAAGATTGGAGAAACAGCCAATGTAAGTTTCGACCAAATAGAAGAGAACTATTTCTCATATACCAATAACGCCCAATTTGTAACCTATTCACATGATGCAGAACACCATACCGGTGTTATCTCGGCTACCGCGTTCGGTGATGAGGGTTTCCAATTCCACCAAGCAGGAACAACCACTATCTTTGAGCGTATTTGCCAACTGCACATCGTGGTAAAGAAACACAAAGTAGAATTAAGTTCGCCTATTCAAAACAACGATGTCTGGAAAGTTGACAGCATCTATACGGGTGCTACTTATTCGGCTACTCCGGCATCATCCGTAGAACATTCTCAAGAGACTGTAATTGTGGAATCAAGCGATGAAGGCGTTCTTCGCCATATGCAAGACGGTAGTTGGAAAGCCGTAGGCGAAGGAACTGCCACACTTACTATACGACAACTCAACAACAATTATTGGACCGGCGATACTATTACTCGCACCATCAAAGTGGAGAAACATACACCTGTTATTACTTGGAACATTGAGAACGACCAATACCCATGGAGCAGTCTCATCACAACTCCTGTGGTGTCCTCAAATACGGATTTACCATTTACCCTCACATCTAGCAATAAATCCATCGCAGACTATACAGACAATCATATCGTGGTATACAACACCATAGGTACCGTCACTTTCACTTTTGCCCAAGAAGGTAACTATAAGTGGAATGCCGCTACTAATGTCACCAAGTCCTTCTCCGTATTTCAACCTAAAAATCACGTTCCATTCATCTTGGACAACAGTAATAACAGTAACTTCTATTACACTCATTCGGGTACTTACTCATGGAGCAACGGCTATAAAATAGGTAATGGTGGTATCAATACTCTCAATAAAAACACTTCGTCTGTCACGATTCATTTTACGGGTGTACCAGATAAATTATCTTTTACTAAGACGTTGAGCAAAGCAGCAGGATTCCTCCCAGGTGATGGTGACTGCAACTGCTTTGTATATGAAAGTGCTGATGGTAGTTCGTGGTCACAATGTTGGAAAGATGTTGAACGTGTAGAAACTAAAAACGTTTCTAATATTCAACTTCAGCCCACAACTCGTTATTTGAAATTTGAGTACAATAATAGCTGCGTATATTGCACCTACTCCAATATTACCGTTACCGAACGCAGTAGTGTTGAGCCGGTAGCCAATAGTTTAGACTTTGGAACCGGCTACAATGGAAATACCGCAGCGAAACGTACTGTAGATGTGAATTGGTATTCCGTAATGCCTTGTACAGTTGCTATTTCCGGTGCAGATGCTTCTCAATTCTATTTAGGAGAAGACAGCAAGACTATTCCATCTATGCTTGACAACTCAGGTTCAGCAACCCTCAGCATCTTCTATACACACGAAGAAAATAAAACGCACTCGGCAACACTTACTATCACCAGTACAGACACTCCTGCTAAGACCGCAGAGATCCAACTGGCAGGTACTACAGAACGCGCACCTCAAGAAATCATCTGGCGCGAAGATATTACTCCACTTCCTCATAATGGAGGACTATACGAAGGAGCAGCCTTGGCGTCTTCCGGTGGTGTTGTGGTTCTTACTTCTGACAACGAGAACATCGTAAAAGTGGTAAATGGTGGTTTACAACCTGTTGCCGTAGGTAAGACCACCGTTCATGCTTACCAAGCTGGAGATGACATTAAGTGGCAACCAGTCGAGGCAGAAAAAGAAATTGAAGTTACCTCACTCAGCGTGCAACACTTGATTTGGAACGATCAACTGAACAATATCAAACGCACAGATGGTCAAATAGTCAATATCACCCTTACGGCACAATCAGATGCAATCGCACAAGACCCGACGCTCGTTGTAACATACGAGTTAGACGATGACGCAAAGGCATTTGCTTCCGTAACAGATAACCAACTCACCATCACCGATTGGGGCTCCGGTTATATCACCGCTAAACAAGTGGGCAATATCAACTACGTTCCTGCCCAACTGACTAAACGTCTTGTCTCCCGCAATCCGGATGTTGATTGTAGAGCATTAGCCGTAGAGGATGCTAATGAATATACCCTACACACTATTGCTTCTAAAGAAATCAATATCACGAACGGCGAACCGGCTACCATTGAGTTTGATGCTAAAATGGATATTTCTGCCATTGGTGAAGGTCTGCACTTAGATGAATGGTACAATGGCAGTTGGCATGAATTCCAGTATATTGATTGGGATGTTATGGCAGCCAAACTCGGTAACTATACGCATTATGGACCTTACCACTTGAATCGCAAAACTACCAAAGTTCGTTTCTACACCAACACGGGTGCTACAATGAGACGTTACTTCAAGAACGTGGAAATAACGCTTGCCCGTTATTTGGAATTGGCACAAAACGACATGTCCTTTGCTAGTGTGGATAAAGGTGCATTCTTGGACCAAATATTCTATATCAACTATAGCAACTTACGTGGAACATTAGACGTAGAATTAAAGAACGCAAGTTCAAATCTGCAAGTTTTGACAGAAACTATTGGAGAAGATTGTGGTGAAATTGGTAGCATGATTCCTGTCAAGATTAGATGTAACGGTAATGTGTGTGGTACGGAGAATAATGTCATTGTGCTGTCCAACAAAGAACAAAAATTAGAAGTATCTGTTTCTGCAACAGTCGTTCCTCCATCACAAAACATTACATGGAATCCTCAAACAGCTATTCTGACGACAGATGTTGTAGCACTCGATGCAACTTGCACCAGTAGTTTACCTATATCTTATTCGTCTAACAATACGGATATTGCTACGGTGCAGCAAGATGGTTTAGGTGTTTGGTCGATGACCATTATTAAGGATGGAACAGTCACTATCACCGCATCACAAGCCGGTAGTGCAGAATGGAGTCCTGCTCCAGACAAAATGGTTACCTTCTATATCAGTAAGGCAAATCCTATTGTTACTGCGTGGGCGACACCAAGTGAAGTACTCAAATGGAACGCATTATCCAATTCCACCCTCACTGGCGGTGAAGCATCGGTTACAGGTACGTTCGCTTGGCAAGATGGCACAATATCGGTAGAACGAGGCAACTCTGGTTACACGATGCTCTTCATTCCTGACAATACCAATTGGTACAACACGGTAAGCGAATCCATTGTAGTACCAGTAGCCAAAGATCCACAATTCATTATATGGAACTACACACCGGAACCGATGTACTGCAACGCAAACGTTGACTTTGATGCCACTTCTAGCAGCGGATTAAAAGTTCGTTACGAGAGTTCAGATCCCAATATCGCTTATGTCAATGACAACCACTTGGTTATCATCAAGGGAGGTGATGTAACCATTACTGCCGTACAAGACGGCGACGATGTTTGGGCCTATGCGTCCTTGAGCAAGGAACTTAAGATTCTGCGTTGGACTCCTGTTATTGTTACCCTGCCAACAGCCAACTCTATGTTAATTGGCACACACTTGGACAATGCCACATTGAGCGGAGGTCGCGCAGAATTGGACGGCAAACAAGTGGATGGTTCTTTCTCATGGGAAAATGGCAGTATTGAAACGATAGACATTGCCGGTTCGGCTACCCGTACGGTTATCTTTACACCCTCTAATCCGAATCACTATAACTCAATTACTTGTGAAGTAGAGGTTGAAGTCAAGAAATATGCTCCCAAGATAATACAGTCCTTGAAAGGTACGCCTATCACTTACGGACAACCATTGAGCGAATCCGTACTACAAGGTTCGTGTATAGCGATGGACGACGTCAAATACCCCAACGAAGAAGTCGCAGGTTCATATAATTGGTTAGAACCATCCTCTTACCTAAATGCCGGTAATCAAAAAGCGACCGTTCGTTTCACACCTGAAAATCAAGAGTGGTATGATGTAATTGATTTCACAGCACCAGTAACGATTAACAAGACCCATTTGATTAATCCTACTGCTATTGCCAATATGTTATTTGGCCAAATCATAGATGAGATTGCACCTATCAATACAACGGCAGATTTGATTCACGGAATAGTACAAGGAGAGATATCTTGGGCAGCAAGCGTTGATGTTCAAGAATATCCTACTAAAGGCGAGCATGATTATCCTATTGTATTCAAGGTAACTGATCCTAACTATATTTCCGAAACATTGGACGGTATATGCCACGTTGTTGTTGAACATGGTTATGCTTTTGATGGTCACAACGGTTCCCCTGATTGGAACGAAGAATCCAACTGGAAAGACAACTCCAAACCTTCATCTAACGAAGATAAAGTCATCATAATAGCAAACGTGATTATCAACACCGATATTTCAGTAGGAGCGATTACAGTAAAAGATGGTGTAAACGTTACCATTCAAGATAGAGGTGTACTCAATGTTGGCGATTATGATTGCGTCAGCCGTAAACAATACGGAGATATTATCATTGAAGAAGGTGGAAAAATGAACTTAAACGAAGGTTTAGTTGCCGTAAACGACTTCACCCTCAAAGCACGTCTGGATGGTAACAAAAACGAGACAGAATATGTAAAAGGAGAATCTGGTCAATTGTCAGGCAAGGAACAACTACAAGTCAATGGCAATGCATATTTTGAATTAGCCCTTGATCCTATTGGAGAATGTTCACAAGGTTGGTACGACTTTACCGTTCCTTTCCCTGTAAGTGTTACTACCGGCGTTCAACGTTATGAAAATAATGTACTACGCACAGACCTCAAATGCGAAACCAATTATGCCATCATGGACTACCATGAAGCAGTACGTGCCGAAGGTAAATATGGTTGGAAGAAATATCATGGTATTATGCAACCAGGCGTTTGCTACACCATCGCAATTGATGATGTACATAATGTATATCGTTTTGTTAAGACCAAAGAGGGTGCATTCAACACAAGCAATGTCGTACCTATGACACTCACCGATGGTGTAGGAGAGAACAAAGATAAAGGTTGGAATGCCATTGGTAATGGAACAACTCAATATGTTAACCTCGCAGCACAAGGGATATCAAAAGTTCAAGTATATAACCACTATACGAATTCCTATAGTCCCGTTAATATCGCTGACAATATTCTACCTGTTGGTACCGCAGTTATGGTTCAAACGCCTGACAATGAAAACATGAACCTACATATACCTTCAGCGTTAGCAGCTCCTAAACGAGTTATACGTACCATTGAGGAATGCCAATTGGTTATTACTCCTGAGAATAGAGACTTGGTGTTAGATCGTCTCTTTGTTTCTGCAAGTGAAGACAAGGAAGATACTTATGTTATCGGTCATGACTTGGCTAAATTTGATGTATCTAACACATCCGTTCAAATGTGGGTAGAAGACTACAATGCTAAATTATGCGATATCGAGAAACCTCTGGATGGTGATCAAGCCTTCTTCCCATTAACAATTTCTGCTCCTAAAGCGGGCGCATTTGAGATCAAAGTGGTTACGATTCCTGAAGATGCTATTATTTATCTTACCCAAGATAATCATGCCATCTGGAATCTTAGTATTTCACCTGCAACCATTAATCTCTCTAAAGGAACAGAGACTTCTTACGGATTGAAGTTGGTTCGTAAAAACAACAATGTAGTCACCGACCTTGACATACTGAATCAGGATACCGATTTACATACATACAAGGTAATTCAAAACAACCACCTCTACATCATGAAGGGCGGCAAAGTACTCAATGCAGAAGGTAAATTAGTGAAGTAAGTTTATGATGAATATGAAAAAGTTATATTTTCAACCTCAAACAAGCGAAATTAAACTCGCTACAGGCGAGAGATTAATGTGGGATCTACCTGGTTCTAGTTCACACGGTGAACCAGCACCTATCCGCAAATCAGGCCCATCACTCAGTCCTGGTAAGTTATATATCTAATCGGAAAAGAGTCTTTGCATTAGCAGAAGTGGTGGCAATCACCTCTTCTGCGGTGCAATGATAAATGTCACTAAGGGCCGCAGCTACATAACTCATCCATTGACTCTCATTCCGCTCCCCACGATGAGGAACAGGGGCCATATACGGTGAGTCGGTTTCTAATACAATACGGTCCAAAGGAATACTATTCAAGTGCTCACGCAACTTGCAATTCTTAAAGGTGATAATACCACCTATTCCTAAATACAAACCCATATTGACTAACTGCTGAGCCACTTCTTCACTTCCGCTCCAGCAATGCATCACACCACGCAAAGGGCCTACCCCCGTCCCCTCCCTAAAGGGAAGGGCTTTTTTATTAACTTGTTCACGAAGTATGGCTAACGCATCTTCAGTTGCATCACGCACGTGAATCATCACCGGCAAATCCAACTCTTCAGCCCAAGCTAACTGACGACGAAAAGCCTCATGCTGAGCGTCTTTATAGGTTGTATCAAAATGGTAATCTAATCCTATCTCACCTATGGCGATGTATTGAGTTGGGAGTTGAGCGTTAATCGTTGAGAGAAGGCGAGCATGAAGCATATTCAGTTGCTCCTCCCAATCCTCCTTGATATTCTGCGGATGCAGACCAATCGCCGGATATAAGTACCCGGGATAACGGGCACAGACATTCCATACATCATCTACCGAAGAGGCATCTACTCCCGGCACTAAAATAGTCTCTACTCCACCTGCTCGCTGCTGCGCAATAAACGCATCTAAATCTTCGCGATAAGGCTCTTCATCCAAATGTGCATGTGTATCTATCATCGTCTGAATAATATACTACTGTCTCCGTAACTAAGAAATCTAAAGTCATGACCCAAGGCATAATCATAGATCGTATGCCAATCCCCCTTCACAAATGCGCTCACCAAAAGCAACAACGTTGATTTAGGTTGGTGGAAATTAGTAATCAACTGATTTACGACATGGAACTCATATCCGGGCTTAATCATTATCTGCGTTTCTGCATGCAAGGTGTCTTGATGCGTCTCATCCAGATAGTCCAATAGTCGCTGCATGCTTTGCTGCGTAGTCATCGTATGCTCGTTTTCATAAGCAACGAACTGCGGCACATGCATCTGTAACGTTTCTCCAATAAAATACAAACTCTCCAAAGTGCGCATACTGGTTGTACCTACTGCCACAATATGATCTATATTATCACGTATGTCCTCTATTGCCTTGCGTGGCACAGCAATAATCTCGGTATGCATTGTATGTTGATTGGCGTCCTCTGTCTTGACCGGCTGAAAAGTGCCAGCCCCCACGTGCAAGGTCACTTCGCTCATTCGTATTCCTCTGCTCTGCAAATCATCCAAGACGGCATCTGTGAAATGCAAGCCGGCAGTGGGAGCAGCCACCGAACCCTTGATTTTGGAATACACCGTCTGATAAGTCTTCTTATCACTCTCTTCCGTAGCCCGATTCAAATATGGTGGGATAGGCAGTTCGCCCATCGCATCCAGTATCTCGGCGAAGGATATAGCCCCCTCTTTATCTCCCCCTTCAGGGGAGATTTCCGAACTGCGCCAAGTGAACCTTACTTCGTGCGTATTGCCTGTTGTGGATAACCGCTCGGCGGTTAAGTTTAGCGTTGAGAGTTTAGCGTTGAGCGTTAGGGTTAACTTACCTTCTTTCCATTTCTTCAGATTACCAATCATGCACTTCCACGTGCAACCGGTCTGGCTACCTAATGATAACTGATAGTCATGCGGAGCAATCGGTTCTAAGCAAAACACCTCGATACGCGCTCCCGAGGGCTTATGAAAAACCAACCGCGCCTGTATGACGCGCGTGTTATTATATACGAGTAACGAATGCGCAGGGATATAATCTCCTACATTATAAAAATGGTCCTCACTGACTTGACCATCTTTATACACCAATAACTTACTATGATCCCGCTCCTGCAACGGATATTTGGCAATCCGTTCATCCGGTAACGGATAATTAAAATCGTCTATCCTCAGTACTTCCATAGTTCTTTCACCCTATACGAATCGTCTATTAATCCTCTATTAATCGTCTATTTAGCACCCTATCTATATTTACTTTCTTCAGCATCGCCAAGAAGGCTGATGTAACTCTCATATCTCGATAGCGCAATACGTCCCTCTTCAACCGCCTTTACGACAGCGCATCCAGGTTCATTGAGGTGTATGCAATTGCCATACTTGCACTCACGACCCACCTGGAAAATCTCCCGGAAGTAATGACTAACCTCATACTTATCCATCTCTACCCCACCAAAACCTTTCACACCCGGAGTATCAATGAGCCAGCTGCGCTGGCCGTTGAGAGTGGAGAGTTTAGAGTTTAGAGTGGGCAGAAGATACATTTCCGAGAAGGTGGTGGTATGCATACCCTTATCGTGGGACGTCGAGATAATACCTGTTCGCGTTTTTTCTTCGCCAAACAGCGCATTCAATAGCGTTGACTTACCTACTCCCGAATTACCACTAAGCAACGTCATCTTGCCTTGCAACAGGCCGCAAACACGCTCTATATCCTTCGGCTCTTTCGTTGAAATAGCCATCGTAGTGTAGCCTAATGATTCATATAGTTTCTGCCACTCGGCTACCGTTTGTCGCTCTTGGTCGTTCATCAAGTCCATCTTGTTAATCACCACCACTACCGGCACACGATAAGCCTCAGCCGTTGCTAAGAAACGGTCAATGAAAGTGAGCGACGTAACAGGATGATTGACTGTCACCAAAAGCAATACTTGGTCCACATTAGCAGCCAATATATGCGCCTCCTTACTCAGATTAGTGGAACGACGGATGATATAATTGCGTCGCGGTTCAATTGCCTTAATCCAATTCGTGCCATCTCCTAACATCTCCACTTCCACATTATCTCCGACAGCCACCGGATTGGTGGTACGAATACCGCGAATACGGAAATTGCCTTTTACATGGCACTCCTGTGTTTGGCCGTCCTCCATGAGCACAGCAAAACTGCTTCCCGTTGACTTAATAACCAATCCTTTCATATTAGAATGATTCTGTTGCAGTAAAATAGAAACTGTACGAACTGCGGTCGCTCCAGCTCTTATCTATATTATTTCGTGCCACATCAAATCGCACATTCACATGCGTCTTGCTGATGGCCAATCGTAGTCCTACTCCATAGCCCACTTTGGGCGTTGTCCAATTCCAATGATCGGTGTTATACACATCTCCCACTCCTGCAAAAACAGCTCCGCGCAACAGGGTAAAAATAGGAAAACGTAATTCACCCTGCACCGCCCATAACACATTATCTCGGAACATATTCGTTCGTAATCCTCTCACTAAATCTTCCCCACCTAATGTCGGTAACATCTGAAATGGTATGGCCGTTGAATGCCCGTCAGACAGGGCAGCCATGGCACGCACTTGGTATGCAAAAATAAGTGAACCCTGCGTGCGTTTGAAATCCGTCATCTCGCCTTGCGGTTGCCATAAAGTGACGTAGTGCCGGAAGTCTGCTTCTAACTTCACTAACCTACAGTCGGCACCTAACTTAGGTTCATAATACGTACTATTCCATTTGAAGAATAATCCTTTAGTTGGGAACTGCGTGTTATTACGCGTATCATGCTGAGCCACCAGACCTATACCCCACATCATCGTCTGACTATCCCCCATGTATGTGGTGTCCTTACGATCCAGGTTATGCTTCTCCCATAATAAGTCCATCATGGGCCCTACCGACCAGTTCTGCGCCAAACGCACCATGGGCTGTAGGTTAACTGTCAGTCGTTTGGAATCGTACTTACGGCTGTCATGAATGGTATTTCCTCTGCCATAGTACACATCCGGGTAATCGCGGTACTGCACACTATATTGCAGCATCCACGGTGTAGCACCCGGCATGTACAACGTACCACTACTGCGCAAGTACCATTGATGACGCAATGTATATGCTCCCAACACCAATAACACCGATGGTTTTTGCTCATCCTTGATGCGAAAACTGCTCTCCAGACCTAAACCGAATTGCCAGTCCGTCTCCGGCGAAAAACCGGGATAAACCATACCGATTACCGGCCAATTCAATATGCCGTCTATGGTCAGTTTGTCCTTGGCATGCATGGTTAAGCACACCAAGGACATCAGACCAAATACTATGTATTTATTAACCGACACTTATACGGTCATTATCTCTTTTTCCTTCTTTGCATATACCTCGTCAATACGAGCTATATACTTATCATGCAGTTTCTGCACTTCGGATTCAGCATCTTTCTCTGCATCCTCTGGAAGCCCCTCTTTAATCTGCTTTTTGAGTAACTCAATAGCATCTCGACGAGCATTACGAATACTTACTTTGGCATTCTCGGCCTCGCCCTTACATTGCTTGGCCAGTTCGCGACGGCGCTCCTCCGTCAATGGAGGAATAATGAGACGAATGCACTCACCATTATTATTGGGAGCCAAGCCGATATTGGAGTTAATCAGCGCACGCTCAATAACAGAAAGCATATTCTTCTCCCACGGTTGGATCTGAATAGTACGAGCATCAGGAGTGGTAATCGTACTTACATTGGCGAGCGGTGTCATGGCGCCATAATAATCCACTTTAACCGGATCTAAAATGCGAGCACTTGCCTTGCCGGCACGGATATGTGCCAAAGCATCATCCAGGTACATGACAGCGGCCTCCATACTGTCGGAAGCATCGCCTTGAATTTTCTTAGGTTCAATCATGATCGTTTATTAGTTTATAGGTAAATGTTATATGTTTTGCAGATTTAGGGCTTGACCAATGTGCCAATCTGTTCTCCGGCAATCACTTTCTCTAAGTTGCCAACTGTATCCATATCAAATACATAGATAGGCATATTGTTTTCCTTACACATGCAGATGGCTGTGAGGTCCATTACTTTGAGACCCCTATTCAGCACCTCATCGTATGTAATCTCTGTGAACTTAGTAGCCGTCTCATCTTTCTCCGGATCAGCCGTATAGATACCATCTACGCGCGTGCCCTTCAACATCACGTCAGCCTCTATCTCAATAGCACGCAGAGCCGATGCCGTATCCGTTGTGAAATATGGATTACCTGTACCACCGGCCATAATCACCACATTGCCCTTCTCAAAAAGACGCAATGCCTTGGCCTTATTGTAGTAATCGCCGATAGGCTCCATTCGTACGGATGTTAGCACACGTACTTTCTGACCCTTAGCCTCCAATGCAGATGACAAGGCTAACGAATTGATGACCGTTGCTAACATACCCATCTGGTCGCCTTTAACACGATCAAAGCCGGCACTCTCGCCACTTAATCCACGGAAGATATTTCCTCCACCAATGACAATACCTACCTGTACGCCCTTATCGGCTAAGGCCTTGATTTGAGTGGCATATTGGTTGAGACGAACCGGGTCTATGCCATATCCCTGCTGGCCCATCAGACTCTCTCCGGAGAGTTTTAATAAGATTCTTTTATACATAGTTTTTTCTAGTTTTCCAGATTACTAGTTTACTAGTTTTCTAGGTTATACCACGAAGCATACATGGCGTAGTTGTTGGCTATCTTTTCGTTGATTTCAGCCGTTTGCTTAGGATCAGCCTTCTTGATAAACTTAGCCGGCACACCTCCCCAAATCTCATAATCGCCAATCTGGGTGTTTTTCAGCACCAACGCTCCGGCAGCAACAATAGCCCCCTTCCCCACACGTGCTCCATCCAGCAACGTAGCCCCCATGCCAATCAAAGCATAGTCATCTACATCAGCACCATGGATGGTGACGTTATGTCCTACTGACACATAATCACCTAACGTGATGGTAGATTTTTGGTAAAGGGTATGCAACACCGAGCCATCCTGTATGTTACAATGCTTACCAACGATGATGGTGTTAACATCCCCTCTTAATACACTGTTGAACCATAAGGACGTGCCTTCGCCTATCGTCACATCCCCAACCACGGTGGCGTTATCCATCATAATAACACCTTCCGCGATACGAGGAGTCAGTATTTCGCCATTGCGATTGATTGTCTTAATCAGTGCCATCTCAGCGAGTTTTTCTTAACGTGCTGCAATAATTGCTTCAAACTTCTCAGCCACCAAAGCTGCGCCACCAATCAGACCACCGTCAATATCCGGGCAAGCAAATAACTCAGCAGCATTCTTATCATTGCAACTACCACCATACAAGATGGTGGTGTTATCTGCTACCTCTGCGTTGTAGTTCTTAGCCACCAACGAACGGATGTAAGCGTGAATCTCCTGTGCTTGAGCAGGAGTAGCGGTCAGACCGGTACCAATAGCCCAAACCGGTTCGTAAGCCAATGTGATATTAGCCCACTCTTCTGCAGTCAGGTTGAAAACAGAGCCCTTCAATTGAGCCTCTACTACTTCGTTCTGCTTGCCGGCTTCACGCTCTTCCTTAACTTCACCAATACAGAAGATAACCTTCAAACCATTGGCCAAAGCTAATTTAACTTTCTCAGCAAGGATAGCATAATCTTCGTGATAATACGCACGACGCTCCGAGTGACCTAAAATGCAGTATTCTGCACCGGTGGACTTAACCATCTCGGCACTAACTTCTCCGGTGTAAGCACCCTTCTCTTTGTCTGCGCAGTTCTCAGCAGCCACTTTGATAGCCGACCCCTTCAATAATTCGGCCACAGTTGCCAAATGGATGAAAGGAGTGCCGATTACAACAGCACATTGGGGGTTCTTGACATCATTCTTTAATTGATTGGCGAGTTCAACGCCTTCTTGCAGGGTCTTGTTCATTTTCCAGTTGCCTGCTACCATTTTTACTCTCATTTGTTCCTTAAATTATATTTGTTAATAATTGTTCCTTCTTCTATTTCTACGATACCGGGATTGGCACGAACAATAGTCTTGAGTGTCACCGGATCACAGGTGCAAATAGGATACCGTGCTTGGGTCTCTACCTTAAACGTCTCAATATCCAAACTACCACTACCTGTGACAGCATAAAAAGCACGACCATCCATTTGAGTTTGGGCATACAAAGCATTCAGTTTATCTAATTGCTTTCGATCTGCCTTATTCAAATCATACATCACAGCCAGCACAACCGGTTGTTCACTCTCTAATATATCATAGGTGATATCGTCATAGTTCTCATCCAATATCTCAAAATCATGAATAGGAGGTTCATAACCTTTCTTGATGAGCGTACTGTTTTGACGCACAAAGGTCCATGCCGAATCGCCTCGAGGGTAGTTCTCCAAAGTAAACTCTTGCTCTACTCCATCTTTGGCATACACAAAAGTTATCTCATATTGGTCCACCTCAGCATCCTCCGGATACTCCATCAACGATGGAATAAAGTTACCGACTTTATAGGGACGGAAATCCCAGATTGGCAGATGATGCAGATTATACATCATAAATCCACCAACTATCATTGCAGCTATCAACACCATTACTCCTTCCATCCATTCACGCCAAGTGGCAGGAATAGCCTTGCGGCAAAGCAATAACAGCACCACTAACGTCAGCAACACAATATTCTTCCAGAAAGTTTGCCAATTAGTCAATACCAATGCATCACCAAAACAACCGCAATCGGACACCGGATTAACCAACGCGATATACAACGTCAATGGTGTCATCACCAAATAAAAGGCCAAACTGAGCCATGAGGTCCACTGCGTCTTGACATTGAGCAACATGCAGAAGCCTAAAATAAACTCCACGGCAATCAAAATAACAGCCGCAGCCCCTGCCAAAGGCAGCAAATCAGTGAACCAACCTCCAAAGGCCTTCAAATAATCCTCTATTTTATACGTCGTTCCTAATGGGTCCACCGCTTTAACGATGCCGGAAAAAAGGAACGTCAAGGCCAATAGCGTGCGAGCTATTGAACCAACTATATGTTTAAGCTTTTCCATGTTTCTCCATCAATTGAATTAAGTAGAACACGGCATAATTGAGCATATCAAAGTAATTGCCATCGCATCCTTCGGAGATAAGAGTCTGATGGTCATGCGAAGCAATGGACTTATTGCGATTAATCTTGGTCAGGATGATATCCGTCAGACTGCTGCCAAACATATCTCGCCAAGCCTCACCATAATCATGATTCTTCTTTTGCATCAAGTCTTTAGCCTCCCGAATATACTCATCGTACAACTGCGTAGCCCGCTCTGCAGACATGTCAATATCATCCGAATAGCCTTGACGCAGTTGAATCAAACCAATGACTGAATAATTGATAATGGCCATCAACTCCCCTTCTATACTATCTCCCACCAGATTAACACCGGTAGTCTCTATCTCGCGGATACGCTTCGCCTTAATAAAGAGTTGATCATTAACGGTTTGCACGCGCATAATGCGCCACGAAGGACCATAATCCTTCATTTTTAGTACATATACCCGTCGGCAACGGGATATGACCTCATCATATTCTTCGTTTGTTTTCATCATAGCCTAATCATTTCTTCTAATTCGTCCAACGTCACTTGTTTCTGCTCGCCGGTAGTCATATTCTTGAGCATCATCGTACCATTGGCCATCTCATCGCCTCCTACAATGGCTACCCAAGGTATCTGCTTGGCATCAGCATAGCCCATCTGCTTCTTCATCTTAGCCGGTTCGGGATACACCTCCACGCGGATATTATGTTGACGCAACGCACGAGCCTTGGCTTCGGAATAACGAATCTCTTCTTCGCCAAAGGCAGCAAACAGCACTTGCGTCTGCTCCAACATACTGGTTGGATATAAGTTCAACTCGCATAAGCAATCATAAATACGATCGGCTCCAAACGATATACCTACGCCGCTCACACCCGGCAGACCAAAAATACCGGTTAAGTTATCATAACGACCACCGCCGGTAATAGATCCCATCTGTACATTCAAAGCCTTCACTTCAAAGATGGCGCCGGTGTAGTAATTCAAACCGCGGGCTAAAGTCAAGTCTAACTCAACAGGCAAAGCCACCTGCAGGTCATTAACCATAGTTAATATCTTCTGCGTTTCTTCTACACCCAAACGACCGGCTTCACTACTTGAGAGTAATTGCTCCATTTGATGCAACTTATCTTCGTTGCTGCCGGTTAATGCCAAAATCGGTTGTAACTTAGCCACAGCCTCGTCACTCAGTCCGCGCTCTTTCAACTCCTCATTCACTTTCTCCAACCCGATTTTATCCAGTTTATCAATGGCTACCGTAATGTCCATCATCTTATCCGGCGCACCTATCACCTCGGCTATGCCGGCTAATATCTTGCGGTTATTAAGATGCAAGCACACGCGCATACCAAAACGACGATACACTTCCTCCACGATTTGAATCAGTTCGACTTCACTCAACAGCGATTCCGAACCAATCACATCTACATCGCATTGATAGAACTCTCTGTATCTGCCCTTCTGCGGACGATCGGCACGCCATACAGGTTGGATTTGGAAACGGCGGAAGGGGAATTGTAGTTCGTCCTTATGTTGCACTACAAATCGTGCAAAAGGCACCGTCAAATCATAACGTAAACCCTTTTCCGGAGCCTCATTCGCTTTCTCACCACTATTCTGAATACGGAAAAGCAACTTATCACCTTCTTCTCCATACTTGCCCATCAACGTGGACATCAACTCCATTGCCGGAGTCTCAATCTGCTGATAGCCATACAACTTAAACACCGAACGAATCGTGTCAAAGATATAATTTCTGCGGGCCATCTCCAACGAATTGAAGTCCCGCGTTCCCTTAGGTATATTTGGTTTTTGCATCATAATTCTAAACTTTCAACTTTAAACGCTCAATAATCCTATCGGTTGCTCCCAACTCACTCTCCACATATTCCTTGGCAGCTTGCCCCATACGTACACGGCAATCAATAGCCTCGTCCATACGCTGCTTAAACTCCGCATAGTTTTTCACGCTATAGGATGCCCCTGCTGCAATCAACCCCTTAGCCTCACGGAACTTTTGGAACTTAGGACCAAACAGCACAGGAATACCATAAACAGCAGCCTCCAAAGTATTATGAATACCATCCCCAAAACCGCCACCGATATAAGCCACATCTGCATACTTATAGATGCTACTCAACATACCCATCGTATCCAAAAGGAGCGTACGCGTATGGCCTACATTCTCCAATGTAGCACGCGTATAGCGCACGAGGTCACCTTGCCACAACTCAAAAATAGTATGCAAATGCTCTTCATGAATCTCATGAGGCACTAAAATCAACTTCACATCCTCGCGCTCCGATACATATCGAGACAACATCTGTTCATCCTGCGGCCATGTACTACCGGCTACGATAATTTTATATGGTTGCGGATTCAACTCCAACAAAGAATGACTATCGCGGAATACTTGTGCCAATTCTATATCCTTACTCTGCTTAGCAATAGCTACAACTCGATCAAAACGCGTATCTCCTGCAACTTCTACATTCGTTACTCCATATCGATTCAACAATACCCGAGAAGCCTCATCTTGCACAAACATCACCTCAAAACAACGCAACAACCTTCTATACCAATACCCCCAAGGCTTAAAGAAAATTTGGCTCTTACGGAAAATAGCTGCAATCACATAGGAGCGTATATTGCGCTTCATCAACTCCCTCATGTATGCCGGCCAGAACTCATATTTAGCAAAAATCGCCATTTCGGGTTTGACCAAGTCCAAGAACCGCTTGGCATTCCTACGAGTAGCAAAGGGCAAATATGCCACTTTATCTGCCAGCGCATAGTTCTTTCGCATCTCATAACCGGACGGAGAGAAGAATGTCAATAAGATTTTATAACTATTGGCATTCTTGGACTCTTTTAGTTTTTCAATAATCGGCCTCGCCTGCTCAAACTCCCCTACCGAAGCCGCATGAAACCATAGCCATTTAGCTTGGGCTCCGTCACCTTCACGAATAGATTTCAGTTCAGACCATACGGCCTTTTGCCCCTTAATTAACATCTGCGCTTTCTTATGTCCAAACAGGGCAACTAAACGAACTATCCAAAAATATAGATGCATAATTTTGTATATTTACAATTTCGCGTGCAAAATTACTAAAAAAATATGAGATTTGCAATTTTTTATCAAGATTTTTGCATATTTCAATATTTTTTTGTACCTTTGCAGCGAATTAGCAAAATTATTAGTATCTTACGATTAATACATATGCAATTTATTGGCATTATACCGGCACGATATGCATCTACTCGTTTCCCTGGCAAACCACTGGTTGATATATGTGGTAAAACCATGATTCAACGTGTGTATGAACAAGCAAAAAAAGCGCTTGACATCGTTGTTGTAGCTACGGACGACCAACGTATATATGACACCGTCAAAACCTTCGATGGAGAAGTAGTAATGACTCGTGCTGACCATAAATGCGGTACAGATCGATGCTTGGAAGCTTACCAAAAAGTGAAAGCCCAATTAGCTTTATCTGACCAAGATACCATTGTCATCAACATACAAGGTGATGAACCATTTATTCAACCTAGTCAGATTGATGCCATCAAGAGTTGCTTTCCTACCGAGATTGCTACATTGGTTAAGCCTTATACCACCGAGGATAGTATAGAAGACTTAGAGAATCCCAATACTCCTAAAGTCGTATTCTCTGCCGTAGATCATCACGCCGTTCTCTTCTCACGCAGTGTCATTCCTTACTTGAGGAATATAGATAAAAACGATTGGTTGGCACAAGGCAAACATTATCGCCATATCGGCATGTATGCCTATCGTGCAGACATCCTATCTCAAATAACTCAACTGCCGCAGTCCGACATGGAAAAAGCAGAGAGTTTGGAGCAATTACGTTGGTTGGAAAACGGATACCAAATCAAAGTAGCCGTTTGTGAAACATATTCCATGGGAATAGATACTCCGGCTGACCTTGAACAGGCAATTCAATATTTGAAAGATAAAATTTAATAATATTAACCTTTAAAAGATTTCAATTATGAAGGAAAACACCCCAACGCCCCACAATGGGGCCAAGTATGGCGAAATTGCCAAAACAGTTATTATGGCTGGTGACCCATTACGCGCGAAACTGATGGCCGAGCGCTTTTTAACCGATGCCAGACTCGTGAATAACGTTCGTGGAATGATGGCCTTTACCGGCAAATACAATGGTAAAGAAGTGACCGTTATGGGGCATGGTATGGGTATTCCATCCATCGCTATTTATACGTACGAACTATACAACTTCTATGATGTAGAAACAATCATCCGTGTTGGTAGTTGCGGTAGTCGCCAGATGTACGTCAACCTAGGTGACATCGTGATTGCACAAGGTGCTTGCACCGATAGCAACTACGGTGATCAATTCCAATTACCCGGACATTATTCCTGCATCGCTAACTTTGACCTATGCCGCCGCGCTGTGGATGCTTGCGAAAAATTAGGATATAAGTATCACGTTGGAAACGTCTTCTCTGCAGATGTATTCTATAGTGAAGATCCTCGCAAACAAAACTGGACAAAAATGGGTGTATTAGCGGACGAGATGGAAGCCCCTGCTCTCTATATGAATGCCGCTCGCGCCAACAAGAAAGCCCTTGTTATTTGCACCGTTAGTGACCATATCCTAACCGGTGAAGCAACCACCGCCGAGGAACGTCAGAATACATTCACCAAGATGATGGATGTAGCTTTTAGCCTTATTTAATCGAATCAACGAATAGTGAATAAACGATTAATCATTGTCGCTACAATCCTGTTAATGTCGGCAGGATTAGTAGCGCAGACATGGGAAGAGGCGTGGGCCGGCACCCAACCAACCGGGACGCAATATAATGCGGCTCCTGCCCAATCTCAGCAAACGACTACCACCAATAACGACAACAAAGGGCGTCTTTTAGGAATTAGTGGAGGTTTGACGGTGCATGGCGGATATGCTTTTGCTAAAAACATCAGCACCATGTATCATAATCCCACCCTTAGCACAAGTGGAAAAGATGACGGAATGTCGCTTGGTGCAACTGCCTCCGTGCGAATTCATCTCATTTCGCATCTGCACGTCGGAGCAGAAGCCGGAGTGAGCGTCATTCCTCTATCAAAGGATGGCAGTCGAGTAACCACGGCCTGGGGAGGCGCTTTCTGTGATTTCTATTGGAACGTGAAGAAAGTGCAACTATTAGCCGGTGCAATGCTGGGCGGAGGAAACATAGGACGTTTATACGTATCAGATGCCGTAAAAATAGGCGAAGACACCTATAGTACCACAACGTACATACGCACGCCATGCTTCCTTTTAGGCCCATATATTGGTGTGGAGATTCCTGTGGCCAGACGCGTTGCCATACTCGTCAAATTGGACTACATGCTGCCCTTCGGAAAGAAGAGCGAAGGTCTAAGCAAGACAAAAGAAGTTATTAAATGGAGTAACTTCCTGGAGCCAAGTGGTCCCAAACTGCATATAGGTGTAATGTTTGGAAATCATTAGCGGCGCTGACGCACGGCTTCGTAAAGCATGATGCCCGCGGCCACACTAACATTTAAGCTTTCAATTGTACCGATTAGGGGAATACGAACCTGATCGGTACATTGTTTTAGATTAGCCTCGTATATACCCTTATCTTCGCTACCCATCACGATAGCCAATGGAGAACGCATATCGGTCTGAGTATAATCATGCACAGCATGCTCGGTAGCAGCCACGATGTTCAATCCGGACTCACGCATGAACTGCAACGCATTCTGCATATTATCCACCTTACAGACAGGCAACGAATGTAATGCTCCTGCAGATGTCTTAACCGCATCTCCATTAATCGCCACTGCACCATGCGTACCAATCACCAATGCCTGCGCTCCGGCACAAACACACGTACGAGCTATGGCACCAAAATTACGCACATCCGTCACATTATCCAATACCATAATCAATGGCGTCTGACCCGATTCAAAAAGAGTAGGAATCAAGTCCTCTAACCGATAAAACTCAATGGGAGATAAAAAAGCAATCACACCTTGGTGGTTCTTATCCGTAAACTGATTAAGTTTTTCTACCGGAACACGCTGTACATTAGTCATCAACTGACCATCAGCGGTAGTGAGTTTAGCCATCAACTCCCGCGCAATAGCCGAAGACATATCGCGACGTAAAAGCACCTTATCTAATGTCTTACCAGCATCTAATGCTTCAATCACTGCACGAATACCAAAAATCATCTCCTTTTCTTTGGGCCGACGCGTAGCATAATCCTTACGTTCGCCCCGTGGTTTATCTCTAAAGGATTGAGAAGAGTTAGTATAATACATAGTCTTTATTTATGCAAATAAGTTAGATTCCAATTCCAAAAACGCGTGGATTCTATTTTGGGAATTATACACAAGAGCCCAGCAGTAGTCACTACACCAATAATAGAACCACCAAATATGTCTTCTAAGAAATGTTGACTCAAATAAATTCGAGAATAAGCTCCCACCACCGCTAACACAAAGAACACAAGGCTAATCCACCATATATAACATTTGCATCGCGGTTGATTATTACGCATAGCCAACCTATCAATTACGAGAATGGTCAATGTCATCATTAATACAAAAAAAGTGATTGTATGCCCACTCGGGAATGAATAAAAGTTGCTCAACTCCACCCCATCTACAAAAGGCAATTGAATATCCGGATAATGTAACTCAAAGAATCGATAGGGTCGATCCGTATCTGCCCAATACTTAATGCCTTGACCTATCAAGCCACTCAACAGCACATCTATCAGCAAGAAAGATGCCCAACCGGACTTATAAAACAATAAGCCCGCTACAATCACGTATGGCACCCATTCCCCTACATACGTATAGTAACGGAAGAAGAAATCTCCACACACCGTATGACATTGATTGAGCCATAAATGGGTCTGCACTTTGTCATAAGTCAACAACACATACCCTACCACCAAGGCGAGTATGAGACTCATAATCAAAAAAGGCAAACTATAACGAATCCACTTATTCATGCACCTTTTGACCTAATACAGAAAAGATTTGTCCACCGCGCACCACATATAATCGTCCATTGATATACATTTTCTTGGGCATGGCTATTCCGGTAACATTATCCAACGCCGATGCAACGTCAAAAACAGCCGTATAGAGTTGCGTGCTTTTATTCGTAACCGTCACGATTCTTGGATTATCCGTATTATGATCCTCTTTCCATTCTACAAATAGATACCCATCATCCGGCGCTGCCGTTAGTTCTACCTCCGTGCCATAGTCGTATTTGCCTCCACCTATCACAATTCCTCCCTTACCTCCCTCTACGGCCGTCTTAATTTCGTATTGATTGATTTTATAGATAGTTGCCAAAACGGTGTCCTTGTCCAACACAAGAGTTCGTTGTGTTCCTTTCACACCATCACTCCATTTGTCAAACGAATGCCCTTTTTCCACACCTGCTTTTAAAGTTAATTCTGTTCCGATAGGATACTCATATGTTTTACCACTCTCTATCTTGCTGTTGTCAATTTGAACATATCCTTTGTCAAAGTTCACGATAATAGTAGCCGTAGTAGGGGAGATATTCTGAGCGAAATAAGCCTCTAACAACAAATCTTGTGTAACAATGATTTCGCGTGGATTTTCTTTGTTCCCATCCGACCATTGGGTGAAATGATACCCTTTGTCGGCTATTGCAGAAATAGTCACTTTTTGTCCGGCAGGATAGATGCCGCTTCCTGTTGTGGTGCCGGGTGCACCGGGGGCCACAACTATATTAAGGGAAAAAGTCTCCTCAATCGGTTTCTCCGAAAGAGAGATTTCATTAGTGTACCAGCCGGCTGCACAACGGACACGATAGTACACCTCACCCTCCATATTAGACGGCAACAGTACGTTTGCTTTCGTTTCTGCGATTTGCTTGGGGTAGCCCTCGATATAGGTCAGTTGCTCTCTATAATCACCTTGAATAATATATAACTCTTGCATACAAGCACGTTTGGAAGTACTGCCTCCCACTGACATTATTTTAACTTTGGTAGTTGTAGCAGGTAAGGTATAACAATAAGTCACCTCGTCGCGTGTCAAATCTATAATAGACGTATCTGCCGTGATATGATCATTCAGGAAAATGTCCAATTGAGCCGCTGTAGCCGTAGCATATTGACTGGCGCGGAACACCAGTTGCGAAGGCTTATTTAGGGTCAAATCATGAAGTTCCAACCAAGCATCAGTAGCACCACTTCCCATCAGAATAGAACTCTTACCTTGCGACTGCATTTTATCACTGGCATAGCCGTGAGGATCATTATTTAGAATATTTTTAGTCAATGCAGGGAATTTAATAATTGTATCATTACTTCCCGTCATTTGACGTTGCGTATAAACCTCCAATATGTAGGGGCCTTTATAAAAATTATTCCAACTTGCTACGAAGTAATCACTACATACATCTTGAGCAGGATAAGCCTCAAACAAGTTGTTCTCCTTTTGAGGAGTATATGATGGATCTTGCGTACATTGCAATTTACTAAAATCAACTGCCGCTCCTTGCTTCTCTCCCCAGATATATTCAACTAATTCAGGATAATCAATATATGGATTACGGTTGTGTTGTATGGACGAAATTTGGTCTGCACGGTCCAATTCCTTTTGACTAACCGGATCTAAGCGATGCCATTTAAGAAGCACCTCAATCAACCAAGGCTTGAACTCCAAATACGAATTATTATCCAAATATTCCTTGGCCACATCTGCCCATACTAAATCTTCGTATGCCGTAGCGATATAGAAATATGCACGAGCAAAATCGCCTTTGTAACAATCGGCAGGTTCAAAACAACAGAAAGCGCCGTATTGGCAGGATGTCTTTGAGTCCATTTTGAAAGAACCATTATTAAATTTATCACCTTTGGTCACGTAGCCCGGAGGATAATTACTCTTATTACCATTAGCCTGCTTATCAGAAGGATTCAAATGATATAAATCACACCAGGCGGCATTCTCTATGCCACCCCACCATGATTTAGGGAAACAATGTTCAATCTCTACATTACTTGCCGATTCCCCACGTTTATTGGTAAAAGAACGGTGGGTATTGGAATACATATCCCAAATAGAACCATCCGGACGACGGTCGGTTACAGGAAAAGCTTGCCATGTACCATACGCCTCCAAATCTCCTGGACGGCATATAGTGTCTCCTTTGTGATACAATACCCCCCACACAACAGTATCCTTTTTAGCAATTTGAGTGGAAGTATGATACTCATTCGAACCATAACGATAACGCACTCCTCCTTTAACAGTCTCAGACAATGCCGTCTTAAGAGCAGCGTCTTTTTTACCATTACAAGCCTTGTAATAATCCGTAGGAATGGCCTCTGCCCACATCATAAGCGATATGGACAATAAGGTGAATAGGAATAGATGTTTTTTCATAGTAGTATAATTTGTGTTATTTCTTAGATAGTGCAAGTAATATATTCAATGCCACATACCATAGTACAACAGCAGCTCCTGCAAAAAGCGCAAACTCAAGATGGTCGTAGTGAATGGCTTTTAATATACATACCAATACTAATACCACCACACCTATCAGAAAAATGAATTTATCCCAATTATCTCTCCAACTAAAATTATGGAATTTAAGACTAAAGAAAGGTATCTCTGCCAATAGCAGATAGCAACTTAAGAAACTCAATGCCACTAGTACCCAAGGCATCCAAGCAGCAGTCATCATCTGATAAGGCATGCAGCAAAGCGAAGCCCAAAAGATGGCATTCGCAGGAGTGGCTAAACCAATAAAAGATGATGTTTGACGTTCATCCAAATTAAACTTACCTAAGCGCAATGCCGAGAAAGCAGCCATAATCAATACGATTAAACTCCACCAACCAATCAACGGACGGAGATAACAACTTAGAACCATAGCAGGAGCTAAACCAAAGGTAATATCATCTGCTAATGAGTCCAATTCAACACCCATTTTATTGCCAATTCCTAAGGCACGAGCGGTCATGCCATCAAAGAAATCAAAGAAGGCTCCTAATAAAATAAGACCAAATGCCCATACATAGGCCTCTTGTGTAGCCATTAAAGTTGCTACTGCTCCACATAGCAGATTACTGCATGTGAAAAAATCAGGAATAATGCGTTTGGCGTTCATAATTATTGTAATTTTTTATATACAAAATAAGTGACTATAAAAGTAGTAATGCTACATGCATTGGCTATCCAAAAGAACATATTGTAGCCCCACGATAATTCAATTTTTCCTGCCACAAACCCAGGTATCATCATACTTAATGCCATAAAGGCAGTACAAATAGCATAATGAGCAGTTTTGTATTTTCCTTCCGACACATGTATCATATACATCATGTAGGCCGTAAATCCATACCCATAGCCCAACTGCTCAAAACCAATAGCTGAACCTATCAACCAAAGGGACGTGGGTTGATAGTAACTTAGGAATACATAGACAAAACTAGGTAAGGTTAGCGCCAATGCCATTCCCCAAATAGAACGTTTAAGTCCTTTACGCGCAATCACCAGACCTCCCACTATACCTCCAGCTAACAAACAAATCACACCTATGGTTCCATACAAGAGCCCATAAATATGCGTACTCATGCCTAATCCACCACCAAAAATTTGTCCGTTGATTACATTCGTCTGTCTTACATCCACCAAGAAAGCGGGACATAACTTAACCAGAAAGCCTTCACTCAAACGATATAATAGCATAAAGCAAATAGCCAACACTATACTGGGCTTGGTAAAGAAAGAGACAAACGAATTGCCTAATTCCTTCCAAATGGCTGATTTATTAATATCAGACGTAGAAACATCTTCACATTTAGGCAAAACAAAATAGTGATAAATCCCGAACATAAAGAGAATTATCGCCGTGATAGCAATCGTTACTTGCCATGATAAAGGAATGTCACCTGTTTGATTTTCTATTGTACCGGCAATATAAACTAATATACCTTGAGAAAACACACTGGCTATACGATAAAAAGTCGATCGTATGCCAACAAATGCAGCTTGACTGGTTTGACTATGGGCAAGCAGATAAAAACCATCCGCTGCTATATCATGAGTGGCCGAAGCAAAAGCCGACAAGATGAACAACACAAGGGTAAACTTGAACATCTCTATCGAAGTGCCCTTTGTCGCTATCAACGCAGCATCAGGATGAGGCAGGGTTATCACTAATAGCACACATAGTGCAGCCATTATGATTTGCGTCGTAATAATCCACCAACGTTTGGTTCGAAGCACCTCCACAAACGGACTCCATAAAAACTTTAGAAACCACGGGAAATAAAGTAGCGTAGTAAAGAATGACAAATCGTCATTAGGCACACCCATCTTAGCAAACAAAAGAACGGATATGCTATTCACTAAAAAGTACGGAATACCTTCTAGAAAATATAGCGTGGGGACCCACAGCCAAGGGGTCCCCGACACATTATTTATTCTATTTACGCGTGTGCGGGCGCTCATGCGCGTTCAAGAAGTTTATTGGAAATTACTCCGATTATCAACAATCTCTGCTTTGTCTTGAACCAAAGAAATAGCTTGATATGGCAAGGAATAAGCATAGCGAGAATTCAATTGTTGAATCATACTTGCTTCATCCATTTCGCCTTCAGCCATATTCTTTTGACCTGGAACCAAAACATATACACCAGCATTGCCCTTAACAGCAGCGCTGAGCTGACCAGCCTCGGTAGCAAAAGCAGCACCTACTACTGCAGGCTCCATACCGGCTTGACCAAGACGCGAGTTACCCAAAACAATACCATCTACGGTCTGTACTTCGGTTCCTGCAATTTGTGCAACTTCTTCCAACGTGGTTGCCACAGCCAATTGGGATATCATTTGTTTTGCTTTCTTATCACGGATAATCTTAGCACGCAGTTCATCTTCCACTTCCTGCATCGAACGATACTCGCCATCACTCACTTCGCTCAACAAAGCTACTACAAATACATCACCACATTCAAACACGTCACTAATTTGACCTGCCTCAGCCTCAAATGCCCAACGAACGATAGGACGACTTTGTTTAAGTTGACCAATCTTATCTTGGTTCTTTTGCATGTAGTATGCCGGATATAAGCGCATACCTGCCTCTTGAGCAGCATCACGGAAACTTTCTTCCGTAGCGTTATTAACGATAAACTGCTTTGCTTGGTTATACAAAACAGAATACGTCTTGGACGAAGGAGTAACGGTACGCTCTACAATAGCAACCTTGGCCTTAGGCGTAGCCTTAGAAACAGCCATAACCTCAAAAGTCTGCTCACCCATACCTTGAGCTACAGTGAAACGTGTACCCGGTTTACCAGCAAAAGCAGGTTCAGAAATCTCTTTTTGCAATTGAGCCTCTTGGAACCAACCTAATTCAGTATCCTCTTGTCCCTCTTGAGTTGCAATCAATTTCAATTGAACAGAGTCTGGCAGCGAATAACCACAAGCCACAATGCGTGCCATACGATAGGTACCATCGGTGAAAGTCAGCGGCATAAACGCATCTTTCTTCGCCCCTTTACCAAATGCAAATTCCTTGTAAGCCTCAGGGATAGTGGTCTCCGAGTAATTCAATCCATTGTAAGAATAATCGGAATTCATATTCACCACCAAAGCAACATCTTCTGTTGTTTGCAGTTCTGCCTCTACGGCCTTCATCTCTTGCTCAGCAGCAGCAAAGTCTTCTTCAGATGGTTGGATGGGGAATTGAATATACTCAATGGAGCGATTAGGAGTTTGTTCATACAACTTCTTATCTGCATTATACTGTTTCTTTAAATCTACGGACTTAACCTCGATTGTAGAATCAGCAATAGCCGTATAGGGCATTACTACATATTGTGCATCCACAGTTGTTTTGTCAGCCTCAAATTGATATTTAGCATCAATCTTATTAGCACAAACCAAATTTTGCAGCAAGGCCGTATATTTTTCTTGCATACGAGTCAAACGGGTAGCATTCTCCCAATACATCCAATATGTCTTAGCTTGCTTAAGATTTGCTGCCTGTTCCTCATTCTCTACCTCTTGGTTAAGAGAATTCAAGAAACGAACCAAGTTTTCACGACTGAATTGACCATTCTCGTCATAGAATGCACGACGCTGACGAATCAATTGGTGAGGATTTTCGCCAATGCAGAGTTCACTCAACTCTTCGGCAGTAACATTCATACCGATTTGCTTGCATTGCTCACGCAATACCCAATCCATTTGCATCATCTGCCATACCTGATTACGAATTTGTGTTGTTAACTCCTCATCTTGATCATTGCGACCGGTTTCTATCTTGTAAACCTCCGTCAATTGATCTTTTGCAGCCTCATACTCAGTGAAATGAACCTTGTGGCTCTCAATCTCACCTACATATTCACGACTACGATTGAAGAAACTACTTCCTGAATTAAGGAAGTCACCCAAAATAAATGCCAACATGGCTACGCCCACGATGATGAGCAAGATTACGCCATGGTTACGAATTTTTTGTAAAGTTGCCATAAAAAGTTTTTATAATTATTTTTGTTTTTAGCGTTTAATTTCGTATATCTTCACTTCTTTTATACACCACTTTGCAGCACATTTCTCTGTACTGATATAATCAAATGCCATTCGGAATTTCTCACAATCCATATAAGGACGCATATCCAACGTAGCATCTATCGCGAGGCCCTTATCATCCGTAGTGTATATAGGAATGGCCACTTGCTGCCATGTTGCTCCATCCGTGGAGATAAACATCTTCAAATAATCCGCCGGATTCATCTCTGCACCACGAGTCAAGTGATAATGAGCAATATTCAATCTAGGTTTAGTAAGTTTCTTGGCTTTCAAATTCACCTCTGGAGAAATTAGCCATGCTTCACCTGCATGATTCACCTTTGATGCATCTTGACCGGAAGCTTGAACCGTAGTAGCCGCGGTCGTCCATAAATCAAACCCAGAATCCTGTTTAACATCCACAATCCAATTACAGAAAGACTTTTTAAACTCCCATTTTATAGCCTCCGTCATTGGATAAGCATCATCGTTAGTAGTAGCATATACATAGCCGCCCTTCGTTTCAATAGTGCCATAATAATTCTGCAACTGAGCCTTTATTATCACTGTATCACCCACCTTAACAGAATTGGTATTACTAAAATTCTTATTACCCACGCCCTTGACTTTATATGCCTCAAAAGAATAAACAGCATCTTCGTTATCCCTAATATAGAAAGTTGACGTAGTGGATATATCATCGCGCTTATACACAACGCCTGCAACATAATAAGGGCTCGCAGCAGGAGTTACCTCACCCTGTGCCAATTTCTGTCCGATATTTGATGCCGTACGAACAGATATACACTGGTTCATAATGTCTTCAGACACATACGCTGCCAATGAAGATTTGTTCATTACAATAGTATCATACTTAGCTCTTCTCTCCTTCGGACCCGATGGAATGTCATTGTACTCGCAAGATGTAAAACTCATCATTGCTACCATAGTAACGAATACAAGGCTTAAAGCCAATTTAATAGATGTGTTATTCATATTATTTAGTGATTGGGTTAACGATTCTAATCCAAATTATGCGCAAAGTTACACTTTTTCTCGCACATACGCAAACATTTTTAATAAAAAATGATATTTTTTTCTATTTTTATTTGTCAATTCAAAAAATTGTTGTATCTTTGCACCCGAAATTGTATTATATGGCTTACCCACAACCAAACCAAGCGCCCCGTCGTGGTCGCGTTGAAAAAGAAATGCCGAATAGAATCAATGACAAGATTCGCGGCGTGAACGAAGTTCGCCTTGTTGGCGATAACATTGAGCAGGGCATCTATTCCTTCCAGGAAGCAATGCGAATTGCG
The DNA here is from genome assembly GCA_024399955.1 of Paludibacteraceae bacterium. Classification (GTDB taxonomy): domain Bacteria; phylum Bacteroidota; class Bacteroidia; order Bacteroidales; family Paludibacteraceae; genus Colicola. The sequence goes on along the minus strand of JAKSNH010000007.1, from coordinate 801 downwards.
GACGATTTAAACCTTGACCTTGTTGAAATCAGTCCCAATGCTGCTCCTCCAGTTTGTAGAGTAATTGATTACCAAAAATTCCTCTACCAGAAAAAACGCAAGGAGAAAGAGCAAAAGGCTAATTCCAAAAAGGTTGACATCAAAGAGATTCGCTTCGGACCTCAAACCGATGAGCATGACTATCAATTTAAACTCAAACATGCTCAAGAGTTTCTGAAAGATGGCGACAAAGTAAAATCTTACGTATTCTTCCGCGGACGCTCTATCTTGTTCAAAGAACAAGGAGAGGAACTTTTGGCTCGGTTCTGCAAAGACTTGGAGGAATTCGGTAAGCCCGAAGCCACTCCTAAATTGGAAGGAAAACGCATGATTGTTATGATTGCGCCTAACAAAAAATAAATAACCAATATGGTCGATCGGTCCTTAGGCTACCGACGACCTAAAATAATAACTAACTAAATTTTTAACAAAATGCCAAAGGTAAAAACTAATTCCGGTGCTAAAAAAAGATTTACTCTTACCGGAACCGGTAAAATTAAGCGTAAACACGCTTATCACAGTCACATTTTGACTAAGAAGACCAAAAAGCAAAAACGTCGTCTTGACCACGTTGCTATGGTCGACAAAACCAACATGCGCAGTCTCCGCGAAATGCTGTTGCTGCGTTAAGTATTAACCATCAAATTTTTATTGAACTATGCCAAGATCAGTAAATCATGTCGCTTCTCGCGCTCGTCGTAAGAAGATTATGAGCCTCACAAGAGGTAACTTTGGTGGCCGTGCTAATGTTTGGACAGTCGC
>JAKSNH010000006.1 GCA_024399955.1 Paludibacteraceae bacterium | reverse complement strand
TAGAGCAATTGACTCTTAATCAATGGGTCGAGGGTTCGAGTCCCTCGGGGGACACCACAAGAAGCCATCCTTTACGGGGTGGCTTTCTTTGTGGTGTTTCCCGATGTGGATGAGAACCCTTGTTCGAGGACCGAGTGGGGCGGAGCGTTCTCCCGACGGAACGGGAGAAGCGGCTTCCGCCTAAGAAGGAAAAATAAGCGAACAGGAGAATGTGTGGCACTCCGCTGGCTCACAGAGCCATGGTGCAACGAGTGCGTACAGGGTAGCGCGACGCACCGACATAATCTGCTTCGCCGTGCGAGTCATTCGATGGTCGTTGGTGGTTTGTTTGACTTTTCCTAAATAATGTTTTTTAATGGGGTCCCCAGAAACTCGTGAGAGGTTATGGGGAGAGGAGGAGCACAACTCGCCTGTTGATTAAACTTCGTGGCAATCAACCCTTGCGAAGTTGTTGCTCCGACGACGCGCGTCTAAAGTTCCGTAGCATCTCTGTAGCATGTAAGCCCCTACTAAGCCCCGCCTACCCCCCACGAAAAGCAAAGGTTTTGGCTAGTTTAGGCTGTGTTTAGGTGGGGTTTAGTAGGGGCGTTTGTGGTCGCGAAGTGATCCCGATGCGGTCGCGAAAAGTATATTGCTAGTACTTACTTTTTGATTTTGGCGTTCAAGCGCAACGGGTGCAGCGGGTTGTTTTGTATATACATATACGCGCGTGTGTATATGAGAATGTACCTGCTGCACCCGTTGCGGTGTCTGATGCTCATATCGGAGTCGGAACAGATTTTTCCCGATAGAGATTCTAATAAAATGTTGGTTGTGCTTTCATGGTTGTTTATATTTTTTATGTTAATAATTGCTTTATGTTTCGATTATGTTAGGATTTAGTCCCGTGAAATCAAGTGCAAAGATAATACACAAATGACCTATGGTAAAATTTTTTGACAAAAAAAACATATTTTATCTAAAAAAAATCTGTAAAAATCACAAAAAAGTAAAATAAAAGTTATAATTATCATTGATTTTTTTGGTATATATGAAAAAAAATTGTACCTTTGCACGGAAATTCAAAAACTAACTTAAAAAACATATTATCTTAATGAAAAAATTATCAATTTGCTTGTCTTTATATGCAATCATCGCCCTTTGTGGAGCATGTAAGTCAAAATCGTCAGAAAAAGAAGTGCAGATTACTCCTACGGTTGCTTTTACAGCCAAAGTGAGTGATAAGACGGTTTCTTTTACTAATCAGTCCAAAGACGCCATCAAATACGAATGGGACTTTGGCGATAAGAGTGCCATTGTAACCACAACCTCCCCTACCCACACGTACGCTAATTATGGTTCGTATAATGTAACGCTGAAAGGCTATAGTAAATCGAATGATACAGGAATGAAGAAACAAACCGTAACGGTGCTCGCGCCGGTATGTATAGCAGATTTCTCCTACAAATTAGGAGACGATGGTGTTACGGTTACATTTACTAACAAATCCGAAAATGCAGTACGTTATTTGTGGGATTTTGGTGACAAAACAACTTCCACAGACAAAAATCCTGTGCATAAATATGACGTTGCACGCGGTGAAGCCAAGATATTTACCATCACCCTAACCGCCTATCCGCAAAGCGGCAAAGAATCTGCAGCTGCCTTGCCCATAACGGTTGTTGGTAAGGGTTCATCGACCGATCCTTCTATTGCAGAAATTTACTGGACCCCTACCACCCCTAATGTAAACGATGTAGTGATTTTTGGTGTTAGGAATGCGCAAAATGTGACTTCATACAAGTGGGAATTTGGAGATGGTCAATCGTCCACAGAACGAAATCCGACTCACAAATACACCAAAGCCGGCAATTACACCGTTAAACTAACCTATGGTAACTCTTCAACTTCTAAGAATATGTCTTCTACCATCACTGTGAATAAGGAAACATACAAATATGCTACCGTTGTATCCTATGAGATTACAGGACTCAATTGGAAAGATGCAGATGGCAATGCTTGGGATGTTGGCAATGGTCCGGATATCTTTATTCCTTATGTATATAAAGGTAGTAGTACCACACCGGTATACGGAGAAGACAAAAGTGCTCGCACCGAAGATGTAACAGAATCCATGTTACCTATCACGCATAAGGTAAATTGGAAATTAGATGCGACGGCTAAATATACGTTTGAGTTATACGATTACGATCCAATTGGTAGTAACGAACTAATGGCATCTTTTACATTTGACATTCCTCAAGAAAGTTCGACTAAATATCCACCATTTGTTTACCTTTTTAGTAATGACTATACAAACTTCATTATATTGGATCTAGAATGGAGCAACTAACACAGACACCAACGTAAACGATAAGAAGCGGGCCAAATGGCTCGCTTCTTTCTATTAGTGGAGTATAGCGGACTCGAACCGCTCACCTCGACACTGCCAGTGTCGCGCTCTAGCCAGATGAGCTAATACCCCATTTGACGCTGCAAAGGTATATGTTTTTTCGCAAACAAAAGAATCAAAAACGTTAAATATCGTTAAAAGATTTAGCGAAGATATTACTAATAAAAAAAGAGCCATTGGGGCTCTCTATCTTAATTCCGAATATATCTATATTTCGAATAAATAAATTTTTGAAAAGCGAAGTTTAAGTCTTCAGGAATTTTCGATTTTTCTTTATCATAGTTAAATAAGATATTGCGTACTTTTTGAGAGATTAAATCAGCATCATCCTTTTTTACCAGATTGATTCTATTCTCTGGATTTAGCAATTCACCTTCTGAAGAAAAAGGTTTAATAATAGGATAATGCGAATCATATTCACTTGCATCAAATTTTCTATATAATTCTGCTACTTTTAACGGACTGCCTAATAGTTTTTTTTTATCCGTTGAAATTAGTTGACGAATAAGAACGCCTCCAAAATAAGCACTATCATCTAAAATATATTTTGAGGTCGGAAATTTTTCCACCTGCTGAATATGACTAGCAAAATTGATATCTATTCCACCAAAATCATTAATATACCATAATAAAGGTTCACTGTTACGTGGATGCGTAATTATATCTTTATGTTTTGAACAATAATAATAAAACTCAATTTCTTTGAATAAGAAACAACCATATTCAGAAGTAAAAATAGCATATTCAAAGAAAAGTTTATGAGCAATGTTCCTAAATTGTTCTTCAATGTTAATATCATTGTTGATTGTAAATAGTTCTTTTAGTTCTTGTATTGTTTCCATATTGTTTACACTTTTCTGCAAAATCACAACTTTTTTAGGATATATGCAAATTTAGAGACGATTATTTTTTATTTTCAATCACCCATCTACCCTTTTTGCGGCCACCTTCACGATGAAGAATGCCTAAGCTTGACAATGTTTTGAGTTCACGGGCAATTGTACTATCAGACAACCCTGTCTTTTGTGTCAAAATCGCCCTCGTTATTGTGTCATCCTGTGCAATCAATCCAATTATAACGTTTTGATTTTCTGTTAGTTCTTTATGAACATTTGTGTCATCTTTTGTGCAATTTTTTGTGTCATTTGCTTGAGACATAAGCGAATCATTAGCCGTTATATGAACATTTGATGAACATATCTATCCAACGATGATAATATTCGCAGAGCCGTTACACGGGATATTTTGAACATTTTACAAATCCACAAATCCATTTTAGATACTCATCTCTCCACGATTCTTTGTACTCAATATTTTGCGATTCAGATTGCATAATCAGTTATTTTATCAAAATTGTGCACAAAATTACACAAAAAAAATCAATCCTGCAAATTTGGAGGTAATTATTTCCTTTTTTCAATCACCTACCTACCCCTTTTGATGGGACTTCTACCTCTGCTATTATCTTTTCACATCCTTCCACTAAATCGCGGTAGGTGGATTCAAAGTCACCGGTGTACCATGGGTCAGCTACATCGCGATCAAGGAGCAAGCGCACCTTATCGGTTATCTTTGGCAGATTGCGGAGATTATAGCGCTCCATACAGATGATATGGTCAAAACGTTCATAATCAGCTAAAGTGATTTGCCGTGCGGAATGGCGAGTAAAAGGTATGCCGTGAGCCGTCAAACAACGTTTGGCCGGAGGATAGATTTCATTACCTATCTCCTCTGTGGATGTGGCGCAAGAGTCAATATAGAACTCCTCCGCCCTGCCGGCCTGGTTGACCATGTGCTTCAGCAGCATCTCTGCCATCACCGACCGACATATATTCCCATGGCACACAAAGAGAATTTTAGTCATAGTTCATTTTTGCAACTGCAAAGGTACACAAAAAAAATGAATTGTGCAAATTATTTCCTATCTTTGTGGCACAATTTTTGAGGTATTGTGGTATATCGGCAATGGTGCCGAAAGGAACTTAACTCTTAACTTCTAAATTATTTGTTTTATGAGAAGTATGACAACTTTTGATTTGCAGTACGCTCACCGCTTCTACGGCTTTAAGGGTGAGGCGCAGTATCTGCACGGACACACCGGTACATTAACCATTGAGGTGGAAGATACCATCAACGAAGGTGTGAACATGGTTTTCCCATGTAACGAGATTAAAAAGACAGCTTGGGATGTGCTGCGCAATTTTGACCACGCACTTATTTTGCGTGAAGACGACCCGTTGTTACCTGCCGTATTGGATGTTTATACCAAGCAAGGTATTCGCCACGGACATCCGCAGAACACAATGAAAGGCGAGGCATTTAAGACTGAATTGGCAACTGCCTACCCCGATTGCCGTTTGGTAGTAACCAAAGAGACAATGACCGTAGAAGGGTTTATAAAAATTGTCTATGACCTATTGAAAGACAAACTCAATATCGTCAAGATAACTTTCAGTAGTGGCGATAACAAAGGATCTGCTGATTTTGCACCACGAGGTACTATGGACCGTTGCCCACTGTGCGGCATTGCTTTGAACGAGCAAGGCATATGTCCCAAATGCGGGTACAAAAAGAAGTAAACATTTAAAGAAGTGGCTTTCAAGCCACTTCTTTTTGGTCTATTGGTTAAAAAAACACAATAAGCCGCATTTTTTGCGGTTTGGACGATGGAGAAGTTAGTATTGCTGACTTGACAGACAATTATTTTGCATATTTGTCTGTTTAGTTAATTCTATGGCGTAATTAACTATTGCATAGGTGAATAATATCAGTAAAATAACGGCTGTCAATAAATTTAGAAAAAGACATTAGCATTCAACACGCACAATGTCAGTCTCACCTTGTTTCTCAAGAGTGAGAATTTTAGCACTGTGCATATCAATGGACTCTCCTGTTCCTTTGGTCGATTCTAAAGTTAGTGGTATGTATGTTTTACCACCTGCTTTCATCGTAAAGCATACAGAATTACCCCATTCAGAAGTCACAATTACGTTAGATACAACAGCATCTATCTCATCTGGAGTAAAATTGCGACTTGACTTAACAGACCATTGTCCAGCATGACGCTGATGATACCATTTATCAAAATCTATATCATCTTTACTTATTATGTGTACATTATTAGTCAACGTAAAACCTATTGAGTACAATTCGTTATCTTTATAATTATATTGTAATATGTCATGCTCAAGAAAGAACTTTAAGGTATCTTCGTAATTCTCTGTTGCAAGGTAGTAATTGCAAAAATCTTCCTTCAAGTCAATTGCTGATATTGTAGCATTAAAAGGTATAACATATTTACCGTCACCAAATGTACTTTTTTGAGCAAATCGTTCAAACTCAGTAAAGATAAAATCTTCCCAACCACGTGCGCAATATCTATCAATTGCCCATTTCTTTTGATTTTCTAGATTCTCTTCATTTTTTTTTCGTTTAAGCAATTCACATTGCTCTTGCGCGTATTGAAGTTTTTCTGGTGTAAAAAATTTTCTTAAAGCTTGATTTCTAGATTTCAAGTTCTTATGTGATTCTAAGAACAAATGAAAATCATAGTTTAAGCTAGCATCTTCTAATAGACGTTCGTACATATTAATTTTGCGCTCATAATGCTCACTTAATTTGGCATAAGCATAAAACATACCCACCATAAGAATCATTCCAAAAACAAGTTCCATAATATTATCAAATTTTTGTTATAATGTTTAATTCTTATCTATTCGTTTACTACACTCTAATCTTTTCCTCTCATTTGATTCTTCCATCGCAGCAAAGGATTTATAAGCAGCTACGCCATCCCATAAGATATAAAGTGTATCTTGCTTTTTATCAATTCGTATGTATTCAATAGTTTTATCCCCTTTTGCAAACATCGTAGCGTGCCACGATACATCATCTATGTATTCCCAACCACCACACTCTAATTGTCTCCATATCTCAGCCCTATCTTCATCTATAACACCAACCTCATACATTGCGCTGTCTTCATCAATATAACTATAACGAAATTCGGCACAATCAGCTAACGATGGAATATGATTATTACCACTTGACAGTTTTTCTTTCAAAGACCAAGAGGGATCTTCTACTTTTCTTGAAATCACATATCCCCCAAATAATAACATTGGAAGTATGACCAAATAGGCAATAGCGCTAATGAGCGCAATCCTATACATTTTCTTGCACAAGCAAACAATGCTTAAAACGAATGTAAAAATTAGTACACCAAACCAAAGATAGACAACAATGTTCTCTATTGAATTAATAACATTCCAGATAAACAAACACGACACACAAATAGTTAGAAACACTAACATAGCAGAAGTAATCCATGTGATCTGGTCAAGTCTAAACTCTGTATGTGTATCAAGATTACGCATTTTATTGAAATTTATCACCCAGCTGCCATTTTTGCGACCACCTATATCTCTTTCTGAAGGTCGTCATACACATAACCGACACTTTGATAGTAGTAGCCGGTAGCTGTGTTCTGAAGATTGCGGAAGGTAGCAGAATTATACACCACATCTAGTGCATGTTCCATAGAATAACCACGTTCTTCAATGAGAATTTGTGCCAAAGAGGCAGTCATATCCTCTTTCATACATTGTATTTGCCCTTCTGTTAGCATATAAATGTCAGTTTTTTAAGTGCCCTTTCGCTACCAAAGAAATATTGGAAGGTAATACCTGCCGGATATTGCAATTCCCTCATCAATTCATCCAAAGTAATATCTCCCATTTCAAACCGACGCATTTGCCGAACAACACTATCGTCTGCTATTGGACCATAAATAATATCATAGTCGTGGCAAGGTTGTGGAAGTTTGCGGTCACGGTTGCGAATCACAAACTCTGCCCATTCTTTAGTATATGTTTCAAAGCGTCTAACTTTAAGTGAGCCATCCGTCATTGCAGACTCCTCAAAATCAAAAGTAGATACCACAGGCTCTTTATCTTCCATATTGCGTTCAACCACTCGTGCGCCCATCTCTTTTGCTTGCTCAAAAGTATCAGACAAATAGAAACCTTGCCCGAAATCTTTAAATGGTTTGCCTTTCTTGATATCCGGCTGGCTAACGAGAATATTTGATCCGTGATATAGTCTCATCGCAACGACCCTCCATGATTAGCGCACACCTGTATCAAATCATCCACATTGTCTGCGAAAGATAAAGTATGCAGTATATTATAATGCTTAAAGAAAAACTCTAACCCTTTATACTCACGAATATAGTTATATGCTTTATCCTGAGAAATGCCAAAACGAGTAGCAAACTCTGCTACAAGTGCAATTAAAAAATCCAATATATTTTTATCTAATTTTGACATACAAATAATTTCTTTGTCATTTTCCGCTGCAAAGTTACACAAAATATTTGAATCTTGCAAATTTGGAGGTAATTATTTTTTATTTTCAATCACCCACCTACTTTTTTGACGGAGATGCCGACTTTGACATTATCTTTTCACATCCTTCCACTAAATCGCGGTAGGTGGTTTCGAAGTCGCCGGTGTACCACGGATCGGCCACGTCGCGGTCAAGGAGTAACCGCACTTTATCGGTTATCTTTGGCAGATTACGGAGGTTATAGCGCTCCATACAGATAATATGGTCAAAACGGTCATAATCAGCTAAAGTGATTTGCCGTGCGGAATGGTGCGTAAAAGGTATGTCGTGAGCCGTCAAACAACGTTTGGCCGGAGGATAGATTTCATTACCTATCTCCTCTGTGGATGTGGCGCAAGAGTCAATATAGAACTCCTCCGCCCTGCCGGCCTGGTTGACCATGTGCTTCAGCAGCATCTCTGCCATCACCGACCGACATATATTCCCATGGCACACAAAGAGAATTTTAGTCATAGTTCATTTTTGCAACTGCAAAGGTACATAAAATATTTGAATTGTGCAAATTATTTCCTATCTTTGTGGCACAATTTTTGTACTAGACACAAATAGATATGATACATCTGTAACATATTTATTGACTATGTACCACATACCACAAGACAAGCGTGCTCAAACATCAGCACAGAAAATAGAATCTTCTTTAGAGCGTCTATTGGAGACTTACGCATTTAATCAAATTAGTGTCAGTCAAATATGTGATGAATCAGGTGTCAGTAGGACTACGTTCTACCGACTATTTGACATTCCAGCCGATATCATTCAATGGTATTGCGACACCAAGTCACAGGCATTATGGGATGCCCTCAAGCAAGAAGATAAGACGGTTTTAGAATTACCCTTTCAGTTTAATGTGCGTTATATTTTCAATCACCCTGAGGCATTGGAATTGGCTTATAAGGCAGGGCGATTGGATATAGCTGATGCCGCCTTTTACAATAATGTGGCTACTATGTTAGATGAAATGAAACATAAGTATCAGTTGAACGAAACGGACATGAAAATGAGTGCAGCTATCGTATCGTCCATCATCACTTCTGCTTTCAAGGTATGGATGAAAGAGTCCAAAAAAGAATCCGTTGACTTGCTATATGAACGTATCATACGTATTGTACAACACATAAGATAAATCGTTGCTTTGTGGAGTATAGCGGACTCGAACCGCTCACCTCGACACTGCCAGTGTCGCGCTCTAGCCAGATGAGCTAATACCCCATTTGCGGTGCAAAGGTACACTTTTTTTCGCATATACGCAAATAAAAATGCAATTTTATGCAAAAAAGTATATATTAACGTGCCCAAAGCACTATTTTATATGCCTTTTATTCAATTCTTGCCGATAAGCACGAGCCGTAGCAGCGTGCTGACCATAAGTGGACGAGAAGATATGCGTACCTGACCAATCCGGATTAGCGCACATATACAGGTAATCCGTCTTAGGTGCATTCAACACAGTATCCATCGTACGCCCATACGCGCAGCGAATCGGTCCGGGAGGCAGACCGGCATACTTATATGTGTTATAGGGCGAATCCAACGCCAAATGACGCTTTAAGACACGACGTAATGAGAAATCACCATTGGCAAAAATAACCGTCGGACAAGCCTGCAACGGCATCCCCTTGCGCAAGCGATTCAAATAAAGGCTGGCAATCTGAGGATGCTCAGCAGCATTATGGGTCTCAGACTCCACGATACTAGCTAATGTAGCCACCTGAACAGGTGTTAAACCTTTGGCTTTAGCCTTAGTTAGACGCTCCTCGGTCCAGAAAGCCTTATACTCCTTATTCATACGCGCGAAAAGGTCATCGGGCGAGATTGTCCAATAAACCTCGTAGGTGTTCGGGATAAACAGACACACCGCTGTAGTACGATTAAGCCCAAACTGACGCAAATAATCCACCGAATCTAAGCGAGCCATGATAGCAGCCGAATCCAAAAGCAACGCCTCCCCCATCCGACCGGCTAACTGCTCTCGATTACGAATCTGATTAGTGAAACTCAGACGAACAGGAGACTGATAGCCCTTCTGGAAATTACGAATCAACTGCTTGTCACCAATGCGAGCCGGTAAACGATAATAACCTACCTTGGCTTCCGTAAAATGCATATATGCGACATGCAGACGCCAGTCCAAATGCGATTGAATCTCATAATCTTGCTCAATAATAGCTATCAAACTATCCACCGAGCGACCCGGACGCATATAAAAACCATGCTCCTCACCATCTCGACTAACAAAATTGCACACACGAAAACGATAGTATTGCTCGGCAAAAAAAGCAATGCCGACAAGTACGATAAGAACGATGATTACCCTAAGAAAAGGGTGTTTATGAGTATCTTTTGCCATAATCGGGTACAAAAGTACACTTTTTTTTGCATATATACAAATAATTTTGTACTTTTGCAGTCAAATTTGAAAATCCACTTATAATGAAGAACTTTGTAGAAGAGTTAAGATGGCGCGGGATGCTGCAAGACATGATTCCCGGCACAGAAGAGCAATTGCAAAAAGAAGTGACTACAGCATACTTGGGAATTGACCCGACGGCTGATAGCCTGCATATTGGTCACTTATGCGGTATCATGATGCTGCGTCACCTGCAACGTTGCGGACATAAACCAATCGCCCTGATTGGCGGCGCAACCGGCATGATTGGCGACCCCAGCGGTAAGAGTGCCGAACGTAACTTGCTGAATGAAGAGACTTTAGCGCATAACGTAGCCTGCATTAAACAACAATTAGAGCGTTTCTTGGACTTCAATAGCAAGGAACCTAATGCTGCTGAGTTGGTGAATAACTACGACTGGATGAAGGACTTCACCTTTATTGATTTCGCGCGTAATATAGGTAAACTGATTACCGTTAACTATATGATGGCCAAAGATAGCGTGAAGAAACGCTTTAATGGCGAATTTAACTGCGGTATGAGTTTCACCGAATTCACCTACCAACTGCTCCAAGGGTACGATTTCTATTACCTCAACGAACATAAAGGATGCAAACTGCAAATGGGCGGCAGCGACCAATGGGGAAATATAACCACCGGAATGGAGCTCATCAAGAAGATGACCGGTAACGAGGCTTATGCCCTAACCTGCCCTCTAATCACCAAGGCTGACGGCAAGAAATTCGGCAAGACCGAGCAAGGCAATGTATGGCTGAGCAAGCAATACACCAGCCCTTATCGCTTCTATCAGTTCTGGTTGAACGTAAGCGACGACGATGCTAAACGTTATATCAAGATCTTCACTAGCCTTGAGAAAGACGAGATAGATGCCCTGATTGCGGAACATAATCAGGCTCCACATTTGCGTCTATTGCAGAAAAAACTGGCAGAAGAAGTAACTATCATGGTACATGGTCGCGCAGATTATGAGCAAACCATAGAAGCCACCAATATCTTGTTCGGTAAAGCCACCAAGGAAGCTCTTGAGAAATTGGATGAGCAGACTTTCCTGCAGGTTTTTGAGGGTGTACAACGGTTCACAATCAGCAAAGCCGAATTGGAAGCCGGCATTGCGCCTCTGGATCTTTTAGCAGAGAAAACGCAAATCTTCCCCAGCAAAGGTGAAGCACGCAAAATGATGCAGGCAAATGGGTTCAGTATGAACAAAGAAAAACTGACGGACGTGCAGACCCCCATTGATGCAAAAGCATTGATAAACGGCAAGTATATTTTGTTCCAAAAGGGCAAAAAAGACTACTTTATAGCCGCTGTTGAGTAAAAAAACGCTTTTTTTTCAAAAAAAGTGCAAAAAAATTTGGCTATATCAAAAAAAAGCAGTACCTTTGCACCCGCTTTTGAAACGAAGCATTGCCTAATCGTATATCGGTAGTACATCAGATTTTGGTTCTGAGGGGCGAGGTTCGACTCCTCGTTAGGCAACAAGCCGCGTCAGCGGTTTTGTTTTTCTGACGCGCGCGTGTGATGATAAGTAGGGCCATCACAAAGAACGTTAACATTAACGAAAACAAATGCCCGAATAACAGTAACACAAATTACAACAATGAAAACATTTGAATTAGTTGGTACTCTTCGTAACGAGTACGGAAAGAAGGCTAACAAAGCTCTTCGCAAGCAAGATCTTATCCCTTGCAACATTTATGGTTTAGGTGAGAACCTGACTTTTACTGTTTCTGCAGCTGACGCTCGCAAGTTGATTTACACTCCTGACACGCTCGTTGTAGCGCTCACCATCGGTGACGTTAAGAAAACGGCTGTTGTGAAAGAGATGCAATTCCACCCCATTAGCGAACAATGCTATCATATTGACTTCCTCGAGGTTAACGAAAAGAAGCCTGTTACCGTTGAGATTCCTATCTCTCTGACCGGTCACGCTGAAGGTGTGAAAGCCGGTGGTAAGTTGAGCCTTGAGATGCGTAAACTGAAAATCAATGGTATCTACACCAACATTCCTGAGCGCGTAATTATTGACGTTACCTCTTTAGGTCTTGGCAAAAAACTCTTCGTTAGCGACGTTAAGGTTGAGAATTGCGAAGTTAAGAGCGTGAAAGAGGCTATCGTAGCTCAAGTTAAAGTAACACGTAACAGTGGTGATGCCGCCAGTGAAGAGGCTGCAGCTGAATAATGAGTAAATTCCTGATTGTCGGGTTGGGCAATATCGGAGACGAATACCGTAACACTCGACACAACATAGGATTCCGCATGTTGGACGCTTTTGCCGAAGCGTCCAACATTGCTTTTGAAGACAAACGTTATGGATTTGTCGGCAAGGGACGTGTCAAAAATGCCGAACTGGTATTACTCAAACCCTCTACCTTCATGAACCTTAGCGGCAATGCTGTGCGCTATTGGATGAACGAAGAGAAAATCCCTCTAGAGAACTTATTGGTGCTGGTAGATGACCTTAACCTACCCTTTGGCTCTATTCGTATTCGTAAACAAGGAAGCAACGGTGGGCATAACGGACTTGGACATATACAGCAAATCTTATGCACCGAGAACTACGCGCGCGTGCGCTTTGGTATAGGGAACGACTACGCGCGCGGGACGCAAATAAACTTCGTCTTGGGACAATGGTCCGACGAAGAAGAAAAAATAATGCCCGAGCGATTGGAGATAATCAAACAAATCATCCCAAGTTTCTGCCTGCAAGGCATAGATAAGACAATGAACTTATTTAATGGTAAATAATATGAAACGGTTTTGGAATCATCCCTGGTCGGTGGCTGTATGCAATCTGGTACTTATCTTTGTTCTATACACCATCAATCGACTCTTTTTCTATTGGGTGAATAGTGACATCTATCCTGATGTCAGTTGTAGTCACTTATTGGAGATGTTAGTCGGCGGAATGCGATTTGACGTCACTGCCCTCTTCTACCTCAATTCCGTTTACATGCTACTCATGTGGGCACCTCTGCCATGGTCTTGGCGCACCAATGCGACCTATCAGACCGTGGCAAAATGGTTTTATTGGGTACCCAACATTGTAGGCATATTGGTTAATTCAGTAGATACGGTCTATGTGCGATTCTCCGATCGTCGCACCACCATGGCGTTTTTCAGCGAATTTGAGAACGACGATAATCTGACCTCTATTTTCTTCACATCCATGGTGCAGTATTGGTACGTGACACTCTTCACCATCGCCCTAATTGCTGTACTCATTCTACTAACGAGAAAGAGTTCCGTCAGCGAATCTAACTGCCGGCCTGTGCCTTATTACATTGGTGAGACGCTCCTTCTCTGCGTCAGTATTTACTTTGTCATCATCGGTATCCGCAGCGGTTTTGGAGCATTTACACGTCCTATCACACTCAGTAATGCGTTGCAATACACCAACCGTCCTTGCGAAACCAACATCGTCTTAAACACTCCTTTCTGCCTAATGCGCTCATCAAGTTCGGATACCTACCAAAACCCTCATTATTTCTCAGATGACGAGATGGAGCAGTTGTACACACCTGTTCACCAAGCCCATCTACAAGGTGAACTAAGCAAGAACGTTGTGGTCTTTATCTTAGAGTCCTTCTCAAAAGAATATATCGGCTTTTATAATCACGACTTAGAGGATGGCACTTATACGGGCTACACTCCGTTCCTGGACTCGTTGTTATGTCATAGTACAACCTACCAATATTCATTCTCGTCCGGGCGCAAATCCATTGATGCTATGCCCAGTGTATTAGCCTCCATTCCACGTCTTGGGTCGCCTTATATACTGACGCCTTATTCCAGCAATACGATTACTTCCTTAGCCAACTGTCTTGGTAGCAAAGGTTACACAACGGCCTTCTTCCATGGTGCTCCGAATGGCAGTATGGGCTTTTTAGCCTTTTCGCGTTCCTGCGGATTTGATTCGTATTACGGCAAGGACGAATACAATAACAACGCCGATTATGACGGCTATTGGGCTATTTGGGATGAGGAGTTCCTACAATATATGGGACGCACCCTTTCTGATATGCCCCAACCTTTCTGTGCCTCGGTCTTTACTGCTACCAGTCACCATCCTTTCCAAGTGCCGGAACGGTATGCCAATGCTTTTAAGGAAGGCACACATCCCATTCATCGCACCATAGGATATACCGATAACGCATTACGTCAATTCATAGAGTATGCTAAGACGCAACCTTGGTACGCCAATACGCTTTTTGTCTTTACAGCAGACCATACCAATGCGTTGACCCATAATGAATACACCAACGACAAGGGCGTTTATGAAGTGCCGATTATCTTCTTTGACCCCGCTTGTGATACGGCTCGCTTCGAAACACAGATGCCGGTAGCACAAGTGGATATTATGCCATCCATCCTATCGTACGTGGGATACGATGAACCATACATCGCTTTTGGAGAAGATGTATTAACACAAACCCTCGAGCATAAATATGTTGTGAACTATAATCAACCTATTTATCAATGTTTCTCGAACCATTTATTGGTGCAGTTTGATGGTCAGCATATCACACATATCTATGATTTCCGGCAAGATCGTTTGTTGCGAAATGACCTCCTAAACGAATTACAATCCTCGCCCGAAGTGCAGGATATGCTCAATTATCTCAAGGCCTATATTCAACAATACATCAATCGCATGATTGATAACCAACTAACTGTACAATAATGCCTGTTCGTGTAGATAAATTCCTTTTTGCTATGCGCATCTATAAGACGCGTTCTATAGCAGCAGACGCATGCAAAGTTGGGCGAATCACCATGAACGGCCAACCATTAAAGGCTTCGCGCACTTTTGAGATAGGAAATAAATTCTCTGTACGCAAGGGACCTATCACCTATACGTACGAGATTTTGCGACTAAGCGAGAACCGATTGGGAGCTAAATTAGTGCCGGATTATATACGAGACATAACCAGCAAGGACCAATTAGAATTATTGGAATTGGCTCGGTTAGCCGGACAGAATGGTCGTGATCGTGGTACAGGACGGCCTACCAAGAAAGACCGCCGAGACATAGAACAATTCTTTAGTGATGACTATATAGCCGACCTCGACGACTGGGACGACAATCTAGATAACTAGCAAAAATAAATCACAATGAAAAGCAAAAAAGAGAATATTGCAGAATACATCCTATACCTCTGGCAGTTAGAGGACTATCTTCGTGCCTTCCCTGAACAGGCAGCCACCAACACCGAGTTGATGGAGATTGCCGACATGATGTATAGTGAAGGCATCATGAATGGCGGACACTTACAGTTGGCGCAGAATGCCTTAGACGAGATGGAAGAACTGCATAACGAATTGGTAGAGACCGAAGCCCCGTATCGCGCTGTTATCATGCACTTAGAGCCTCGGCTCAATCTACTGAAAGCCAAGACCAACAACCCGCTAATGAGTGATGTAGAGGCCTGTTTGACCCTACTCTATCAAGTGATGCTGCTGCGACTC
Organism: Paludibacteraceae bacterium; assembly: GCA_024399955.1. Taxonomy (GTDB): domain Bacteria; phylum Bacteroidota; class Bacteroidia; order Bacteroidales; family Paludibacteraceae; genus Colicola. Next base: position 113,078 of record JAKSNH010000006.1, on the reverse strand, counting down.
AAACAGCAAGAGATATCGGCAGAAACAAACGAAGTCGTTAAGGATGCTACACAACTGATGCGATTCCTGAGCAAGACCTATTACGATGACAACCAAACAGCGATTTGAACATATATTAGATTGGTTTAGTCAAAACGCCAAGTCGGCTGAGAGCGAACTGAACTTCCGTAACCCATTTGAGTTATTAGTTGCAGTTATGCTGTCTGCCCAATGTACCGACAAGCGCGTTAATATGGTCACTCCGGCTCTCTTTGCCGCCTACCCTTCGGCACAAGATATGGCAAAAGCCTGTGCCGATGATATCTTTGAATATATCCATTCCGTGAGTTATCCTAAATCGAAGGCAGAACATCTGGCAGGCATGGCAAAGCGATTAACGGAAGCCTATAACGGTCAAGTGCCGGATAATATAGACGACTTACAGACCTTGCCCGGCGTAGGACGCAAGACGGCCAATGTCGTTTGTGCTGTGATTTGGAATCAACCTACCATGGCGGTTGATACGCATATCTTCCGTATCTCCGAGCGATTGGGACTGACCACCCACAGCAAAAATCCGCTGCAAACAGAGAAACAACTCATCAAATACATCCCGGCCGACCTTATTCCTAAAGCGCACCATTGGTTACTGCTGCACGGCCGATACGTGTGTCAGGCACGCAAGCCTAAATGCGACCAATGCGGACTAACTGCCTATTGCCGGTACTACATGGGTGCTTATCGGTAGTAGAAGCAAGGATGAAGCAAGGGTAAGAGAAGATAACTAACTCATTCACGTTGGGCGTAGTAGGTGTCCAAGATATATCATCAATAGTAGGCTCTAAGTTTTGGTTTACAATTGCTATTATAACAATTGTTGAGGATTCATTTCCGCTTTGCGGATAGGCGGTTAGCGTGACGGTAAATATCTTGGTCTCACCACCTGCAACGTTATATTTATGCACAGGATTTTTGTCTGTGGAAGTTGTTTTGTCACCAAAATCCCACAAATAACGCACTGCATTTTCGGATTTATTAGTAAATGTAACCGTAACGCCATCGTCGGCTTTTTGATAAGAGAAACCAGCCTTACATACCGGTGCGAGTACCTGTATTGTTGTGCTCTTTGTAGCATAGTCATTGGACTTACTATAGCCTTTTAGAGTTACCAAATATGAACCATAATTAGCGTACGTGTGGGTGCTTTTTAGTTACTTTTTGATTTTTGCAAGGGTGGGAGTTTGAGGGACTGCGATTGATGCCCTTAGTACGTATACTTACTACCCCCTTAAGGGGATACGTAAGTAGTACTAACGGGCTCCAGTCCCATCAAAAAATCATTAATAATAGCAAAATCTTAATAATAGTAAACTTTTAAGGGTCTAATGAGTGTTTAGAGGGTGTTTAGACACTGTCGACCGACCCTCGACCTCCAAAAGCACCTATAACATAGATTAAAATCTTAATAATAGTAAACTTTTTAAGTTGCCCGTGGTTAAACGGCGGGTAGCCGCAGGGGATTATAAACACCCGACAAACACCCGTCGTCGGAACGGCAAACAATTAGTCAATTAGGAATTAGCCAAGTAGTCAATACAAATAGAGACAAATAGAAAAAGCGAGGCAGAGAACGAATTGTTTTCTGCCCCGCAAAAGATTAATAATAGTAAACTTTTAGAGTTACTTCACTCTCGCGCCGGTGGCGGTGTAGAGGTTATAGCCACGGCGAATATACAACTGATTGCCATAGATGAATTTATTGCCAACTTTTTCGTCTATAGTCAATTCTTCTAGTCCTGTCGGTTCTGTTGTCTTAAATGAGCCATTATATGTTTTGATTGGTTGAATGGATGCATCTCTTATTGTAATTGTATAAGTATATTCGGTATTTTCTTCCAATCCCATTATTGTATATTGCAAACCATTAGATGCCATTGTGGCGTTAGATAGCTTCCGATTGCTTACACTAGTTGATTCTTCAAAATTGAGTGATAACAAATAGCCTTCTCTATTAAACGTGAATGTCCAAATTATATCATCTCCGTGTTTTATTTCAATCGTAAACAAAGATTCGTTGGCCCCCATCGGCCACATAATAGTAACACCATCTTTCAAAGGAATCACAGCCACTTCTGTAACAGAAACTTGTTCTGCCATTATTGGCAGAATATTTTCAAAGAATTCTCCCCATCCACCATACCACCAAGCCTTACGATATTGACTAATATTCTCGGCAGGAACATACAATGTGGCATTTTTAGGCCATTCACGCATACAATCTGTGCTCATATTAGGAGGATAAGGAGCATAGCAAACTACCTTTTCTATATGTGTACATTGGTATAAGGATTTTTCTCCAATTTGTTTAAGAGAAGAAGGGAGAGTAATATTTTTCATATTTAAACAATAATAAAAGGCCTCACTACCAATCCATTTTGTTCCTTCTTTTATAGAATACGATTCTAACTCACTATCAACTACCTTTACTAAATAAGAATCAGCATATCTAATATGGTTGAAAACAGGTAAACTTGTGCAGTCATAGAAAACACCTTTCCCTATTTGTTTTACAGATTCTGAAATGGACACAGATGTTAATCCACTACAATTACAAAATGCTAGGTCTCCTATTTTGGTCACAGAATTTGGAATAACAAGTGATGTTAGTCCACTACAATTACAAAATGCTCGGTCTTCTATTTTAGTCACAGAATTTGGAATAACAAGTGATGTTAGTCCACTACATCCCTGAAAAGTAGCTTCATAAATAGTAGTTAAAGAAGACGGAATATTAATTGATGTCAAACTACGACATCCGTAAAATGCTTTTGTTGCAATAGATGTAATTGTTGTAGGCAATTCAATTGAAGATAATTCAGTACAATAATTGAATGCACTTTCTCCAATCGTAGTAATAGTCAATGGTAGAGAGACGGATGTTAAATCTTCACAATCATAAAAAGCGTTTTTACCAATGCGTGTTACGGTATAAGTTTTGTTATCATAAACAACGGTCGCAGGAATAACAACATCCCCACGATAACTATGTGCATATTCATCATCTACATATAAATTAATGACCGTAGCTGTGTTTGTGCTACTATTAAAACTATAGTAAACTCCATCAACATAGTAGGCAAAAATACGCGAGGATACGAGGATGCAGAAAGCGAAAGATATAAATTTCTTCATAATTAGTCCTCCCATTCAATAAAGTTATTCCTAAAATCATCAATAATTAGTTGGATACAAGCATCCCTGTTTCCATCGAAAGCACAATAATAATACTTTCCCAAGTGTTGAACCATTACGGCATGTTCTTTATCATTCTCTTTTTTTTGATAAATAGCCATAAAGTTCGGAATTTGCCCCAATAATTCTAAAGGAGCGTTGCTCATTTCAATCCACTCATCATAAAATGAACTAAAAACAATTTTAAAAACCATACGTCATTTTCGTTTTTTTCTGCCTGTGAATTCCGCCAAGCGTGGTACAACAAAAAAGCGTGGAATCCTTACCATTGCCATTCCACAATCGAGGTTCTAGCAAAACCTGTGTAAAAGAATGACAACGTAGAATCTCACGCTGGAATATACGAACCAATTGGCATACCAACATGGTACTACCAATTAAGGGATATTCCCCATGAGCATCTACCTTTGTCTTGTTCTCGTTTACACTCTGAAACTGCTAGATTTCGATTGCCAAGAACAAGCGTCAGTAAACGCCTTTTATTATGTCTGAACCCCACCCCGTAAAGAGACATAATCCCCTCCAGCGTGGAATTCGAGTGCAAATATACAACAAAAATTTGGGATGCACAAATTTTAAGAGCAAAAAATAAGATTTTTATCTTATTATTGTATGTTTTGAGGTTGAATATGGGAGTTCACTCACAATAGACTATCGCAAAACAGACAATATAGATATTGGTTCAAATAAATCTAACATATATCGTATTTATCATTATCATTTAACATTATTGTAGAGAAAAACGTGAATTATTGAATATTTTTGTTTTATTATTTGCACATATCAAAAAAAAGTAGTAATTTTGCAGCAAATTTAATGAATAGAAACATTGTTTATTACAGAAATTTAGTGTTTTGAAACATTATTTATTGTGCAAATACAATATTTAAATCTTGGCGGTAGATGGTGTTGAAACCGGTAGCCGCAATCGTATTCCCCTTTGGATGTTCGGACTGCTTTATTAGTCTTTTTCTCTACATTTCGTCATGTCCCCTATTTAACGTCAGTGGGTGACGAGGTTATTTATTTTGCGCTGCAAATAAAAAAAGAGCGGCTTAATAATAAAAAAGAGCGGCTTACGGGCTGACCCGTAAGCAGCTTCATCTTTGATGGAGTTGAGCGGCTTACGGGCCAACCCATAAGCAGCTTCATCTTTGATGGAGTTGAGCGGCTTACGGGAGTCGGACCCGCCTCCTCAGCTTGGGAAGCTGATGCACTACCGATGTGCTAAAGCCGCATTTGCGAGTGCAAAATTACACTTTATTTTGCATATACGCAAATTTTTCTTGTTTTTTCTGCTAAAAATTACTTTTTATTCAGTTTAACCACAAGGGCACTAACCGGTTCCGCTACAACAGGTTGTTGCAAATCAATCGTCTGATTACTCTTGAGAGGCAATGTACCTACTGCGGCATAGTTGGATAGTATTTCCTGGTAGTGATCTATTGGTACGTTCTTAGATTGTTCGCTGGCGTTAATGAAAACGAGTACGGCCTCCTCCTTATTATATCTTACGTACGCGTACGTGTTATCGCGCCCGAGCCACTGCATCGTCTTACCTTCCCACAGCACAGGTTCGCTCTTGCGCCAATTCCACAAGGTCTTCATCTGACGATACACCTCTTTTTGTGTATCGGTCAGTTCATTATCAGTAGGCAGCGGCTGACGCAGTCCGGAATGCCCCATTGTTATATCAACGGAACGTTGCATATATTCGTCTCCGGCAAACACCTGAGGAATACCACGCATGGTAGCTATCAAGATATGCCCTATCATCACACGACGAGGGTCATTATCCTTGACGATGTCTGCAAAACGGTCCATATCATGGTTTCCTACAAACATAAGCAGGTTATTCACATCACCATAAAGGTAGTCCGCCGTAAGCGCATCATATACGCGTGCCATTCCTCCACCCCATGCCGTACCATCATTCTCTAATGCCTGACGAATAGCCTCCTCTGTGGGGAAGTCCATCACCGAAGGCAGGTTACTATTAAAGCCATCGTAGTTGGCCGTTCCGCCCTGCCAATAAGCCACCTGATTAGCCGGTCTGGTCCATGTCTCACCCACGATATTTATCCATGGGTACTCATCGCGAATAGCCCTGCACCATTCCGCCATAGGAACCTTCTCGTTATACGGATAAGTATCTACACGTAATCCGTCTAAGTTAGCCCATTCAATCCACCAGATGTATAATTGTTTGAAGTACTGGAGCAAGTCGGGGTTGTCTAAGTTCATATCCGGCATGTGATGGTCAAACCACCCTTCCTCACTCATCTTGCGGTCATACTGCGAAGCATTAATATCATACGCCGCCGTGAAGGCATTGATGGTAGCGGTGTATTCGGGGAACTGATGCCACCAGTCTTGATAAGGCAGATCCTTAGCCCACCAATGCTCAATACCGCTATGGTTGGTAACCACATCCATGATGACTTTGAGACCCATTTCGTGGGCTTTCTTCACCATCTGTTTATATAGTTCATTGGTGCCATAACGGGGGTCGATATGGTAGTAATCGGCGCAGGCGTAACCGTGGTAACTGAATGCGGAGTCGTTAGACCATGTCAGCGGTGTAGGCCAGATATAGGTTGCACCTAATTCTTTGATATGAGGTAATTCGTCTATAATGCCTTGAATATCACCACCTTGGCGACCATGAATATAACCTTTTCGGCAGGGTTCTTTCATGCCTTCAACGGTATTATTTGTGGGGTCTCCGTCGCGGAAACGATCGGGCATCAACAGGTAGATCATATCTTTGGACGAGAAGGATTCTTTGATGCAGTTAGATATCTTGCGTTCCACAATCTCGTAATTGAATTTAACCTTTTTGCGTCCCTGCTTAATCACGAATGTGTATGTACCTGCACGGCGCACGTCTAAGTCAATAAATAGGTAGTTTTTGCTCTCGGCATTACGTACTTGTTTGATGCGCAAGCCGTTATCCTGCACTTTGCCTTTGGCATCAAGGATAGTGACCTGACCATCAGCCAGATTATCGCCATAAACCATCAAGGTAAGTGGGCATTGCATGTTAGTCCACCAGTTCAGTGGCTCTACTTTTTTAACTGAAACAGCGTGCAACATCGTTGTGCAAGCCAATGCTACTAATAGGAAGAGTCTTTTCATATATGCCAATTTATACAATTTGGTGCAAAGGTACGATTTTTTTTTGGTTTTACCAAATCGGATAGTCAAAAAATGTATTTTTTTCATAAAAATAAAATTATCGCATATTTTTATGTATAAAAATTTGCATATATGCGAAATTCTTTGTACCTTTGCACGCTTTTTATGGGCAAAAATCTAATTTAAACAAAATAAACCATTATTATCATGCAACAAATCATCTTGAAACGTGGTTTGGATCTACCGATGGACGGGAAGGCAGAATTGGCACTTGGCAGTGTTAATCGCCCTGAGGTCTTTAAGATTGTTCCTGACCACTTCGCCGGCATTACGCCCAAGTTGGACGTTAAGGTGGGCGACAAAGTGAAAGCGGGTAGTCCCCTCTTCCACGACAAGACGTTTGAAGCGATGTTATTCACTTCGCCCGTTTCGGGTACAGTGCAGGAGATTGTGCGCGGAGACCGCCGTAAGATTCTGTCGATTAACATCCTCGCAGACGCAAAGATTGAGTATGCGAAGTTTGACGTCAAGAAAGCGGATACCGCCGAAGGCGTCAAGACCCTCCTACTCGAGTCCGGTTTGTGGCCATTGATTATGCAACGTCCTTACGCATGTATCGCATTGCCTAACAAAGAGCCCCAAGCCATTTTTATTTCTACTTTCTGTTCCGGTCCATTAGCCCCCGATTACGAGTGGGTATTAAAGGGTCAAGGAGCTATTCTGCAAGCAGCCGTAACGGCACTCAGCAAGATTGCTACTGTTTATGTGGGCATCAAAGCCGGAGCTGCAGCGCCTGAGTTCCGCGGATTGAAAGACTGCATCCTCTATGAGGTAGCCGGTGCGCATCCCGCAGGAAACCCCAGTGTTCAGATTAATAACATCCGCCCCATGCGTCAGGGTGAAACGATTTGGACTATTGGTATTCAGAACCTGGCTCTGATTGGTCGTTTGTTCGCCAAGGGCATTGTGGATATGCAAAAGAAAGTGGCATTGGCCGGTCCGATGGTTTATGGCCGTCAGTACTACAATGTGCTGCCCGGTATGCCTGTTAGCGCTGTATTAGAGTCCAATTACCATAAAGAAGTGCCTTGCCGCTTTATTGCCGGTAACGCTTTAGATGGTCATCAAGTGATGTTGGACGATATGATGTCTATTTACACGAACCTTTACACGGTGATTGGTGAAGGAACGGACGTGCATGAGTTCATGGGATGGATGTTCCCGCGCTTTAATGCCTTCCATTTCGGTCAAACCGACCCTGCTAAGATGATAGTAGATAACTGCTTTATGAAGTGGTTATTTGGTGAGCGCAAGTACCAATGGGACGCTCGTCTCAAAGGTGGCCGCCGTACTATTATCGTCAGTGGTGAGTATGATAAGGTGCTACCTATGGATATCTATCCGGAGCAGTTGATTAAGGCCATGATTGCCCTCAATTTAGATAAGATGATTGAATTAGGAGCCAATGAAGTAGCTCCTGAGGATTTTGCTTTATGCGAGTATGTATGTACATCCAAGATGCCGCTGCAAGCTATTGTACGTCAGGCATTGGATACAATGAGAAAGGAGATTGAGTAATGGAAAAGTTCTATCAATTATGGAAGAAGTTCGGTAAGAACTTTGAGCAAGGTGGCAAGCTGGAGAAGTTATCCTCTTTCTATGATGCTTTTGACACCTTCCTATTCACTCCTACCACCACCGCTAAAAAGGTTGGTGCACAGATTCATGACGGCAGCGACAGCAAGCGTACCATGATTATTGTGGTATTGGCTTTGATTCCCTGCTTGTTATTTGGTATGTTCAATGTTGGTTATCAGCACTTACTGGCAACGGGTCAATTGGCCGAAGGTCTAACCTGCTGCTTGTGGTGGAAAGCCCTTGGCTTTGGTGCTTTGGCCATCATTCCTTTCTATTTGGTTTCTTACATTGTAGGTTTAGGTATTGAGTTTATTGTGGCTCAGATCAAGCAAGAAGAAGTAGCTGAGGGATACTTAGTTACCGGCTTTATTCTGCCGCTTATCCTGCCTATCAACACTCCTCTATGGCAAGTAGCTATTGCTACAGCATTTGCTGTTATTTTTGCTAAGGAAGTATTTGGTGGAACGGGTTACAATATCTTCAACGTAGCCTTGATTGCTCGTGCCTTCCTGTTCTTTGCTTATCCTAATAGCATGACCGGCGACAGTTGCTTTGTTCGTTTGGGCAGCACTTGGGGTTGGGACGGCGGTGCAGCTGTTGATGGTTGGACCGGTGCTACTACCCTGACTCAATTAAGTACAGGTGCCGTAACGGAGAGTGCATCTTTCTGGGAGACAGTTAACGGTTTGATGCCCGGTTGCGTAGGTGAGACCTGCGTTTGGGCTATTCTGTTAGGTGCGATCTTGCTGCTGGCTACCGGCGTTGCTTCATGGAAAGTGATGGTTTCTATCCTGGCTACTGCAGGTATTACGGCTGCGCTGTTTAATGCCTTTGGTTCGGATAGTGCTATTACTCAGTATCCATGGTATATGCAGCTGGTTAGTGGCGGTTTGTTGTTCGGTGCAGTCTTTATGGCAACCGACCCTGTTACAGGCGCTCGAACCGAATGCGGTAAGTGGATTTACGGTGCGCTTATCGGATTCATTGTTATCCTGGTGCGTGTACTCAACCCCGGTTATCCAGAAGGTATGATGCTGGCTATTCTGCTCGGTAACGCCTTCGCCCCACTGATTGACTGGTGCGTAGTTCGTAAAAATATTAATAAACGTCTTAAAAGAGCATAATTATGGCAAAACAATTTGTATGTAAAGTGTGTGGATACGTTCACACCGGAGACCAGGCTCCTGACGTTTGTCCACAATGTCAGCAGAGCAACTGCTTTGAGCCGCTAAAGAAAAAAGGACTATCAACCGACTCTAACGTTTATACGATTACGTATGCTACTATCCTTGTTGTGATTGTAGCTGTTATGTTGGCAGTAGTTAGCCAAGTGCTTAAACCACGTCAGGAAGCCAATCAGCGTTTGGATGTTCAGAAGCAGATTCTGACAGCCCTGAATGTAGATTATACCAATGCCGACCCTGCTGCGCTGTATGACCAGATTGTAGAGGAGCAGACATTTGGTGAGTTACCACTCTATGTAGCCACTATTGATGGTGCCACCAAGTATGTATTGCGCCTACACGGACAAGGTCTATGGGGTGGTATCTGGGGCTATATAGCTTTGGATGATGATAAGAATACCATTTATGGTATTAATTTTGGTCACGAGAGTGAGACTCCGGGTCTTGGTGCAGAGATTACCACCGAGAATTTCCGCAGTCGTTTCTTTGGCAAGCATATCAACGATACGAAGGGTGAGTTCCGCAGTGTAGCAGTTCTCAAATCCGGTAAAGTAGCTCCCGAAGGACAAGAGCAAGTGGATGCTTGGGCAGGTGCAACCATCACCTCCACGGGCGTAAACGATATGTTGCTCAACTCGCTTTCCGAATATACTGATTTCTTAAGAAAGGAGGTCAACAATGCTGAGTAAACAAACAAAAGAGGCATTCTTAGGTCCTCTTAATGCCAATAACCCTGTTCTTGTGCAGATCCTTGGTATCTGTTCAGCTCTTGCTGTAACGGTGCAACTCAAGCCTGCCTTGGTGATGGGTATTAGCGTAACCATTATTGTGGCTCTTGCTAATGTAGTGATTGCACTTATTCGCAAGAGTATCCCAATGCGTATACGTATTATCGTTCAACTCGTTGTTGTAGCTGCGCTTGTAACGATTGTGTCAGAGATTCTCAAGGCCTTCGCTTACGATGTAGCTATGCAATTAAGTGTGTATATCGGTTTGATTATTACCAACTGTATTTTGATGGGTCGCTTGGAAGCCTTTGCGATGACCAATAACGTGAAGGACAGTCTGATGGACGGTCTGGGCAACGGTTTTGGTTACGCTATGATTCTGGTGATTGTGGCCTTTGTTCGTGAGTTATTTGGTTCGGGCAAGTTGCTCGGTTACCAAATCATTCCGGATAGTTGGTACGAAGCCGGTTATAGTAACTGTGGAATGATGCTCATGCCTGCCATGGCATTGATACTAGTAGGATGTGTTATCTGGGCTCACCGCTCAATAAATGATAAGGAGGGTAAATAATGGAACATGCACTTAGTCTTTTAGTTCGCACGATGTTTGCGGATAATATGGTTTTCGCCTTCTTCCTTGGAATGTGTTCATTCCTGGCTGTAAGTAAGGACGTTAAAACATCAGCCGGTCTGGGTGTAGCTGTTATCTTTGTTCAGACGATTACCCTGCCTGTCAACTACCTGTTGCAGGTTCATGTATTGGCACCGCTGGGTTTAGGATACCTCAGTTTCATTCTTTTCATCGCTGTGATTGCGGCTATTACGCAGTTAGTTGAGATGATTGTAGAGAAAGTGAGTCCATCTTTGTATTCAACCCTTGGTATTTTCCTGCCGTTGATTGCTGTTAACTGCGCCATCATGGGTGGTTCGCTCTTTATGCAACAACGTGTATTATTAGAACCTGAGAACGTCAAAGCCATTGCTAACCTCGGTGATGCATTTGCTTTTGCGATTGGTTCAGGTTTAGGCTGGATGCTCGCTATTGTTTGCTTAGCCGGTATCCGTGAGAAAATGGAGTATAACGATGTTCCCAAGCCATTGCAAGGTATTGGTATCACCTTCATTACGGTAGGTTTGATGGCTCTTGCATTTATGTGCTTCAGTGGACTTAACATTTAATAGGAGGATGCAACTATGATGGATATTCAAGCAATTATTTATGCTGTTGTCGTTTTCTTAGCAGTTATTCTTCTGTTAGTCGTTATTCTGCTTGTTGCTAAGAAATACTTAGTAGCCAGCGGCGATGTTAAGGTAACTGTTAATGGTGATAAAGAGTTTACTATTCCAGCCGGAGGTACCCTACTCGCTTCGATGGGCGCAGCCGGAGTGCACCTACCTTCCGCTTGCGGTGGTAAGGGTAGCTGCGGTCAATGTAAGTGTCAAGTGCTCGAAGGTGGCGGAGAGATTCTGCCTACCGAGACTGTACATTTCAGCCGCAAGCAGCAGAAAGACCACTGGCGTTTAGGATGCCAAGTAAAGGTGAAGAACGACCTGCAACTCAAGATTGACGAGTCGGTATTGGGCGTTAAGGAATGGGAGTGCGAAGTTATTTCGAATAAGAACGTAGCTACGTTCATTAAGGAGTTCAAGGTTAAGTTGCCAGCAGGCGAACACATGGACTTTGAGCCGGGTAGTTATGCTCAGATTCGTATTCCAGAGTATGATATTGATTATGATCGTGATATGGATAAGAGCCTGATAGGCGACTTGTACTTGCCGGCATGGAAGAACTTCAAGCTGTTCGGTCTCAAGCAGAAGAACACCGAAGCTACTATTCGTGCTTATTCTATGGCCAACTATCCAGACGAAGGCGATATCATCACTTTGACTGTTCGTATTGCAACGCCTCCGTTTAAGCCGAAAGACCAGTGCCCGAATGGCCCTGAGTTCCAGGATGTACCTTGTGGTATAGCTTCAACGTATATCTTCTCGCTTAAGCCGGGTGATAAAGTTATCATGAGTGGTCCTTATGGTGAGTTCCACCCTGTATATGACAGCAAGAAAGAGATGATTTGGGTCGGTGGTGGTGCCGGTATGGCTCCGTTGCGTGCTCAGATTATGCATATGCTTAAGACGCGTCAATGCCGCGATCGCGAGATGCACTATTTCTACGGTGCTCGTGCTATTGATGAAGTCTTCTTCTTGGAGGATTTCCTGCAATTGGAGAAGGACTTCCCGAATTTCCACTTCCATTTAGCTTTGGACCGTCCGGATCCCAAGGCTGACGGACTGGGAATCAAGTACACAGCAGGCTTTATTGCTCCGGTTATGGGCGATACGTACCTCAAGCAGCATGATGCTCCCGAAGATATTGAGTACTACCTGTGCGGTCCTCCAATGATGGCCAAGACGGTGGTTGACCTACTCCACTCGCTGGGTGTAGATGACCAAGATATCCGCTTTGATAACTTCGGTGCTTAAGGTGCTTAGAGCACACCCGTGCTTATAGCAAGCCGACTAATTAGAGGGGCACATTTGTGTTCCTCTAATTGTATTTAGTAATTGGATTGGCAGGCTTTCTTGGGATATTTATTGAAATACAAACAACGGATGACAGGCACTAATTGGCAAATTTGCATCAAAAAAATGCAGAATTTTGATTATTCTGCATTTTTTTAGTGCATATTACGTTGGTATTACTCCAATGTCATCCCTCTTGGGGCTTTGGGGCTGAATTACTAAAGTACGAATTTATTTTAACTTTTTAGGAATCTAATCCGTAAAAGTCATAACTTTTCAGGAATCCAATCCACAAAAGTCATAAAATTAGTCCTAAATCATCAAGTTTTGATTGCTTCAGTCGAGCGGCAATCCTGAGAGAGTTGCAAAAAGGGGAATAATAACTTTTGCATCAAAAAAATGCAGAACCGGTTAGATTCTGCATTTCTTAGTGCATATATGCAAGACGGGGAATCCCCCTCATTTTACTTACATACTGGGCGAATGGAATATCCTGGGCAGCGAATATTGTTGTTCCGATCCACATACTTTGCGTTTAAGGCGTAGTAGTACGCGTAAGACGAGCCGTGATATGTATCCATCTCGGTTGTCCAATAATAGCTGGCAGTACCGATATTAAAGAGACAGGACCTGCTATAGGAACCAGCAGCAGGCAGAAAGATAGAATTACTATTCGTCTTGCTGGATACAATATAACCAGATACTCCAACATCATTGTAATTCGTCGTCCAAGTCCAAGTGCAATTGTCTTTCAGTTCGTTGAATTCCGCGTATGTTGGCATTCGCCAATTGCCTCCCCAATTCACATGAGCAGCATCGTCTTCAAGGTCAAGAGTGGTCTTGCCTCCTTTATTATTGTATTTTATGAAGGTTGAACCATCATCGTTTGTATCAAAATAGGTACTCCAATCATACATGGCTTTGGGTTTTGTCTCGCCCCAAGCAAAGTAATCGCCGTAGCCTTGGGGGGCGGTGGCACCCAAATTCATGTTTGCCCACTTGACACCACTTGGCAAACCTAAATCTACCATCTCCAATCCTTCAGGAACATGAATGCTATCACAGGTACTGATGATTATCGTGTCATGCACATACACAAGGGTGGTATCATGCACAATAATGGTTCTTGGTAACAAAAGATGCAAGGTGTCTGCACCATCCATCGCACCATATTTGACACTATCAATTTGTGCTATCGGTTGCCCTAAGACAGCACGACCATTCAACCAAGTGATTTGGTTCATTTGTGACATGGCAAACAGGCTACTCAGCACCATTGCCATTGATAAAATAAGTTTCTTCATATTCAGTTATTATTTTGAAATTAAACGTCCTTGTGCATCATATTGTTTACCGTCTTTCACGATAATCAATCTGCCGCCTGTAATATACTTACCCACTTTGCGAATAGGGGTATCGGTAGTGCTGACGGAGTGCTCGTCTGTGGGAACAGATGTTTGATACACACCATACGTCACTGTTATATCTTCTAAAGAAGATGTTTTTACTCGCAGTTGCTCAACGCCGTCAATCAATAAGACAAATGCTTCATCTACAAACTTGATTTGTGGCATTTGACTTAAGCGATAACAGACGCTACTGCCATTTACCCACATATAAATAGCATCGTCAACGTTCATTTTTCTATCGATAGCATGAATGCCGATAACGCCAAATAGGGAGACAAGAAATAAAATAATTGTTCGTTTCATATTAATTTTAGATTTGTTATTAGCAGTCCGTTAATGACGAGGCACAAAAAAGTGGACTAAACTTTTTAATCCACTTCTGAAGGTATCGCCAAACACCTTTGTTATCGAATTATATAAAGTAAAGTCCACGCAAATACGTGAACGCTAAACTTTACTTCTCGATAACTAAATTTGGCGAATTTAACAGAAGTGAGAACTAAAGATAACGCTATATTATCTATTGTGCAAATAAATTACTTTGTTTACATCATAGGCTTTTATGAATGTTTTTTAATTAGTTTATATTTCTTCTTAAACAACTCCTCATGAGTACCCGTATCAAAGAATACTAATGTAAGTTTCTCATCATTTTGTTTCCAAATTAGAAGCCAATCATCTTCTATATGGCATTCAAAATATCCCATATATTCCCGTTCTAACATATGCGGAGAATAAGAATCGGGAACTCTTCCTGTTGTAACTAATTGTTGTACAGTATCCCACAACAAAGTCAAATCTTTACCTTGTTGTTTGCAACGTTTTACTGAGTGCAGGAATTTAGGAGCGTAACACAACGAGTACATTATTCAATAGCAGCTTTTAATTCTTCTAAAGAAGAACAATGTATCACTTTTCCTGATTCCACTTCTGCTATGGCTTCGTCCAATTCATTGTGTTGAACCAATTCATAGTCTAACGCTTTCATAATTGCTTTGAAGCGTTTCATCTCAACATGTGGAATATTTACCCACACTTGATCATATCGAGGCATTGCTACGGTTGCTGACATAATCAACTCCTTTCTTTTCAAATTTCGCTGCAAAATTACAAAGAATTTTTGGAATATGCAAATAAAGTTCGGTTTTATTTGTCTATTTAAGATTTTTTTTATATCTTTGCAGAAAATTTACATACTATGAAAAAATACATCATTCTCCTTTGGGCCCTGGTGGCACTACAAGTGCAGGCTAAAACGTATAACTATGTTTGGACGGAAGTGTATCCGAATTACAAACAACAAATTCCCAGTTCAGACTTTACTTTAGATAACTTATTCCAAATCAACACCGAGAAGGCCTCCGGTGTATCCGGTCCGCAGTTCGTAGCAGACAACAAAGCCGGTTTGATGCTGCGCACATACGCCAATAACACCTTGCAAATCAAGAGTTTAGGTGCTGATGCCATTACCCAAATAACCTTTGTAATCGGCGGCAACGGTTGCTCCAGTCTTGCTAAAGTGACACCCTCTAATGGTGCCATGGATGAACCTTATTTAGGACGAGACGCTTCGGACTCATTCCGTGAATATCGCTACACATGGAAGGGCAAGAGCAAAGATATTACGTTCTCTGTTGGAGCTAAATGCGAGTTCGGATATGAGTGCATGGAACAAGGCAAAACAGATACCAAAGGCACTTTGATGACCAAGGCAATGATTATTGAGACGGACGAGCAGACCGGGCTGAAGGACATACAAGGCCTAAAAGTCGGCAAGAAGGTTATTATCAACGGCAAGATGTATATCCAATACAACGAGGGCATTTATGACGTCTTTGGACGGTGCTTAGAGCACTCCAAATAAAAACAAACTTATATGAGAAAGATTATTTTAGCCTTAGTGGCGGGCGCTATATTGGTGGGATGTAGCAAGAAGGCAGAATGGCCGGTAGATGTGTTCTATATCGCTTCCACCAACGTTATTTCTTCGCAAGACGAAGAAGGCAATGAGGTGTATAACGCCACTCTTACCCAAGCCGAGCACGAGATGATACAGCCGGAGATTGAATGGATGGCCCGACATATCGGTGATTCGGTCAATTTCTTTGCGCCCTTCTACCATCAATTCACGATGAACGCTATCTTGCTGCCTCAGGATTCTTTTGCTATCGCTTTTGAGACAGCCAAACAAGATGTGCGAAAGCAGTTTAAGCAATATCTTAGGCATCATAATCAGCGCCGTCCGTTCTTTATTGTTGGTTTCAGTCAAGGTGCGATGATGATTCCTACCCTGCTTAACGAAATGCCTAAACGTTACTATCAACGCTGCTTAGGGGCTTATATGATGGGATATCAACTGACGGCGGAGGACCTGCAAAGCGACCGCATCGTACCTGCCACTTCGGCCACTGATGGCAAGGTTATTTCCTATAATACCGTTACACGCGTGGAACGGCAATGGCCCTTTGTAAGCGGTCAGGCAGCTACTTGTATCAACCCACTTAACTGGACAACCGATGGCACTCCGGCTATATTGTATTATCAACAAGATACCCTTATTATCACGCAAGACACAGTTCATAACTTGCTGATTTGCAACGCAGAAGAACAACGTTACACAATACCTGGAGCAAGTCAATGGTGGCAAAGCGGATGCCTGCATCATTGGGATTTGCTGTTCTATGCTAAGGCAATAAAAGAGAATATGGAGGTAAGAGGTATGAGGTAAGAGGTAAGAGGTAATTAACATAAATTAAAATAAATTATGAAAAAGGTAACTATTTTACTGCTGCTGGCAATTGGGATGAATAGTTGGGCAGCCGAGACAGACACTATCCGTTGTGCGGATATTCGCAGCAACACGGTAACCGAAGGATTACATTGGGTAAAAGGTTTTATTATGGGCTGGCCTAAGTCTGCTTATACCTACACAACCGAAGAACCTATAGAAGGCGCCAATTCCCAACTCACCTTAGCCGACGATGCACAAGGTACCAACTGCATCCCGGTGCAAGTCAGTTATGCAGCACGTATGGATTTAGGTAATGTAGCCGACCATATTGGTCAAAAAATAGTTATTCGCGGCAATGTGGGCAAGTACTTTGGAGTAAATGGTCTAACCGGCACTTCGGCAGTTGAGTTTTTAGATCCTATCCATATCACCAATTTTAGCATTACTCCTACCAGCAAGACTATCAGTGTGACCGAATCCTTCCGACTGATTCCTACAATCACTCCTGCAGACGCTGACGACCAGCGTATCGAGTGGATTAGCAGTCACCCGGACATTGTAGCAGTGTCCAATGGTACTGTAACCGGCATTAAGAACGGAACAGCCACCATTACAGCCAAGACGATGGACGGCGGACTGACTGCCACTTGTCAAGTAACGGTAGAAACAACCGGAGGTGACGTTAGAATGGCCGACATCATCGTTGTGGATAGCACTTCAGCCACCACAACCAGTTATGTGGAATGGACCTGTATCGGTCAAAGCGGTACGCACTACAATGGCAAGAGTGGCAAGGATAGTAAAGCCATGCAGTTCACCAGTGATAGCAAGCATGAATCCGGTATTGTATCTACGTCATCCATAGGATATATACGCGAGATACAAATTGCATGGAATAGCAACTGCCAGGACCGTGTCATATATGTTTTTGGTAGCAATAGTGCGTTAAGTAGAAGCGACTTGCAAGACGAGACTGTAGTTGCCGACCATAAAATAGGCGAAATAGCCAAAGGCACTAAGAGTTTTGCAGTAACAGGTAATTATGCTTATGTAGGACTGCGTGTTAAATCCAAAGCAGCCTATTTAGATACAATCACCTTTGTTTGGGGCATTACTCGTCACGACGACGAAGATATCGCCCTGACAGCCATTGAATTAGACCAACACACCCTGGATTTAGAGCAAGAAGAGACGGCTAAGATAAATGTTGCTTATACCCCTATTAATGCAACGAACAAAGGTGTTACCTGGACCAGTTCTAATCCGGCTGTAGCATCCGTAGAAAAAGGCTTGGTGACAGCCATTACACCGGGACAAACTTACATCATCGCTACCGCTACCGAGAATAGTCAAATCAAGGACAGTTGCTTGGTGAATGTGCGCAAGAAAGATATCTTCAGAGGACGTGATGTCTATTACAAGATTAAGGATATCAACGAACTGCATAACGGCGATTCCATCATTCTGGTCAATGAAGATTACAATCGCGCTTCGGCAGCTTTTGAGACCTATACGAGTTACGATAAAACAACCCAAACAGATGTGACAATGGGACGTATCAAATCGGCTGACTTGGAGATTGTGCGCGATGGAGATAGCATAGGTTGTTGGGGCGTAGAGAACCTGCATTTAGTGAATACAGCACAAGGCTGGCAGATACTGACAACAGTGCTGGAGCCCGATCCATACGAAGAGGGTGCATTGGTGGCGTTTGAGGCCCTACTTCGCGCATCAAAAACCAATAAATTAATGATAAAGGGCGAAGGAAATAAATTCTGGGATATATCCATTGCTGCTAATGGTGATGCTACGATTGCCAGCAAGGATCAAACGGCAGGTAAGATACAGTTTAACACCAATAATAAGTCCTTTACCACATACACCAGCGAGCAAGGGACGGTGCAGATTTACCGCAAGAAAGTGCAAGTGATTGACCCCAATCCAATTGTGGATCCAATAGAAGATGATGACACGGCGATTGCGGATATAAAGATGTTGCAGGATTGTAAGAAAGTTATTATCAACGGTACTCTGTATATACGCCACAACGATGGTGTATTTGATGTGCTTGGACGGTGCTTAGAGCACTCCAAATATTGTGGGGGCAAAAGTAGATGGTTATAACGAGCCTATCGCACTAATGACCGGTGTGGCAGCCGATTCACTAAAGTCAGTCAGCGACGAGTTGTTGGCGCAAGGTTACCGACTTAAGATCTTTGATGCCTATCGTCCTCAACGTGCCGTGGATCATTTTGTGAGATGGTCAAAGGATGTATCTGATACGCTTACCAAGGCCTATTTCTATCCGGAGTTGGCAAAGGATAGGCTTTTCCCCGAAGGTTTTATATGCGCGCGCAGCAGTCATACTCATGGTTCGACCGTTGATTTGACGCTCTTTGATATGAACAGCGGAAAAGAAGTAGATATGGGTGGCACTTCACATTGCAGGACGAACCTTATCCGGATACTTTCTTTGATTTTCCGGTGGAGAGGAAGTCGATTGTCAGATAAATATCTCGTGCCAATAAATGTGCGAAATAGGCGTATAGCACAGCCTCAATCCCCATCCTATTCATCAAAACCACATACACGGCAACAAACGCAACAGCCGAAGCAATCATGGCGTCGCGGATACATTTAGAAGCCGTTAATCCTACGTATATGCCATCCCACATAAAGGCCGGAGCTGATATGATGGGCATAGCCAGCAGCCATGGCAGGTAGTTCCAATCCGTAACGACATCCGGCCATAATAAATGCATGATAGGTGTTCCCCATAGTCCAAAGACAATGGTGAAGAGAATAGCGATGCCTATACACCAGCCATGCAAGACCCATATCATCGATTTACCGGATATAGATGAGGAGCGTCCTACTTGTAACTCACCAATGATACGTCCCACCAAGGCTTCGCCGGCATAAGCAAAGCCGTCCACAAAGAAACTGAACATCATAAACAGTTTCATAATCAGGCTGCTCACCGCCAAAGCTTCGTCTCCATAACGGGACGAGAGTGATGTATAGCCTACATAAATCACCATAAAACATAACGAGCGCACAAATAGATTGGTATTCATGTGTACTGTTCGCTCAATCGGATGCTCAGGGCGATGCCAAATAGCCTTGAAGAACTGCGGATACTTGACGATTAGGATAGCCGCAGCCAGTATGAGTCCAGTGAACTGAGCAATGACCGTTCCATACGCTACGCCGGAGATAGATAATGGTGTATAAACAGCAAGGCAATAACTGGCTACCATATTAACGACATTCACCACTATATCCACCACCATTGGTGAAATAGTATCTTGCATTCCAATAAACCATCCTTTGAAGGCAAAGAGGCACAGGGTAGCCGGTGCTGCCCATACACGAATAAAGAAGTACGTACGCGCCTGCGCGGCCACAGTCTCAGAGCATGGTACTAACTGAAACGCTACCCATACAAAAAGCCACTGAATGAGTAATATGCCGGCAGCCCCTATCAGAGCTACGTGTAAGGCGTGACGTAGTTGTCCGGAGCATTCACCCCAATCCTGCCGTCCAAATGCTTGTGCAGTAATGCCCGATGTACCAACGCGCAGGAAAGCGAAGTTCCAATACAGCAAATCAAAGAGCATTGTGCCAATAGCGATGCCACCAATAGCCGCAGCATCTGCGATATGACCTGCGATGACAATATCCACCAATCCAACCAAAGGAATGGTGATATTAGCCAATATACTTGGGATGGCTAAACGAATAATCTGACTATTGATTGATTTCATCGTTATTATGGCTGTGGTCTGAACCACTTAAATATATCCATCTGGAAGGCATTATCAAAGGCCTTGGAGGCTTTGAGATCATCTACGGACCCCATCCATGAGCCGGAGGCGCCCAGTAGTAAGACGCGATCACAAGTAGCTAAAGCTAAATCCAGTTCATGGGTTGAGATAAGCACCATCTTATGATCATTATGCGCCAGTTGTTGCAGCAGTCCAAATATTCGGATTCGATTAGGCAAATCCAAATGCGCAGTAGGTTCATCTAACAAGATAAGGTCGGTCTGTTGGGCTAATGCCTTAGCAATTAGTACCCGCTGTTTATCGCCATCCGAGAGGGCATTAAAGAAACGATTGGCGCCATCTATTCCCAATCCGACTGCCACTAAGGACTGACGAATAACCTCTTCATCTTCCTGCGTTAATCCACCTAAAAAAGACGTATAGGGATAGCGTCCCATCGCCACTACATCGTGAATGGAAGTGTTATCCAAACTAAGTCGTTCCGTCAGTACCAATGCCATATTATGCGCATCTAACGCAGGAGAGATAGAACCGGACAAGGCAGGTTGAAGTCCTGCTAAAGTGCGCAATAACGTGGTCTTACCGGAACCATTAGGACCCAGTAAAGCAATTACTTCGCCGGTGTGTATATCAAAGGTCAAATCACGCTGAACAACCTTGTCTATATAACCGATGGTTAGTTTATTCGTAGAAATATTCACGGGTGACACGACGACTAACGGATGTTAATATCTCGTAGGTAATTGTACCTAATTTATTGGCTAATTCTTCTAATGACAAATGATCCCCAAACACCTCAACATAGTCTCCTACTTGTGCATCTGTTCCCGTCACATCAATCATGGCTTGGTCCATACAAACATTCCCTACGACAGGGCAACGTTTACCACGAATCAGCACTTCGCCGCCGTAATTAGAGAATCGTCGATCAAAGCCATCAGCATAGCCAATAGGAATAACGGCAATCTGACGGTCTTGTTCTAAACGGGTGTGACGTCCATAACCGATTGTTTCTCCTGCAGGTACCGTCTTAACGGACAAGATAGTGGTTTTTAGGGTGCATACATTACGCAACTGCGCTCCGGCAAAGGAGAATCCGTATAAACCAATGCCTAAGCGGCACATATCAAATTGATAGTCACTAAAACGTTCTATGCCGGCAGAATTGCATATATGCTTGATGATAGGATAATGCAGCCCGGCTTTCAGTGTCTCTGCACAATCATCGTAGTAATGAATCTGGCCCAAAGTGAAGGCATCAAACTGCTGTTCATCCGAACCGGCTAAGTGACTGAAGACCGACTGAACACGAACGGCTTTTTGGTTTGACAGACGACTTATCAACTCCGGTATTTGTTCGCGATAGAAACCTAATCGATGCATTCCGCTATCGATTTTAATATGTATCGGGTAGTTTTCCAAGCCTTTGGCTTGCGCAGCAGCAATCACGTTATCTAAAGACTGGAACGAATAGACATTGGGCTCCAGGTTATTCTCCAAGATAATATCCATTGCAGACACTTCAGGGTCCATAATGATGATAGGCAACGTTATACCGGCTTTACGCAGTTCAACACCTTCGTCCGCAACTGCTACTGCCAAGTAATCCACTAACTGACATTGTTGCAAAGCGCGGCTGACTTCTACACTACCGGCACCATAAGCGAAAGCCTTAACCATACAAGTCAGTTTAGTTTGCGGTTTTAATAGGCTGCGGAAATGGCGCACATTATCTATTAAAGCTGACAAATTGATTTGCAATACGGTCTCATGCGTTTGTTGCAGCACTCGCGAGGCAATGGTTTCTTCGTCATATCCTAATCGTCTTAGCACAGCCGCACAAGTGCGAGCATTCTGATGGGTGGGATCTTCTATGATTGTTTGAGAATGCACAAACAATTTCATCTTCTCGCTGCGCTTTTGCTCAATCGATTGGAAGTTCTCTCCGTGCTCAGGACCGATATAAGTTATTACACCTATCTGCGGTCTAATCATGGGCTCCAGTTTTTCCATTTCCCCCGGCTCCGATATACCGGCCTCAAAGATGGCCAGGGGCTTTTTACCGGAAGGCTCGTGCGTAACTAAGTTCCACACCGACAGAGGTACACCGATTTGGCTATTATATGACTTAGGCGAGCGAACGATATCAAAATCATCCTTTAGCAATTGGTAAAGCCACTCTTTAACAACAGTCTTGCCATTACTGCCGGTTATACCAATTACCAATCCGTCATACTGACTGCGCACATAGGAAGCCAATGTATGCAATGCCTCGATGGCATTACCCGTGACAAAGGCAGGAACACCTTTCTTGCGCAAAGCGGGAATATAATTAGCCCCATCGTTGCGCTCGGTCTTAATAGCAAAGAACAACGTATGTGCAGCATCCTTGCCTAATTGCCGAGAGTCTGTAAGCAAATAACGGATATCAATATCTTCGTTCGTGCATACTTCCACAGTAGCGACCGAAGCTAATAGATTTTTAATTACGCTAAGTAACATAATTGTTTGTGTTTCCAAATTTGGCTGCAAAAGTACTAAAAAATTCGCATATATGCAAATTTATTTGTGTAATCCAAATATTTTTTGTATCTTTGCGGCCGATTAGCGCGCAATACATGCGCGTGCATGGATAAAGGTATGGAATATACGTATCTGAATAAGATTGATTATCCGAGTGATTTGAAGCAATTACCTCGCGAAGCTTTGCCGCAAGTTTGCGACGAGTTACGTGATTTTATTATACAAGAGTTAAGTCATAATCCCGGGCACTTAGCCTCCTCGTTAGGAACGGTTGAACTGACCGTTGCGTTGCATTATGTATTTGACACGCCTAACGATAAACTGATTTGGGACGTTGGGCATCAGGCTTATGCTCATAAGATTCTAACCGGTCGTCGCACCCGTTTCTCTACGAATCGACAATTCAAGGGATTGGCCCCCTTCCCTACTCCTGCAGAAAGCGAGTATGATGCGTTTATAGCCGGTCATGCCAGTAATAGCATATCGGCAGCATTAGGAATAGAGATAGCGGACGAGATACAGAACAACAAACGCAATGTAGTTGCCATCATCGGTGATGGAGCGATGACAGGCGGATTGGCTTTTGAGGGACTTAATAACACCTCAATGGACCGCAACAACCTATTGATTATCTTGAATGATAATAATATGGCCATTGATCCTATCAAAGGAGGATTTACTCAGTACCTCGTGGATATAACCACCAGCGAGCGATACAATAAATGGCGTTGGCGAATGTATCGCTTCCTTTGTAAATTGCATATCGTTAACGAAAGCAAGATATCTAACTTGCGGCGTTTCTCTAATAACCTTAAGAATATCCTTACTCGTCAGCCCAGTAATATTTTCCAAGGGCTTAACTTGCGTTACTTTGGTCCGGCCGACGGGCATAACGTCATGGACTTAGTGCGTATCCTTTCGGAGATCAAGAACCATCAAGGTCCTAAGGTACTCCATATTATTACCAAGAAGGGAAAGGGATACGAACCGGCCGAGAATGACCAAACTATATGGCACGCACCGGGAGAGTTTAATGTGGTGACAGGAGAGCGTATCTGCACGAATTCGAGTGCCACCATTCAGCCGCCTTTATGGCAAGATGTGTTTGGTAATAAACTGTTGGAACTGGCTCGCAAGAATAGCAAGATTGTAGGTGTCACTCCTGCCATGCCTTCGGGATGTTCGATGTGCATCATGCAAAAAGAGATTCCTGATCGCGTGTTTGATGTAGGAATAGCCGAAGGACATGCCGTTACTTTCTCGGCAGGCTTGGCCAAAGAGGGCGTGCTACCCTATTGTAATATTTATTCCAGTTTCCTACAGCGTGCATACGACAATATTATCCACGATGTAGCCCTGCAGAACCTGCATGTTGTGCTTTGTATTGACCGTGCGGGTATAGTCGGCAACGATGGCGCCACGCATCATGGTTTATTAGATTTGGCTTACCTGCGTCCTATTCCTAATATACAGATTGCTGCGCCAATGACGCAACAGGACCTTGAGGACATGCTGGAGATGGCAGAAACCATAGATGGACCGATAGCGATTCGCTATCCTCGAGGACGAAGTGTTGTAGATAAGCAGCATCAGGTGGTAGAGTATGGGAAAGGTATTCAGTTGCATAAAGGTTTAGATTTAGCAGTACTCAGCATAGGGGCCATTGGTAATACGATGGAGGAAGCCATCGAGGAGATGGAGACACAAGGTCACACTATCGCTCATTGGAACATGCGATGGCTCAAACCTATAGATACAGATATACTGGACTATGTAGGCACTCATTACAGCAAGGTAGTGACGATAGAAGACGGAATGATTAGTGGTGGATTAGGAAGTGCCGTATTGGAGTATATGGCGGATAAAGGCTATTCCTGCCACGTCACTCGTTTGGGCGTTAATAATCAGTTTGTAGAACATGGCAGCACCAAAGAATTATATCAGATGCTGCATTTAGATAAAGAAGGTTTATGCGAATCATTATCTCGGGCGCTGGAGAAGTAGGCACCCACTTAGCTAAATTATTGTCACGCGAGAATATGGATATCTCGCTGATGGATGAGAATCAGGAACGATTAGGGGACTTGGAAGCCAACTATGACATGATTACTCGTGTTGGTAATCCTACCTCTATTCATGATTTGAGAGATATAGGTGTAAAGGGTTGCGACCTGTTTATAGCCGTCACGCCTCAGGAAGAGACGAATATCACTTCGTGTTTGATAGCCAATCGATTAGGTGCCAAGCGCACGTTGGCTCGCATAGATAATTACGAGTACCTGCTGCCTGAGAACAAGCAGTTCTTTGAGGATATGGGTCTTAACCATCTTATTTATCCTGAAGTGCTGGCCGCAAATGAGATTCATGAGTCCATCGATAACGCATGGATGCGCTACCATTGGAGTTTATGCGACGGAGCCTTGGAGTTATGCGTCATCAAAGTGCGTAAAGGTGCACCTATTCTTGGTCATGCCTTCCAAACGGACTTCTTCAACCACGGTCGCTACCGCGTAGCAGCCATCAAACGTGGCAGCGAGACTATTATTCCAACCGGTAAGGACGAAGTGATGGTAGATGATACGATTTATGCTATCTGCACGGACGATAACATCGAGTTCCTGCGCGAACAAACAGGTAAGCAGAAACTGGAAATTAAGAATATTATCTTCTATGGTGGTAGCCGCATTGCTCAAAAAGCAGCACAGAGTCTATCCGAGGACCTCAATATCAAGATTATTGAATCCGACCGCGACCTATGCGTCAAACTCAGCGAAAAACTCAATAACGTACTTATCATCAATGCCGACGGCAGCGATATGGATGCGCTTAAGGAAGAAGGAATAGAAGATGCTGATGCCTTTATTGCTGTTACGGATAGTAGTGAGGCCAATATATTTGCCTGCCTGGCTGCTAAACGATTTGGAGTACAAAAGACCATCGCCGATGTAGAGAATATTGATTATATCCCGATGGCCGAAGGTTTGGACGTAGGTACAGTTCTCAATAAAAAGACCATTGCCGCCAGTTATATCTACCAAATGCTGCTGAATGCCTCTGTGCTGAACGTGCGTAACCTGACCTCAGCCGATGCCGAGATAGTGGAGTTTATTGTGCGGGAAGATAGTAAGGTAACCCATACCAAGGTTAAGAACATCGGCTTCCCAGATGGAGCGACCATTGGTGGTATTGTGCGTGCCGGAGAAGGTGTACTCGTCAATGGCGATACCGAGATTCTACCCAATGACCTCGTTGTTGTGTTATGCAAGAGCGATGTGATTCGCAGACTGGAAAAATTCTTCAGAGACTAAACTATGACGCGTGTATTTAATAATAAAATGGTTCTGCGAACCATGGGTGCCCTCTTAGTCATTGAGGCCATCTTTATGGGCTTGGCAACAGCCATGAGTTGGTGGTACCATGACCCGGACGTTGGAGCATTCCTTACCTCCGTGGCAATAACCCTTGTTTGTGGTTTGATATGCTTAGCCGCCGGAGCCAATGCTTCTTCTCGGATGGGTGAACGAGAAGGATATGTCATTGTAGCCTGTGTTTGGCTTGTGTTCTCTATCTTTGGATTACTACCCTACTATCTCAGCGGACAGATCAGCACGATTACCGATGCGTGGTTTGAAACCATGTCGGGCTTTACTACAACTGGTGCCACTATCCTTAATGATGTGGAGTGTCTCACCCACGGAGCTCTCTTTTGGCGATCCCTAACACAATGGTTAGGCGGGTGCGGAATCATCGTACTCAGTATAGCTATCCTGCCAATTTTTGGACTGAATGGAATGCAGTTATATGCCGCCGAAGTGACGGGCGTACAGTACGAGAAGATTTCTCCGCGTATCAAGGACACCAGCAAGCATATATGGCTCACGTACCTGCTGCTTACCATCATTGAAGCTTGGTTACTGTCCCTTGAAGGAATGAGCGGATTTGATAGTATCTGTCACTCTCTTACAACGGTAGCGACCGGAGGTTTCTCTACCAAGAACGCCAGCATCGCTTATTTTCAGAACCCTGCCATCCATTACACGATTGCTATTGTGATGCTGCTATCCAGTATCAACTTCGCCACGATCGTGCTGATGGCTCGGGGACGATTCCGCAAGATAGCCCAAGACGAGGAGGCCAAGTGGTTTATATCAGCCATCATTGCCGTTACCCTGTTGCTGACTATCGGACTAATGGGTCGCCATTGGTTCACGCTGTATGGTCAATTCACCGTTGATGGCGGACAATTAACGATGCTCAATATCTTTACTTCTCTTGAAAAGAGTTTCCGCACGGCGTTCTTTACCACGGTAGCGACGATGACCAGTACCGGTTTTGCTATAGCGGACTATACGCGTTGGGCTTCGTTACTATGGGTAACCGTCTTCTTTATGATGTTTACCGGCGGTAGTAGCGGCAGTACGGCAGGAGGTATCAAGTGGGTGCGTATAGCGATTTTCTTCAAGAGTGGTATTGCGGAGTTCAAGCGCCGCATCCACCCCAATGCTGTTGTGCCGGTTAAGATGAACGGTCGTCCCATCACTCAACAAACAACCAATAACGTCATGGCCTTCATGGTGTTCTACATCATGATTGTAGTCGTTTCGACCTTGGTTTTCTGCACGTTAGGTGTTGACTTTGATGAATCCATTGGAGCTAGCGTCAGTGCCATGGGCAATATAGGTCCGAGCCTCGGCCATTACGGTCCAGACGGCACTTATGCTTCCTTCCCTGCTATTGGCAAATGGATAATGACCTTTGTGATGCTGATTGGCCGTTTGGAGATTTTTACTGTGCTATTGTTGTTCTCACGTATTTTGTGGAAAAAATAATGAAACAACTTCGTCCCTTCCATATTTTTCTGTTTATGTGCTGCTGCATGCTTTTGTTGGCAGCCATCTGTTATTTGATGCCGTCAACCAGTCATTGGTTCGGCAACGAGATTCGCACACCTCAATTAACTGAGGTGCTGGAACTGGAAGCAGACTCGGCTTTAACGACAACGACAACGACGACGACAACACCTATATCGGAGTGCCCAGAGGCACCGACAACGACGACGACAACTTCGGAGTGCCCGGAGGCAACGACAACGAAGGCACCTACAACGGAGAGTCCGAAAGCACCGGTTATTGATTCTATTGACTATAGTGTTGACACACGTATGTTCTTGTCTATTTTTTACGAATCACTACAGCAAGCGGATTCGATGCCTATTCGCGTAGTTCATTACGGCGACTCTCAGATTGAAGGCGACCGTATCACGATGCAAGTAAGGCGGGCTTGCCAGCAACAATATGGTGGCGGAGGTGTAGGTTTGATTCCGCTGCATCAGACCATCAGCATGCGGACTGTATCGCAAACAACAATCATGAATGGTGAGGTGCAGCAGACCGGAGAAGGACCTAAACGGTACATGATCTATGGACCTAAGAGCAATCGACTGCCTAACGGAAAAGGTGCCAACTATGGACCAATGGGACACGTTGCCTATATGGATGACAGTTTAGTTGTAGGCAGCGAGGATATAAGTGTTCAAATCAAGCCGACCGGCAAGGACAAGCATCCGGAAAGTTACTTCAACCGCGTGCGTATCCTGCAGAGCGGAGATATAACCACAACGGTACATAGTTCGTTCATCAAAAACGACAACGTTTATACCATTGCGGACAATACGTCCTACTTACGTATTGATTTTAAGGGCAAAGGTGAGGTTTATGGTATATCATTAGAGAACGACCACGGCGTTACGGTGGATAATATCCCCATGCGTGGCTGTGCCGGCACGATCTTCACTTCCCTATCCTCTAAGCAACTCAAGGACTATTTTAGTCAGACATCCACGCGCCTTATCATCATGCAGTTTGGAGGTAATGTGATGCCTTATACGGATCAAGCAAAAGAAGTGACCCAATACGTGCGTCGTATTCGTAACCAGGTACAGTTGATGAAACGGCTCGCACCCAATAGCAGTATTCTCTTTGTTGGTCCAAGTGATATGATTGAGCGCAAGAGCGGACAATTACGCACTTATGCGATGCTGCCTTTTATGGAGCAGAGTCTGCGTAAAATGGCGATTGAGGAGCAGATTGGTTACTTCAGTATCTTTGAGGCCATGGGCGGAGAAGGAGGTATGATTAGATGGAAGGAACAAGGATTGGCAGGAAGTGATTATGTGCATTTTACTCGCAAAGGAGCAGATAAAGTAGGTGAACTATTAGCACAATGGCTGCTTAAACAAGACTAATAATGGATTTACTACGACATATATTTGCATTTGACAGCAATAGTCCATTGCTGTTTACCCAACTATACTTTTGGGTTTTCTTGCTCATTGTTTATTTGGGCTATGCACTTATCATTGGTCGCAACCGTTCGCAGCACCTGCATGTACGCAATATCTACTTGATGTTGGTTAGTTGGTTCTTCTACTACAAGACGAGCGGTGTTTTTTTGGCTATTTTGATGACGGTTACGCTCACCAGTTACCTCACGGCCTTCGGACTACAGCGAGCCAAGGATAAGGGGCATAAGGGTTGGAGTGTGTTTTGGTTGGTCGTCAGCATCCTGATTGACTTAGGATTCCTTTTCTATTATAAATACGCCTATTTCGGAGTAGATGTGTTTAATTCCATTTTTGGAACGCACTACTCTATTGTAGATAAAATCATTCTGCCGGTCGGTATTTCGTTCTATACCTTCCAGGTCATTTCATATACAGTAGATGTGTATCGCGGTCACGTCCAGCCGGTGCGTAACCTGTTTGACTTTGGCATGTACGTCAGTTTCTTCCCGCAGTTAGTGGCAGGTCCTATCGTACGTGCTTCGGAGTTCGTGCAGCAACTCTACCGTCCCTTCCACCTCACCCGACATCAGATGGGTATAGCTGTTTTCTGGATACTAAACGGCTTAGCAAAGAAGATTATATTAAGCGACTACTTGGCAGTCAATCTTATCGACCGCGTCTTTGAGAATCCGCTGCTGTTCACCGGCTTTGAGAATTGCTTTGCACTCTTTGCATACTCGATGCAAGTATATGCGGACTTCTCCGGTTATACCGACATCGCCATTGGTGTTGCCCTATTGATGGGATTCTACCTGCCTAAGAACTTTGATTCGCCCTATAAATCTCGTAATCCGCAGGAGTTCTGGAGACGCTGGCATCAAAGTCTAAGTCGTTGGCTTAAGTCGTATGTTTATATTCCGCTGGGCGGTAACCGCACCATCTTTGGATATAAGACCAATAAACTGCTGGCATCCAATGTCAATAGTTTTGCTACGATGCTCATTGGTGGTTTATGGCATGGAGCCAGTTGGAACTTTGTTATTTGGGGCGGACTGAACGGCATTGGTATGATATGGGCCAAGTGCTGGCACAGCGTAAAAGAATGGCTGGGCATAGAGGGCTTTATCCAACGCCATAAAGTAGTGCGTGGCATTGATGATGTCATCTGTATTGCCCTTACTTTCACGTTCATTACCTTCACCCGTCTCTTCTTCCGCAGCAGCTCCAACTTGGATCCTGCAACAGCCAATGAAGTGGCATGGCAGACTGCCAAGCAGATGATGGGTCAGATTATCGGGGCATGGGATAATAGCATTATTCCGATGTTCCTATGGGAATATCGCAGCGTGGTTATCTTATTTATATGTGGTATGCTCATTCATTGGCTGCCGGCTAAGTTCAAACAATGGTACCGCATCAACTTTGCTATGCTGCCATGGTGGTTGATGGTTATCTGCGTAGCGGTAGTAGTCTTTGTGGTATATCAATTCGTAACGGCAGACTTGCAACCGTTTATTTACTTCCAGTTCTAAACCATGATTATCGGACTAACAGGAGGCATAGGAAGCGGCAAGAGTGCCATCGCACGAGGACTCTATCAAATGGGTTATACTATCTATGATACGGATAGTCAGGCCAAGCGCATCATGGAGCAAGACCCTGATGTGATAGCTCAGATTAAGGCACTATTAGGGAACGATTGCTACGATGCCGATAACCACTATTTATCTTCGGTTGTAGCCGATAAAGTCTTTGAGCAACCTACTCTCTTAACCCAACTCAATGCCATTGTGCACCCTGCCGTTCAGGCGGATATAGAGCATCGGCATGCTGCCATGAACCAATCCCGTCCGATACCGCTTATCGTTGAATCGGCTATTTTGCTGGAAAGCGGTTTATATCGTATATGCGACAAGGTCATTGCAGTAACGGCTCCTGAGGATATTCGCGTTCAGCGAGCAATGCAACGCGATCATAGCACCTTATCTAAGATACACGCACGTATGCGCGCACAGGCTACGGACGAGCAGCGGGCACAAATAGCACAAATAGTCGTTAATAACGACGGACAACAATCGATAACGGAAATATGCCAATACATCAATCAACATTTGTAATCTCTTCGCCGGACGTCAAGCAATGTCCCGCTTCTACCCTACCCGAATACGCGTTTATTGGACGTAGTAACGTGGGGAAATCCAGTTTGATTAATATGCTCTGCCATAACCCTAAACTGGCTAAGACCTCCCAGAAGCCCGGTAAGACGCTGCTGATCAACCACTTCTTGATTGACAACACGTGGCATTTGGTGGATTTACCCGGATACGGTTTTGCGCAGATTAGTCAGACCCAACGCGAACAATTACGCAAGATGATTGAGCGTTATTGCCTGCTACGCGAACAACTCACAAGTCTATTCGTGCTGATTGATAGTCGATTAGAGCCGCAAAAAATTGACTTGGATTTCATGAATTGGTTGGGCGAGAACGAAGTGCCTTTTGCTATTGTCTTTACCAAGGCAGATAAAGTAGGCAAAGGACGATTGAGTGAGAACATCGGTAATTATAAACTGCGATTGCAAGAGACCTGGGAAGAGCTGCCCCCTATTTTTATCACGAGTGCTGAGAATGGCATGGGCGAGCATGAACTCATCACCTATATTGAAGATATCAATGCACAATTAAAGGCATGATTTGGGATAATAACGACGATATCAGACTTATCACGTGCCCTAATAACGGACGCACCATCCAACGTTTCCTGAACGATTGTCGTGAAGAGAGACGTCCGTATGTATTTGTGACCAATACGATGCGGTCGATTGATGAGATTAAGCGTATTTTGGTGCCGGTTACAATGTTAGAGGAGGAAGTGTATAAGGCTGAGTTATGCACGTATCTGGCTCGCAAGACCGGAGCAACTATTGTGCTGCTCAAGGCGAAGGATTACGGCAGTAAGGCCCAAACTAATCTCAATAAGATTATTACGCATATCCGTTCGGTAGCCGATCGGACGGGCGAAAAAATAGTCTTTGAGGTGCATGAAGGCCTCAAAGACTCATTTTCCCTTAATAAAGAAGCATCCGAGCGGCAACGCGATTTCGGTCATCAACTGCTCCTACTCACCGCCAGTCGCGAGTATGGACTGGATGATTGGTTATTTGGTCCGCAGGAACGCTATGCTATTCGTCATAGCCAAGTGCCCGTGATGCTGGTTAATCCTCGCGCAGACTTATTCAGTCTGTGCGATTAACCATTTCTTATTTTTCCATTAACTTACGATATAAGTTCTTAGGATCAACAGCCTTGCCGATTAACTCGTGCAGATCCTCAATCTTGATGCGATCTTGCTGCATGGTGTCGCGATAGCGAACGGTTACGCAGCCGTCGTTAAGGGTATCGTGATCTACTGTTACGCAGAAAGGTGTACCAATAGCGTCCTGACGGCGATAACGCTTACCAATCGAGTCTTTCTCGTCGTATTGGGTCTTGAAGTCGAACTTGAGCAGGTCCATGATCTCGCGGGCTTTCTCTGGCAGTCCGTCTTTCTTAACGAGCGGCATAACGCATACCTTAACAGGAGCCAGCACAGGAGGTAAATTCAGTACCACGCGGGTATCGCCACCTTCCAGAGCCTCCTCTTTATATGCTGAGCACATAATAGACAGGAACATACGATCTACGCCGATAGAGGTCTCAATAACGTACGGAGTATAACTCTCGTTAAGCTCCGGATCAAAGTACTCAATCTTCTTGCCTGAGAACTTAGCATGTTGCGACAGGTCGAAGTTAGTACGGCTGTGAATACCCTCTACTTCCTTGAATCCAAACGGCATGAGGAACTCAATATCCGTGGCGGCATTGGCGTAGTGAGCCAGTTTTTCGTGGTCGTGGAAGCGGTATTTCTCGTCACCTAATCCAAGGGCTTTGTGCCATTTGAGACGGAACTCTTTCCAATGTTGGAACCAATCCATCTCGGTGCCGGGCTTGATGAAGAACTGCATCTCCATTTGCTCGAACTCACGCATACGGAATACGAACTGACGAGCAACGATTTCGTTACGGAACGCTTTACCGATTTGAGCGATACCAAAAGGAATCTTCATACGACCGGTCTTTTGTACGTTCAGGTAATTAACGAATATACCTTGAGCCGTCTCGGGGCGCAGGTAAATCTTCATATTACTATCGGCGGTTGAACCCATTTCGGTTTGGAACATCAGGTTGAACTGACGAACGTCGGTCCAGTTGCGTGTTCCGGAGATAGGGCAAACAATTTCCTCGTCCAAGATGATTTGTTTGAGTTCAGCTAAGTCGTTGGCATTCATAGCCTTAGAGTAACGTTCATGCAGGGCATCCCACTTAGCCTGATGCTCTAATACGCGAGGGTTAGTCTGACGGAACATAGCCTCATCAAAACTGTCGCCAAAGCGTTTAGCGGCCTTCTCCACTTCCTTATTCATCTTGTCCTCTATCTTAGCCAGTTGCTCCTCGATGAGCACATCTGCGCGATAGCGTTTCTTGCTGTCTTTATTATCAATCAGCGGGTCATTGAACGCATCTACGTGACCGGAAGCCTTCCATGTAGTTGGGTGCATGAAAATAGCGGCATCGATACCCACGATGTTCTCGTGCAGCAGGGTCATACTATCCCACCAGTAGCGTTTGATATTGTTCTTCAACTCCACGCCGTTCTGACCGTAATCATAAACTGCGCCCAGACCGTCATAAATCTCGCTTGAAGGAAAAACAAAGCCGTATTCCTTGCAATGAGCGACTAATTTTTTAAATGTTTCTTCTTGTGTTGCCATATATTTTATTCTTTAACTATTCTCAATTTTTTAAATTGAGCTGCAAAGGTACGACAAATATTTGGGATACGCAAATATTTTGGACAAAAAAGTTACTTTTATTCCTAAATTATTGCCATATTATGGGATTTCAGATTATTTTTTATTGTCTAATAATCCCAATTCGGCTTTGCACGAAATCGCGATTTTTTAATGAACGATTCTGCACGAAATCGCGATTTTTTGGGGAATTATCTAAGATGCAAAAGTACAAAATTATTACTTCCTGCCTCATTTCTAATTGTACCGAATTCGGTATAATTAAAATTTGGATTGTATAACAACTCCCATTCTCCGAGGTATTCAATCGTACTTTTTAGGCTCATCCACTTAAAGATGATATGCTCTTGCATCTGGCTGTGCGCCATGTCTGTCAGACTGATATAATCTCCTCCTGCTAGATTAGAAATAACAGAAATCTCTGAATTCTCAACCTTTATCTTATCCATCGTTCATCACGACCACCTTCAAAGGATGATACATTATGCGGCTTGTGGAAGTTCTTGTTTTAACAGTTCGTAAAGATATGCAGGACTTTGAACATAAAGTTCATCATCCTCCTGTTGAAGCAAAGAAAGCAGTTTAGAAGAATAGACACAATCCAACGACTGCTCCAAAGTATAGCCATAGTCGGTTATGAGATATTGTGTTAGTTCCGTCAAGATATTCTCAATCAAAATCTCCGCAATCTCACTATGTGTTAGATCTCGTGTCATAGCTTTTCTGAATTAACCTTTTGAATCATTTGTAAAGCTGCTTCTGAACCAAAGAAATATTGCTGATCTAAATATTTGTCTTGTAAATCAAGTGCGGCTTGTTCTGCGGTGCTTGTTCCGCGATGAAAATTAGTCAATTGAAGCACAACACCATCATCGGCAATAGGACCAATCACTATATCATAATCATGAGTAGGGTGCGGAAGCTTGTGGTCACGGTTAGCATCAATAAAGAGAAACCATTCCGCAGTTGCTTTCTCGGGGAAACACTTGATTTTCAAGGAAGTGCGTTCTAATGCATCATCCTTAAAGTCGTACGTAATAAGAGTAGGAGTACCGCCAAATAGATTTACTTTTTTTTGAGCCATCCGTTTCGCCGTTTTAATGTCCGGCGTCAAATAGAAACCTTGTCCAAAATCCTTGTAGGGAATTCCAGCTTTGAGGTTAATCTGCTCTATATCCATATTACTACCGTGGTACAATATCATGCTAATGATCCTCCGTTCTTTTGGCAAACTATAACCAAATCATCTATCGTTTCCTCAATAGACTGCAAATGTTCAACATCGTAAAACTCTATGAGAAAAGCAAGCCCCTTATGATTGCGTAAATAACGATAGGCGGCTTGCAACGACAATGCAAACCGCTGCCCAAATGCCTGAATACAAACATTAATAAAGGGTATTTCAAACTTACTCATAACGACTTGGCTTCGTAGGACGCTGCAAAGTTACTAAAAATAAATGATATACGCAAATAAAAATTATACTTTTTGCACGAAATCGCGATTTTTGAATAAGCAGTTTTGCACGAAATCGCGATTTTGGGCACAATCTGGGGCGCGTCTAAAGTTCCGTAGCATCTCCGTAGCATGTAAGCCCCACATAATCCCCACGAAAAGCGAAGTTTTAGGCAGGTTTAGGCGGTGGTTAGGCGGGGCTTACCTTAGCTGCATGTGGTCGCGTCGTCGAGACAGCAGGTTCGTAAGGGTTGATTGCCGCAAAACTTAATCAACAGACGACCTGAGTCTCTCCTCTCCTCATCGGTGTTACCACCTCTTCGGGTGTAAGAGAGTGTAGATACTTACTTTTTGATTTCTGCACAAAATCTTCTTAATAATCGTACATTTTGAAATGAAGGGTGTTTGCATATACGGTGCACGATACGTGCATATAGGATGCGAGGCAGAGAACGAATTGTTTTCTGCCCCGCAAGAGATTAACAAGAAGACTTAGAAGACCTCGTTGTTATATTGAATGAGTGTAATGGGGACGTGTGTCTCTTGAGCAACCTGTTGGACCAAAGCAAGATCTTCTGCTTGTTTGGTTTTGTCCGTACCGGTATAATGCTCCATCAAGACATATATTGGTTGGGGATGATTTGTTTTAAATTCTTGAATGGCACGTTTGATGTCATCTATTGTGGTATATACCCCATGCTTGATATGGTGTTGGTCAATTTGAGTTAATTCATACGTTGATAATAGGTAGTTCAAAGCATTCTTTTCAGCCTCCCTATCCTGCATAATGACCAATGTAGTGGCATCTTCAGTTTGACTAAGTAAATATGCCCATTGCATAAATGCCTTGAGCCAAACATCATTTTTATATGGGCAAGTCACGATTTCGACTTTGCCTGCTTCACAACAATGGCACATTGCCAATAAGTCGTTTTGTTGTTGAATTGTTAATTGTGTATTCATAACAGATAAGCTTTGATTAGTTAAGTTCATAACGTAAACGTTTATATATTGGACTTTGACTCCAACGATCAATTTCATAAGCACGGAGGCACATTTGGGGATGAGAATGCCACGCAATCCTGCAATTTTGTTGGATATTGAACCATGCAGATTCTTTTTGCATATTGAGATACCTCTGAGCCTGTTTAACCAACTGATATGGAGATCCAGTGATTTTAGCAAGTCCTGTGGTCATCTTGAGCATTGTTGTCTGGAATACTTTCTCGCCACAAATTGCAGCTGCACATCTATCTGCCGACAACTCGCTTTTTCTACTCCAATATTGCAATGCTAATCTTATTGGGTAGTAAAATGTTTCTGTAATAAGTCCCAAATCATCCGCAACATCATTTAGTATTGCTACCATAGTATTGTATAAAGTATGATGGCAAAGAATATGCCCACATTCATGAGCTAAGACACATCGTATTTCTTCAGTATCAAGTTTTTCAATTACAGAATTGGCAATCGCTATGAATGGCTCTGTATCGCCATAGGTGTAGGCATTCATCATTGGATCATTATAAATGTAGAGTTGTGGCACATCGATACCTATCTCTGAAGCTATTTCCTCCAACAATGTATAAAGTTGAGGGTGTGTGGTTTCTGTCACTAGAAGCATTGACCCAAGGTTCTCTCCGAGATAGTATTGTTCTCCTCCATATTGCATAACTTTTCGAACAAACCTATCAAAGAAAGGTAATCGTTGAAGTACTGATATCGCCTTTTCGTCTTCTGGATGAAGGATATCTTTAACTTGCATGAGCATAAGAATTAGAAGTTTCACTATACTTATAGCGCATATATGCCACTTGCATTACAGCAGGAACGCATACACGATAGGCGGGGCCCATAATGTCCCAAATCGTCCAAACAGAGAGTGCTATCCATGCAATGGGACCTAGCACGGCACCGAAACTTCGAGAACCAATTTGTGAACCGACTTGTACAACACTACGACCTAATAAACGTTTTGAAATTGTTCGTAACAAATAGTTTAGAACCTGCAAGAACTGTTTCCGTCCAACACGCATTAGTAATAGAAGTGAAGCTGTTATCCCTTGCTTTGTTAAATCAAAGTCACGGATATTAAGTTCGTCCATCATTTGCGCCAATTCCTCTTTCGTCATTGAACCGAGCATGTTTGATGAAACAAAAACAAGCAGTTTTTCTTCCATCTCCTGTGCTGTATCATGCTCACCAATATTGGGCACTTTCATCATACGACACACGTCTTCTACAATACTTTCATAAGACGGACCACGTCCGTGACGATATAAATTGAGTATTGTATTACCACCATAACGTTGCAGTTCGGCAGCAAGATCTTGCCACATTCCTTTCATGTTATCCGGATATGAAAGGTTAAAACTATCAAGTTTAGTTAGTTGCTCTGTTAAACGAATTCTCCCATGGTTATCATGTGTGAGAATATCGCACAACGTACATAAATCATTGTTGTCACAATGTTGAAGAAAAAGCAAATCGGAATCTGTTTTCATAGTTAAAAGGTTAAAGTTAATTATTAAAATTCGTCTCTATTATCCACCCGAGACGAGTTGGGCTTTCAAAAGAAGAACTTAGAAATCTTCTTCGTATTGGTCAGGATTCTCGAGAATTTCTTCATCATACATAATCCTTCTCATTTCATCTTCGTCGTATTCCATACGTGTGATTGATTAAGGTGATTACCATCTTTTCTGTCCGTGGTATTTTGGCGTCATTCGGCACTCTTTTTTCAAATGACGGTGCAAAGATACAACTTTTCTATGCAGCCTTTTTGCACATCAACAAAAAAAACACGTAAAAAGATTACATTGTTTACAATAAACGCATCTTATTTTGCATGCACGTACAAAAAAAATGGATACTTCTCTGCAATCGCACTATTTTCGGCAGTATTTTTATTTTTCTTATCAATAACCAACATCTGACCAGTTCCCCAACCAGCATCTTTCACCAACTTACTAGAAACTTGACCATCTCCACAATAATAGATACCTAATTTCTCGTCATATTCCAGAGGTTTCGACTCCTTAGGGGCTATCTCTTCTATTTGCGATTGTAATGAATTTTTATGAGACAAAATGGCATCATCAGCATTGTTCAATCGAATCATAATATCATAAAACCATTTTAATGTTATCATCAAAGTATGGAATGTGGCTTCACTAACCATTGAGATGATAACATTATCAGATGAAGTATACTCTAGATGACTGCCTACATTTCCCATTGTGCATAAATAATCTATGGATGCTTTCGCATCTGATGGACATAAAGCGTAAGGGAAATACGGATTATTAAAGTTCCTTTGACCATTAGGGAAATATCGACATAATTCGCAAATGTATGTCCGTGGATCAACAACTGCGTCCTTACGTGACGGAATTAATCTTTCTATTTCCAACTTTTCAAATATTTCGCCTTTAACAAGCGTTTCACGGATTGCGTTGTAGTACATTTGAAAGGGTTCACCTTGACGATGTTTTTTCAAAATATCGTCAATCAAATTCTTGCTTGCAGACAACCATTGATTATTGTATAACTCAAGAATGAACTCATATCCAATATAAAACAGAGCTTTTGATTGAAGATCTCTAAGAATACGCTGAGCTAATTTTTCTGTGGCATCTTGCCCCGCATTTTTCGAAAGCCAATTCTCTTTTGGAATATAAGATGGATTGTCTGGATCCTTTTCATAGTCATAATAGTCATCATCGGGTTGTTGGGAGTAGACATATTTCAGTACTTTTGTAGAAGCCAATTTTGCCATCGCCTTTTTAGTAAATGATTTATCAGATTTATCTATGGCATTCAATCCATAGAGATCCAAGATAACAACATCATATTTTTTATCAGGAGACAAACATTCTACGTATGTGTCAAAATCGCAAACGGGATTAACATCGAAAGAGCATCCTGAATTAGAGGCAACTTCCTTCAAACTACTCACTAATGACTGT
This sequence comes from Paludibacteraceae bacterium, assembly GCA_024399955.1. Taxonomy (GTDB): domain Bacteria; phylum Bacteroidota; class Bacteroidia; order Bacteroidales; family Paludibacteraceae; genus Colicola. Next base: position 73,633 of record JAKSNH010000006.1, on the reverse strand, counting down.
GTGTAAAAATGATTTTCTTCTGTAAAATCATCATCAAACCATAAAATTTTATATTCACTCATAACTAGATTATTTAGGCAAAGTTAATAAATATTCAACAGGGAATTCTCCTTCTTGAGGAATAAAATCAATTTTTCCACCAAGGTCTTTCATCGCTTCATGAGCAGAGTGTAACCCGATTCCGGTGTGGGCATAGTTCCCGTGACTATAATTTACGTTAAATACACTGCCTACTTCACCAGTAAAGGGGAGTCCATTATTTGCGATAGAAATAGTGACCGTAGATTTTAACTCATTAATTTTAATCCTTACTTTTTTCTCAAAAATGTACTTCGAGCCATATATAGAAAAAGGGAAAGCATGCCTATTAATATTTTCCACTATGTTATGCAAAACATGATTTTTGAATATTTCAGCATCAATGCTAACAATCACAGAGCTTACTTTGCATTCATTAACATATTGAACGTCTGCACGAATGAAGTCTAATTCAGATTCAAGTAACTCAAGAATATAATTCTGTTGAGCATTCATATTAGAATAGTCCTTCTCATACATCGAAAGCATCTTATATAACATTTGTAAGAATGAGTCTTTTTGCTTTGGTTCTAGTGCCCATTGAAGATACTCTAATGCACGAGTACCCTCCGGATTCCTTTTGAAACACTCATCTTCTCGGTTAACGCATTGCTCAGCAAAAAAAGTGAAGATCTTACTAATTTTGGGGATAATACGTTCTCTCAAATTCGCCAAAAAAATCCTCACATTTTCTTCTCTTTGTTCTTCAGAGTCGCCTTTTTTATTCAATTTGTTGGCAAAGAAACTAATGATTTCTGTAACCTCACTTTCAATGTTAAGAAATAATTTTTTATAAGAGCTATAATACGATGATTCAACTCCATTCTTTAAGTTATTAAATGGTTGTGTTATATACTGGTTCAGTTTATTACCAGCATCGTGTTTATAATCAACAATAGCTTGAATTTTGTCTTTTGTATTCATTGTTCTTAAGGAAATAATGTTTCACGAAGAAGTTTAGCCATTTTTTTAGAATCGTTCACAGTAGAAAACAATTTTTCATGTGGAAACATATCTGAATTATAATCAGAACATTCCAAAAAAGAAGATTGTTCCAAGGAATTACATAATTTTTCAGTATCGTTGGTGAGAAGCTGAATGCGAGGAAGAGCAATTTGTAATTCAGGCCATGCTTTCTCTATTTGGTCCAAGATGACTAAAGATTGCTGATAATCTCTTATACTTTTTTCAATATTAATCAGTTCTTTAGCAAGGGGGACAACGCTTAATAGCCCAGAAACCAAGCCAACTGCCCACCCCACAGGACCAATAAGAGTTAATAATAACGAACCACCCGCAACACCTGCCCCACCAGCAGCAACAGCCCCACCACCGAGCCAAGCTAAGGCTGCATTAGTGGCAGCAACACCACTGAGCGAGGAAATCGCTGCTCCAGTAGAAGCTGTGCCAAATGTTGATGCTATCGTGAATAAGGCACCCGCACCACCTGCGCCAATACTTGCACTTGTAACAGCAAAACCGCCTGCATATTTAGAAAAGTTAGAATCATTCGGATTCTTAAAATTGCTATCGAAAGCCTTTGCCGACTCTTTATACTGATTCAGCCACCATCGAGCATTGTCCATCCCTATCAAAACTACTTTGGGGCAATTTTGGATATTTGAAATTTCCCCACTCAATCTCTTGATTTGTTCTTCAGAACGTTTCCTACAGATAGAAAGTTTTTCCCACAAGTTATTAAAGTCTGTAGTTTTTTTTGAAAAGTCAGGAAGAATTTTTTTCTTTTTCAAATTTTGATACATCTTCCTGTTTTGGCGTTTTAACTGAAATAATAGTTTTATTTGTTCTCTTGTTGCCATATGTCACCCAAATTGTTATTCGTTATTGATTCTTTCAACTGCCTCATTTGAAGCAGTTGAAGATTTTTTGTACTCCGGCACTACTTGCCATGCCTACACCTATGCCACCGACAAGTCCGCCTATGACTGTTCCAACGCCCGGACAAATGGCTGTACCGATTGCCATGCCAGCAAAGTAACCTGCGCTTCCGCCTGCTATGCCAGCAACTCCAACGGTTCTTCTCTCCCCGTATTCTTTCAGGGAAATCTTTCCGGAACAAAGTCGACAGGTGTCAGGAATTGAATCAACAACAAACACCGCAGTCGAAGTTATTATATTACCACGAAGTGCTTTCGTGGCCACATTACGGGCAGCAGCGCCGGTCAAACTCGACTTTGTGACACCTTTGGCCACATTATTAACTAGCCATCTTCCGGCAGCAGTTTGGGTACCCGATTGTACACCAGAGCGTATGCCGTGAGTTAAAGCAGCAGCAACATTCCTGCCAAACGCTGTACGCAAGAATTGCTGAGCAAGAACACCAGCGGCAACAGCTTTTCCACCTGCCATAAGGAACTCAAACCCTGCGTCTTTAAGAGCAGCATCCGTTGAAACACCGCGTTTTTTTGCCTGCCAGAAAGAGTTGATAGCAGCCATACCACCCATAATTGCAGCTACGGATAGTTGTGCCATAACATCAAAAGCAAGGGACTCCTTGGTACATGCCTTACATAGATTCCGGGACTCCTCTAAAGTAAGTTTGCCCTTGGTTACCATGGATTTTGCTGCATTAGGATCCGTTACACCAGGAACCTTCCCCTCTGCGATTTTTTGACTCATAACCTTAACGGCTTCATCGTATTGATCGCTTGGAACCATCAACTTTTTTCCGAGGTATCGATAGAAGCCGTCTTCGCCAAAACAGCTATCTACCGACTCGCGTGCGGACTTATAATATTTTAATTGGTACTCAACACCATCAATCTGGAGATCAGCACCATTTTTAGCATTGTCTTTGCCAACAATCGAGACCTTATGTCCACGCCAGCGGAAAATCATTGCATTTCCATCTTCAGCAGCAATACCGTGAGCTCCTCGCTGATTGTTGAGCTTTTCCCACTGCATGTTCTCACTCGTAGCTTCGGCGCTTGCCGATGCACAATAACTGTTTGTAACCGTCTGCTTATTATTCTTCATTTTTATAGCATTTGGTTACTCCGAATCCCCGGAGCCGGCATCATTCAAGTGTCTGTTTTTTCGAATGACGGTGCAAAGGTACAGCTTTCCTATGCAGCCTTTTTACAGAGGAAAGTATTTTTTTTGCATTTGAGCGATTTTTGTCATCATTTCCTGTCGAATTTCAGCGGGAGAGATTATTTCTACATCATCACCAAATGATAATAATTGTTGATATAGTTCTTTGGTCGGTTTTACTTCAATTTGTATCCAACCCTTTCCTCTATCCAATACAATCTGAGACGGATGAATCGGTTTTGACAACACATAAGGGAATCGATCAAAACTAAATTCGAGAACAATCTTAGTTGCAGGAAGTTTTGAATTAGTAACACCTATTAAATCTTCAAAAAACTCCGTCATGGAGTAATCACAAGGAATATAGTTCACATGCATAGGTCGAATACTAATAATGCGGTCAAGAGCATAATTATTCAAACAAGGATGCTCTCCATTATCAAATAATCCAAATAAAAACCAACGACGATTGTATTGTTTAAGGTAATAGGGATGGACAATTTGAGAACGTTCTTCTTTCCCGAATGGTTGATATGTTATTTCAATGGGCTGTTTGGCAGTAATGTATGTGAAGATTTCACCAAACCAATGCATCGCCTCTATATTATCATTCGTTTCAAAAGAAACCAATTCTGTAGTCTCTCCCAATTTGAATTTATATTTAGCCTCCAATTGGTTAATAATATCTTCAATTGCATAATATTGAGGCATATTATCAAACTGCCGAAGCATTAAAAGTATTGATTTCAATTGGTTCAGTTGTTCCTCATTAAGATCAGACTTCCATATGGAGTAGTTAGGATCAGCATAACGATAAAAGCGACGTTTACCAATTCGAGATTGTTCTTTAGGAAGAAGGTCTACATTCCAATCCCGATTACTTTCCATCTCATTAATGTCATTTATTATGGTACGGACAGACACTCTAGGGAACTGCAGTCCTACATCATTTAGTGCATTCTCACATTCCTTTTGTAAGTCTTCTATAAAGAATTCGCGATGTTGGTTAGCAAAACAACGATCGAGCACTTTATATCTAAGCAGTTTATTCTTATCTATTGGCATATCCTTACTATTATTAATACCCACAAATTATAAAACTATATCTTTTATCAAAATTATACCATATGAGAAAAAATTTCATTATCTCACCTAATATAGTATACAATTACGTAAATAGGCAGTAATTGGTTTATAACGGAATCGAATAAATAATTGTATTATCCTCCCAATAATATGATCCTCCCCAATCACTGATAACATCTTCCAACTCATCTTCTACTTCCTCATCCCAATAATCGGGAACATCATCATCAAAATCATCATAGTCAAATGAAATTTCGCACACAGCAAAACCATTGGATTCATAAACATTAGTATTCCAAGAGATACCATAATCCAAATCATCTAATGCGTCATCAATATCTGAAATTAATTCATCAAAATCCATAATTATAAGGTGAGTCCCTTTCTGTTTAAACACCAGAATTAGTAGGAACTCCAAATTAAACTAATAATGTGTTCAATAAAATATTTCTTACGATTTCTCGGATGTCTCTCCGAAATCCAACTGCAAAATTACAAATAAAATTTGAATTGTGCAAATGTTGGGGGCATTATTTCTCTTTTTTTTTGCTAGTTATCTAATAATCTAGGACCGCTGGCGCTGGACTAGAAGGACTAGAGCGTTACACTATTCTAGAAAAACGAGGTCGCTGCGCTGGACTAGAAAGACTAGAGCGTTACACTATTCTAGAAAAACGAGACCGCTGCGCTATTTTAGAAGAATGGGGCGGTTACGGATAGTAGCATTAGGGTATCTAAATGTTATGACAATGTTATGACAATGTTATGAGAATGTTATGAGAATGTTATGACTACCACCCTACTCTAAAGGGGCGTAATGGGGAGAGTGGATTAAACCTTCATTTTGGGTAGGTAGTTGGAGCGCATGGCTTCGGTGATAAGAGTGGTGGTTTCGGATGGGGTAAGAAGGAGGCTATCCCCTAATTTATAGACAAAATCAATCTCTTTTTGCGAAATAGTGCCATCCGCCAACATAATCTCTAACGCATAGCGCATCATACTCTCATTCGCCCGCAGACCATAAGTTTCCAACATCTGCTGAATGGACTCATCTAATACTTTATTGAGATCAGACTTTTTCAAGTCATTCCACTCCTCTTCCGGGAAGAGACAGTCTTCACCCATACGTTTATAAATGGCAGCCATCTCACGTTTGCTAACCTTGCCATCCACCTGCGCCATCAGCATGCCTGCAGCAGCGGTATATCGAGCCTTCAATGGGTCAAACAGTTTATGAGAAGTGCAATTGATAAAGGAACAAATGCAATCATCAATCTCTTTTTGGCGTTTGGCAGTAGAATAGACATACAAAGCTTGCACGCGTAAAGGATTGACAGGATGATTACCAAACATCTCACCATTTTCCTCTAAGAAGAAGCGAAGATGCTGCTCGTTATTCTCAATCAAAGCAGGGATAGAGACCTCTAACTTCTGTAAATCAATACCCGAAGCCAGTTTATACAAAGCCGATATGCACGCCTCCAGATTATGATTAGCGAGATAACCATAGCGGTCGGCAGCAAACTCCGATACATGATTAAGAATCTTGCGGCGGACATCAATATAAACAGGTATGGTGTCTTCGTCCGGATAAGCAAAGTTGATAAGCGATGTCACCAACATATCGTGGTTGATAAGATGTCCTATTTCGTGTCCAATAACAAACTTGAGTTCTTCTTCGGTCATCAAATTGAACAACGCCGAGTTAATCTCAATCAAATCCGGATCACCTTCAATCTCCGATTCAAACGAGTTGGCATTAATGTCAGAATCGCCCGACAAATAGAAATCTATAGGCTCGTGAAAGTCCAACGCCTCTATCACTTCGTGGCAGATACGATAAAGGTCAGGTAAGGAATGTTCTTCCACCTTGAAGCAATTGCCTTCCCGGAAAGATTTAGACTCAAAAAAGGAGCCTTGTTCTTTGTTCGTATGGGAACTCACAGCAAGAAGGACATCGCTATGCAGAGCGTCTAAGATTTGTTGAACAAGGATGTTTTGAATGCCAATTTCAGGATTAAAATGTTTCATGATAGTAGGAAAAAATGTGCCATCCGAGGGCGTACTGCAACTACGACACCTCAGACGACACGGATTCGTGGTTTAAATAACCTAAGTTGCAGTTAGTTAATCATTTCGGTGGCAAAGGTAGTGCTTTTTTTCGAGTCCACCAAAGACAAAAATGCCTTTTTTGCAGACTGTATCAAACGGGTATATTTTGATACAAAAGATGGCATATTTTGCAAAAAAGTTTGGAAATATGGAAAAAAAGCAGTACCTTTGCAGGGTCTAACTACACGATTATGAACGCAACACAATTACAAGCCCTGTCCACCACCCTTCAAATCAACTTTTTGATGCCTAATTGTTCTAAATTAGCATCTGCATTAGGTTATTCCGGACGTATGATTTTATCACGCGTGCAGGAAGGTCATATTGGAGCCAAGGCCTTTGATCACTTATGGGAAGACATCAAGATGGCTTTTGACATAGACGATGAGATGTTACTGCGTATCCCTGAGTTATGGGAGTTATCAGAGCAGATGGCCAAGGTGGTGAAAAAAGAGCAGTTCGTGGCAATGGTGCAGCATCGGCACATGAATGAATTGCCCAAGGATATACGTGCGCGTTTGGATGCGTTATATAAGGAGAGTTACCAAGTGTATAGTTATGCATTAGCGTTGTTCTACGCCAAAGTGAGCGACTGCAACCCCAACCTGCAGAAAGGTTCTTTGGCCATAGAGGAAACGATACAACAAGTGGATGCTGAACTATATAAGCACTACAAAGAGGAATACGCGGCCCACAAGGTAGCGATGGATTTGATGACACTAGTTGAAGAACTGCACTCGAAGGGTTGGTTTGAGTTAATGCACTCTGTTGGCACGCTGATTTGTTACTACACTCACCCACTCTATCTCGAAGAACGTGTAGCTAACGACTTTAAGCCGATGCCGTTCGGAGAAGTCAGTTATTGGACAGAACAGGACGCCGATAATGAGCATACTACGATTTGGTTATTAGATCAGTACAACGAGGACAGCGGTGTATATAACGTACTTCAAATAAAAGCCGATTCGGCAGCAGCCGTAGATGCCACGAGATGTGTCTTCCAACGATGGGGATTCTTCCAGGCAGAAGACACGATGCGCTGTGCCATTCCCCAAAATATCAAGATGTTAAATTCTGCCTATTACGAAGTTGAATGGGACGAAGAGACAGAGCATCTGATGTTATCCTTTATGAAGGAACGCAGTAGCAAAAAGCCTATTATACTGCCTGAAACATTAGTCAAAATAACCGATGAGTCACCTTGGCAAGAATGGATTGAGAGCAACGAAGATGATATATATGCTGCGCTCAACACAAAAATGTATGCGGCTTTTGAATTGATAGATACCGATTGGGAGGTGACGGATGTGACACAAAGTCGGCACAGCCTAACCATACACGCTAAGAATGAACAAGAGAAGAAAATATTCACGATAGATATGGACCAATATCCGTCCCTTAAGCATATTACTCCGTGGGACGAAGTAGGTATATTCAAGATGCCGGATAATGGTAAACTCTGCGCTTATTGGTTAGAAAGCGGCATAAAGATAGTCGTATAGAAACTACAGAATTTTTGAGATTCACAAATTTTTATATAAAATTTCATATTTATTTGCATAATCCAAATTTTTGTTGTATATTTGCACCCTGTTTAAAATGCGGTAATAGACGATGTTACAATTTAACAACATTCAATCATTATATTTCCTTGGGATTGGCGGCATAGGTATGTCGGCTTTAGCCCGCTATTTCAAGCACTTAGGATACGAAGTGAGCGGATATGACCGCACCCCCTCTCCATTGACTAAAGAACTGGAGCAAGAGGGCATCGGTGTGCAATACGACGATACCACTCTATTTTTGGAGTGCTCTAAGCACCCTTCGTCAATCCACCCTGACCGCACCCTTGTAGTACGCACCCCGGCGGTGCCCGAAGATCAGCCTATTTACACATACTTTAGGGAGCATGGTTACACCATCCTGAAGCGTTCCGAAGTGTTGGGATTGGTGACTAAGCAGAAGAAAGCACTCTGCGTAGCAGGTACACATGGCAAGACAACCACCAGCACCATCCTGGCGCATATCATGCACGAGAGCCATTTAGGCGCCAATGCTTTCTTAGGGGGTATCAGCAATAATTACAATAGCAACCTGCTAATAGATACCAACAGCGACTTTGTAGTGGTGGAGGCGGACGAGTATGACCGCAGTTTTCATCACTTGAGTCCATTCATGTCGGTCATCACCAGCATCGACCCCGATCACCTGGATATATACGGTACGGGTGAAGAGTACCAAAAAGGATTTGACACCTATGCCGGGCTGGTGCAAGACACCGTCTTGCTGAAAGCAACTTACTCGCTGCACCTCACTCAACCTGCGCCGCGCGTGTACACATACGTAGGTGTAAGAGAGGAATACAAAGGTGTATCGGCGGATTTCTATGCCGAGAACGTCATCGTGGAGGACGGTAACTTATGGTTTGACTTTGTAGGTCCCAGCATACGTATCCGTCACGTGCAGTTAGGCGTGCCGGTATGGGTGAACATAGAAAACAGTGTTGCTGCGATGGCTATAGCATGGCTCAATGGTGCTACTGAGGACGAGATTCGTCGAGGCATAGAGACTTACAATGGTGTATATCGCCGTTTTAATATCCATATCAAGACGCCTCGCATCACGTACGTAGATGACTACGCGCACCACCCCACCGAACTGAACGCCTCTATTCAGTCGATCCGCAAACTCTATCCGGAACGGCACTTCATTGTGGTCTTCCAACCGCACCTATACACACGCACACGCGACTTTGCTGCGGGATTCAAGCAGGTGCTGAGTCAATCGGACGAACTAATCCTGCTGCCTATTTACCCAGCTCGCGAACTGCCTATACCGGGTGTGGTAAGTGAAATACTGATGACCGGAGACAAGGACCGAAACGAATGTGTAGTGGAGAAAAAGGACCTTGTGGCTTATCTTGACCGGCGTATCCACGCATTGGATAAACCTGTTGTGGTACTTACATTAGGTGCAGGAGACATCGACCGATTAGTGCCGGCCATAACCGAACAATTAGCTAAATAACACCGACTTGAAAGCCCTTTGGAAACATATTATTTGCAGTCTATGCGCCTTGATTATCATCGCGTATATGGTCTTTGGCGTCATCATGGGTCAGCGTAACACGCCTGTGACGGTGTGCCCTAAGCTGCAGATTGATATATTAGATATAGACGAGCGGCAGTATTTAACTACGGACGAGTTGATTGACCAATTATGGTTGAAGAACCTCTACCCTGTTAAGCAACCCTTGACGTCCATTCCAACGCAAGCCATTGAGAACATGACACTTCGTCACCCGATGGTGCGCACAGCCGAGTGCTACAAGACCTGCGATGGCGTGGTACATATCGACCTCACACAGCGCGTTCCTTTACTGCGCGTCGTCACGCAAGATGGGCAGTATTACATCGATACAGACCGCAAGAAAATGCCTGCTCGAGCCAGCATCAAGACGCCCGTCCTAATTGTTACCGGCAATGTGGGACCACGAATGGCAGCGAATGAACTGAGCGACTTTGCCGAGTGGCTGCAAGAATCGGACTATTGGCATCAACGCATCGGTTACGTCAAAGTGGCTAACCCACGGTCTATTCAGGTGGTGCAGCGCGATAGTGCAGCTACGATTTTATTAGGCGAGATAACTAATTATCAACCTAAACTGAATAAACTACAGAAATGGTATCAAGGCATTCAAGGTATAGATATCAGTATCTATCATCAATTGGATGTGCGGTACAAAGGACAAGTGATAGGAATCAAAGCAAATACTAAATCATAGATATGCCCAAAAAGAATAATAAAAAACAATTAGCCGACTCATTGCCCCTCATTGCCATTGACTTAGGCAGCCATTCTGTGCGTGCTATGGCCGCAGAGAAGATAGGTCCGGACATGTTGCATGTCTTAGGCTATGAGGAGAGCCAACGCTATCCGTGTGTGGACCGCGGCGTGGTTGTTCAGACCTCAAGTGCAGGCTTTACCATTGGCCAGATTCTCAAGTTTTTGGCTAATCGCATTGGTGTGGAGCGACTGCCAGCCGCCTTTGTGCTATTAGGAGGCGCTAGTATGCAAGTGGTTCCCGTTTGTTCCAAGCGCGATTTGGTGCAGAAACGTTCTGTTTCCTCCTCTACCCTTGATTCGATGCGAGAAGAATGCAAACGCAAGATTGAGGAGCACAATCCCAATGTAGCCGTTCTGGATCTTATTCCGGCATACTTTGTGGTAGATGGTCAGGAGCAAGAAGAGGAACCGTCCCCTACCCAACGTGCCACACTGATTGAGGCGCATTTCTCGGCCATTGCAGGCAGGAAAGAGTTGGTGGAGAAAGTGCAAGCCAGTTTTGACAGAGGTTCCATCGCTATCGAACATTCCTTTACGCGTCCGGAAGCCCTACTCTCGGCTTTTTCCTTTGAAGACGATTCGGTTTTAACCGACGGTTGCGCCGTATTAGATATGGGAGCACAAACTACCACTTTATCTATTTACAAGGGCACCGAGTACCTGCGCATTAAGGTAGTTCAGAAAGGCGGCTATCACATCACTCGACTAATCGAACAACAAGGCATATCCTTTGATAACGCCGAGAAAGTGAAACGCGAATATGGCTTTGCTGCACCTAATCTGATTGATAAGAACTACAACATCCAAATTCCCGGTTCACCCGAGATTAACGGTGTATGGAAAACAACCAGCGAAGAGTTGGCCACGCTCATCAAGCAAGGATTGGACGAGATGATCAATCCGCTCATGAATATCCTGAACGGGTACAGCGAGCGTATCCGCTGCATGTACATCACAGGTGGCGCCAGCATGATGCAAGGCATGCCGGAGTATCTGAGCGAAAAGACCTCCGTAGAGATTATGTATGGCAGTCATGCGGGATTATTGGACCGCCGCACGCCGGACGAATTTTGTTCTCCTGCCTACGCCAGCCTCGTGGGAGCACTTATCCTCGGTAGCGACTACCGCGATGCTCACCCCGGACAGATGCTCGAACAACCTAAACTGAATAAAATAGGTCAAACGATTGTAGAACTTTTTACTGAACAATAAGATATGACAGACGATTTGCTTCCTTTAGAAATTGACATCAAAGAAGACTCCATCATCAAAGTAATGGGTATAGGTGGAGGCGGCTGCAATGCCGTTAATCACATGTACCAACGTGGTATTGAAGGTGTCACCTTCCTTGTTTGTAACACCGATAAACAGGCATTAGGACGTTGTTCTGTGCCCGCTAAGTTGCAACTCGGTCCCGGTTTAGGTGCCGGAGGTAACCCTGACAAAGCCGCCAAGTATGCCGACGAGAGTCGCGAGCGCATTAAGGAAGCATTGGATGATGGCACTCAGATGCTATTCTTGGCGGCCGGTATGGGTGGAGGTACGGGAACAGGTGCTACATCTATTGTGGCTGAAGTGGCACAAAAGATGGGCATTCTGACTGTTGGTATCGTCACTATTCCTTTTGCCTTTGAAGGCAAGCCTAAGATCCGCAAAGCATTGACCGGCGTAGCTACGCTGGCTGAACATGTGGACGCTATCTTAGTGTTCAATAACGAAAAACTAACTCAGATATACCCCGACTTAGACCTGCTCAATGCATTCAGCAAATCTAACGACGTGGTAGGCAATGCCGCCAAATCGATTGCCGAGATAATCACTATTCCCGGTTATATCAATACGGACTTCGCCGATGTATATACCACCCTCAAAGATGGTCATGTAGCCATTATGAATGTAGGTCAAGCGAGTGGCGACCAGCGTATAACGGACGCTATCCAAAACGCCCTACATTCACCGTTGGTGAATACCAACGATGTACATGGTGCTAAACGCGTACTCATGCAGTTCTACTGCTCTACCGAACATGCTATCCAAACCCAAGAAACCGACCAGATCCATCGGTTCGTACAAGAAGTGGGAGAAGAGGTGGATGTACAATGGGGTATCTCGTTGGATGAGACATTAGGCGAAGACGTACGTGTCACCTTGATTGCTACCGGTTACGAAGTAAGTGACATCCCTTCTCTACAAGAGAAAGAGGGTCAACCTACCGTAGAGGAGGCCATCAAAGCCAATTACGATAACCTGCCCACACCTACTCCTGCCCATGAACAGCCTAAGGAGGACGAACCCAAGCAAGAGATTGAATTGCAAGTAGAGTTGGAGGAAACGACGACGGAAACGACAACGACAACGACAACGACAACGACGACGGCAACAGCGGAAGAGAGCCCGGAGGAACCGTCCAATCCCGATTCCATCGTGATTACATTGGATGAGATTCAGACAGACGAACCCGAACCGGCAGCACCACAGTCAGCGCAGACTGCTGAACAGCCTGCTCCGCGCCGTGGTTTCGCTAGTTGGATGCGCACAAGACGTTAATTATTTCTTTAGCACCTTTTTGAGGACTAAATAAACGACTGCGGCAGCAAAAAGGATAAGGATAGCTATGGAGAGTTCATGGCTATAGGCCTTAATCAGAGTCATCTGACCGGCTGCTAAATAGCCCACTAACGCCAAAACGATATTCCAAATAAATGCCCCTAAGAATGTATAAAGCAAGAAGGGTCCCATTTTCATGCGTGCCAAGCCCGCAGGAATAGATATGAGTTGACGGATACCGGGAATGAAGCGTCCAATAAAAGTGGACATATTACCATGATCCCTGAAATAAGCCTCCGCCTTCTGAATCTTTTCGCCCGATAAGAGGCATAAATGCCCTAATTTAGAATCGGCAAACTTATAAATAATCGGTCTTCCCAACCATACCGACAAATAATAGTTGATGAGTGCCCCAATCATAGCCCCTAAGGTACCAAAAAGCACAATCAATAACACATCAATCGAATAATTACCCGTTGCATACAACACACTGTCCGGCTGGGCTGCCACAAAAGCAGCCGGTGGGATAACCACTTCCGATGGGAAAGGAATAAAAGATGATTCAACAGCCATTAGCGCAGTAATCGACGCATAACTCATATGCGCCGAATACCACGTAATGATATTATCAATAATTGTCATTACCTATTTTATAGGAAAATCAGTTGAACAAGAATATAAACAGGCAACAGAACGATGAGAGAGAACTTGAACATATAGCCAAAGAAGGACGGCATATCAATCTTGTTCTCCTCAGCAATAGCCTTCACCATAAAGTTAGGTCCATTACCAATATACGTCATACTGCCAAAGAAGACTGCACCAATGCAGATGGCCTTCAAAAGCAACTCAGGAATACCGGCTACAAACATTGTTCCTTCAAACATACCATCTACCACACCGGCGGCAGCTGCGTTAACAGCCTCAGGCAAACCGCAAGCCATCGAGTGGAAGGCAACGGCAGTAGGTGTGTTATCCAAGAAGGAACTCAATAGACCCGTACTATAATAGAATTGCCATACTTGGCTCAAACCTAACGAACCAGCATTTTGCTTCAAGAAGATGAGTGCAGGAGCCATGGTAACAAAGATACCAATGAACAAAGCAGCAACCTCCAGGATAGGAGTCCAAGTGTATTTATTATCCTCGTAACGCACTTTCTTAGGCGTAGTTACCAATGAGAGCACCATCAAAATCACCATGGCAATCTCACGTAAGTACTTCATATACAACGGAGCATTCTCTTCGCCCATAGCAGGAATAAAGCCGGCATTGATGAAAGCAACAGAGGCAACAATACCTGCCAACCAGATAAAGTTAACCTTGCCCGTCAATTGAAGAGATTTAGCTTCGCGAGCATCAGCAGAATGAGCCGTCCACTCCTCTTTACGGTAGTAATACGTATCGGCCAAGAAGTACAGCAACAGCAAAACAACACCGGTAAATAACCAGGGAGCCCACATGGAAGCGAACCAAGTAAACGATGCACCACGCAAGAAAAGCATGAACAATGGTGGGTCACCAAGCGGAGTCATCAAACCACCGCAGTTAGCCACTAAAGCAATGAAGAAAAGAACGGTGTGCATCTTGTGCTGACGTTGCGCATTAGTAGCCAAAACAGGACGAATAAGCAACATAGCAGCACCGGTTGTTCCCATCAATGAAGCCAGGACAAAACCGATTGCCAAAAACAAGGTGTTAACAATAGGTTTAGCCTTGATATCACCATTGAGATGAATACCACCGGTAATAACGAACAGCGCCAACAACAGAATGATGAATGGCACATAATCAAAGAAAACAGTATCCACCAACGAATGTCCTAAACCCTTGACAATCATGTAGATAGCCACAGGCACACCCAAAATAGCGGATACAATCAGTTTGTTCAGATTGCTTTCCCATTTCTCAGGAGCGATAATGGGACCAATAGCAATCGCGAGGAGCATAATTCCAAAAGGAATCATCGCCCAAGCAGGCATTAAAAATTGTTCCATAAGATTAATAAGATTAGTTAATTATTATTGTTAATAGTAGCATTCTAGTTTACTAGTTGACTAGTTTACTAGGAGACTAGTCAAGTTTTAGCACGGCCAAGAAGGCTTTTTGGGGCACTTCTACATTACCTATCTGCTTCATGCGTTTCTTGCCTCGCTTCTGTTTCTCCAGCAGTTTACGCTTACGACTCACGTCACCGCCATAACACTTAGCCAGCACATCCTTACGCACCTGCTTGACTGTTTCGCGAGCAATAATCTTGGCTCCAATAGCGGCCTGAATAGCAATATCAAACTGCTGACGCGGCAGTAACTCCTTGAGTTTCTCGCACATACGACGACCGAAATCCAACGCATTATCTCGATGGGTCAGCGTAGAAAGGGCATCCACCTGCTCGCCATTAAGCAAGATATCCAACTTAACCAAGTTAGAGGGACGGAAGCCGTTCATATACCAGTCAAAGGACGCATAACCCTTACTAATAGACTTGAGTTTATCGTAGAAATCAATCACGATTTCGCCCAATGGCATATCAAAGAGAATCTCCAATCGGTCACCGGAGATAAACTCTTGCTTAACCAACTCGCCACGCTTGCCAAGGCAAAGGGTCATGATAGGACCTATATAAGCACTTGCGGTAATGATGCTGGCACGAATATAGGGTTCCTCTATATGGTCAATCTCCGTTAAATCAGGCATTCCGGCAGGGTTATGCACCTCCTTCATACCACCATCCTTGAGATAAACATTATACGATACATTCGGCACCGTCGTAATGACATCCATATCAAACTCACGATCCAAACGCTCCTGCACAATCTCCATGTGCAACAGGCCCAAGAATCCACAACGGAAACCAAATCCTAACGCTACGGACGATTCCGGCATAAAGGAGAGGGACGAGTCGTTGAGTTGCAGTTTTTCCAAAGATGCTCGCAAGTCCTCATAATCCTCCGCCTCAATCGGATAGACACCGGCAAAGACCATCGGTTTAGCCTCTTGGAAACCCTCAATAGCCTTGGCGCAGGGACGACTGACATGCGTAATGGTATCACCCACCTTTACCTCCGAAGACGTTTTAATACCCGAAATGATATATCCTACCGTACCTGCAGACAGTTCCTTAGTAGGCTGCATATCCAGTTTGAGTACACCTATCTCGTCGGCGTCATACTCCTTACCTGTATTAAAAAAGCGCACGCGCTCGCCCGTACGTATAGTGCCATTCACCACCTTGAAATAAGCGATAATACCTCTAAACGAATTGAAAACAGAGTCAAAGACAAGACATTGCAGCGGAGCCTCCGGATCGCCTTCGGGCGCAGGAATACGGTCCACAATAGCATCTAAAATAGCCTCTACTCCATCTCCCGTTTTAGCTGAGCAACGCAGGATTTCTTCACGTTTGCAGCCCAATAAGTCAATAATCTCATCCTCCACCATCTCAGGCATCGCGCTCTCCATATCGCATTTATTCATGACCGGGATAATCTCCAAATCATGCTCCAATGCCATATATAGATTACTGATGGTCTGCGCTTGCACGCCCTGACTGGCATCCACCACCAACAACGCTCCTTCGCACGCCGCTATACTGCGGCTCACTTCGTAGGAAAAGTCCACGTGACCCGGAGTATCTATCAGGTTAAGGGTATAACCCTTATAGTTCATCTGAATAGCATGGCTCTTAATCGTGATACCACGCTCTTTCTCCAAATCCATATCATCCAACACCTGGTTCTCCATCTGCTTTTTATCCACCGTATTGGTCAACTCCAACATACGATCAGCCAACGTTGATTTACCATGGTCGATATGGGCAATTATGCAAAAATTACGGATATTTTTCATCGAGTATCTATCCCCGCAAATTAAATTAGGCTACAAAGGTATAAAATAATTTGCACTTATGCAAATATATTTGCAATTTTTCTTGTTTATATCCATTTAATTTTATAACTTTGCGTCCAAATTAGCAATAAACATTAATATCATGAATAAACAGAACGTTGTAATTCGCTTCTGCGGCGACTCGGGTGATGGTATGCAATTGACGGGAAATCTATTCTCATCATTAAGTGCCATCTTGGGTAACGAAATCTCTACCCTGCCCGATTTCCCTGCCGAAATTCGTGCACCACAAGGAACATTAGGAGGTGTATCCGGTTTCCAAGTTAACTTAGGTCAAGGAGTTTATACTCCCGGCGACAAAGCAGATGTGATTGTAGCGATGAATGCCGCTGCGCTGAAAGTATGTGTGCAGAACCAGCTCTTTCACGACCAAGCCATCATCATCGTAGATACAGATACCTTCACGAAGCCTGACTTAGAAAAAGCACTCTACAAGACCGATAATCCCTTTACGGAGTTGGGCATCAAAGAGACCGTTCAAATCGTGCCGGTGGCCTTGACATCCCTTACCAAAGAGAGTTTGAAAGACAGCGGACTGGATAATAAGTCCATTCTAAAGTCTCGTAATATGTTTGCACTGGGCGTTGTTTGCTGGCTCTTTAATCGTCCTATCGACAAAGCCATTCATTTTTTAGAAGGTAAATTCGCCAAAAAGCCGGCTCTGATTGCGCCCAACGTCAAAGTGCTGACAGACGGCTATAACTACGGTAATAACACCGCCCTAAATATCAACACGATTAATGTCGAAGTAGCGGATAACCTGCAGCATGGCACCTACACGTCCATCGCCGGAAACAAAGCTACGGCATGGGGCTTAATCGCTGCTGCGCAGAAATGCGGCAAACGTCTGTTCTTAGGTTCCTACCCCATTACTCCTGCCACGGACATCATGCAAGAATTAGCCGGTCGCAAAGACATGGGAGTTATGGTGGTGCAAGCCGAAGATGAGATAGCCGGTGTCTGCACCGCCATTGGTGCCAGTTTTGCCGGAGATTTAGCCTGCACCAGCACATCCGGTCCGGGACTCAGTCTAAAGAGCGAAGCCGTTGGCTTGGCCGTTATGGCTGAGTTACCACTCGTAGTTATTGACGTGCAACGTGGCGGTCCCAGCACCGGTCTTCCTACCAAAACAGAACAAACCGACTTGCTGCAAGCTGTTTATGGACGAAACGGAGAATGTCCCGCAGTAGTGGTGGCTGCATCTACCAGCGCCAACTGCTTCCAATTCGCCTACGAGGCATGTAAGATTGCCCTGGAGAACATGACTCCCGTCATCCTAATGACCGATACCTATTTAGCGAATGGTACAGGACTATGGAGGCTGCCTAAACTGGCAGAACTGCCTGAGATTAAGCCCCAAGGTGTTCCTCAGGAACTCAAGAACCAATACAGCGTTGCATTGCGTGACGCCAATAACATTCGTTACTGGGCTACCCCCGGCATGGAAGGTTTTGAGCATCGCAATATAGGTTTGGAGCGTGATAGCCAAACCGGTAGTATTTCTACCAACCCCGCTAACCACGAAAAGATGGTGAAGGCTCGTCAGGCTAAGATTGACCAAATCGTCAATAAGATTCCTAATCTGCAAGTACAAGGCAACGCCCAAAGCGATACCCTGCTCGTTGGTTGGGGCTCTACCGAAGGCCACTTACATGCTGCCGCTAATAAATTGAATTGCGCATTGGCCCACTTCAATTACATCAACCCACTGCCTAAAAACACCGCCGAGGTATTGAAACAATACAAGAAGATAATCGTATGCGAATTAAATAACGGTCAATTCGCCACTCTTCTACGTAGTAAAATACCCGGAGTGGAAATTATGCAGTATAATGAAATCATGGGTCAGCCGTTCGTGGTTGAACGTATTGTAGAACACGTTAAAAACTTGTAATTATGGAAGCAGCACAATATAAAAGTGATCAATATGTTCGTTTCTGCCCGGGTTGTGGAGACCACGCCATCTTAGCATCATTAACCAAAGCCATGGCGCAGATAGGTGTGCCGACTTCACAAACCGTAGTTATTTCCGGAATCGGTTGTTCTAGTCGTATGCCACACTACCTGAACACCTATGGATTTAACACCATCCACGGTCGTGGCGGAGCAATTGCTACCGGAGTCAAAACCAGCCATCCCGAATTAACCGTTTGGCAAATGACCGGCGACGGAGACTGCCTCGCTATTGGTGGCAACCATTTCATTCATGAGATACGCAGAAACGTGGACCTGAATATATGCCTATTCAACAACCGCATCTATGGTTTGACCAAGGGTCAATATTCACCTACCAGCCCCAAAGGATTCGTCAGTAAATCCAGTCCCTTCGGCACAGTAGAGCGTCCCTTCATCCCTGCGGAATTAGTAATGGGAGCAAGAGGAACGTTCTTCGCCAGAACACTGGATGTAGATATGCCTACTACCATCGATTGTATGGTAAAAGCCAATGAGCACAAGGGGGCCAGCGTGATCGAATGCCTGGTTAACTGCGTTATCTTCAATAACGGAGCACATAGTTGGATTGCCGACCGCGAGACTCGTGCGGAACGCAGCATCATCCTGCGTCACGGAGAAAAAATGATCTTTGGCGCCAATAAAGACAAGGGACTGAAGTTAGATTACACGAACATCATGCCGCGCTTAGTAGTCACAACGGCAGACGACCCCGATGTACTCGTTCACGATGCTCACATCCAAGACCCTACCCTACATCGTATGTTAGCCATGATGGGACAAGAGAAAGTGACCGATATGGCGAATGCCGAAATCGTTCCCGAACTGCCTATCGCCCTTGGCGTGATTCGCGACGTGGAGGCTGAGACCTACAATGAGGCCGTAAATAACCAAATCAATGAGGTCAAAGAAAAAGCAAAGGCCAAGACCTTTGATGAATTGGTCTTGACCCTTGAGCATTGGGATATGTAATCGCTTACCAAGCGAACAAAGGATAGCGCACCATCTCTTCGTTGACGATGGTGCGTACTTTTTGTATCGTCTGTTCGTTCTCGGGATCAGCCAGTACGCGGTCGATCAACTCCACAATCCATGGCATCTTGTCTTCCTTGAGACCACGCGTCGTAATAGCCGGCGTACCAAAGCGCAAACCGCTGGTCTGGAAGGCACTGCGGGTATCAAACGGCACCATATTCTTATTGGTCGTTATATCAGCAGCCACCAAGGCCTTTTCGGCCACCTTACCCGTCAAATCCGGATACTTAGTGCGCAAATCCACCAACATAGAATGGTTATCCGTACCACCGGAGATAATCTTATATCCCTTATCCATAAAGGTTTGTGCCATCACAGCAGCATTCTTCTTAACCTGCTGTTGGTAAGTCTTGAACTCCAGTTGAAGAGCCTCACCAAAAGCGACAGCTTTACCAGCAATCACATGCTCTAACGGTCCACCTTGCGTTCCGGGGAAAACTGCACTATCCAAGAGAGCCGACATCATCTTAATCTCACCCTTCGGCGTGGTTTTGCCCCAAGGATTAGGAAAGTCCTTGCCCACTAAAATCACACCACCACGAGGTCCACGTAAGGTCTTATGGGTTGTGGAAGTGACGATATGCGCATACTTAACAGGGTTATCCAATAATCCGGCAGCAATCAGTCCTGCAGGGTGCGCCATATCGACCATAAAAATGGCACCTATCTCGTCAGCCACCTTGCGAATACGAGCATAATCCCACTCACGGCTATAAGCCGATGCTCCGGCTATAATGAGTTTAGGACGTTGCTCGCGAGCTTTTTGCTCCAATTCGTCATAATCAACACGACCTGTTTCTTCATTCAGACTATAATCAATAGCATGGAACATCAAGCCGGAGAAATTAACGGCTGAGCCATGACTTAGGTGACCTCCATGACTCAGATTCAAGCCCATGAACGTATCGCCGGCCTTGAGGCAAGCCATGAAAACAGCCATATTAGCCTGGGCGCCGGAGTGCGGTTGTACATTTACGTATTCTGCATTATACAGTTTTTTCAGACGCTCGCGAGCGATGTTCTCACTAATATCAACCACTTCGCAGCCACCATAATAACGCTTACCCGGATAGCCCTCGGCATACTTATTAGTAAGCACAGAGCCCATCGCTTCCATCACTTGGTCGCTCACATAGTTTTCACTGGCAATCAGTTCAATACCTCGTGTTTGACGCTCACGCTCCTGGCGGATAATGTCAAAAATCTCAGTGTCTCGAGTCATATCAATTTAAATTTAAGGTTATACAATTATTTTCCTCGCAATAGGTTCACCATCCCTTTGAGTTTATATTTCTTACCATCGCATCCGGTAGCCTCTACGATATACACGTACGCCGATTCGGGAGCAGGACGGCCGTTGATAGTGCCATCCCAGCCTTTAGCCGGATCCGACCAACTATACACCTGGTGCTGCCAACGGTTGAACACCCAACAATGGAAGTCACAAATGGAGCGATAAGCCACTCTAAACTCATCATTCATTCCGTCCCCGTTCGGCGTAAACACGTTGGGAACCATAATAAAGGACGCATTAAGCGTTACATCTACTTTTGCACTATCTTGACAGTAGTCATTGCCCACTTTCAGTTCCACCGTATATGTGACCGGACCTGTTTCGGACGCATCATCAAATACATAACGTATATCGCGTTCCGGACGTTGAGTAATCTTATCATTACCCCGCGTGATGGTCCACGAATAGAAATCCGTCTTGGGCGAAGGATGCGATTGGAAGAGAATATCCAATGGTGCAGAACCTTCTACTACATCTTCCTTGATAGGAGCCTCTTTCTCGTTTGTGATCTCCGTGCCACGACGTGTAGTAACATGTGTTAGATGACAAGCCGAAGCAATCGCCACCACATTCTCCACATACAATGTATCCTCCTCAAACGGAGCATCAGGAGTGGCGTCACTTAACTTAAAGTCGCTATCAATCAATAACTTACTCACGCCAAAGGCCGATAAATCTTCGCCTTCTTTAGTGACTATCTGCTCCTGCGTTAACCAATCTACCGACTCGTCACTCCACACCGCATTCTTGTATTCCAACGTCAGTTGACGCTTGATTTTATGCGTCACACCAGCAGTATCCTTATACTGAGCAATGCCGATATTATCCACAAAAATATACGTTTTATCGCAAGCCGGTTCAACACGTAAGGTGCAGTTTGCCAATCTATATTTAGACCAATCAATTACTGCAAACGTCTCGGACTCGCCCCCTACCTCCACGCGATAAGTATGACCACTCTCGGCATTGATGAAAGTGGAATAGTTATGGCTAACCAGTTCCCCTGTGCCCACATCATACCAATCGGCAAGTTGTTGATCTACCGCAGAGAACTCAAAATAGTCCGCACTCGTGAACAGATACACGTGATCCACGCCCGTACCAGAAGCCGCCAACATCTTATATGCACGCGGAGCAGGAGCCGTCAGCGTCTTATACGTAGATGGGTCAGCCGTTACTTGCAGCACCTGACCACATACGCTTCCCCATCCTATCAGGAACAGAAGCAAGGAAAAAATATGTTTAATTGTTCGCATTATTTATTCACTTGGAACTTAGTCACGCCATTCTGGAAGAAATCCACAATCTGCTTGGCTGCAGCTATACCGGCATTGATATTAGCCTCGGCCGTTTGAGCGCCCATTTTCTTGGGAGTAGCGAAATAGCGACCCTCAAACTGACGGAATTCAGCATCAGCCACCGGCATGATATCCGTTACATAGCGGAAATCAGCACGCTCCTGCATCAACTGAATCAATTCGGGTTCGTCAATCACTTCTTTACGAGCGGTATTCACCAGCAAAGCACCCTTCGGCATTTGGTTCAACAACGCATAATTGATACTCTTGCGAGTTTCATCCGTTGCTGGGATATGCAGACTAACTATATCACTATTTTGATAGAGTTCATTGGCACTATGCACAGGCGTTACACCGGCCTGAATCATAGCCTCGTCCGGACAATAAGCATCGTATGCCAATACGTCCATACCAAATCCTTTCGCTACGCGGGCTACATTACGGCCTACATTACCAAAAGCATGAATACCTAATTTCTTGCCCTTCAACTCGGTGCCACTGGTGCCATTATACATATTACGAACAGCCATCACCATCAATCCTAATGCTAATTCAGCTACCGCATTAGAGTTCTGACCGGGCGTATTCATAGCTACCACTTTATGAGCAGTAGCAGCTGCCAAATCGATATTATCATATCCTGCACCGGCACGAACTACTATCTTGAGCTGCTTAGCGGCATCTAACACTTCTTCATCCACCACATCAGAACGGATAATAAGGGCATCTGCGTCCGCTACAGCTTGTAATAATTGACTCTTTTCAGTATATTTCTCAAGCAGCTCCAGCTGATAGCCGGCTGCCTCTACCACTTCACGAATGCCTTCTACGGCTACTTTAGCAAAGGGTTTTTCTGTTGCAACGAGTACTTTCATAGTGTGTAATAATGTTGTAAATTCAATGTTTTTTCCCTGAGCCTGGCGCGTCGGCACCATAAAGGACGAGGGGTCCAAGGATAAGGAATACGACAACGCCATCTTAGGAAATATGATTAATGCATTTTTTCAAAATCATGGATGCAATCTACCAGGGCTTGTACACCTTCTACATCCATTGCATTGTAGCAACTTGCGCGGAAGCCACCTACCAGACGGTGTCCCTTGATTCCTACCATGCCACGCTCGGAAGCGAACTGGAAGAACTCATCAAAGAGACCTTCATATTCGGGTTTCGGAACAAAGCAAATATTCATGCGGCTGCGATCCTCTTTATCCGTAATGGTAGGCATAAAGATCTTGCTGTTATCAATGCACTCATACAGCAAATCTGCCTTCTTCTGATTGCGAGCATCAATCCACGCTACACCGCCGTTCTTCTTGAGCCAACGCATCGTCAGCAAAGCCGTATAAACAGGCAATACAGGAGGTGTATTGAACATCGAACCACCATCTACATGGGTGCGATAATCCAGCATAGTCGGGATATGACGGGTTACATGGCCCAAACACTCCTCCTTAACGATAACAAACGTAACACCGGCAGGAGCTAAGTTCTTCTGTGCTCCTCCATAGATAATATCATACTGACTAACATCAATCGGACGACTCAAGATATCAGACGACATATCTGCTATCAAACGCACATTGCCTTTCTTTTTGTATATCTCAGCCAACTTGCGGTTGCTAATTTCCGTACCATAAATGGTATTATTGGTCGTAATATGCATATAGTCGCAGTCCTGAGAAACCTCAAAATCCATCGGGATAGAGTTGGTAGAAGCGGCCAATTCAACAACTTCGCCAAACGCCTTAGCTTCCTTGATAGCCTTCTTACTCCATACTCCGGTATTAAGATAGGCAGCCTTCTTCTCCAACATATTGAAAGGTACCATGCAGAATTCTAACGAAGCTCCGCCACCCAGGAAGAGCACGCGGTAACCCTCAGGAATATTCAGCAATTCCTTCATCAACGCCTCAGCCTCGTCCATAACAGGTTGGAAATACTTGGCTCGGTGAGAAATCTCCAATACACTCAAACCTTGACCTTCGAAATCCATAACGGCCTCTGCCGTTTGTTTGATAACCTCTTGAGGCAGGATACTTGGTCCTGCATTGAAATTATACTTCTTCATTGTATTGATGTTTTATAAAATACTTAATTAGAATTTCTTTGCGTTCCATGCACTACTTTGGAAGCGACCGATGTACTTAACGGCACTGTTCTTTTCCTTTTCGTACATATTCAGCGCCATTGCTACAGCAGCCATATCAGTTTCCTCTGCCTTCGGTTGTGGACGCAGACTATCTGGAATAGGTTTACCGGCCTTGGTCATACGTTCAATCAAATCCTTATTGAATTGCTCCTTAGCCTGACCGGACTTGTACTCACGGTACTGTTTCTCGTGCATAGCAAACTCAAACAGTTCTTCGTCATCCTGACCGCGATCCCAGCCTTCTTCCTTCATCATCTTCTCGAACTTAGGCAGTTCATTTGGATAAAGTGCTTGTGGATCATCTGTATAGAACTCATAGCCCTTCTCCTTGGCTAACTCGATAATCTCCGGAGCCAACTCACCCGGCAATTTACCACTCTTACCTAAAATCATTCCCCACATAGCCGGATCCATTCGGCTGAATGGTTTTTCGCCCATCGACTTGCTATAAAGGTTCATCAAAGCAGCATTCTTCACATACTGACTGAACGGAGTAACCAAGCACGGAGTACCTAACATAGGCCAAATACGTTGAACTTCGTCAAACAACTCAACCAGCAACTCGTCCTCGCTCAACTCTTTCTTTCCGGACTTGCGCAAGTTAGCATTAATAGCAGCATGCATGCCCTTTAAGTCAGCCATCAAACTACCCATCATACCTCCGGGCAGACCGCAACCAACCAGCAACGAAGTCATCAGACTATTCTTCGGATCAATCCAGTAACCCAAGAAATCATCCATAAAGCTCTGCGTCAGACTGCGGCATTCCATATAAGCCTTCATATTGATGTCCTTAACCAGGAAGCCGGCATCGCGTAACATAGCCTGAATAGTAATTACATCCGGATGCACCTTACCCCAACTCAGCGGTTCCATAGCAACATCCAGCACATCGCCACCGGCTTTAGCCACCTCTAACATAGAAGCAACCGAGAAACCCGGACCCGTATGACCGTGGTATTGAATAATGATATCAGGATGTTTCTCCTTAATGGCAGCCACGATTGTGCCTAACATAGCAGGACGACCTACACCGGCCATATCCTTCAAACAAATCTCCTGAGCACCACCGGCAATCAGCTGCTCGGCCAAGTTGATATAGTACTCAGCAGTATGTACCTTGGAATAAGTAATACACATCGTAGCCTGAGCCGTCATACCGGCCTCTTTGGCCCACTTAATAGATGGAATGATATTTCTCGGGTCGTTCAATCCGCAGAAAATACGCGTGATATCGGTTCCTTGAGCATGCTTAACCTTGTACATCAATTGACGAACATCAGCCGGAACAGGATTCATACGGAGCGCATTCAAACCACGATCCAACATATGCGTCTTAATACCTGCCTCGTGGAAAGGCGTGGTGAATGTACGAACTGCCACATTAGGATTCTCTCCATACAACAAATTAACCTGCTCCATGGCACCGCCATTCGTCTCTACACGGTCAAAACACCCCATGTCGATAATCACCGGAGCCACCTTTGCTAACTGGTCTTTACGAGGAACATACTTGCCGCTTGATTGCCACATGTCACGGTAAACAAGCGAGAATTGAACTTCTTTCTTTCCTTCAATTTTTTTAGCCATAGTTATATTTTTTTTTAGAATTTATATGCAAATCCTGCCATCACACTTCGCGGATATAAATCCTGCTCAACGCGAACGGGCCGACCATCCAGGTAATTGGGATCACGCACCGTATTATAGGTCTCATAATCCAATATATCACTAAATTGTAAATGTATATTCCACTTTCCTATATTCTTTGAAACGCGCAGTTGCGTGTAAAAGCAATCCCCATACACCGCATCGCGAAGCGTCATTTCTGAGTTGTACAAGATCTGTGCCGAAAGAGTCCAGTTCTTACGCAACGAGAACACCGGCGTCAGACTTAGATTATAGAAGAAACACCATTGGTCTTTCTTGTCCGCAACGGCATAATGCTCCTTCTTTATGTAACCATTCCCCGCAAAGGCCATCGAGAAAATACCATGTTTATAAATGAGTTGAGCATTAGTGGCAAGACAACCTATGAATCCTCCCTCTATGGGCTTAGCATAGATGTATTTCAGCCCTAAACTCATCATCGTATAATCAATCTCGTTATTCCAATCAAAGACATAGTTCAACTCGGCATTGTAGTACGGCAAGACTTTCTGTTTTTGATGTCCCGCCTTATCCTCAGCGATGTTTCTCCAGGCACTATTTCTCGCCGCTACAGCTCGCAAGTAATGGTGCGGTTTAACTTGCCACATTACACTCAAATTACCCGACCAAGTATGACCATCACGAGTGTACCAATCTAACGCCCGCGTACTCTCCTCCTTGCGATAGAACTGATACCTACCACCTAACTGAATCGTCCAATTATGATAGGAATAATTCCACTCCATAAACGGAGATACCGTCAAGGAACGCAAGTTGCTTTCGGTTGTATCAATAAAGTGTTGACTAAACGCTCTCTTCGACAACCTATTGATCGTTTCTCCCACACTAACATCTGTATTAACACCCACTTTGACATCCAGTTTATGCTCGCTCGTCTGAGGCAAAACCAGGTGTTTAGTACTAATCTCGCCCCTCACTTGATGATTATTAACCTTCGTCTTGGCAGCATAACTCGTATCCGCACCAAACATCTCCCATTCTGCTATATTGCGCCAACGAACGTCTTCATCACCACGAAGAGGAGCGTAATTATAATTAGCCTCTATCTTAAACTCTCCACCTCGCTCATACTTATGCTTATACGACAGATTCACATCCGTCTTTAGATCATGTTTAGACCTCTTTGAATCCCCTCCGCGACGAGTTTCATACCATACTGCCGGCTGACCGTCTGCCTCGTAATTATTCAAGATAACCTCTCTCGCATGCATAATCTCACGTACATAACCAAACGTCTCCCAAGCATACAATTCCACCTCATCTTGCGTGGTCGGAGTCCATTTTAGCAGCAACTTAGCAGTCTCTTGCAGAAACCTCTCATACGTGGTATCTAAACGATTCATCATAAAATGTCTATCCTCGCACATGGACTCTAAATAACTCGCCGGCTCATAGTATTCCATCATGACACTTGATCGCAAAGAGAACTTATCCTTCTTATAATTGAGTAACACACTCGGCTGCAAATCTACTTCGGTACTAACATCCACCATTACCTGACCACTAAGTCCTTCCTCAACTGGTTTCAACTTAATATTGATTACACCCCCCTCGCCATTCTTCTGCTCACTAACCGTCGGAGATGTCGAAATCTCAACCACATCCACCTCTGCCACCTTAATCTGAGTCAATACCACTTCCCTGCTGCTCCCCACATCTTTTCCATCCACCTGAATACTAAAATTCGTAAAATAACCGTCCGGCGATAGCCTATTCACCAACTCCGGCATAGCATGTAGCACATCCTTAATGCCTGTATTATCCGGCACGCCTAATTGGTCCACATGCAGCACCTTTTTCGTGGGCTTAACCTCTACCATATATTGCGCGAACGCACCCACGCACGCACTCAAAACAAACAATATAATGACTATCTTTCTCATTTCAGCCCACAAAGATACACTTTTTTTTGCATATATGCAAATAAAATTTGCAGATATCAAAAATTATTTGTACTTTTGTGCTCAAATTTAAATTGCATAATTATGGCTCGTAAAGTTCGTGTTCGTTTTGCTCCATCTCCAACCGGAGCTTTGCACATCGGCGGAGTACGTACCGCCTTGTATAATTACCTATTCGCTCGCCAGCATGGAGGAGATATGTTGCTGCGCATCGAAGACACCGATTCCACTCGTTTTGTCCCCGGTGCCGAAGAGTATATCCTGGAGGCGCTCGATTGGTTAGGAATCGGCATTGACGAAGGTCTCCGCTGGGAGAATGGCAAGATTGCCCAAGTCGGCAATCATGGCCCTTATCGCCAATCCGAAAGACGCGAAATCTACCACCAATACGTAGATCAACTCATCCAATCCAACCACGCCTACTATGCTTTCGACACACCCGAGCAGCTGGACGCTAAACGGGCCGAGATACCTAATTTTCAATATGATGCGCGCACACGCATGCAGATGGATAACTCACTCGTTATCGGCATAGAAGAGGCTAAACGCCGCATCGCTGCCGGCGAGAAATACGTCGTACGTTTTCTTATCGAACCAAACGAGGACATTACCGTACATGACCTGATTCGCGGAGATGTAACCATCAACAGCAGCATCCTGGACGATAAAGTACTATATAAATCGGCGGACGACCTGCCTACCTACCACCTGGCCAATATCGTGGATGACCACCTCATGGAAGTATCTCATGTTATCCGCGGCGAGGAATGGTTGCCCTCTGCCCCACTCCACGTGCTGCTCTATCGCGCCTTTGGATGGACCGATACCATGCCAGAATTTGCACACCTACCCCTGCTGCTCAAACCCGACGGAAATGGCAAACTATCCAAACGTGACGGAGACCGACTCGGCTTCCCTGTCTTCCCGCTGGAGTTCCACAACCAAAAGGACGGCTCTGTCTCTTCCGGCTATCGCGAAAGCGGTTACTTCCCCGAGGCAGTTATTAACTTCCTCGCTCTACTCGGATGGCATAACTCCACCGACCAAGAGATGTTCTCTATGGACGAACTCATTCAGCAGTTCTCGCTGGATCGCGTCAGCAAGTCCGGAGCTAAATTCGACTACGAAAAAGGAAAATGGTTCAACCACCAATACCTACAACTCAAGTCCAACGAGGAACTGGCAACTATCTTTATGCCTATCCTCCAATTCCACCTGTCCCCTGCCACCTGTCCCCTGCCACCTGCAACCTGCAACCTGCTCCCCAAGGTCATAGGCTTGGTTAAGGATCGTGTCAACTTCGTACCCGAATTATGGGAACAAGCTAATTTCTTCTTCGTTGCACCAACCGAATATGACGAGAAATCTCTTGCTAAACGTTGGAAAGAAGATAGTCCGCGGCACATGACCGAACTGCTCGCTGTGCTTGAAGGCATCGACGAGAACGATTGGACCACCCCTGCCGGCAAAACAGCCGAAGAAGGAGTGCTTAATACCGTTGTTATGAACTGGATTGCCGAACACGAATACGGAGTTGGTATCGTCATGAACGCCTTCCGTATCTGCCTTGTTGGCGCAGCTCGCGGACCACATATCTGGAATATCACAGACATCCTCGGCAAGGACGAAACCCTCCGCCGCGTCTGCCAAGCATTAAGTGTCCTTAAGTAAAATAATAGCAGGCCTCGCAGCCTGCTATTATTATATCTATCCCTTTCAATTAGAACTTGTAAGAGAAACCTAATTGGAAATATGTATCGGAATTATTCATTACGATTAAACCTCCATTAAAGGTATCTTCAGTATTCTTTACATCAGAAACGGTCTGAGCAGTATGTTCGCCAGCCAAGTAGAGACCAAGAGCATTCAATGTAATATCCATAACAAAATGATTGGTCAGATTGAACGCCATAACAGGAGCAACAAATAAACCATATCGGAAATTGCTATATTCTGCATCTTTAACGGCATCTTTTGCATCAGAGTTCATGTCTTTTGCCTCACTGGATGTGCGATAATCTTTAACTTTGTAATAATGTGTAGGCAGCAAGAAATTGCCTCCCAAGCCAAGCATTCCCTGAACACCTAAATTAAAGCAACCTTTTTGCAAGAAGTAGTAACGAACATAAGGATTAATGGACAAAGACAATTCATCCTCTCTATAATCCTTATAGGCTTTTTTATCAACTGGCTTATAAGTATATGTTCCGGTATAGTCCAACACTAACATGCCACCTACTTCCATTTTGCCATCCATCAGCACATAACCAACCTTAGGAGCAAAACTGAAATTAAAATTACTTGGAGTTCTACCTGTTATATCTCCATCCGCTTTAGTAGTAGTTCCTGCACTACCACCAAGACCAAAAGAACCACCAACGATTAATTGTGCATTTGCAGCAACCAATCCCATCAGAACGGCTGCCATTGTTACGAAAAGTTTTTTCATACTAAAAAAATGTTTTTTTAAATTGTTAATAAATAGTTGATTAATTATTTAATCTCCCTATTTTTAAAACAGAGAGGTTTTGTATTTTCTACCAAAATTAGAAATAATAGCGAACCGAAGCATTCAATGCCCAATCAAAGAAACCATTCAATTCTACTCGACTCCCTTCGTAGATCCCCATACCTTCTCCATCAATCGTCTTATCGTCGCACATAGTAATACCTACTCCTACACCCGGACGAAAATCACAACCTACTATCAATGGCAGGTTTCTAAACTTAAACTCCACACCGGCGTATGCATTCATACCAACCTTAAAGCCAACAGGACATAACTCATATTTTCTGACGTCTTTAGGCAAATCACCATATAACTCTCGCTCATCAGCTATTGCTTTCCATGCATCACCGGGAGTTTTAACTGGTTTAAGGGTCTTACCATTTGGTATATATTCTCCCTTATATTTCCCAAACTCTTTTATTTGGATAGCACCCACGTTCAATCCGCCACCTACAAACCAACTAAATGTACCGGCACTCACCACCTTGAAGTTATCCTGATAGCCTAAGTTCGCAGCCATTTCCACATCCCAATAAACGAACTTCATATTATTGTTATCCACCATTGTTTCTCCATGGGATTCATGGTAATCTTGCGCATCTTTATTGGTATACATCCTCGTCCATGCCAAACCCTGCGATTGGCTAGCACGAACACCCAACGTGGCTGCTACCACCATCTTATTTTGGAAATAAGCCTTATACTCAAAACCATTTAAACTACCTGCTACTGCACCCACACTATGTTGAACGGGTAATGCATTAGCGGCCATCGTACCAAGCAATAAAGCGGCTGATAAAAGTAATTTCTTCATACTTATTATAACTAAAGTTTATAATTTCGCCACAAAATTACAACTTTTTTTCCATATATGCAAATAAATTTGCAGATATGCGTATTTTTTTGTACTTTTGCAGCGTTTTATTGAATAAATTATGTCTGTTCACGTTGAATCTAAGCGCATGACGACCGCTTTAATCCGTCAAAAAAAACTCAATGGTGAGAAAATCACTATGCTCACAAGTTACGACTTTACCCTGGCCCGTCTGGTGGATCAAGCCGGTATTGATATGTTCCTCGTCGGAGATAGTGCCAGCAACGTTGTTTGTGGCAATGGCACTACCCTTCCCATCACAGTGGATGAGATGATTTTCCTGACTAAAGGCGTCGTTCGTGCAGCACAGCACACCCTTGTCGTCATCGACATGCCTTTCGGTAGTTACCAGGTTAGCGCAGAAGATGCCGTGCGTAATGCCATCAAGATGCTTAAGGAAAGTGGCGCAGATGCCGTCAAATTAGAGGGCGGCGAAGAAATCCTGCCTGCCATCCAACTCATGATTGCTGCCGGAATCCCTGTTTGCGGTCACTTAGGATTGACCCCGCAATCCGTTAACCAATTCGGAGGATACGGACTTCGTGCCAAAGAACAAGCCGAAGCCGAAAAACTCCTCCACGACGCCCAACTACTCGACCAAGCCGGATGCTTTGCCATTGTCTTAGAAAAAATCCCTGCCGCTTTAGCCGAAAAGGTAACCAAAGCCGTCAATTGCCCTACAATCGGTATTGGTGCCGGCAATAAAACGGATGGACAAGTACTCGTTCTACACGACATGCTCGGTCTCAACCAAGGCTTCCAACCTAAGTTCTTACGCCACTTCGCCGAACTGGGTGAACAAGTAAAAACTGCCGTCACGTCATACGTAACAGCAGTTCATGAGAGTTCGTTCCCGAACGAAAACGAGTGTTATTAAGCCTAACAATCGCTATAACTCATTAGGTGTGCTACTTCAGCACACCTAATTTTTTACCCACTTTGATAAAGGCTGCAACACCCTTATCCAATTGCTCCGTTGTATGGGCAGCACTTAACTGCACGCGGATACGAGCCTGACCTTGCGGCACTACCGGGTAATAGAAGCCCGTCACATAAATGCCTTCTTCTTGCAGAGCCGCAGCAAACTCCTGACTCAATCGTGCATCATACAACATAACGGCACAAATAGCAGATTGTGTCGGCTTGATATCAAAACCTGCTGCTTTCATTCTGCTAACAAAGTACTCCGTATTAGCATGCAAGCGGTCCTGCAACGTGTTATCGCGCGTCAAGATCTCTAAGGTCTTAATGCCGGCCGCTGCAATCATTGGAGGTATAGAATTAGAGAAAAGATACGGACGACTACGTTGACGCAATAAGTCAATAATCTCCTTCTTACCTGTGGTGAATCCACCTACCGAACCACCAAACGCCTTACCTAACGTTCCCGTCAGAATCTCTATCTTACCACGAAGGTTATACTGCTCAGTTACACCATGACCGGTCACTCCTACTACACCTGCCGAGTGACTTTCGTCAACCATCACTAGAGCATTATACTTCTGAGCTAACTCATAAATCTTATCCAGCGGACATACATTACCATCCATCGAGAAGACACCATCCGTAGCTATAATGCGGAATCGCTGGGCTTGGGCTGCTTGCAGTTGTTTCTCCAAGTCCGCCATATCATCATTTGCATAGCGATAGCGAACAGCCTTACATAATCTTACACCATCTATAATAGATGCGTGATTCAAGGCATCCGAGATAATCGCATCCTCAGCGGTCAATAATGGTTCAAACAAACCACCATTGGCATCAAAACAAGCAGCATACAAAATAGTATCCTCCGTACCAAAGAAGTCCGAAATAGCCTTCTCCAACTGTTTATGTGTATCCTGTGTTCCGCAGATAAAACGCACCGATGCCATACCATAACCGCGAGCATCCATGCGGTCTTTAGCCGCCTGAATCAACTCTTTGTTATCGGCTAAACCCAAGTAGTTATTGGCGCAGAAATTGATCACATCTTTGCCTCCTTCCACCTGAATGCCTGATGACTGAGGCGTAATAATAACGCGCTCATTCTTATACAATCCCGCCTCACGAATATCATTTAGCGTCGATTGCAAGTATTTCTGAAAATCCTGATACATAATTTTTATTGGCTAATTGATAATTGGCTAATTGATAATTGGTTAATTAAACCAATCCCTGCTCCAACATAGCCTGAGCCACCTTCATAAATCCGGCGATATTAGCACCCTTAACATAATCAATTGTGCCATCAGCTCGCTTACCGAACTTAACACATTGCTCATGAATAGAAGCCATAATATGATGCAAACGCTCATCTACTTCCTGACCGGTCCAAGAGATATGCTCGGCATTCTGTGTCATCTCAAGACCCGAAGTAGCTACGCCACCGGCATTAACAGCCTTACCCGGAGCAAACAAGAAACCCTTTTGTGCTTGGAAATAGTGAATAGCACCAGGTTGGCAACCCATGTTACTAACTTCGCAGCAGCACCATGTACCATTCTTAACCAACTCCTTAGCATCGTCCTCGCTTAACTCATTCTGGAAGGCACAAGGTAAAGCGATATCGCACTTCTGTGACCAAGCCTTCTTACCTGCTACAAACGAGCACTTGCCGGGGAACTTATCGGCCATGTCTTGCACTTTATTGCGGTTGGAAGAACGCATAACCAACATATAGTCGATCATTTCCTTATCTATACCGCCGGGAATAGCGCATACTCCATCAGGACCCGAAATAGCAACCACCTTGGCTCCTAATTCAACAGCCTTCGTACAAGCACCCCATGCTACATTACCGAAACCGGAAATAGCAACCGTCTTACCCTTAATATCCTTACCGGCTAACTCCAACACATGTTGGGTGAAATACAACGCACCAAAGCCCGTTGCTTCTGGGCGCAAGATCGAACCTCCCCAAGTCATTCCTTTACCGGTTAATACTCCCGTGTGGTAACGCTGAGCTAATTTCTGATACATACCGTTCAAGAAACCAATCTCACGACCGCCTACACCTACATCACCTGCAGGAATATCCTGGTCCGGACCGATACAACGCCATAATTCCAACATAAAGGCTTGACAGAAACGCATGATCTCGGCATCCGATTTACCTACTGGATCAAAGTCTGAACCACCTTTACCGCCACCCATCGGTAACGTCGTTAAAGCATTCTTGAACGTCTGCTCAAAACCTAAGAACTTCAGCATACTCGGCGTAACAGCTTTATGGAAGCGCAAACCTCCCTTATAGGGACCAATCGCGGAATTAAACTGAACGCGATAACCTAAGTTAGTCTGTACTTCACCCTTGTCATCTACCCATGTTACACGGAAAGTGTAAATGCGATCAGGCTCAACCATGCGTTCTACAATCTTGGCCTTCTCATACTCCGGATGCTGGTTATACACCTCTTCAATGGAGTTTAACACTTCCTCCACGGCTTGCAGATACTCTGCCTCACCGGGATGTTTCGCAGCTAATTGCTGCATAATCTCTTGCGTTTTCATAGAATAACTTTTTTTAATACAATATAAAATATAGTACCTTTATCGGAGGTATCAAATCTAATCTTTCCGTCACTTCCTTCCACAATATTCTTGGATATAGCCAATCCTAATCCCGTACCATTGGATTTAGTCGTAAAATTGGGAGTAAAGATTTTAGGTTGTATATCCTCCGGAATACCCGGACCATTATCCGATATACTAATCTCCACTTCTTGTTCATTCTCTTTCAATATCACAATCACATCACCATCTTCACGATTATCTATGGCCTGAAGTGCATTCTTCAATAAGTTCGTAAATACCTGCCCTATCTGCTCCTTGTCCGCATAAGCCATTACACCACTATCCGGACCGTAATAACGTATCGGCACATTATTGATATTATTCTGAGCAAAAGCCACTATTTGACATAGTTTAACAGCCACATCAACCTCGCTGGTCTCTACCTGAGGCAACTTAGCAAACGTGGAGAATGATGTAGCAATGCGGCTCATATTATCAATCTGCTCTATCAGCGTCGTTGTGGCCTGATCAAATAGTTTATCAAACTTATCGGTCCCCCGCACGCGCTGCAATTGCTGAATAGTCAATTTCATCGGTGTCAGCGGATTATTAATCTCATGAGCAATCTGACGAGCCATCAACCGCCATGCTCCTTCGCGTTCAGAACTAATCAAACGCCTCGTTGTACGCTCCAGTTCATCCACCATGCGATTATACCTTAGCACCAATTCACCCACCTCATCCTTATGCTTATATACCAGGTGATTATCCTTTCCTAATGCAAAATGCTGCATCTTCTTAGTTAAAATTTGCAACGGCTGCGCCACCGCTCTGGCTGCTATATAGGACAGCACTAATGTCAGCAAAATAACAATCATAAAGGCCGGGAATAACTTGGCCATAATCCGATTTACCTCAATCGCTATATCTGCCTCCGAAATGAAATACGGCATTACAATATATCCTAACTGCATGTCCGAACCATTCACAAACTCAGTAAAGGCCGCTAAATAACGTACAGAACCAATATGTTCATAACGCACTTGAGTAGGCTGATTAGAATAATACACATAAGGATCCATCAACCTCGTCAATAACCCACTCTTAAAGAGTTCCGGAGTAGAAGAGGCCAACAACTTACCATCTAAACCATATACATGTATATCCGCATCATAAGTATAAGCCAAATCACGCAAGTCTATATTCATACCACTCTCATTAAAAGACGATATGTTCAAATCAAAGAAATATAAACTCTTCAAATCCGACTGCACATACCGGCATAACCGCTGTAATTGCATTTGCTGACGCTCCTGGTAACTCTCCCTGGCAAAATTACGAACAGAGATAATCTGATACACAAAACCTATCAATACCAGTAACGATACCAACAACTGAATCTTATGACGGAAACGCAAATTACCAAAGCCTCGCGCAGCTATCAGCATCCAAACCGCCATTCCTAAAACCGCTACGCATAGACTTATTAACAATATATAATATACGCGCACACGATCACGCGCGGACTGCCACCACGAATGATTGCGTTGCTGATAATCTCGTATGGGTTGATAACTAAAACTGCGCTCAATCTCGTCCAATCCATTGATATGCCAATCCTTCACAACAACCGTCATCAACTGATACCAACCGGCATCCGACCACATCACCTCGGTTGTAGCATTACTGAATTCATACTCATGCCAACCCGAATAATCTACATCCGGGATGACCGAGATATCCAAGGAACGCGATGACCAATAGCATAAGCCCCTCGCATCATATACAAAATGCAAAATATCCTCGTTCTCCAACCCTAAATGAACAACCGAATCACGCAAACCTGCATGCAAGGCATCAACAATAAGCGCAGACTCTCCTTCTGCCTCCTTTTGCAAGGCTTGCAGATGTTTTTCGGGGCTGACACAAGAGGTCAAAACCATGAAAAAGAGTACTATTTGTACTATTTTTTTCATTTTCCTTGCAAAATTACAAAAAATCTTGTAACTTTGCAAAAATTTTTACGAAAAAATGATAAATATTTTCACAGCGCTCCTATTGGGCTTCCTCATGATCCTGGATCCATGCACCCTTTTTACCTCTGTTGCAGCCATCGGATACATTGATCGGGAGATGCAAAACAAACGCCGAGTACTCATTACCGGGCTGATGTTTATTCTTGGCAAACTCATCACTTACGTACTCATTTCTATCCCACTCATCATGGGAGCACAAACGGATGCTATCCAGCATTTTATGCACGAATGGAGTGAACCCCTTCTATGTATCTTTATGCTGCTATGCGGTATCCTCCTACTCTTTTCCGGGCATCATCACCACGATCATGATCATGGCATGAGTAAGTGGCTACAAACGGTTGATGATAAATCCAGTTGGTTTTGGGCCTTTATGCTTGGTATCTTCTTCGCTATTGCGTTCTGTCCTCATCGTCTTGTCTATTTCTTTACGATGATTGAACTATCCGCCACGATGGAACCTACCCTGCAATGGTTGATGCCTATTGTATTCGGTTTAGGTACAGGACTACCTATCATCATTATTGCTTGGTGCATCTGTTATAGTGCTATTTCTGCACAAACACTCACCGATAAAATGCACCACTTTGAGCATATCTTCCGCTATATCTGTGCCGTGCTCTTTATGGGCTATGGTCTCTACCTCGCTATTCATATCTTAGAATATGTCTAATCCCTACTTCCGTTTTAAGCAGTTCACCGTCTATCATGACCGCTGTGCCATGAAAGTAGGCACAGACGGATGCTTACTCGGAGCATGGACGCCCCTTCCCTCACCCACCACGGACCCCATTCATGTATTGGATGTAGGAACAGGTTCCGGTCTTATCGCACTCATGTTAGCGCAGCGACTGCCTAACGCCATCATTGATGCTATTGATATTGACCCTGGAGCAATTGAACAAGCCACCTACAACTTTGCTCAATCGCCTTGGTCCAATCGACTAACAGCCCACCTCTGTTCGCTGCAGAAGTGGCAGAGCCACCTAACTCTATCATCGCAGTGGAACGGACTATACGACCTTATTGTCAGCAATCCTCCTTACTTTATCAACTCTCTTCCTAATCCCGATCAGCAACGCAACATGGCCCGACATACCGATACACTGTCTTATGCCGAACTATTCTCTTGCTGCACTCAACTGCTGTCACCAACAGGTATTTTCTCCATCATACTCCCCGCCTCTGCCGAATCCGAAATCCTCTCCACACTAAACTCTAAACGTTCTACTTTATCAGAGTGCCCGGAGGCACCGCTAAACGCTCAACGCTCCACGCTCCATACTACACGCGTCTCCTCCAAACCCAACACTCCTCCCCTCCGCACCCTAATGGCCTTCTCTCACTCCACTCTCAACGCTAAACGTTCAACTTTATCGGAGTGCCCAGAGGCACCGCTAAACGCTAAACGCTTAACGTTAACATCATCCTCCTCTCGTTCTCCCGAATACACTGCATTAATGCAGGATTTTTACCTGTAATAGCAATCGTATATAAACAAAAAATAGCAGGCATAACCTGCTATTGAGCCACTTCCCAGATTCGAACTGGGGACCTACGCATTACGAATGCGTTGCTCTACCTCTGAGCCAAAGTGGCAAAAAAAAAGGGTGGAGTAAGGGGCTCGAACCCTTGACACTCGGAACCACAATCCGATGCTCTACCAACTGAGCTAAAACCACCATTCAAATTTCTCTCACTTGAAAAATCGTGCAAAATTACAACTTTTTTTTGATATAGACAAATTTTTTGCAGAAAAAATTGCTTATTTGGAATAATTTTTGTAACTTTGTCGTCAAAAGTAGGAATACATCATGAAAAAACAAGCCTTATTACTCCTTTTTTGGTTGCCGGTTTATCTTGTAGCCGGTGAGATTACTTGTCCCATCTCTCGCTCTATTCAATCCCTGCGTATTCAGTACCTTCAGGATGCCCTATCCGACTCTCGTCACGACCCGGTTCGCCCCTACCTCACCATGCCAGTAGAAGGCGTCATAGATGGTTCAGACCCTGCTAATACCCTACTCATCAGTTTTGATGAGATGAGTCATATTGAACACCAATATGCCTACTCTGTTCAGCATCTGAATGCGGATTACACGATAGATGATTTATCTTCCTTTGATTATGTACGTGGATTTACCCGCATGGATATAACGGACTACGTAACGTCCCTCAATACAACACGCGACTATACGCACTACTCCTTTGCTTTTCCTAATGAAGATATGCAGTTACTTATAAGTGGTAACTACCTTATCACTATCTATGACCCGGCGCAAGGCGAAGAAGCACCGATTGCCAAGGTGGTCTTTAACGTAGTGGAACCTCATGTGGGTATATATGCCACCGTTACTCCTAATACCACCGAAGAGATTGCAGGACGATATCAGCAGCTCAATATAGACGTAGATGCCCGAGATATACGATGGTTCAACCCCAACGAGATAACTCTGGTAGTGCGTCAAAACGACCGCATTGATAACTGCGTATATGCTCCCTACCCCAGTTTTGTGGAGGCTAACCGCCTTAGATGGACTAATCACAAGGCACTCATCTTTGAGGGAGGAAATGAGTATCGGCACTTTGATACCTACTCTACTTACTATGGTGGCTATCACGTAGACCGTATTCGTTATGACCATCAGGACTACCACGCTTTTCTTGATGTAGATCCGCTGTTAGGCACGCTCAATAGCAATTCCAGTCGTTGCGGAATGGCCTATACACAAGAGAATGACCATAATGGCATGTGCGTTGTCAATGCAGAACGCTGCTCTGATATAGCTACCGAGGCCGAGTATATGTATGTACATTGGGTGTTACCGGTGGAAGAACCTATTTTTGATGGCTCTATCTATATCGGTGGAGATATATTCTATAACCAACTCAATGCCGGTCTAAATCGTATGTTGTACGATAACGAACAACGTTGCTACTACTTCAACGGCCTCGTTAAACAAGGCGGCTACGACTATCAATACTGGTTAAAGAAAAAAGGAGAACCTTCTGCCACATTGCTGTTAACAGAAGGTTCACATTGGGAGACTGAAAATGTCTATACCATTTATGTCTATTTCCACTCGGTCAATGACCGTTATGATCGGTTAGTAGGCGTAGCACAAGTTAATTCAACGGCTCGCTAAAGCCTATTTCAATTAACTTGTCCCCCTATTAATCTGCCCTACTCGTCATCATCGACGTAGTAGTTATAATGTTCGGCTTGTTCTTCCTTGCCCATTAGTTTGCCGTAGTAATAGCCGTATCTTTGTTTCCAACTATTCTTCTTACTGCCGGTATTCTTGCCATAGCCGTAACCGTAGCCGTAGCCATACTTACCACCGTAGCCTCCATAGCCGTACTTACTGCCGTAACCATAAGCATAGGTGTAGTTATAACCATGGTGATAGCCCTCAGTCGGCATATCGGATAGTACAAGATTAACCCTACCACTATGGTCAATGTTCAACTGCTCAAGCGTTTGTTTAACCAGCGCCTTACTGGTCTGTAAGCAACGAATGACGAACAGCGTCGTATCGGCGAGGTCAATCAGGTTATACGCATCAGGTACTTGTCCGATAGGAGATGTATCGATCACGACGAAATCATACCTTTCTTTCAGTGTCTTAATCATTTGAGTGAGTTCATCCGAGTGGATCAACTCTCCCGGGTTAGGAGGCACCGTTCCTGCACGCATCATGTCAAAATCAAACGGAGTATCCTTCAGGATGATATCGTCTAATGAGCAGTCACCAATCAGGTAGTTCGTGACACCTAATCCATTAGGCAGACCTAATTTCTCGTGGACATTCGGTTTACGTATATCTAAGTCCACCAGAATAGTCTTTTTGCCGGTCATGGCAAACATAGCAGCTAAGTTGGTGCATAAGAAGGTCTTACCATCACCTGATTCGGCAGAAGTGACGCATAGCGTAATCTTCTCTTTCTTTTGCACGATAAACTCGATGCGTGTTCGCATGGAGCGTAGTGACTCAGCATATCTGCTTCGTGGATTAGCCTTCACCAATGTTGGATTCGGGTTGCGGGCGTGTTTGAGCGACCCTATCAACTGGAAGCGACCCAACTTAGCAGCCTCTTTAGGAGTACGCACTTTGTCGTTCAGTAACTCACTGAGGATAATAAGCACCAACGGAATCAACAGTCCGACCACCATGTAAGTAGTCATCGTCTTGCGTTTATCCTTGCTGTTGACGCATATTGATCTGCGAGCATGGTCTAAGATATCGTTATCCGGAGTGTTGCTGGCCTTTTGAATCTCGGCCTCAGCGCGTTTCTGTAAGAAGAACGTATAGTAGTTATCATCAATACGGTAGTTACGCTCGATACTTACCATCTGTAGTTCTTTCTCCGGCAGTCTCTTCATGTTTTGCTCCACCTCAGCGTAGCGTCCATTCAGGTCTCGTTTCTCAATCTCCAATGATGCACGCATCGTTTTAATCACTTCGCGTAATCCTTCCTTAACGTGCTCGATGTCGTTGGTGTACTTAGCATAATACACGTTCTTTTCACTTAATTCACTGCGTTGGAGCTGCAGGTCATTGAGCTGCGTTACAAACTGCGTTAACATGGGTTCACTTATGCCTAATGAAGCCGGAGCAACTACAGCGCCTTGTTCGATTTGCTGTTTGAGGTAATTATCCATGTAATCCAGGTAGGTCTCTTTCAGGCGCAATGCCATCTGTTCCTTGTCATATTCTGCCATCTGGGTCATCAGCGTGCCGGCATAGGTGGAGACATTCACGAACTTATTCTCCTGACGGAAATCGGTCATGGCACCTTCACTCACCTGTAATTGACCTCGTAAGATCTCTAACTGACTATCTATAAAGCGAATCGAGTTCTCTGCCACCATGTTCTTGCGCTCTAAGTTCTGCAGCAAGTACATCTCGATGACTTTATCAATGATCTCGCAGTCTCGTTCAGGTGTTTCGCTGCGTAGGCTCAGTCGTAGCACGGTACTTCCTTCCACCAGGAACTCAGGCACTAAAGTGCTTAGGAACTCATTCACCAGGTCAGAACGGCTGCGGAAACGGAAGTAAATATGTCCGCTGCGCAACATATCCATGTTCTCGGTAGGCCATACCGTGGCGGTGAAGAGCTTAGTCTCTATTTTCTCGCCAAACTTAGTAGTTACCGAGAATGGCATATCTTCATCGGTCGAGACTATCGTAAGTCGTCCGTCACCGGTGAAGGAACACTTAAACATCACCGAATAAGCCTCCGGAGCTATCCTATCGTATTCCACTAAGATAGGAGACTGACGATAGACATTACGGGTTTTGAAACGGCCTTGTGTGAAGTAATCTACATTCAGGAACGGCAGACTATCTACCACGCGTGCCATCAGGTCATACGACCCCAGCATAATCATCTGATTCTTCACGTTGGTATATCCGGCATCAATACCGAAGCCCTGCATCAGACCTCCACCCATGTTCGTGCCATAAGGAGTAGATTGCTTAATGATAATCGTTCCGCAAGATAGGTATTTAGGCATCCAACGGCGGTTCTTCAAGTAACCCAAACCGAAGGCGATGATACCTGCAATCACGAATAAGTACCAGTAGTGGAGAATACGCAGTATCCACTCCATCACATTAAAGTTAAAGCCATCTTCTTCCTCTTGCTGCGGACCACCACCTCCATAAGGTGCTGCACTATACGGATTGTTATACGGCGTGTTATACGGCGAATGGTACGGAGCATTATACGGATTATTATACGGACTATTATAGGGCGTATTATAAGGAGAGTTATACGGACTCTGATAAGGATTGTTGTACGGACTATTATACGGGTTGTTGTACGGATTTTCCTCGTTTTTTGCCATAGTACTATAAATTAAAATGGTAGATTAGGTATATAATTCAACACAGTGATGAGCAGACTGACGCTACTCATGATAATAGCTAAGAAACTGCTATAATTAGATTGCTTGAAGAAGCTGGAGGGTTCGCGGCTCACATAAATCAAGTCATTTGGGTAAATATAGTAGTACTTACTATCAATAATCGATTTGGTGCGGATATCAAACTCCAATACTTCAGGAGCCTCATTGCCGTGCGGACGAATGATACGCACATGACGGCGGTCACCGGTCAGCATCAAATCTCCCGTCATCGCCAAGGCTTGGAAGATGGTCATTCGGTCTTTATAGACGTATCTGACACCCGAACCAATATCACCTAAGACGGTGAATTGTTTATTGTACAAAGCCAATTTAACATCTGCATCGGGTATGAGTTCGCGCATGTACTTACGCACGGTGTCTTGCGCTTCTAGCTCGGTTAGTCCTTCCAATCGTATAGGATCTAAGAAAGGCAAATCCACCGTACCGTCCGAATAAATACGGTACGAATTGGCGTACTGTGAGTTAGCGGAGTTATTGTTGTTGGCGAGAAGGGTCTTGGCGATGGTCTCATCCATGGTGACAACACGATAGATAACCTCGTCATTAACCTGCAAGCGATAAGGCTGATAGGAAGCAGAATCGTAAACCGGCATCTTCTTGCCTTCCTGCAATAAACCTACTTGTTTATGAGGGTAGCAGCCTGTGAATGCCATTGCTATCGCAACGAGACTCAATATGAATATATTCTTTCTCATAGCAATGTCATTATTTAGAAGCATTAATAATACGCGTCACTATACCGTAGACGAATCCGCCGAAGGAGAGTGTTGATGCCACAATAGCAACCGTTGTTGCGGCATTGTTGACTCCGAAGGCTTTGCCCTTCAGTTGACGCACGTAAATGACATCATTCGGTTCCACATAGTAGTACTCCGAATTGATGATATCTTTGGACCTTAAGTCAAAGGTAATGACTTTGGTTTGTCCTTCTATCTCGCGCACTATCTGCACTTTTGACCGGTCGCTCCAGTCTCCCACATCGCCGGCTTGGGCGAGAGCCTCAAAGATAGTAAGTTTTTCACGACGTATAGGGAAATTACCTGTGCCACGTTGTGAGATTACGCTATAGGAGCGTTGCACGACGTTCACTTCGCAACTGACCATGTTGTAGTCGCCATAGGACTTGATGTAAGTGCCTAACTCTTTCTCCAGGGCCAGTTTAACTTCGCGGGTGTTCTTGCCCCGCACGTAGATATGACCTACTAAGGGATAATCAATACATCCGTCTTCTAATACGAGGTACGAATATAACTCGTTGGAATAGCCTGTTCCGGATGTGTTCATCTGTTGCCGCATTTGTGCAGCACTATACCCACCGGATGCGCCGGACGCATTGAATAGTTTCATTACTTTTTCGTCCACGGAATAGACATAGATGTATAATCTATCTCCAATTCGCAGTTGATAATCCTGATAATCCAATGTATCCACATACTCCGGTATGCCTTTCT
The DNA here is from genome assembly GCA_024399955.1 of Paludibacteraceae bacterium. Taxonomy (GTDB): domain Bacteria; phylum Bacteroidota; class Bacteroidia; order Bacteroidales; family Paludibacteraceae; genus Colicola. The sequence continues at coordinate 29,400 of JAKSNH010000006.1, read as the reverse complement.
TTCCGGGCTCTTGTAGGAGGTTCACTCTCTTGCTGGTTACGCAAGAAGAGAGCGCCATTATTAAGCCCAATACCAATAATATGTGTAGTTTTTTTGTCATCATTTATTATGGCGTGCTCTAAGCACCACTTTTAACGTTTTTCGTCCCAGCCGAATGGGTGTTTAGCGAGAGGCAGTTTAGCCAGCGGGTGATAGTCCCCGACCAATCCGATAGGTGTAGCGTGACGTATGTCGCTTACTATCTGAATGCATGGACGTGCCTCGGCGATGCGGAATCCTTCACCGGCTAAGATACGTTTGTAACTCTCGGTGTGTAACTCGGTGAAACCGGCACTGAACTCAAACTCTTCGCCATCTATGCTGAGGGTACGGTAGGTCTTTTTCTCGCCTTGTACGGCATTAGCGGGCAGGCACTCGGCGTTGATGCTGAGGAAGTAACGCACGCGGGCGCGTTCCAATTCAAGGTATCCGGCTACGCGGTCAAAGCTCATTACATGAACGATATTTTGTTTGACGGGTCCGAATATCCATTGGAGCATATCGTAGAAATGCACGCCTATGTTAGTGGCTACTCCACCCGACTTATGTACATCGCCTTTCCAAGATGAGTAGTACCATTTACCGCGGGAGGTGATGTAGGTGAGGTCCACGTCGTATATCTTGTCTTTGGGTCCGTTCTCTACTTTCTTCTTGAGGTTAGCAATAGCTTCGTGCAAGCGCAGCTGAAGAATAGTATAAGCCTGATGGCCGGTCTCTTGTTCCAGTTCAACGAGGTTATCTATGTTGTAGGGGTTGAGTACGAGTGGTTTTTCGCAGATGACGTTGCATCCCAGGCGCAGTCCGTAACGGATAAAGGCGTCATGCGTGTAGTTGGGGGTGCATATTGACATCCAAGATAGAGGGTCGTCGGTGCGTTGCTGCTTACTGCAGAAGCGATCAAACTGCTCGTTCTCCGTGAAGAAGGAGCATTCTGGGAATGAACTGTCAAGACGACCGACGCTATCGAACTTGTCGTAAGCGACCATTAGGTTATTGCCTGTGTCGGCAATGGCTTTGATATGTCGCGGTGCTATATAGCCTGCGGCACCAATTAATGCGAAGTTTAAAGATTTCATTATTATTATTATAGATTGTATATTGTATATTGCTTATTGGTGCCTCCGGGCACTCCGATGTACTTGAGGCTGCAAAGTTACAAAATCTTTTGCATATATGCAAATATACGTGCTATTTTTTTATGCTGAGTGCATTTTTTTGAATAAAATCGAGTGCATTGTCATAAAAAAGTAGCGTATATCGGTCCAAATCGGGTGTTGTAAGTAGGCGTCCAAGTATTTATGTTCGCTGGCGTATAACTCGTCAAATGTCTTGGGATGGTCGATATAGAACGGCGGAATAAGTCCGGGTTTGGTCAGTGTCCGTTTATCCTGCAGGTCCTTGGGGTACTGGTCAAACATAGTTTGGCTGAGTGGTCTGACGCCAACCAGTTTGACGTCGCCTTTGAGCCAGTTAAGCAGCATCGGCAGTTCGTCCAGCCAGTACTTACGCAGTATACGTCCCCAGTGCGTGATACGCCAGTCATCGTCACTCTTGTCGGCGATGTTCATTCCTCCGCGCTGCTCAAAGACATACTGTTGGATATACTCGGAGTACGGGTGCATAGTGCGGAACTTATAGAAGTAGCGTATTTCTTTGTTTTTGCATACTCGCGGGAGTTTGATGAGTGGTCCGTATATCTTCATGGACTCTTGCGGATAGGGCTGCGAGTGTCGGCGTGCGAACACGTATTCGATGTGGCCCATTGGGATGATCTGTTCGACCTCAAATCCGCAGTAGTACAGTCGTCCGAGGACTTCTGTTTTGCTGAGTGTGCGTTTGCGTCCTTTGGTGAGGTCGTAGTGGAGACGGGACATGAGCAGCAGACGTGGGGTGACACGGCGGTAGATAAACCAGCAGAGGTAGACGATGTAGTTGATGCCCTTGGGATAGGAGCGTAGGATTTTGCTTTTGACGTACTCTTGTGGACGGTAGCAGCAGACGTACTGACCGTTGTCGGGCAGTTTTTGGTTGACGATGCAGAAGCGTTTATTGATGCCGCGAGCGTCGTTGAGGAGAGTGAGGTCGACGAGTGTTTGGTACTGGTAGTCGGGTATTTGCACGAAGGAGAACATGTCTCGGTTGGCGACGACTTTGGTGAGTCGGCTGTCGAGGTGGGCTTGCGCCAGCAGCATCTGATAGTCCTCCTCGGTGGTTAGTCCGAGTACGGACTGATGCACGGTTTCGAGGGACTCGGGGGAACGAGGGGAGTCGTGGTGGGCGACTTGGGCGTTGTGACGTTTCTCTATCTTCATGGGCGGCACCGTCATATTAAGGGCGAATTTCCAGTAGTGCAGGCAGAGAAGAACCACTGCGTCCGCCATCATGACCAGTCCAATCATCCATAGGGCAATCGTCATTGAGAACGTATAGGCGGTGGCGAGAGGAAGGAGGAACCAGGTCAGCAGCATCTGGATGCCGCCGGTGAGCAGCATGCCGAGGATATCCTGCCACAGCCATGTGTCGCGGTAGGTGCGTTTGTACTTACAGGTGATGAGTCCGATGATGATCCAGGTGACCATCATGACGGCGAAGAGGGCGACGTAGGGGGCTATCTCACTCTTATGCGCGGCCACGCGCCAGAGGATGCAGACGACGGACATGAGGATCCAGAGGGTGCAGTCTTTGATTATTTTCTTAAACATATTATTAGTCGTTTGATGATGTTTTTGAGGGATTGGGAGGTGTATTCGATGAGCCATTCGAAGATGTTGTCGGTCCAACGTTGGGGGTGAGTGGTGATGAGGATATGGTGTATGGTGTTTGGTGTATGGTGTATGGTGTTTGGTGTATGGTGTATGGTGTTTGGTGAGTGGTGTATGGTGGAGAGCCAGGTGATGATGTCGGGGGTGGAATGGAAGGTGAGGCCTTGTTGATTCCAGAGTTCTTGTTGCGGGACTTTGTCGCGGACGGAGACCTTGTATCCGTCCCAACGTCGTCCGGTGTCGGTGAGGTAGAGGGTGGTATTGAAGTCCTCGTCGAAGTATGGTTCGTAGTCGATTCCGTAGTCGTGGTAGTTGTATGATTTCCAGAGGTCTCTTCCGTCGTATTGACTGGTAGGAGCTCCGTGCATGCAGATGCGGTGGACGGGATAGAACTGCCGGAAGTATTGTAGCCATTGTTGGAAGTGCTGAATGGCCTGATGGGGGTCGCCGTGGGTGATGGACATATCTTCGTAGTGGTACCCTATTTCATGTCCGAGATTGACGATAGCTTGTATGACGTCGGGGTTGTTGGAGCACGGTACGCAGCGGAAGTAGTAGACGGCCTGCACGCCGAGTTCAGCTTCTATTTTCGCTAATTCAAGCGAATGGAACGGTCGCTTGTCCACGTCGTGCCTGAGCGTAAAAGGTATTCCGCTGGCCTGCAGCGCGAGGACGAGTGCGCGATATTGTTTACGAGTAAAGTCCATGATTTGAGCGTTTAGCGTTTAGAGTTTAGAGTTTATCAATTAGCCAAGTAGGAATTAGTGAATGCGAGCATTGAGGACGCGGGCGAGGGTGACTCCGGCGTTGAAGAGGAGTTGTTCGCAGGGTTGGTGCCAATTCCAGATGTAGTGGTAGGTATTATTGTCGCCGTTTTGGTAGTATTGGTAGATGCCGGAGGTGGTGTTGTAGACGGTTTGCATGAGTTGGGTCGGTGATTGTTGTTGTATGGAGTCGGCCTGGTTGCCGTAGGTGATGAGGATGAGTTGGGCGTATTCGGTGTATGAGTATCCACGAGCGTCGATGAGTTGTTCATCCCAGATGTTATGTAGGTTAGTTGGTTCGCCGAACCATTTGAATTTGGTTTTATTGCCACCTTTGTCCACTTCCTGCGCCATGTGCATAGGGCAGAAGCAGTCACCGATGAGATGAATCAGGAAGACGAGTCGATCTTGGTAGGTCATCATTTCTCCGTTGATAGGCAGAGGTTGTGTTGTTTCCCACATCTGAGGTTGCAGCAGTTGTGAAGTAGTTGTCCACAGCCGTCCTCCGTGGTTAGGGAAGTGCTGAATGAGTGAGTCGATGTCGGCAGGTGAGAGTCCTTGTTCGAGATCTTGGAAGTGCCAATCGTAGGATGTTGAGTAGATGGAAGGGGCGCTTTTTATTTCGTCGGCCCAGTTGGTCCAGTACACCATGCCATTTTTTCCGAGTGTTTTTTCGATTTGTTTTTTTGTTTTTCCGTTGAGGTACTGGTAGGCTATTTGAGCGATTACCCTATGTCCGGTAGGTCCCCACGCCATTGCGGGAGCGGTGATTGCGATTAGTGCACTAATTAAAAAGATTTTTCTCATAATATTTCCCCCAAAATTGTATATAAATGATTATCCTTACATATATAGATTTGTCCATTTTTCCATACCTTGATGGCCTTGACATCTTCATTTTTTACGGAATACCACCCAGTCTGCTCAATAAACGTAGTCCAATTAGTTTGCGCCTCTATTGGTACATTTTCCACAGGGAAAAAAACCCAGAAAACACAATCTGTTCTAAGAAATTTCTTGTCTATACTAACATAAGGATTCTCCCCAAAATTCTTTCCATCAAGAACTAAATATACATCATTATCTTGATCAGCATAAAGGCAGATTGAGCCATGTGCAGTTTTGACCCATTTCCAATAAGATTTAATGGGAGAACCTTTCTTTTTCGTGGAGAACAAATCATACCCAATCCAAGTCTGAGAAGCCGCATGCCAAATGGTTAAACTATCACCTTGCACATCAATCGTATATCGCCAATCTTCAGGAATCGCATTGGTTTGGTAATGATATAAACCATCCTTTGCATCCTCTACTTTGATGGATTTTAATTGGATTTGGTTCTCGTTCCACCTACCATACATTACGTGCAATATATTATTTACATCTCCCAAAGCCATCATATATTCTCCACCTGTAATGGTTGTATCTTGACGCATATCACTCTCATCATCACTATACACAGCATAAAGCGTCACATCTCTCTGAGGATAATACCTATCGGACGTTTCATACACCCGAGTATATTCCTTTGGTTTAGCATTTTCACTCCATCCTATAAACCTCCAAGAAACCCCATTATTTAAAATAGACTTACAACTGTCAGGCACTGCTACCAACGGCACACCCTGTTTAATACCTTTCTCTTGTAGCACTCGCTCACATCGCTTCAAAGACTTATCCACCCAACTCAACGTCACATTATGCGGTGTCGCAGGAGCAGGAGTGTAATCAACATCCATTTGCTTTATATACAAAGAGTTTTTGTCACCTCTTATCACTATAGTTACCGATGCTCCTTCAAAAATGGACAAACATTGATTATAAATTTTTATTGATTCAAAATCAGTTGCATATCCTTCTCGTCCTGGCCAATCCTTATAATCGCCAGTAGCCACGATAGTTGATTCATCTCCCACCTTCAATTCTACTTCTCCTGCCCCACTATTGATATTTGAATGCATCCATAATGTAATGCCATCTATGGTACCTGCCGGCATCCCGGATATTGTCATCGTTGCGGTTTTATCAGCTCCTATGCGTCCACCATTTTTGGTATCATTATAATAAATAGCTTTCATATCAGCTGACCATATATCGCCACTCAGCGTTGCCGACTGATATGAATCTACTGTCGCCACTACTGTTTTTCCTAAAACACTAGATATGAGACAACAAACACCAAACACTATGAGTCCAAGACGTTTCATTTGGGGAGGGAGTTATATTCTTCGAGGGCTTTGCGGAGGACGATCATGGCTTTGGCGAGTTCGTCCTTATTGAGAACATACGCCATACGGACTTGGTCCCGTCCCTCGGTGGGGTCGGTATAGAAGCCGGAGCCGGGCGCCATCATGACCGTTTGTCCTTCGTAAGAGAAATCCGTTAAGCACCACTGACAGAACCGTTCGGTATCATCAACCGGCAGTCGCACCATGACATAGAAAGCGCCCATGGGTGTAGGAGCAAAGACGCCAGGGATCTGATTGAGTTGGTCGATAAGGAAATTACGACGGGAGACATACTCGTCATAGACCTCCTCCATATACTCCTCCGGAGTACTGAGACTGGCTTCGGCAACGACCTGTCCGAAGAGTGGAGGTGAGAGTCGTGCCTGACAGAACTTCATAACGGCTTGCCGCACCTGTTTATTCTTAGTGATGAGTGCCCCGATACGTATGCCGCATTCGGAATAGCGTTTAGAGACGGAGTCCACAAGGATGACATTCTCTTCGATACCTTCGAGATGGCACGCGGATATATACGGACGTTTGGTGTAGATAAACTCACGATAGACCTCATCGGAGAAGAGGTAGAGGTTGTATTTGCGAACGAGGTCGCGTATCTGCCGCATCTCCTGCTTGGTATAGAGATAGCCGGTGGGGTTATTAGGGTTACAGATAAGTATAGCTCGCGTCTTATCGGTTATCTGCTTTTCGAACTCCTCGACGGGCGGCAGTTTGAATCCATCTTCGATATGAGTCTTGACGCTTTTGACGATAGCACCGCAGCTGATAGCGAATGCCATGTAGTTGGCATAGCTGGGGTCGGTGACTATAATCTCGTCTCCGGGATTGAGGCATGCCATATAAGCGAACATGATAGCTTCGGATCCACCGGAAGTGATGATAATCTCATCGGGACTGAGGTCAATACCATACTTAGCATAGTAACTGACCATCTTAGTGCGTAGGGACTTGAGTCCCTGGGAAGGCGAGTAGTCGAGCACTTCGGGAGTGAAATGCTGCACCGCCTCGAGTGCGCACTTAGGCGTAGCTATATCGGGCTGACCTATATTGAGGTGATAGACTTTCGTGCCACTGAGTTTAGCAGCGTCCGCGTACTTAGCCAGTTTACGAATAGGCGATTGCGGCATGTTCTGAGCACGTTGAGATATTTCCATATATGCAAAGATTAATGTTTTTTTACTAACTGATATAAGACCTCGATGGGATGGATAGCTTGTATGCCTGTTCCGTCAAGAATCTGCTGTCGGCAGCTGGTGCCGGGCGCACATACGATACCTTTGGCGGCACGTACAGCGGGGAAGAGGACTGATTCGCCAATCGCCATGCTGGTGTCGTAATGCTCCTTCTCATACCCGAATGACCCTGCCATTCCGCAGCAGGAGGATGGTATGATATGTACATCGGCGCCGGTGAGTCGTAGGCAGTCGGCAGTGGGTTGGATGCCGACGATGGCTTTTTGGTGGCAATGTCCATGGAGGTAGATCGTCTGATGGAGTTGGGTGAAGTTATCGGCAGATATCCGTCCGCGTTGCACTTCGCGCATGAGCCACTCGTCGTAGAGGAAAGTGTTCTGCGCGAGGGTCTGTGCGCGAGGGTCATCCACTAACCGCGGGTACTCGTCCCGGAAGGAGAGAATACACGAGGGTTCGATACCGATGAGCGGTGTATCGGGTGTTATGAGAGGTGCAAGGAGACGTATATTGCGTTTGGCATACTTGGCGGCGAGACGTAAACAACCTTTGGACATAGCTGCACGTCCGGACTCGACATGCTTGGGTACGATGACGCGATAGCCGAGGGCGGTGAGGAGTTGTGCGAAATGCAGTCCGAGGGCTGGTTCATGGAGGGAGGTGAACTCGTCGGCAAAGAGGTAGATCGTCTTCGATTGATTATTGATTATTGATGATTGATTATTGCAGATTGTAGATTGATTATTGATTTGTTTCCGCATGGAGTGGCGGGCGATGGTGGGGATGCGGCGATGAGGGGAGAAACGTACGATGCGTTTGATGATAGATGAGATGAAGGTGTTGGTGGCGCAGAAGTTATAGATAGCGGGTACGAGTGAGCCGAGCCGTTCAATGATAGCCATGCGTGCAACCATCCATGAGCGGAAGGGAGTGCCTTGTATATCGTGCTGAAGCTGCAGCAGTTCACTGCGAAGAGTAGTCATGTCCACATTACTGGGGCAGTCGCTCTTGCATCCTTTGCAAGCCAAACAGGAGTCGAGCACTTCCTGCACTTCCTCGGAAGTGATGCCATGAGGGTCGCGAGTGAGTTTTTCTCGGAGTATATTGGCGCGAGCGCGAGTGGAGAGAATCTCGTCCCTGCTCATCTTGTAGGTAGGGCACATGAGTCCACCCATGGCGATTGACTTGCGGCAGTCGGCGGAGCCGTTGCAGCGTTCGACTCGATTGATTATTGCAGATTGATTATTGCTTATTGTAGATTGATTATTGCAGATTGGTGATTGGTCATAGCGGAGGAAGGCATCCATGGGAGGGGTGTTGACTATCTTGCCCATATTGAGGAGGGAGTTAGGGTCCCAGGTGCGTTTGAGTTGGCAGAAGAGGTCATAGACTTCCTGTCCATAGACGAGGGGTATGAACTCCCCGCGTAGCCGTCCGTCTCCATGTTCGCCACTTAGGCTGCCATGATGTTTCTTGACGAGTTCAGCGGTTGCTTGTGCCACCTGACGGAACTTAATTCGGTCGTTAGGGTCCTTGAGGTTGAGTATAGGTCTGAGATGCAGTTCCCCAGTGGATATATGTCCATAATACACGCAGTCGAGCTGTAGGCTATCGAGCATAGCACGGAAGTCAGCTATGTAGTCGGCGAGCCGCTGAGGAGCAACCGCTGTATCTTCGATGACGCCGACGGGTTTAGCGTCCCCGTCCATGCCGGTGAGGACACCTAATCCGGCCTTGCGGAGAGACCAGATGGCGTCAACTTTTGAATCGACAAAAGTTGACGATTGATGATTGCAAGTTGCAGGTTGCAGGTTGCTTATTGTTGTTGAATCGGACCAGAATTCGGAGACGAGGATGGCGGCGGGGAGGTGGTTAGGGTCGAGTCCGAGCACCTGCATATGTTGCGCAGCGGCCGGGTTATCTTTGGCGAGTTGCAGTATCTTGCCGTCGATTAGTTCGACAGCGACGGGGTGCTGTTGCAGTGCCTCGAGGTTAGCTTGCCATGCTTCATCTATATGGTTGAGGAACTGACATACAGCTATCTTATGAGCAGGAGGGATGGGGTCGAGGCTGAGCATTATCTCGGTGACGAAGCAGAGTGTGCCTTCGCTGCCGGTGATGAGGGAGCATAAGTTGAGACCCAACTTATTGCTTATTGTATATTGATTATTGATTATTGATGATTGATGATTGAGCGTTTCGTCGAGGGCGTAACCGCAGCTGCGTCGTTGTAAGGACGGATCGGGGAAGTTAGTGCGTAGGAGACTCATGACCTGCGGGTCTTGCTGCCATGTATGGAGTTGCTGCAAGATGGATTGGTAGAGTTCGGATGGCTGTTCATCGGGCACGGACAGTTGTCCTATGCCATGTACGGATCCATCGGCGAGCATGATGCGCATTCCGATGACGTGATGTCGAGTGCTGCCATAGATGAGGCTATGTGTTCCGCATGAGTTATTGCCGACCATACCGCCTATGCAGCATCGGTTGGAGGTGCTTGTTTCGGGGCTGAAGAAGAGTCCGTAAGGTTGCAGCGCGAGATTGAGTTCATCCCGTACGACGCCGGGTTGCACGCGCACCCATCGTTGGTCGGGATTGATTTCGAGAATAGCGTTCATATATCGGCTAACATCGACGACGATGCCGTTTCCGACAACTTGTCCGGCTATGCTAGTACCTCCTGCGCGAGGGATGAGATGGGTATGCCTGCGTTGCGCTTCGGTCAGCAGCCAACGTAGGTCGTCTTCGTTATGCGGATAGGCCACAGCGAGTGGCATCTCGCGATAGGCAGATGCGTCGGTAGCGTATGCTATTCTATGTAGAGCATCGGTGAGTAGTTGCATGATTAACGATGACGATTGATCCACCATTTACCTAATCGGTAGATGAGGGGATGAATGATAGTTATGTACCTGCCCCACTCCTTGAGTTCTCCTCCCATTTGCAGTTTAAAGTCCCTGACGCCATAGGGCACTCCGGGTTCGCCGGCTCCCATCATGTCAATGACGGGTATATGGTTGTTTCGGCAGTAGGAAATCATGGCCCATGTGCTCATAACCTGCCCGCATATATACCACTCGTAGGCTTTGGAGTCGAAGATGGGCATCAGAACGCCGCCGATGATGTGGGGCTGCGGTTGGGATTGCTCAACGACCAGGAGTGTTATGCCGTTTCGCCATGCGCGGAGGAAGAATCGGAGAGGCGGTAGAGGTCGATGCACTTTAGTGCGATAGAGCAAGCTAAGGCATTGATAGAAGTCTTTGACGTCGTTTTCGGAGTTTGCTTCGCGCCACGTCTGTCCCTGCTGCTGCGCCGCGTTTATCTGTCGCATCTTTGTTTCCGGCACTTCTCTATCGGGATAGATTAGTACGTCGTAGTGCGGCGAATAGGTCCATCCGGCCTGTATGAGTGCGTCATGGAAGGGCGAGTAGTCGTCGAAGCATCGCATTTCGGCGTAAATACATCCGCGGCGGCGGGCGAGGAGGCGCATGTCGCGCATAAGCGCGAGCGTTGAGCGTTGAGCGTTTAGCGTAAGGTCGATGCGGAAGCCGCCTTGAATGATGGCGCGTTTGGATGGTCCATGGCCTTGTATTTGGGCCAAGCAGGAGCAGGAGGGGTCGAGTTCAATATAGATAAAGCGCTCGAAGAGCGACCGTGCGGCATATGTCTGAAAGAAGTTCGTCATATAACAAGGTGCAAAATTACAGAAAATTTTGCATATATGCAAATAAAAATGGCAACTTTTGGATAAAAATTGCATTTTTATAGTCTGAGATGACGCAACGCGTAAAGGCCCAAGCCCATAGCACCGCAGGTAATTGATACAAATACGGACGGAAAGGGTGGAAATAAGAAAACCGCCTCGATACTCGGGGCGGTTAGTAGATTGGGATAAATAATTGGGTTAATTAAAAATCAATTCTTGTAATTGCTCGGGGTCTTGACGAACATCCCAAATGGCCAAAATAGAGCAAATATTATTCTCGTATAAATAAATAATCTTGTAGTGTTTACGAACTACTAAATAACGGAGGTTTGAAGATAATTCAGAAAAACTTTCTTCTTTTGAACCAATTTCCGGATATAAGGATAATATGTCTGGGGCATTTTGAAGATCTAAAAGAATTCGCGCTGCCACTTCTGCAGACGCATTTTCACGATAATAGTCATATATCGCTTTTAAGTGACATACTGCCGAGTCTTGCCAAATAATCACAGCCATGAGGTCGTCACTTTTTTGAGTTCTTCATGTGAAACACCAACCCCTTGTCGAGTTTGAGCAATACCTGATGCCAATATATTGGTCATCTCTTCATGGTTAAATTGACATGGAGCATCTGCTTGGAGAGAAGTAATATAATTCATTACTCGCTCTACTTGCGTTGGATTGTAAATCATTGGTCCCATCGCATGAATAAGCCGTTCGCATGTTTGTAATTGAAGTGCACTCATATATAGTTATTTTATCTTTTTTTCAATTTCGGTGCAAATATACAACAAAAATTTGGAATACGCAAATATATTTGCATTTTTAAAGCTAAAACTAATACAAATATGGACAAAAAAGCGTATAGGTAAAAAAAAAGTCCGCAGAGCGGGCTTTTTCTTTGGCTTGTAGGTGTGTCGGTTATTTAACGCGACGTTCCTGGATACGAGCCTTTTTACCGGTTAGGTCACGTAAGTAGTACAACTTAGCGCGACGTACTTTACCGTACTTGTTGATGGTGATGTTCTCAATGAAGGGGCTATCCATCGGGAAGATACGTTCAACGCCGACGTTGCCACTCATTTTGCGAACAGTGAAGCGTTTTTTGTCGCCGTCACCGTGGATAGCGATAACGTCGCCACGGAATTCTTGGATACGCTCCTTGTTACCTTCTTTAATACGATAAGCGATAGTGATTTGGTCACCAGCTTGGAAAGCCGGGAACTCTTTCTTCTCACCGGCAAATGCCTCTTCGGCAATCTTCATCAAATCCATTGTTAATTAAGATTTTAATGGTTACGCGGGTTATAGTATACACTACTGTTCGTTCGGGCGTAAAGTCCGCAACTATGCTGATCGTCAGAGACTATAACCGATTTTGCGCTGCAAAAGTACAGTTTTTTTTTGACATACGCAAATAAAAATGCAATTTTTATAAAAAATGTGCTATTTTTGACACAATCAATAGAGAGCGAGGTGGGCGGGGACGTCGCCGGTGGTGGCGGAAAGGATGCGTTGTCCTTGTTGGTTATAGCCGTATAGTCGTCCGCTGCTGGTATAATTGACGGCATCGGTGACGTAGATAGTGCGTGTGGATGGGTTAACGAGCAGTCCGTAAGGTGTTTGGATATCCTTATCGGATCCATCGGTGATCCAGCAGTCCGGTATGAGTTCGAGAGAGCTGATGCCAATACGTCCGTACGTATTGGGATAGGTGCCTACATAGTAGAGTGTATCTCCGCAGATCGTTAGATTGGAAGCATTGACGTCAAATCGCTGTATGATCTGTTCATTATCGAGCACGACGATAGAGGGTGCCACGTCGGCATAGTTGCCGGAGCACAGAACCCATAGCCTACCCTGTTGGTCCTGTCGGATGCGGATGGGATTGATTCCGACGGTTATTTTTCGTACTTCGTTCATAGAGGAGCGATCCACGACGGAGATAGTGCTGTCGTAGTTGGGGTAGTTATATCCTCCGGAGCAGGTGCAATAGATGACGCTATCGCGCACAATCAGTTCATCGGGTTGTGGTCCGACGAAGGCCGTATCTATGACGCGGAGAGTAGCGGTATCCACAGCGTATATGGCTCCGTGATTAGGTGTTTGATCAGACGAGACGTAACTGGTGACGTACGCCATGTTACCGTGGAAGGCAATGTATCGGGGTGTAGGTATATCGACTTGTGCGATACGATGGATGGAGGGAGTAAGGACTTCCACTTTATGAGAGTTATTGATGACAGCATAGATTCGTCCGCCATAGGCAGCGATGTCGGAGCCACAGTCCCCTAACTCCTTGATTACATTGGGGTTACGTTCCGGATAGAGGTTAGTGGTGTAGATGCCGGAGTTGAGGTCCAGCATATCGAGGGATGCTTTATTAGCGCCCCAGTTGCCTTCATTGAGGACATACATGGTAGCATAGGTGCTGCCGGGGTCTCCTGCGGTTTGTTGTTGATTACTTGGAACAGAAACAGGTAACTCGTGACAAGAAACGAGGAAGAGAGGGATGAGAAAGAAATGATTTTTTTTCATAATGAATAATGAATAATGAATAGTTAATAATGAATTAATAGATTATGGATAATGTGGCACGGAAGGACGTTTGTGGCATGGGATAGTTCATGATCACTTCGTAGTCGGTGCCAGCAAGGTTATTTATTTCGAGTTGAGCATGTAATCGGATTGTTTGTATGTTCCATTCGCCGTAGATTGTGAGGTCATGGGAAGTCCATGCCGGGACGTAATTAGCGGGAATATTTTCTTGTTGCGAGTATCGTTCCCCCACGTAGATAAAGGAGTAATTGAGTCCGTATGTATCTGCTCGGCGCGATGTATAGGTTAGTCCGGAGACCGCCGACACGCTATGATGGGGTATGTAAGGTATTTGATGTCGGTAATAGGAGTCATTGGGAGAGGTGACGTCAATAGCTTGTTGGTAGGTGTATTGGACGCGAGGAGTGAGAGTGAATCGGAGAGGCAGTCGGATGGTGGCTCCGACGGAAGCGTCGATGCCGTTGATAAGCACTTCGCCGAGGTTGAGCATTGCCCATCGGAACTGTTGTCCCTTAGGGAAGGCGATAATCTTGTCGGTGACGCGATTATGGTAGTAGTCGAGTGAAACGTTGAGAGTTGAGAGTTTAGAGTTGTTGAGAGGTGCCTCCGGGCACTCCGATAAAGAGGATGTTGGCAGGTTTATTTCGTAGCGGAGTCCGACGGATGCTTGTCGTGCGAGTTCGGGTCGGAGAGCAGCATTTCCGACATCGGTGTAATAGAGGTCATTGAAGGTAGGATAGCGGTAACTATGTTTATAGAACGCGTTGATAGTCAATGCTTTAGCGTAAGGAGACGAGAGGGAGGCGAGAGGAGAGAGGCTGACGAAGACGGCCGGTGTAAGTTTAGTGTTGCTATTGATATGGGTTAATAAAGCAGATGCTTGTACGCGCAGGTATGATTGCACATTAAAGGCAGTGGCGATGCTGCAGAAGTGGCTCCATCGGTTGTGGTGTTCTTTAGGGGAGGACGGCATACCGCTGATACCTTGTTGTCGAGTGAGGTCGTTGTATTGGAGGTCATAGGCGACGCTAATGTCCCACGACGGGAGTATATTGACCTGTTGAATGAGTGAGGCATACACTTCCTGCTGGAGGTAGGTGTTGTTAGTGGGGAGTGTACGAGTATCGAGGTTGCGGTAGTGGGTGTAGTCGTTAGCGTATTTAGCCAAGAGGCGTATATGGTATTGATGGAAGAAGTTATCTTGCCATTGGAATTGTGCGAATGAGTTGCGGTCCTCCAGTCTTTCGCCGTTGCTCCACACGTTATTGACGATAGCCCCTGGGACGCCACGTTCGCTCCAGTAGGTATATCCTTGGAGTCGCCAGTAGCCGCTAGCGGAGTAGTAGTGATGAAGTCCTATTTCGGCTCGAACGGCCTGTATGTCGCTGTTATGACGATAGGCGGTGGTGTCGTAAGCGACTGTGCCGGAGGGGGTGAGGCGATGATAACGGAAGGGGTATTGACCATCGGACCGTAGGTAGGAGGCGTTCATTGTTAGAAACAATGAGTGTTGAGAGTTTAGCGTTGAGCGTTTAGCGGTGAGTATTGATGGGGAGAGGTTGATATCGAGGCTGACGGAGGGATTAGCTAGTCCGAAGGAGCCTGTTCGCATAGATGCGCGGGCATGGATGCGTTCAGAGGAGGTGAAGTGAGGTTTACGAGACTGCAGGTAGATAGACCCGGCGTTACCCATTTCTCGGGCGGACTGGAAGATATCGGATTTTTGTCCATGGTACAGTTCGATAGCTTCGAGTTCATCCATAGCGAACTTACCGAGGTCCACGATGCCGTTTTGTGCATTACCAACTTGTATGCCGTTGTAGTAAACGCCTACGTGTTGGCTGCCCATGGAGCGTATATTGATTGTTTTGATGCCCCCTACTCCTCCGTAGTCTTTGAGTTGCACGCCGCTGAAGTATCTCAGGGCATCGGCAACATTGAGTGCAGAAAGGGTGTGCAGTTCGGATCCTGACAGTCGTTGTGGCAGGATGACCTGTTTAGGTCGGGAAGATGCCATGACAGTGACTTCATCCAGGTATATGCTGTCTATATCTATCTCGTTAGCCAAGACAGACAGGGACGCAATAAGCGATAATAATATGGAGACAGTCAGTTTTTTCATGCCTACGCTCTATTCCTCGAGAGCACATTGACAAAGGCCTTAGCCTAACAATCAGTAGGTCTTCTGACTTATCGCTCTTGTTTTCAGCCTTCCCAGTTTTACACCAGTGACTATAAGAGAGAGAAAACGCGATTGCGAATCACAGCAGCGGGTCTGTATAGGACTTGCACCTATTTCCCTGGACAGATTGTGTAATTAAGAGCCCGCCCCGATGGGCAGGCTCTTTTATGTAGGTACGGATTACTCTTGGTTCAGGGTAACGCGTTTGAAGTCAACGATAGTAACGTTAGCTTTCTTGAGGACATCCTTAACGAGTTCTTTGCTTTCGGAGAGGATGTATTGTTGCTCAACGAGTGTGGACTCTTTGAGGAACTTTTGCAGACGACCTTGAGCGATCATCTCAATTTTCTTCATATTGAGATTAGCTTCAGCTTGAGCAGGAACGTTAGCGCGGATGTCGCGAGCTAATTGAGCCTGTTCTTCGGTCATCCAACCCTTAGCGGTATTGGAAGCGATATGGTCATCGCTGTCAGCGTGTGCAGGGTTGATACCGGCTTTACGAAGTTCAAATTCGATAGCTTTGGTTATCTCGTCCTGTTTGGTTTTGTCGACAGCGATAGCGAGTTCGCGGTCCTTAATCTCTTGAGCTACATGGTCAGCGTCGAGGGCAACGGGAGCCATCGAAGCAACCTGCATATTAACGCCGTGTACGGTATCGTGGTCAGCGTTAGCAGAAGCAGCAACGATAGAGCTGAGTTTATTTCCGAGGTGGTTATAAGCATCTACGGTTTCAGCCTCGAGGTAAGCGTAGTCGCTGAGTTCCATTTTCTCACCGGTGACGCCGCTGCGCTCGGTAACGAGGTCTGCCATTGTTTGTCCGTTGAGGGTGAGGGCTTTGAGTTCGTCGAGTGATTTGGGTTTATTTTCCATAGCTACGTCAAGTATTTTCTTGACCATACCAACGAAGTCAGCATTTTTAGCTACGAAGTCCGTTTCGCACTTAACAGCCACGATGCAAGCGAAGCCATTTTCAGCTTTAGCGAGCACGCAACCTTCGGAAGCCTCACGGTCGCTACGTTTAGCAGCGATAGCCTGACCGCGTTTACGGAGGAGGTCCTTAGCTTGGTCGAAGTCACCGTTAGCCTCTTCAAGGGCTTTCTTGACGTCCATCATTCCTGCGCCAGTCATGTCACGCAGTTTTTTAATATCAGCTAGTGTAACAGCCATATTCTTATTGATTATTGATGATTGATTATTGATGATTATTCTGCTTTGGGCTCTTCTTCAGCAGCGGGAGCCTCTACGGAAGCTACTTTTTCGGGTTCAGCGTTAGCGGCTTTGCGAACGCGAGCGCGGCGCTCTTTTGGAGCGGGAGCAGCTTCTTCCTTAGCCTCTTCGCCTTCGTTTTGTGCACCGGCAGCTTCTTCGTCAGCTTTCTCTACCTTGCGTTCCTCAAGACCTTCCTTGATAGCTGCGCAAACGGCAGCGAGGATGACTTCGATAGACTTGGTAGCATCATCATTAGCAGGGATGACGAAGTCGATAGGAGCAGGATTGGAGTTAGTATCTACAATACCGAAAACAGGGATACCGAGGCGGTTAGCTTCAGCCACTGCAATATGTTCCTTCATAACATCCACTACGAAGATAGCGGAAGGCAGGCGAGTGAGGTCGGCGATTGAACCGAGGTTCTTCTCGAGTTTCTCGCGTTGACGAGTGATTTGCAGTTTCTCGCGTTTGGAGATATTATCGAATGTGCCGTCGGTCATCATTTTGTCGATATTGGACATTTTCTTGACAGCCTTGCGGATGGTTGGGAAGTTAGTGAGCATACCACCAGCCCAGCGCTCGGTGATGTAAGGCATACCAACCTCTTTAGCCATAGCGGCAACGACCTCTTGTCCTTGTTTCTTAGTAGAAACGAAGAGCACTTTACGGCCGGATTTAACGATGTTTTTGAGGGCCTCTGCTGCTTCGTCAATTTTGATAGCAGTTTTGTTGAGGTCGATAATGTGGATACCATTGCGCTCCGTGTAGATATAAGGAGCCATTGCAGGATTCCATTTGCGCTTGAGGTGACCGAAGTGGCAACCAGCCTCGAGCAATTGATCAAAGTTTGTTCTCATTTGATTGAATTTGAATTATTCTATAAATACTATAAATAATTATTCCTTTGCCCTAATATAGGGATTCAGTTTGTTAACCGCCGAGGTTTGCTCCGACGCATTAACGTTTACTGAATTGGAAGTGTTTACGAGCCTTAGGTTGACCGGGTTTCTTACGTTCAACTTCACGAGCATCGCGGGTCATGAAGCCTTCAGCCTTGAGGGCAGCTTTGTCCTCTGGGTTGATTTTAACGAGAGCGCGGGCGATAGCGAGGCGCAGAGCTTCAGCTTGGCCTTTATATCCACCACCGTCGAGGTTAACCTTGATATCATACTTCTCTTCAACGGCTAATTTAGCCAGAGGTTGCTTAACGATGAATTGAAGGATGGAACTTGGGAAATAAACATCCAGAGGGCGATCATTAATGACGATTTGGCCCTTACCTTCTTGAACGTAAACGCGAGCTACAGCTGCTTTACGACGACCGATTGCATTGATTGTTTCCATACTGAATGATTATTTAAGATTATTAATATCGATTTGAACAGGCTTCTGAGCTTGCATATTATGCTCAGCATCAGCGAATACGAAGAGGTTATTGATGAGTTTAGCGCCCAGACGATTTTTGGGGAGCATGCCCTTAACCACTTTCTTAATGAGACGATCTGCGCCCTTCTCGAGCAGAGCAGCGGGGCTCATTTCACGTTGTCCACCAGGGAAGCCGGTGTAACGAACATACACGCGGTCGTTCCATTTGTTACCAGTCATTTGCACTTTAGCAGCATTGATGATGATTACGTTGTCACCACAATCTACATTAGGCGTGAAACTGGGTTTGTACTTGCCACGAAGGAGCTTAGCTACCTTTGTGCACATACGGCCAAGAATCTGGCCCTCAGCATCAACAACAACCCATCCTTTTTGGACAGTTTGCTTGTTAGCTGATACAGTCTTAAAAGATAATGTATCCATTTGTTTTGATAATTATGACCAAGTCGACAGACATCATTTACGGTTAGCTATTTACTATGCTTGATGCACGATTTGTAACCCACTGCCCAACTTGGCGATTGTTAGTATATAGTTGTTTGTTTTTCTTCGTTAATCCGAAAAAGCGTGCAAAAGTACAAAATATTTTGCATATACGCAAATTTTTTTTGCATTTTTTTATTCTTTTTGTGTTTTTGCTGCTTGTTCGGCCTCTTTAGCAGCTTCGGCTTGTTTTTCGAGTCGCTCCACTACCTTAGGGTATATTTTCTCAAAGATAACCGGATTGGAGGTGTACCACACGAGAGACGAGTCGAATTGTGCTTGGGTGATTCCATGTTTATCGAGCACGGACTGAAAGTAGCCTTTGAGGCGCTCATCTTGTCCGTAGTTTAGTCCGGAAATCTCAATCATACCTTCGGCTGTATGCAGGTCCACGAATATATCTTCCATCTGTTTAGGAGAGAGTACATTGCGTGGACGGCAAGCCAGTAGGCTAAGGCCTATCAAGGCGAGTAAAAGGATTTTATTTCTTACTGAGGCTTTCATCTAAATCTTTTCTAAACCAAATTAATATACATATCACAGCGGTAGTGATGCAACTATCCGCGAGGTTAAAGACGGGTTGGAAGAAGATACATTCCCCGGCGGCATTGGTGATTAGCGGGAAGTAGAGCATATCGATGACCCTGCCGTAAAACCAGTCCGCATAGCCAAATAGTTTGCCGTAGAACACGCAGTCGATGATATTACCTAATGCACCGGCAGTAACCAAGGCGATCATTGTTACATAGGACGTGCGTGTGTCGCGCTTGCGGATGAGCACATGGGTGTACCAGCCGAGAATGACCACAGCTATGATGCGGAAGAGAGTGAGGAAGATCTTGTTGAACCACTCAATACCAAACGCCATGCCATCATTCTCGATGTAGCATAGTTGGAAGAAAGGCAGAACTTGGAAGGACTCGCCTAATCGCCAATGAGCGTGTATATAGAGCTTGAGCCATTGGTCAAGGATAATAACCAGCAGCACAATCGCAGTAAATAGTATGGTTTGTTTGCGTTTCATTAATGCTTTTATCTATCAAATGCTAAATATTCCTGTCCTATGGCACGAATGGTTTGCCATATCTGGTTCTCACGTTCTTTCGATGGTGTTTTCCATCCATAAATATAATTCCGCAAAAGAGTAGTATTCATTTCCATTCGCTTAGCCAGTTCCGCTAAGTTAAGTTCACGATGGGTCAACAAAAAACGTTGTAAAGCCGTTGGCTCAACATTATTACGATCAATAAAGCCTTGATAGCTAATATCCTCGTCCAATTCGTTCCAATGCACCCCAAATGGTTCCAATTCATAATTGGCTTGTTGTTCCGGAGTAGCATTCATTAGACGACGATACCACAGCAAACTCTGACGATATGTTTTACCATCGTCTCCTAAACCGTATAGGTAATCGTTTTCTATCCAAACTTTAGTTAGTTTCATTTCCCGTCAAAATATTCGTGCCAGCGGTCAACGATGATGTCAACATTTTCATTTACGGATTTCTGTAAGCGATTCAAATCGGAAACTTTGATATGATCTGACTCAATCAAAACAAATTTACCATCAATCAATTCAAAGCGAGCAGCACCATCATGTCCGACGATATGAACATGTATGGGCTCGTGATCATCGCTATAAAAACGAATCTTAAATCCAAAAATGCGATAAATCTCAGGCATAGTTATTAGTGTATCTACAAATTTTGTGCAAATATAGGTATTTTTTTTGATACCCACAAATATTTTTCAATAATTCTACAATCAACGGCATATTTTATATCATTTTTTTGTTTTTTTTGCATTTTTTGCACAAAAAAAGCCCAAAATTATCTAAAAGCGCACAGGTAATTTGCATAATTCAAAAATTGTTTGTAACTTTGCATCGCAAAATTGATAGTGCCTCCGAGCACTCCAATAAAAAGTTCGTCACCTACTGACGTTAAACAGGGGGACATAATAACGACAAACAAGCGTTTGCAATTTATTCGGAACTGTCCAGAAACTTAGGAACTTTCAAGAATCAGTTCTATTACGAATAAGTCTGTGAACGTCTGCGCACAGCGTGGGCGAGACTTATCTGATAGAACGGGCATCCTAAGGCCTCTGGACATAGATAAGAACTTGTCCACGTTTTTTTGTACTACAATATTATAGGAAGGAGCCGAAAATCCAACAAAGAGTAGGCAAAATATTAATCACAACAAACAAATGAAAAAACAAATCTTATCTGCATTACTATTATGCATGTTTAGTGTTATGTCTTTTGCGCAAATAGACAAGCATGAATTAGATGACTCTCGGATTATTGAATCCGAACGAGTATCACATGTCTTTTTAGTCAAGGGAACGATGACCGATGGATCTGTTTCGTTAGCTTATTTGGTTAACGAAAACAAGGAAGAATTTTGGTTGATTAATTTGTACCTCTTTTACGAAGTTGATTATATTTCAAAAGGAAGAGCATTCTTGCTAAAAACTGAAGATAATGAGACATTGATAGGTGCCGTTTACAGCTATTACGATGAGACACGACACGTAGGGGTCGGGCGATTTGGGGAATTCCTACATACAACAAAGGTCTGCTGCTTAATCTCAAAAGAAAATTTAGACATAATTTTAGCTAAACAAATCACAAAAATTCGTCTTGAGACAGATTTGGGGTATGATGACTATAAGCCTTATGGGAATAAATTTTCGAAGGCAATTATGAATTGTTATGAAGAGATATGTGCAAAGAAAGCTCACAAAAACAATGTATTTTCAGATTTTTAATAACTTTATTTTTTGATTAATCGTTATGAAAAAGTATTTTTTATTGCTGGCATTAGTGCCGTTTATGTTTATTTCTTGCGACAAGAATTCTGATATTGAAGAGCCTATTAATAGAGACCAATTCGTAGGTGTGTATTCATTGAGTGCTAATGGAAGCCTTGATGTGTATATTGATAGTAAAAAACAGACAAAAGGGATTGATATTAATGAAAAAGACAAACTTTTCAAATTAGAAGTTGACAATTCCTCAAAAACAAAAATGTTAGTTTCTGGTTATTTTGGAAATTTATCGGCAGAGATTAAAGAAAATCACTTATGTTTAGATGCATATGAAGGTAATATCTACAAAGATGGTTGGTATGATAATGTTAGAATTATATTTGATAGAGCTTCTTGGGTAGGTAATAAATTATCATGGATTGGTGTAGAAACATTAGTATCAACCAATGGGAAGAATACAATAACTGCCGTTGGAGAAGTTGAGTATATTGCTATCAAGAAACAATAATAAACTAAGGTATTTCACCCTTATCAAACAAATTACGAGGCAGAGAACCTTTTCGATTCCTGCCTCGTTTTTAGTACACCTTTGTGTTTTGATTTACCTTGTGCTATATAGACTATTAATAGAGGATTAATAGACGATTAATAGACTATTAAGCAACCATGCATAAGCCATCCTACAATCCAAAGGCTTGTTTTATGTCCTCTACTCTATCGAGTTTTTCCCAGGTGAAGAGTTCAACCTCGCGGGTGATGCATTCGCCATTCTCGTTGATGAAGGTCTTTTTCACAACTACGTTTTTGCGTCCAAAGTGCCCATAGGAAGCCGTTTCTTCGTACATTGGTTGACGCAGTTTAAGGGTCTGTTCGATGGCATAAGGACGCAAGTCGAAGAGTGCACTTATCTTGTCGGCAATCACATCATCAGGTACGATGCCTGTTCCGTATGTATTGACGCACAGGCTGACCGGTTTGGCCACACCGATGGCGTAACTGATTTGCACGAGCATCTCTTTAGCCACACCGGCGGCCACCATGTTCTTGGCGATATAACGAGCCATATAGGCTGCTGAGCGGTCCACTTTACTGGGGTCCTTGCCCGAGAAAGCACCTCCGCCATGAGCGCCGCGTCCACCGTATGTATCCACGATGATCTTGCGTCCGGTAAGTCCTGTATCGCCATGAGGGCCACCAATAACGAACTGTCCGGTGGGGTTGACGAGTAACGCAAAATCGCCTTGCAGCAGTTCGCCATAGCGTTTATCGCGTTTAGCCACTTCGGGCAGCAAAATATTACGTATGTCGTTCTCAATCTGAGATTGCGACACATCGGGGTCGTGCTGGGTAGAAAGGACAATCGTATGCAGGCGAACCGGCTCGTTGTGGTCGTTATACTCAATCGTGACTTGCGACTTGGTGTCGGGACGCAGGTAGGTCATTTGTTTACCTTCCTTGCGTATGTGCGCGAGTGTATAAACTAAGGTGTGTGCCAGGTCGAGGGTGAGTGGCATAAAACTCTCGGTCTCGGTAGTAGCATAGCCAAACATCATACCTTGGTCGCCGGCTCCTTGCTCGAGTTTCTGCTGCTTGCTCACACCCATATCGATATCGGCTGACTGTTCATGCAGGGCCTGCAGGATACCGCAACTATTGGCTTCGAACATATACTCGGCCTTGTTGTAACCGATGCGTTTAATCGTTTGACGCACTACGGAAGGTATATCTACGTAGCATTTAGCCTTCACTTCACCGGCCACAATGACTTGTCCGGTAGTAACTAAGGTCTCGCAAGCTACGTGACTGTCAGGGTCTTGCGCTAAGAAATTGTCCAGTACGGCGTCGCTGATCTGGTCAGCGACTTTGTCGGGGTGTCCTTCGGACACGGATTCAGAAGAAAATAAATACTTTTTCATTTTAGCATTTCTTTTTATGGAGGGTTGCAAGTAGATTAAATCTGTCCCTCCGGATTAATAATTTGTTGCAGGGCTTGTCGGAATTGTTCTGTAGAGCCCATATCCTTTATTGTTCTGAGGTTGATGACGCGCTGCCTAACAGACTGCACCGCATGTTTCTGCAGTTTCTCTCGGGTTGGGGTGATGGCTTTTTGCAGCACATCAAAATCCACGTCGTATAGCATTGTTGAGTGCACAATCGTGGCATTTTTGAGGGCCTGGCATGCACTTCCACTCACTTTTTGTCCATTGACAAGGATGTCGTTATGTTGGGTCGAGACGGCCGGGTATCCCATTGTTCGCAATGCCGCTGCCACCCGCTCAATAAACGCTGCAAAGACCGCCTCGCTGTGAGTAGAAGGTGTTATATAGGATAACATGACGTTGCCGCGGTCGGCATAGACGCACCCTCCTCCACTCTGCCGTTGCACCATGGCGATGCCGTGACTTTTGCAGAAATCAATGTCCATCTCTTGCTCTTGGACTTGGTGGTGACCATAGATGACGGTGGGTGGAGCTATCCAGGTAAAGAAAGTCTCTTCCTGCACGTTCTGAGCCACCTCATGCTCCTTATCCAAGTACCACGTGAGCGGTTGGTTTTCTAATATATGGCAGGTTCGCATAGTTCTTGTCCTCGACAGAAACGCACTTTTATCTGGCGGTCATCGCCTAAGTAAACGAATCGTTCCAAGCGTTGCTGCAAAGTGTAGTTATCGTAGTTGAGGTCAGCATCATCAATGACCAAAGCATCAAATTCATAGCCCGGTTCAAAGCTACCTACCTTGCCAAAGAAAGCCCCTCCGGCCTTCGTAGCCAGATAGAAAGCCTCGTTGAGACTAAGGAACTGCAGTTCACCTTGTGTGCGGGCATATTGCAGTTTGCTGACTTGAATGACATATTGCATCACATGTGGGATGGACAAATCATGTCCTCCGCTGATGTCCGAACCGATTGCCACCGGTATTCCTTCGTTCATGAACTTACGAATAGGCGCCATTCCGGAAGCCAGGTTGCAGTTGGACGTGGGACAATGCACCACCACCACTTGATTGCGTTTCATCAGTTCCATCTCTTCGCCGTCCGTATAGCAGCAATGCGCCATGAGTGTAGGCTGCTGACCAAATAGTCCGTAGTGGTTATATGCGTCCCCGTAGCAGGTGGATTGGGGTTCCAGTTCCTGCACCCATGCTATCTCGCCGCGGTTCTCGCTCAAGTGCGATTGCACAGGCAGGTTAAGTTCTTTAGCCAGATCGCCTAACGCCTGCATCATACCTTCTGTGCAGGAAGGCACAAAACGTGGAGTGACGATAGGACGAACCAATCCATCCTTACCGTTCTTCAGCAAGTACGCATATAAGTCGCGTACTCCGGCCACTATCTCTTCGGTCGTATTAGATAAAGTATCCGGTCCGTTCCGGTCCATACCAACCTGTCCCACCAAAGCACCCATGCCGGCTTTGAGGAAGAGGTCCGCCAAGATGCGAGTAGCCTCCGGATGAATAGTAGCGAAGACGGCACTGCGCATCGTGCCATTTTTCCATAGATCATGCACAAAGCGACTATAGATGCGCTGAGCATAGTGTGTATCGCTGAATTTAGACTCCTCCGGGAAAGTGTAGGCATTGAGCCATGGCAGTAGTTCCAAGTCCATCGCAATACCGGAATTGCGGTACTGAGGAGCATGTAAATGCAGGTCATTAAAAGCAGGAATGAGCAGTTTATCGCCGAAGTCCGTCACCGGTTGGTTGATATACTCGGCAGGCAGTTGGTCATAAACGCCAACTACGCGGCCTTGGTCATCCACTACGAGATAGCCATGCTCGATAATACGAAAAGCATCCTTCGTAGGAGTGTCAATTAGATTAGCACGATAGATTTTCATAGGTGTTATTATTTTGTGTTTTTCTTTGCGAAGAAAAGTAATTGAATCAGGAAATTAGCTATACCTGCCACGAAAATAACCACTAAACTGATGATGCCGTCGTCCACCGAACTGAACCATTTAACGGCCAGGGGCAGCAGCACTAATTGCAGCACCAAGTTAACGCCACGGGCTAATGTAAAGCCTTCGGCATTCTTGATGGTGGGACGTGTACCGAACGTGTACCAGTTAGTCATGAAGTAATTAGGAATCATTTCGAGAACAAAACCCAACACGAACGCCACATAGTAAAGCGGTGTGTTCTTCTCGGGCTCATTCATAAGCATCATTACCAACAGGAAGAAACCGGTTTGCACAAACGAACCTATGCCGCCGATAATCATGAATCGAACGGCGTTCTTAACTTTTTCGGGCAGATATGAAGTGGGTAGTCGCAAACTCATAGCATCTTCAGCATTTCGTCCATAGCATTCTGTAATCCGTTCACGTCGCGTCCTCCGGCAGTCGCCAAAGCGGCTTGTCCGCCTCCACCACCTTGGATGAAGCGTGCAGCAGCCTTAATCATATTACTGGCGCTCTTGCCTTCGGCCACCAAGGGCTGACTCAGATAAACCGTCAAAGCCGGCTTGCCGTCGCATTGGGTGGCAGCCACTAAAGCAAAGCGTGCGTTATCAAATTGTTGTTTGAGCGTAGCTACCATGTCACGAGCAAAGGTTGGTGCATACTCGCCTTGCAGTTTGAGCAGTTGGATGCCGTTGAACTCGGTCACTTGACTCAGCAGAGCCTTGGCTTTTTCAGCTGTAGCAGCAGCCTCCATCTCTTCTAAACGTTTCTTCGTTGCAGCCAGTTCATCTTGTACTTTCTGTATAGCGCCCACCAAGTCCTTGGTGTTGTTGAATAAGTCCTTAGCCTGTTGCAGAGCATCAGCCTCGGCTTCGTATAAGTTCTCGGCAGCCTTAGCGGTCACAGCCTCTATACGGCGCACACCGGCGGCTACAGAGGTCTCCATCACAATGCGAACCGAACCGATACGACCGGTGCTACTTACGTGACAGCCACCGCATAACTCTATACTCGGTCCGTACTTGATAACACGTACATCTTCTCCGTATTTCTCGCCAAACAAAGCCATCGCACCCATCTCGCGAGCCTTGGCAATCGGTGTATGACGGGTCTCCTCTAAGTGGTAGTCGGCACGAATGAGTTCATTGGCCAGGCGTTCCACTTCGCGCAGTTCATCCGGAGTCACTTTCTGGAAGTGTGAGAAGTCAAAACGCAGACTCTCGGGCGTCACTAAACTACCCTTTTGCTCCACGTGGTTGCCTAAGATGGTACGCAGCGCATGATGGATAAGGTGAGTGGCGGTGTGGTTGCACGCAATCGCTTGACGGCGGTCTGCATCCACCACCGCACGGAAGGTGCCTTCTATGTTAGCCGGCAACTCCGTTACGATATGTACTGGCAGACCATTCTCTCGCTTAGTATCTATCACCTGCAACCTGCAGCCTGCAACCTGCAATTCTCCCGTATCCCCTACTTCACCACCCATCTCGGCATAAAAAGGAGTCTTATCTAATACGATTTGGTAGAAGTCTTTACCTTTCTGCGACACTTTGCGGTACTTGAGTACACGTACGTCGCACTCGAGTTGGTCGTAACCCACGAACTCGGTCTCTCCTTCTGCCAGTACGGTCCAATCGCCTAAGTCTTGTTTATTCGCACTACGTCCCATCTCTTTCTGATGTTCCAAAGCGCGGTTATACTCCTCTTCGTTGGTAGTCATGTTATTCTCGCGCAGAATGAGTTCAGTCAGATCCAGCGGGAATCCGTAGGTGTCTTTCAGAGTGAACACATCTACGCCACTTATCTCTGTTTTGCCTGCTTTGCGGGCCTCGGCCATCAGTTTATCCAGCAGACCTATACCTTTGTCGAGGGTCTTGAGGAAAGCTTCCTCTTCGGCTTTGATGACCGGAGTCACCTGCTGCTCTTGCTTAACAAGTTCCGGATAAGCCTCACCCATGTCGGCAATCAATTGCGGGATGAGTTTATATAGGAACGCCTCACGCTGGTTAAGGAAGGTATAACCGTAACGCACGGCACGACGCAAGATACGGCGGATAACGTATCCGGCCTTCTCGTTGCTGGGCAATTGACCATCGGTGATGGCAAAAGCAATCGTTCGTATATGGTCAGCAATGACGCGCATCGCAACATCGATGTTCTCGTCCTTGCCATAGGTGCATGAAGTGAGTTCACCTATCTTGCGCAGCATCGGTTGGAAGACATCCGTGTCATAGTTGGACTGCTTGCCTTGGATAGTGCGCACCAGACGTTCAAAGCCCATTCCAGTGTCTATCACTTTCTTAGCAAGGGGCTCCAGACTGCCATCAGCCTTGCGGTTGAACTGCATAAAGACGATGTTCCATATCTCAATCACCTGTGGGTGGTCTTTATTCACCAACTCACGTCCGGGCACTTTGGCTTTCTCGGCATCGCTACGACTATCCACGTGGATTTCGGAGCAAGGCCCACAAGGTCCGGTATCCCCCATTTCCCAAAAGTTATCGTGCTTGTTGCCATTAATGATATGGTCCTTAGGCAGGTGCTTCTCCCAGATGGCAGCAGCCTCGTCGTCGCGGCTGATACCCTCTTCGGGGTTGCCCTCAAAGACAGTGGCGTATAGGTTCTCAGGGTTAATCTTAAGCACATCCACGATGTATTCCCAGGCATAGTCGATAGCTTCGGCTTTGAAGTAATCGCCGAAGGACCAGTTGCCTAACATCTCGAACATCGTGTGGTGGTAGGTATCGTGACCCACTTCCTCAAGGTCGTTGTGTTTGCCGCTCACGCGCAGACATTTCTGACTATCCGCCACGCGGGGGTATTTAATAGGGTCGTTACCCAAGATGATGCCCTTAAAGGGGTTCATACCGGCATTGGTGAACATCAGTGTCGGATCATCTTTAATCACCATTGGTGCCGAAGGTACTATCTGGTGTTGTTTGCTTGCATAAAAGTCCAAGAAGGACTTGCGAATTTCTTTACTTGTCATTATATTTTAGTATTCAGTTATCCGTATTTAGTGCTCTGTATTTATAGCGCACACTTTTGCGGCGCAAAATTACAAAATATTTTGCATTTATGCAAATAATAATTAAACTTTTTGCACGAAATCGCGATTTTTGGGGCACAATAAGAGGCAACCTATTTGGCTGCCTCTTATTTGTAATGTCTCGGTCGGCTTGCTCTCCCCGAGCGCCTTCCCTTTTCGAAGCCAAAAGTCACTTGGCTTCTCCATCCTCGTCGATTTTCTTTTCGAGGTGCTTGCTTCCTACACGGAAGATGATTTTGAGTAGTCCCAATAGGAACTTCCACAATCCTTTTTTGTCTTTGTCTTTCATGGTGTTTGGTGTTTTAAGTTTATATTAAGGTCTGAATATACCAACATGCGCTTATTCTGGGCGAAGAGCGAGGAGGGTGATGCAGTAAGGGCGACCGCCCGCATCATACCCGCTCGGAGACCAGCCGTCCCAAACGGCTCCTTCCGTCCAAGCCCCCTGCTTGGAAACCACGGTCTCTACGGGGTACAATGCTTGGCTTTCCTCGCAAGCGTCTGATGACGCTCTGCATCACGAGGAGGGGAAAAAAGAGGATCACTTGTGCCCAGAGGTACTTGGTGAAGGACTTGTAGCCGGTGTCGCATTGCGCACGATAGGCTGCCATGTCTGCTTCGTAGGTGCTGGCGGTGCATTTATGCACCACTTTACTTCGGCTGCTGATTTTGCCACAGATTCGATGTACAGGGTACTCGAATTCGGTCTTACTGAAATGTTTAGACATACTGTTAATGATTTGGGTTAATATATTGCTTAAGCTTCCGCTTACGCTTTGAATCAGCGAATTGTCGAATGTTACTGTCATGATGTTTGGTTGTTAAGATGTTCAAATTAAGGAGGGTTGTCAACGGTCGATTAAGTGTCGGTTAACAGTCGGTTAACTCTCGGCTCCATCAAGCAGCCATAATGGAACTACAAGCCATCTATCTGCTGTTGCATCCCCCTCTACTATTTTGATTACGACCTTTTTGGGCAAATATAACATTAAAAGTGCATTTTTTTAGTGCAGCATCATGGATGCGCCATATGGTCATTGGTGTTATACCTAATTGTTGGGCAAATGTTTTTAGATGGTCATAACTCCATTGCTTCTGTTTGGATTCCAAGAGTCGCGTGCGCACGTTTTTCAGTACGTCTTCCCCCACAG
>JAKSNH010000005.1 GCA_024399955.1 Paludibacteraceae bacterium | reverse complement strand
TTACCCATGAGGATGGGATGACATTCCTCAGTGCCCTTGTAGCACTTATCTACAAATTCGTCAAGTCCATCAAGAAGAAGGACTGAGGACGAGGACTAAAAAAGCGCATTTCGGTGCGCTTTTTTTTATTTTTATTTGCACATATCAAAAAAAATGAGTACTTTTGCAGCGCAAAATGACTGAGTACTGATAACTGAGTACTGAGTACTAAATAAATTATTAACTAAAATTAAAACATTATGAGAAAACTATTTTCTTTATTTGCAGCCCTGACGCTATGCGCAGGACTGTGGGCAGAAGGCTCTGTCTTTACTTACACGGCGACGGAGAAATTAGAAAGCCAGTTCGCCGGTCTTGGAACCGTTGTTACCCACGAATTTAATGCCGGTAATGGTACCGTTACCTACAGTGAGACTGTAACGGAGATTAAAGATGCAACTTTTTATTATTGCTCCTCTTTGACATCCATTACACTGCCTGAAGGTGTGACGACGATTGGATATATGGCTTTTAATAATTGCACCGCTCTGCAATCAGTCACCATCCCTGCATCGGTTACGACGATTGTAGAAGGGGCTTTCTATTATTGCGAATCTTTGCAATCCATTGACTTATCTAATGTAACGACGATTGGAGCGAGTGGTTTTCTAGGTTGTTCCACATTGCAATCAGTTGACTTGTCTAGTGTAACGTCAATTGAAGCGCAAGTTTTCTATATGTGCTCTGCTCTGCAATCAGTCACCATCCCTGCTGGCGTAACGACGATAGGAAATTATGCTTTCTGTGACTGCTCCGGTTTGAAATCAGTCATCATCCCTGCAGGTGTTACGACGATTGGAAATGATGCTTTCTCTGGTTGCTCCGCTTTGCAATCCATTACCATCCCTGAAGGTGTAACAACACTTGGAGAAGAAGTATTTATGGGATCCGGTCTTACTTCCATCACTATCCCTGCAAGTGTTACGACGATTGGAGAGGCTGCTTTCGCAGAGTGTACCGGCTTAACTTCGGTTACTTTCTTGGGCAATGCTTGCCAAGAGGGTATTGGTGCTTATGCTTTTTACGATGTTGGTAAAAAATCTCCTGCTACTTTGGTTCTGCCGGCTAACTGGACAGGAACCAAACCGAACGAAAAGGGCATTTGGTATACTGGTAAGTTCAATTTAGAGATTGCTCCTGCTAAAACATCCGTCATCACTTACACGGCGACGGAGAAATTGGAGGAAGCAACTCGCATAGGATTCGGTCTGTACACCAATGCCTTCTATGCGGCAGATAGCACGCTACTAACGATTACCGAACACTCGTTTAGCGAAGGTGTCGGAACGATTACTCTGGATGGCGAAGTGGCTATTATTGGGGACTATACTTTCTATAGCTGTGAAAAATTGCAATCTATCACCATCCCTGCCAGTGTAACAACGATTGGAGAATGGGCTTTCGCTAGCACTGGTCTCACTTCCATCACCATCCCAGCATCTGTGGCATCGATAGGGGAATATGCCTTCTATTGGTGCGACAATTCAGTTTCGGTTACTTTTGAAAGCAATGCTTGCCAAGATGCTATCGGTAATTATGCTTTTATGGGCGTTGGAAGCACCACTCCTGCTACCTTGGTTCTGCCGACTAATTGGACGGGAACCAAGCCGGACGCAAATGGCAATTGGTACAGCGGTAAATTCACTCTCGCTGCTCCTGCTAAAACATCCGTCATCACTTACACGGCGGAAGCGAAATTGCCGGAAACAGAAAGTACAGGAAGTGCGATGGGTCTCCACCTCAATGCCTTCTATGCGGCAGATAGCACCCAACTGACGTTTACTCACACTTTTGACGAAGGTGTCGGAACCATTACTTTTAATGGAGAATTGGCTATTATTGGAGACAAAGCTATCTACTCTATATCCGCTTTGAAATCCATCACCCTGCCTGAAAGTGTAACGTCGATTGGAGAAAAGGCTTTCAATAATTGCGGTCTTACATCCATCACTATCCCAGCAAGTGTAACGACGATCGGTAGTTTTGCATTTTACTATTGCAATGCTTTGAAATCTGTTACCTTACAGGAAGGTTTAATAACGATTAAAGAAAGTGCTTTCGAACATTGCGATTCTTTGCAATCCATCACTATCCCTGAAAGTGTAACGTCGATTGGAAATTATGCTTTCAATAGGTGCGCCGGTGTAACTTCCGTTACCTTCTTGGGCAATGCTTGCCAAGAGGCTATCGGCAGTAGTTCCTTGGGGCATATTGGAGAAACCACTCCTGCTCTCTTGACGCTGCCTGCTAACTGGACAGGAACCAAACCGGATGAAGATGGCAACTGGTATGGTGGTAAGTTCGAAATGAGTTCTACTCCTACCACTCTGCCTACCTTGTTTGGCGATGGCGTGAAAGGTAATAAGTTCCTCCACAACGGACAACTCTTTATCCGCAAGGGCGCCAAGACCTATAATGCACTTGGAGCAGAGCTATAAACTGAGTACTGACAACTATAAAAAAGGTGACTTCGGGTCACCTTTTTTGTGTTTTTGTTGCGTATATCAAAAAAAGCAGTACCTTTGCACCCGAAAACAATAAAATATCGGAAATGCTACTCCCGATATTTGTGGAAAATCATACATTATGATACCGAGAATCTATAAATTAGAAGACGATTTAGAGCAAAGTGTATTCCTCTTTGGGGCACGTCAAACAGGGAAAAGTACATATCTCAAAACGGCATTTCCCAATAGTCGTTGCATTATCGTTTCTCGTGATCCTTTTACTCGCCGTACGGGAGATATTGAAATTATGTATATCTTCGACTTTTTACAGAAATTGTGGAAGGGCGAAATAATATAACACAACTTTCAGCCGCAGGCGGTCTAAAAGCGATTTTTCGATTGAAAAGTCGCTTTTTTTTTGTATATTCGAGGGCACTGGGCTCTGACGAGCTCACCTCGAATGGTAGTTTGCATCCTTATTAAAATGCGTTGTATATTTCGGACGCCGCCTTACTCGTAAACTCGTAATTCCCCCGAAATAGTAAACTTCACCTTTATTAAAATGCGCAAATAAAGAGCAAAAGGACAGAAGCCCTATATTGCCTATTTTGCGATAGTCTATTGTGAGTAAACTCACATATCCCATCTCAAAACATACAATAATAAGATAAAAATCTTATTTTTTGCTCTAAAAATTTGCGCATCCCAAATATTTGTTGTATATTTGCACGCTAATTGCGAATTATACTTAATTTAATTAACATTTTTAATAATACCAACACAATTTTATGGCTAAAGTTTATCAAGCTAACGAAATTAAGAACATTGCGCTCATGGGCGGCAGTGGTTCTGGTAAAACCACACTCATGGAGTCGATGCTCTTGGAGTCTGGCATCATCAAACGTCGCGGTACGATTGAGGCTCAATCTACCGTTTGTGACTATTTCCCAGTAGAAAAAGAATATGGTTATTCTGTTTTTTCTACAGTATGTAACATCGAGTTCGGTGGCAAGAAGCTGAATATTATTGACTGCGCAGGTAGTGATGACTTCTGCGGAGGTACAGTAACAGCTCTGCACGTTGTAGATACCGCAGTAGTCGCTTTGACGGCTAATGGTGGTGTTGAAGTGGGAACTCAAAACAACGTTCGTTTGGCTGAGAATGCCAAGAAACCGGTTGTTTTTGTGGTGAATAAATGCGACCATGAGAATGCTAACTTCGAGCGTACTTTTGAGGCATTGAAGGATAACTTTGGCAATAAAGTCGTTTTGGTTCAGTATCCTCTTAACGCCGGTGCTGCTTTCAATAGCGTAATTGATGTATTGAAGAATAAAATGCTGGTTTGGAAGCCCGAAGGTGGTGCTCCTGAATACAAGGATGTTCCTGCAGAAGAAGCCGGTAAGGTAGAGGAACTGCGTGGTGCTCTTTGCGAGATGGCTGCTGAGGCTGACGAGGCTTTGATGGAGAAATTCTTTGATCAAGGTACATTGAGCGAGGAAGAGATGATCAATGGTTTGAAGACCGTCTTTGCTGAATGTGGCGTTTATCCTGTACTCTGCGCTTGCGGTGTGAAGGATATGGGCGCTCGTCGTTTGATGGACTTCTTAGGCGACATGGCTCCGTCGGTAGCCGATGCTCCTAAGCCTGTTACCAAAGAGGGTGAAGAAGTGGCTGCTGATGCTAATAAACCTGCATCCATGTTCATCTTCAAGACCAGCGTAGAGCCTCATATCGGTGAGGTGAACTACTTCAAAGTAATGCAAGGTACTATCCATGGTGCTGACGATTTACAGAATATGGATCGTGGTTCGAAGGAGCGTATCTCTCAATTATATACCGTAGCCGGTTCTATTCGCGTTCCCGTAGATGAAGTGGCTGCCGGTGATATTGCTGCTACCGTTAAACTGAAAGATACCCGTACCGGCAATACATTGAATGCTAAGGATTGCGACAATATGTATCCTGCAATCGCTTATCCGGAACCCAAGTATCGTCGTGCTATCCGTCCTCAGAACGAGGCTGATGCCGAGAAACTGAGTGCCTTGCTCACTCGTATGCACGAGGAAGATCCGACATGGTTGGTAGAGCAATCTAAGGAGTTGAAGCAACAAATCGTTAGCGGTCAAGGTGAGTTCCACCTGCGTACCCTGAAATGGCGTTTGGAGAACAACGATAAGATGATGGTTGAGTTTGATGAACCCAAGATTCCTTATCGTGAGACCATTACCAAGTCCGCTCGCGCTGACTATCGTCATAAGAAACAGTCCGGTGGTTCAGGTCAATTCGGTGAAGTTCACCTCATCGTTGAGCCATACGAGGAAGGTGTGCCTGTAAAAGAAGTGTATAAATTTGGTAACCAAGAATATCGTATTTCCGTTAAGGACACCCAAGAGATTCCATTGGAGTGGGGTGGTAAGTTGGTACTGATTAACTCCATCGTGGGTGGTGCTATTGATGCTCGTTTCATTCCTGCTATCCTGAAGGGTATCATGGACCGTATCGAGCAAGGTCCTCTGACCGGTTCATACGCTCGTGACGTTCGCGTTATCATCTACGATGGTAAGATGCACCCGGTAGATAGTAATGAAATCTCCTTCCGCCTGGCCGGACGTAATGCCTTTGCTCAGGCCTTCAAGGAGGCTAATCCGAAGATCTTGGAGCCTATCTACGAAGTAGAGGTTCTCGTTCCCGGTGAGTTGATGGGTGATGTAATGTCAGACCTCAACGGTCGCCGTGGTATGGTATTAGGTATGGAAGCCGAGAAGAACTTCCAACGCCTGCATGCCCTCGTACCTCTGAAAGAAATGGCATCGTACAGCACTACATTAAGCTCGTTAACCGGTGGTCGTGCTACGTTCACGATGAAGTTCAAGAGTTACGAACTCGTTCCTGCTGACGTTCAAGATAAGCTCATCAAGGAATACGAGGCCAACCAAAAGGAGGAAGAGTAATGTTGACTTTCCTTGCACTCTTTTGGTTTGTGCAATTGACAGATAAACTCGGTAGCGCACCTATCCAATTCTCGGACCGCGCTACCGAGAATCGTTTATTATGGTCTATTCCCACCGATAGTCTGGATATTGCCGTATCACCTAATTATATAGACGCGGTACGCGCCACAGGCGCACGCGTATGTCACGTGAGTCGTTGGATGAACGGTCTAACCATAGAGGCCGATAGTGCCACTATGTTGGCAGTTAAGTCCTTGCCATGTGTGGCAAGCGTGGAGTTGACGCGAGACGATACTCATCCTTCCTCATCGGTGGCTGTTGTTAAACAATTATTAGCAGATACGAGTGATCCGTATCAGGACAATGCTAAACAATTAGATGTGTAT
This sequence comes from Paludibacteraceae bacterium, assembly GCA_024399955.1. GTDB lineage: Bacteria > Bacteroidota > Bacteroidia > Bacteroidales > Paludibacteraceae > Colicola. The sequence goes on along the minus strand of JAKSNH010000005.1, from coordinate 135,947 downwards.
AACCTGCGTCCGTTGCATCAATTAGGTTATGAGGGTCAAGGTATCCGAATGGCTGTGATTGACGGCGGTTTTTGTAACGTAGATACAGCGGCTTGTCTGTCCTACGTGCGAGATCGTATCATAGGAACGTACTCGTTTAGTACAGATACGTCCTCTTTTTATAGTAAAGAAGGAGGACATGGCGCCAATTGTCTTACTTTCATTGCTGCTAAGACGGACACCTATCACGGTGCTGCCATCGAGGCGGAGTATGTGTTGATACGCAGCGAAGAGATGCGTACCGAGAGCCCCAAGGAGATGGATAACTTAGTGGCTGCGCTGGAGTTATGCGATAGTTTAGGCGTGAATGTCATTTCGTGCAGTTTAGGTTATCGATTGTTTGATAACCCGGCATTCAATTTTCCTCATGAGCAAGTGGATGGCAAGACCCATCGTGCCAGTCGTGCTGCTGCTATTGCTGCTAAGAAAGGTATCTTATGCTGCTTCTCAGCCGGCAATGATGGTAATAAAGATTGGCATTATATCGGTATTCCTGCGGATGCCAAAGATATCCTGACGATAGGTGCAGTACGAAAGGATTCTACTATGGCCTCCTTCTCCAGTTTTGGTCCATCGGCGGATGGTCGCGTCAAACCGGAAGTGAGTGCCGTTGGTTCGGAAGCCGTCTATGTGAGTACCCAGTCCGGATTAGCAAGTAAGGGCAATGGTACGAGTTATTCCACGCCGTTGGTAGCCGGTTTAGCTGCCGCGTTATGGTCCGCGATGCCGAATGCTCCTGCCCAAGAGATTCGTGAGCGCATCATCCGTTCGGCTCACCTGTATCCGTCTTCTGATCCCAATAACCAAATGGGCTATGGTATTCCGAATGCATGGAAGGCTTATATCAATGAGCCAACAGGGATGATTAACCACAACCACAACGACAACCACAACATGGACAAGATAATGAGTCCGAATGGACGCATTATGATTCGCAAGGCTAACAAGATATATTCTATTCTTGGAGTAGAAATCTAATGTAGATTATAAAGAAAGGGGCTGCAATGATGGTTGCAGCCCCTTATTGTTTAGATAGGTAGTGTTATTTAGACTTACGAATCAGGTAAATCATTGTGGGATAGTGGTCTCCGTAACCATTCTGCCAAACACCGGCCTTGTGGGTACGTAGTGGAGTGCCCTTATCTTTACCTTCTTGAACGGTTAGGAAGGGTTTATTGAACACTTGCGATTTCCAATAGGTCCATTTGCCGCTATTCACATCTTCATTGAGCAGAGGCTCAGAGATGATAATTTGGTCGAATAAGTCCCACGAACCTTGGTAGGCCAAGGTGCCATTACCATTATCCAAGTGTTTCCACATCGTGTTGAAATAACCATATTCCTTCACATCTTTGCGGTTCTTCTTAGCATCCAATACCACTGCGCAAGAGTGGTTGAAGGGGTCATCATTCAAGTCGCCCATAATCACAAACTTAGCATTAGGTTCTTTTTGGTAGATGCTATCAAAGATATGTTTAGCCAGCATGGCTGCGGTATCACGGGAAGGACGAGAGGATAATTCGCCACCATAACGGCTGGGCCAATGGTTAACACTAATATGAATCTTTTCGGGAGTTTCCTTTCCTCCGATGATATAACCGGAAACGAGCAATTGCAGACGGCTCTTAACCACGCCACCATCAGCATAGTGGGCTTTCAGTTCGTAGCCCTTAACATTAGTAGGCTTGAATAACTCGGGGTTATACAGGAATCCGCAATCTACACCACGACGGTCCGGACCTTCTAATAAGATAGGCACAAAAGTGCGATTATAAGTAGCTTTAATCTCACGGCATAAATCCTCTAAGCAACCCATGTTCTCTACCTCGCATACGCCTACGCACATAGCTCCGCGTGGGTCGATATCCTTACCTAATTCAGAAACGGCATACGCCATGTTCTTAATCTTGTGTTCATACTTAAGAGAAGTCCATTTCATACCTCCATCGGGCAGGTACTCATAGTCGTTTTTACCCTCGTCATGAATGGTGTCAAACAAGTTCTCTAAGTTATAGAACGCAACGCAACGAACTTGGTAATCACGACCAAGCTTTTGTTCCTTCTTCCCCGCATAAACGGAAGTGGTAATAGCGCATAAAATGGCTAAAATAGATAGAAAGTGTTTTTTCATAAGATGGTATTTTTATCAAATTTGGCGCAAAGTTACAAAAAAAATTTGAAATGTGCAAAAAAAAGTGTAATTTTGCAGTCGAAAATGAAAAACAATATTCACAATTAACTTTCTATTACTCAAATGGCATCTGTTAATAAGGTAATTTTAGTAGGTAACGTAGGAAGTGATCCGGAGGTACGTTACTTAGATCGAGGTTCTGCCATTGCTAATTTCAATTTAGCAACAACAGAGCGTGGTTATGTTATGCAAAATGGCACACAGATTCCGGATAAAACGGAATGGCATGCTATTGTTCTTTTCCGCAACTTAGCCGAGTGGGCAGAGAAGAGTGTGCGCAAAGGCATGAAGTTGTATGTAGAGGGTAAACTGCAGACCCGTACTTGGGAGAAGGATGGTCAAATGCGTCGTAAGACGGAGATTATCGCCGAGAACGTGCAAATCCTTTACCGCCCCGAGGAGTACCGGAACCTTGGCCGTGAGAACGGTGAGCAACCCGTTGAGGCTTTGCCTGAGGTGCCCGTTCAGACTGTGGACGATGAGGATGTGTTTTAACAAACTCTTTCCGTTCGCCAAAGAATAACTCATAGCAGTTAAATAAACAATCAAGTTCACCATTCATGAGGTGGACTTTTTTGTTAGGATGCAGTCCAATACATTTGAGCGCGTCTTCGTTGCTGGATATAATCCAGGCTGTGGAGCCGGTAAATTGATGCTTAAGGGCAGTGCCTATATCTGCGTATAGGCGCAGGACATCTTTATCTTGGGCTAACCGTTCGCCGTACGGCGGGTTAATCATCACGATGGCAGGCGTTTGCTGCTCGCGCTTAATCTCTTGCAGACGAATCTGCTTGACATCAATAAAGCATCCCATTCCTGCCTCTTTGATGTTCTTGAGGGCAGCTTGTACGGCGTAGAAGGATGTGTCCGAACCGTAGATATGGTGCGTGAAGGCGCGTTCGTTGGAATCGTCGTTATAAATATCGGACCATAAGTCGGCATCAAAATCTGCCCACTTGCAGAAGGCATAGTTCTGACGGAAGATACCCGGGGCGATGTTTTGAGCAATGAGAGCGGCTTCGATGAGTAGGGTGCCTGAACCGCACATAGGGTCGTAAAAGTCCGTTTCACCTTTCCAACCGGTCATTAAAATCATACCGGCAGCCAAGGCCTCGTTGATAGGAGCTTCGGTGTTGGCCACACGATAGCCGCGCTTATGCAGACTCTCACCTGAACTATCTAACGAGATGGTGACGGTGGTGTCAGAGATATGCACATTAATATATAAATCCGGCTGGGTGAGTTTGACAGAAGGGCGTTTGCCTTCGCGCTCCATAAAGAAGTCCGCGATGGCATCTTTGACGCGGTAAGTAACGTATTTACTATGGCGGAATTCCTCGCTATAGACAGTCGAATCGATGCTGAAACCGGTTTGAACGGACATGTACTGTGTCCAGTCAATCTTTTTGACCGTTTCATATACCTCATCGGCGTCTTTGGCACGAAAAGTAAGAATGGGTTTAAGGATGCGCGAAGCTGTTCGTAAACAAAGATTGGCCTTGTACATCAGCGCTTTGTCTCCGGAAAAACTAACGGCACGGCGCTCAATATGGATATTATTGGCTCCTAATTCGGTTAACTCTTGTGCGAGTACATCTTCCAGACCTTTGAAGGTTTTTGCCAGCATTGGATATTCCTGCATAGATATGAATTTTCAAAATCGACGACAAAGGTACAAAAAAATATTGGAATGAACAAGAAAATTTGCATGTATGCATTTTTTTTTGTATCTTTGCAGCCGAAATACTATCTATGAAACAATATAAGGCCATATTTTTAGATTGGGATCAGACGATTGGTGATTGGGAGGGAGCAGAGTATCAGGCTTTGCAGGATATCTATGCCCATTATCGATTGTCGGAATGGTATGATTGTTTTGAGGACTATTTGTCGGTCTATAAGGAGCGCAATTTGGAGTTATGGCAGTTATATGGCGAACAGAAAGTGACGAAGGAGTATCTGCATCGTGAGCGTTTCTTATACCCGATGCTTAAACCCTTGGGATTGGATGCTATGCCCTGCCCGCCAAAGGCGATGGTGGATTTGGCGGATAAGATAGGGAAGGAGTTTTTGGCATTAACGAATGTGTATTTCCGTTTATTGCCGGATGCTGAGAAGGTGGTGAAGTATTTGGCGCAAAAGTATCCGCTGACCATTATTAGCAACGGATTTAGTGAGGTGCAGTACTATAAGTTTGAACACTCGGGGTTGAAACCGTATTTAAAACATATCTTGATTAGTGAAGAAGTAGGTTGTAATAAACCTCAGCCGGGCATCTTTGAGGAGGCGTTACGACGCAATGGTGTAAGCAAGGATGAAGCCATTATGATAGGCGACAGTTATAGTTCGGATATCGCCGGAGCCAAGGCGGCTGACATCGATCAGATTTGGGTTACGACAGAGGAGACTGACAAGGAGGCCACTTATAAAGTGACAACTTTGGCAGAGATAATGAATATACTGTGACAAAATGGCAGAGTTTCGTGTGTGGCACGGAGATTGATGTAGTGAGGATGTAAATTTAACTAAGAATTATGGCAAAGAAAGATAAGAAAAAGGACGAAAATCAATCGTCGCAAATGGAAGAGTTCCAAAAGAAGGTTGAAGAGTTGGAGCAGAAAGTTCAGGAATTAGAGGATGTTAAACTGCGTCAAATGGCGGAGTTTGACAATTATCGCCGTCGCACTCAGAAAGAGAAACTGGAACTGATGGATAACGCAGGAGAGCGTATCTTTGCAGATATGCTGCCTTTGATAGATGACTTTGAGCGAGCTATTCTGGCTATGGATAAGTATGAAGATATTACTGCCATGAAGGAAGGTGTCAATCTCATTTACCAGAAGTTTATCGGTTTCTTGAATGCCAATAAAGTGTCGGTGATTGAGACCGAAGGCAAGGACTTTAATACGGATGAGCAAGAGGCCATTACCACTTTTGCTGCCGGTGAAGATAAGAAGGGCAAAGTAGTAGATTGCACGCAGAAAGGGTATAAGTTAGGCGAGAAAGTGATTCGCTTTGCGAAGGTTGTTGTAGGAGAGTAATATTATGGCAGAGAAAAGAGATTACTATGAGGTGTTAGGCGTTGAGAAGAACGCCAGTGCCGAGGACATAAAAAAAGCCTATCGTAAGAAGGCTATTCAGTATCATCCGGATAAGAATCCCGGTGACAAAGAGGCTGAGGAAAAGTTCAAGGAGGCTGCTGAGGCTTACGAAGTATTGAGTGATCCTCAAAAACGCCAACGTTATGACCAGTTCGGTCATGCCGGAATGGGCGGTGCCGGAGGATTTAGTGGTGGATTCTCCAGTATGGAAGATATCTTCTCGCAGTTTGGTGACCTATTCGAGAGTTGGGGCATGGGCGGCAGTATGGGCGGCTTTAGTAGCTTCTTTGGCGGAGGCGGCGGTGGAGGCCGTCAGCGTGTACGTCGTGGCGGAGACTTGCGTGTTAAGGTGCGCTTGACCCTGGAGGAGATTAGTTCGGGTGTCGAGAAAAAAATCAAGGTGCGTAAGTTAGTTCCCTGCCAAGATTGTCACGGTACCGGAAGTGCCGATGGTCGAGAAGGAGATACCTGTCAGACCTGTCATGGAACGGGTCGCGTAGTGCGTGCGCAGCGTGGTATCTTTGGTATGATGCAAGTTCAGGAAGAGTGCCCGACATGTCATGGCGAAGGTAAAGTGATTCGCAATAAGTGTTCACATTGTCAAGGAGAAGGTGTAGTTAGGGACGAGGAGATCGTGACGATTAAGATTCCGGCAGGTGTGAGTGGCGGCATGCAAATTCCTATTGAAGGCAAGGGTAATGCTGCTCCGCGAGGCGGTATACCAGGCGATTTGTTGGTGCTGATTGAGGAAGAAGAGCATCCGAGTTTGGTGCGCGACGGCAATGATTTGGTGTATAACCTGTTGTTAGACATGCCTACAGCGGTCTTGGGCGGACAAGTTAAGATTCCTACTTTGAGTGGGGACGTTAAGATAACGATTACTCCCGGAACGCAGCCCGGTAAGGTGCTGAGAATGCGCGGCAAGGGACTGCCGATTATTGATCAATATGCTCGTCAGTACGGCACAGGTGACCTGCTAATTAATGTAGGTGTATATATCCCGGAGCGGCTCAATAAGGACGAAAAGGCGTTGATTGAGAAACTGCAAGATAGCGATAATATCCGTCCCGGAAATGCAGATAAAAAGAACTTCTTTAAGAACTTATTCGGTTAAGCAGGGTTTGATGAAGACGCGTCTTATATTGTTCATACGAATGTACGTTTATTGGCTTCTGTTTTTTGTATTACAGAAACCATTGTTCATGGTATGGCAATACCCATTATTGGGAGACGTGCGTATGATAGATTGGTTGCTCGTGCCTTGGCATGGGCTTCCTTTGGATTTAAGCATGGCTTCGTATGTGATGCTGGCTGTAGGACTGATTCTATGTGTGAGCTGGTGGGTGAGATGGGATAAACTGCATTATGCTTTAGATGGGATTACGGGGATATGCTTGTTTGTGGGATTATGGACTGTCTTGGGCGATAATGGTTGTTTCCCCAGTTGGGGCTACCATTTAGACCGAGATATCTTCTCGTATTTAGCCTCGCCTAAGGAGGCTTTGGCCTGTGCTCCTTGGTGGGTGTGGGGATTGGGATGTGTAGGTTTTGTGGTGCTATTTGCTTTATGGTGGTTTGTTTATAAGCGAATCACAAAGGCTTATTCGGCAACAGAGGTATATGAGCCATCGTGGTTACGTAGAGGAGGTTGGACTATGGTGATGTTGCTTTTAACCGGTGCGTTGTTCTTGCCTATACGAGGTAGTGTGACGGTTAGTACAATGAATTCAGGTCGCGTGTATTACTCGGATAACCAAATGCTCAACTTAGCTGCCGTTAATCCGTTGTTCAATGTGGTTGAGTCGTTGGGAAGTGGAGATTTTGATGCATCGGAATATACGTATATGTCCACCGAGGATGCCAAACAAGAGGTAATGAGATGGTTGCCATCGGACCGTTTTAGCAGCGAGTATGAGTCGCTATTGACAACGAAACGTCCTAATGTGGTGCTATTTATTCTTGAGAGTTTTTCGATGAATGCTTGGCAGGCAATGCCACGCTTGCAGCAACTGAGTAAGGAAGGGCTGTTCTTCTCCAATATCTATGCGAATAGTTACCGTACGGACCGAGGCGTAGTAGCGGTGCTGAGTGGTTATCCGGGTCAGCCGACTACGTCGCTGATGGTGGCGCCATACAAGTCGCAGAGTCTGCCACAATTGGGACAATGCCTGAAGAAAGAGGGATATGAACTGAAGTTCTATTACGGCGGTGACGAGGATTTTACCAATATGCGTTCGTACCTGGTGCAAGGCGGGTTTGAGGACCGTATAGCAGATCGCGATTTCCCTGCATCAACGCGTGTAAGCAAGTGGGGCGTTCCGGATCATATCTTGATGGATTATGCGGCCAAGGATATTCTAAAAAAGTATAATGAGCACCCGGAACAGAAACGCTTATCGACGGTGTTGTCGCTTAGTAGTCATGAACCCTTTGAGGTGGATTATCATCATTGGGAACAGCCTTATTTGAATGCGATTGCTTATACGGATAGTTGTTTGGGTGCTTTTGTGGATAGTCTCAAGCAGAGCCCCATGTGGGATAGTACGTTGGTGGTGATGGTGGCGGATCATGGATATCCTTATCCGCAGGATTTGCAGAGTTACATGCCTGCTCGCTATAAGATACCTATCGTGATGGCAGGAGGTGCCATTCGCTATCCAAAGCAGATTGACAGGTTAGGTTCGCAGATTGATATGGTGCCTACTTTGTTGTGCCAAATGGGGATAGATGCAGATGATTTTGTATTTGGTAAGAATATCGTTGACACGGTTCAACACGAGTTTGCTTTCTTTGCCTATAACGATGGTTTTGGATTGATAGTGCCTAATGATACTGTCGTGGTAGATGCCAAAGCGAATAAGACGATGATTGGCAATAATAAGGAGTTGGAATATTCGGCTCGTGCCTTTGTGCAACGTGTAATGGAAACAATTAATGAATGGTAAGATGGATTTGAAACCTTTTAATAGAACAATAGGCTATTTAGTGGCAGTACATGTGCTATGTCTGCTTGCCATGACGCTATGTCGAGTTATCCTTTTGCTGAGCAATATGCCCGCCGAAGGAGTAGATTGGAATCTGTTGCCAACAGCGATGCTGATAGGTGTTAAGTTTGATAACTTAATAGCCTGTTATGTAGGTTCTGCTCCAATAATGTTCCTAATGATTTTGTCTATATGTCTATTAAATAAACCATACTACAACGAATGGATGCGGAAGGCCGTGACGGGTGTTGAGTGGTATATGGGTATTGTTTATGCGGTGTTATTGTTTGTGGGAGTGGCTGATGCCAGGTATTACACTTTCTTCGAGAACCATCTAAATATATCTGTAACGGAATGGTTCGGTTTTGTTGGAGATACGACAGGTATGATTTTGGGAGACAGAGGCAATTGGATATTTTTGATTATTGCAGTAGCATTAATTTTAGCATATATTGGTGCATTGAAGATAATAGGGAATAGGTATAAAAAGACATTATGAACAATAAATATAAACAATATGGTATTGCCATAGGAATATGCATTCTAATATGGGGTGCGGTTTTTTGTGGCATGAGAGGCAGTTTCCAGCGTTATCCGTTGAGTGTTAGTTTCGCTTATTTCTGCAATAATCCGTTCTACAATAAATTAGGTGTTAATCCTACGTTTAATATCATTAAGAGTGCCGGATTATCCAATGCTCCTGAAGCAATTGCTGCGATAGATGAGCAAGAGGCCTTGACTTATGTGCAGCAGACACTCAATATAACCCAAACCGACAGTTTCTACCCTATCAATCGTGTTGTTACGTCTGTTCCGATGATTGAAGGTCGTCCCAATGTGGTGCTTATTTTTATGGAGTCAATGACTTCGGCTAATTTAGAACGCAAGGGGAATGGGCAGTGGTTAACACCTTATTTGCGTGCTATGCGCGATAGTAGTCTGTATTTCAGTCATTGTTATTCAGCCGGTGTTCATACCAATAATGGCATCGTTGCGTCGCTTTATGGCTTTGTGCCTAATTTCGCCAAAACAATGATGGATGTGAATGCCCGTCATTATACCGGTTTACCGCATTATTTGCAGCAAGCAGGCTATCGTACGATGTGCTTTATGACAGGTAATCCGCAGTATGATAATATGAACTCTTTTTTGAGGGAGAACTGCATACAAGATATCTATTCGTTATATAATTATCCGCAAGACAAGGTGGTTAATAACTTTGGGGTGTCTGATGCGTATATGTTCGATTTTGGACTGAATAAGTTGAATGAGTTTAATGTAACGGGGCAGCCGTTCTTTGCTTCTTTCTTGACAGTAAGTAATCATACTCCGTTTGTTGTGCCGGAAGAATATAAGTCTCGCGGTTCAGAAGATGCAGAGCGTATTATTGCTTTTGCGGATGATGCTCTGTGTCAGTTCGTAACGGCTGCCCAACAGACCGATTGGGGGAAGAATACGATTTTTGTGCTTGTAGCAGATCATGGTGCGCCAGCACAACCTTCGTACGAAATGTTACTAAGTTTCCATACTATTCCTTTGTATATCTTTGGAGCAGGATTACAAGTTCAACGAATAGAGAAACCTGCCTCGCAAACAGACATCTGGCCTACGGTGTTGAGTTTGATGGGGATAGATTATGTGAATAATTGTTTAGGCATAGATATCCTCAATCAGGCTCGTCCATATTCTTTCTTTGTTAGCAATGAGCATGTAGGAGTGGCCGATACAACCTATTTCTATTGTTATAGCATCAATAGCCAGCAGGAACGCTTATACCGCATTGGTAGTAGTGATGATATCTTGTCCGAAATGCCGGATAAGGCAGCCGAAATGCGAACCTATGGAATGAATATGTTACGCGTCAATTTATTGGCAATTGATAAAAAATGGACAGAACTATGCGAATAGTATTTGATGCAAAACGGTATTTTCACAACCATCGTGGCTTAGGTAATTATAGTCGTGATGTAGTGCGTCTGATTCGTGAGTTTGCTCCGGATTGGGAAGTTGTGCTGATGGATAAAAGCGGTCTGGGCCGTTCGTTCATGAAGGTGCCGGAATGCGATGTCTACCATGGTTTGAGTGGTGAACTGCCCTTCACGATTGGTCGGTCTAATGCCCGTTCGGTAGTAACGATGCATGATGCTATTTTTGTGCGATATCCTGAACTATACAGTCCGACTTATCGTTGGCTATTCTCGCAAAAAGTTCGTTTTGCTTGCAAAGCGGCCGATACCATTATCGCTATCTCGGAGCAAACGAAACGTGACATGATGGAGTTTTTCCATGTAGATGAAAGCAAGATTGAGGTTGTTTATCAGGGATGCAGTAATATCTTCCGTCAACCTATCTCTGAGGAACAGATTGCTGAAGTAAAAATAAAATATTCGCTACCGCAGAACTACCTCTTGGACGTAGGAGCTATTGAGCCGCGTAAGAACCTCAAGAACTTGGTTCGTGCGATGGCTGCGGCCAAGATTGATATGCCATTGGTGGCGATAGGTGGACATAGTAAGTACGCTGACGAAGCTGCTGAGTTGGCTCTGCAATTAGGAGTGACCTTGCTGCTGCGTCATGGTGTACCTTTTGTTGATTTCCCCGCCATCTACAAAGGTGCTGAAGTGCTATGCTATCCAAGCATATTTGAAGGATTTGGTATCCCTATTTTAGAGGCTATGTGTGTAGGAACGCCGGTTCTAACTTCCACCGGCAGTTGCTTTGCCGAAACAGGAGGTGAGGCGGCTTTGTATGCCAATCCGTTGGATATAGAGGAAATAGGAGCGCAACTCCATGCTATTTTAACAAACAACCACCTCCGAGAAGAGATGGTTGCTAAGGGAACGATTCAAGCTAATCGTTTTACGGACGAGCAGGTTGCGAAGAATCTGATTCGCGTTCTTCAAGCGTCAAAATAATCAAAGCAATAAACAGGGTATAAAGTGGATTTGCGAAGGATAGCATTAAATCCGTCAACATAGTCCAGCCATAGATAAGCGACAGGTAAATAGCTTGTCGCTTTATTATACCATGATAGAAAAGTGGTAAGCAGATAACAATACCTAATAAAACGAGCATACCTAACGGGCCTATAGTCATCCATGTATTGAAATACTGGTTATGTGGATGCCAACCCAACTGCAACGCATTAGTTGGTGCCGCTGGATCTTCTTGATATTTGGTTTGCAGATAGATATGTGGAGTCCCAATTCCCATCCCAAATAGACCATAATCTTTCCAATTCGCTAAGATGGTTTTGTAAATATAAACACGAGGTTCGGATTGTTCATCAATTTGATTTTGTGTAATGGCCCCTTGCGTACTATGTATAGCTTCTTGCATGCGGGGATGGCGCAAGAAAAGACTATTACAGAGTATCCCTAATCCAATAATTGCAGCAATTAACCACCATTTGCCTTTACCATGATAATTGAGGTAGAAGGCAACGAATATAAATATGGGAATCAGCAGTATTGTCGTTCGTGAAGCAGAAACAAAGCTTCCAAATAATAGAATGGCATCGGCAATACCTACGGTTAATAATGCACTCGCTTTGGAATAAATAGTCTTGTAATGGGTGTATATACTGCCGGAGAACCCCAAGGCAATAAATAATTCAATGCCATAAAAGCCATGGTGCTTTAGTTGTGTTAACGGACTAGAGAACATCGCCCACCAATGCGCACCGGGGTAATACTTCAGAATATCAATTATATGACAAAAATAATAGGTGAGTGCATAGAACGCTACCGATGCAAGGCAACTGCTAAAAAAAACAGTTTGTATAGTGTGCATTTTATATCTTTCATTTACTCCATATATAGCGATAAGGGGCAATGCTAATAAAGACAAACAACGCTCAATATCTTTCCATCCTTGTTGTGGATAATCCGACCAAAGAATGGATAGAGCCGACCATAAGAAGAACCCTATACATATCAAGATGGGCCACAGTCCGGAATGAATGCGTTTATTGGCGGGCTGCAAGAAACGAAACTCTAATGCCCAACTGACTAACCATATTGGCCATAGAGTATTAAAAAATATAGAAGGAAATGGGATGCTAATCAATAGTAATAAAAAGAGCGCATAATTGATAGCACCGATATAGTATTGGTATTTATGAAAGAAATTGATCATTTGGATTGATATATTTGAATCATTTTTTTTAAGAATTGGTCATAACTGAATTTATTGAAGAAGTCTTTTTGTGCTTCCTTTGCCATTTGTGATGCCAGGTTCGGATGGGTTAATAATTTGCGAATAGCACAACTCCAAGCGTTAATATCTCCAGGAGGACACAATATCCCATTTTCCCCTGTGCAGATATATTCCGGTTGCGATCCATTGTCGGAACTGATGGTGGGTAATCCGAACGCCATATTTTCTAATAGCGATAAAGGTCCGGCTTCAGGAACTAATGATGGTAATACACCAATTTGATATTTAGGTATTAGTGATTGAACGTCTGTTCGAAACCCTAAGCACACAATTCTATCACGAATAGGACTTTGCTCCAAATAGGATTCCCAAGCCATCGCGAAATTCGGAGCGATGGATCCCGCGAGTACGAGCTGGAAGGATACATCTTGTAACTGCTCTAATGTGCGAGCAAGTTCTATAACTCCTTTTTCTTGACAAATCCGTCCGTGATAAAAAATGGTAGGTCGGTCGCTTGTAGTGTAGTTGCATTCGACTTGTTGGGCAGGTACACTATTAATGACTACTTGTACTTCTCTGAATGGGCAGTTCTGTTCTTGCCATGCGGAGAGGTAGGTTTGTTTGACTTTTTGACTGACACAAATGAGTGTGTCAATGCGATGATATGCCCAACGCCAAAAAAATGTGTTTTTGGCTTGACGCACGAGGTGTTGTACGGTGATAAGGCGTATAGGACGATGGGCATAATGTTTGGCAAAGACACCGAGAAAATAACTTTGTCGAGAATTGATATGTAGTATATCTACTGCGTATTGGTCCAATATCTCTGCTAATTTTTTCCCTGCCCAACGACTAAACCTCCAACACTTATGCGCATATTGAAATTCTGGACATTCACCGATTTCTTTAAACCTATCCACCATATTGTGGTCGCTATTCTTAGGGAATAAGAAAACTGGAGTTATATTGTATATCTCCTTTAGACTGCGAGCTAAATCATATACATATTGCTCGCCTCCTCCCCAAGTAGGTGATGCTATGTAGTAAGCAATAGTCATTTTGAATAGTGTTGTTTCCACATGGCCCATTTATCTGCGTCCTGTTGTTTCATCTTAAAATGCAGGATGGCATATTGGTCCGTCTTGGGTAAATGCCAGTAGAACCAATGTCCGTGAATGCGTTCATGTAGGGGACGACGCCAATAGATACGAGGTGTGTTCTTGTAAATACGACCTTGATAATCCGGCCAAGCTACGCGTTCGTCAGCATGACCGTCAGCATCTTGTAGTAAGTTGATACGGGGCAATTTGAAGAGCCCGACCCAGGGTTTTTGTGCAATGATTTCGGTCAGGTGCTCCATCAACCAATGCTGAGGAATTTCATCTGCATCTAATTGGAAGATATAATCGCCTTTGCACAAACTATTCAGGTGGTTCTTCGCTTGCGCGAAATCAAAGTTTAGTGGGTGCTCGGCATAGGTGGTAATGTGTTGCTTGTGCGCCGCGATTACCGATTTGACCTCTTCGGTTACATTGTTTTGGTCTGCCTGCACCACAATCTCATCTCCTGCTTGTACGTAGTCTTGCAAGTAGGTGAGCAACCTGTCTAAATCCTTGGCTTCGTTGCAGACGGTAAGGGCATAACTAATATGAATGTTCTTATTACTCATAATCGTATCGTGCTTTTTTGCCGTTTTTCCAAAAACGATTTCGGTAGTAAAGTATCCATTTTTCACACTCCTTGGAATCTAATCCACGAGCCTTGGCATATTCATCTGCAAAGGTGATAAAGAAAGAAGTCTTGGCACAAATCCGTCTCAAACTCTCTGCACCTTCTTTCATCGTTACGGGACGTCCTACACGCATGCGGTTGATATCAATCACCTCAAACTGACATACCCCATCTACGTAGTCCCAAAGGATATTCCCGGGTGAATAATCATAATGCAGCACACCTGCATCATGCATCTTGGCCGTGAATCGTGCCAAGGGACGAATAGTGGCATCTAATTCGGGAGTGTAGTTGAGCGTAAACTCACGATTGAGACGTGTGAGACGAGATTGTAACGTAACTAAATAACTGTATCCCAAGAACCCCCATTTCTTCTGCTCAATATAAGCTACCGGCTCTGGTGTACCAATGCCATGTTGCAGTAAGTACATCCCATTCTCATAACTCCTGCGAGCCTTGCTGCGCTTAAAATACGAATAGATGATTCGATTGAGGAAGTGAGGCTGATGGAAACGCTTAACGCATACAACCAGTTCTCCTGCTTCAAAGCGACGAATCTGATTGCGGGCATCATAGATAATCTCTCCTGTTTGGGAGAAAGTATGGGGTAATGCCTCTAACCAAGGACGGAGGTGTTCATATTTGGGATTGATTTCTATCATGCTTCAACGGCCAGCGCACCTAATACGCGTTCAACAATATTTCGTGGTTCAATATCCAAGCAACGATAGTCGCCAAATTTGCATCTACGATTGCCATAGATGGAACAGGGACGACAAGGGATGGATAATTGGATGCAGTCATTCTCGCTTTGACCATATCCCAAGAAACCTGCCCAAGGATGAGTGGCTCCCCATATACTCAGCACGCGAGTACCTACCAAAGAGGCTAAGTGCATATTGGCCGAATCCATCGTAATCATCAGGCGCAGAGTACTCATGAAACGAATCTCTTCGTCCATCGTATATTTACCTACGAGACATTCTACATGCGGGTAACGATCAGCCCAACTTTGAAGAATCTCTTTTTCTTTCGGCCCGGCCCCAAACAGATAGATTTTTTCGCATTCAGTCCCTTCTTTCTCTGCTTTGGCGTGTAATCGCTCGCTTAGTTGCTTAACTACCTCTTCCATCTTATCCAAAGGATAAATCTTTCCCTTATGAGCCGCAAATGGCGCAATTCCGATGCCACTGGCTACGCGTGTCTGTCCCGTACTATTCCCGTACGATTCCCGTACTATTCCCGTACAATTCCCGTACAATTCCCGTACATTAGATATACCATGCGGGAAGGGTATGTTAAACTCAAACCCCAGTTCCTCCAACACCGTCCGGTAACGTGAAACAGTGGACTGAAGGGGGTGCTTGTATTGGTAAAAATGACGAACCAGCAACCACTTCTGATAGCGGTCTTTATGCAGGTGTGCAACACGTTTGCCTCGCCATAGGCAACGATGCCTTAGATAGAGCGTGCGAATGACCGCATGCAAATCTGCCACGGCATCAAACTCCCAATACTTGAGGTCGTGTAATAACCGATTTAGACCGGCTAAACCACTATGTTTGCCTTTCAAATCGGCCCCAAAGAAGTGGACATTATCAGGTAAGTCAAGAAACAGGGATCCCCATTGTTTCTTACTCAACATCGTGATATCCCACTCCGGATAGGCGGCTGCCAGAGCCTTAATCACCGGCAGCACCATCGCCACATCACCTAAGGCTGAAAATCGTATAACTAATAATTTTTTCAACTCTCTAAACGCTAATCTCTAAACTCTAAACGCTCAACGCTCAACTCTTCTTCCCGTAAAGTACCGGATTCAAACTTGGGTCGTTGTACATTTTCATTTGACGATATACTTTCATCACACGGCGACCTGCCTCATAATCGTCCAAGAGTTGGCTGATAGAGGTGGTCATATCGCATAACTGTTCTTTGAGCACAGCCAGTTTTTGCACACATTTATCGTGTTGCTCCGGACTTACATCCACGCGCTCAACTTGTTCTGTCATGTGATAAATCTTGACGTGCAGAATACTCAAACGATCGATAGCCCATGCCGGACTTTCGGTGTTGATACGTGCGTCTGCCAAAGGTTTAACGTTATGGTATTTATCCCAGAAATACGAGTCAATACGCTCTACCAAGTCGGTACGGTCTTGGTTGCTCTTGTCGATACGACGTTTGAGCGCCAATGCATCAACAGGGTCAATTTGCGGGTCACGAATAATATCTTCCAGATGCCATTGAACAACATCAATCCAGTTCTTCAAATACAAATCGTTTTCAATGGTTCCTTCTTGATAAGGGTTTTGGATAGGAGCATCCACGTTGTCGGTTTTGTGGTAATCCACAACGGCTTGACTAAAAATGCCGTTACTTAATTCTGCAAAATTCATATTGTATTATTTTGATTATGTTCAAACTATTTTTATGTTTCGATTATGTTTCGATTATGTTAGGATTCGGGCACGTCTTCTACAGGACGACTTTTCTTCTTTAACTCAAAGTCTCGTCCGAGGTAGTTCTTCCTTACTACCGGGTTCGCTGCCAGTTCTTCCGGCGTACCATGGAAGAGGATTTTTCCTTCAAACAACAAGTAGGCGCGGTCTGTAATCATGAGCGTCTCATCTACGTTGTGGTCGGTAATGAGAATACCGATGTTTTTATCCTTCAGTTTCCATACAACGTCCTGAATCTCTTGCACCGCAATGGGGTCAACGCCGGCAAAGGGTTCATCCAACATCACGAACTTAGGTTCAATAGCCAGGCAACGCGCAATCTCTGTACGACGACGTTCGCCTCCACTCAAACGGTCACCCAAGTTATGACGCACGTGGTTGAGGTTAAACTCTTTAATCAGTTGTTCCAACTTCTCTTTCTGATATTCTTTGGTGAAGTCCGTCAGCTCCAACACGGAACGGATATTGTCCTCAACCGTCATCTTGCGGAACACACTTGCCTCCTGTGGCAAATAACCAATACCTAATTTGGCACGTTGGTACATGGGATACGAGGTGATATCCAAGTCATTGAGATAGATATTACCATTATTGGCCGTCACCAAACCTGTGGTCATGTAGAAAGTGGTTGTCTTTCCGGCACCATTCGGTCCAAGCAGTCCCACGATCTCGCCTTGCTGTAAATGAATAGAAACATCATTGACAACGGTGCGCTTACCATATCGTTTAATTAAATGTTCTGTTCTTAATGTATCCATAATCCTACCGGGCAGTGGTCACTATGCACCGCCTCTGTCATTATTGTTGCATTTTCTAATCTGTCTTTCAAACTGTCACTCACCCAGAAATAATCAATTCGCCAACCGGCGTTCCTTTCCCTGGCTCCAAATCGGTAACTCCACCAACTATATTTCTCGGCACTTTGGTCAAACTCACGGAACGTATCTACCATCCCACTTTCTTGCCATCTGTCCATCCATTCGCGCTCTTCCGGCAGGAAACCACTCACCCCAACTTGCCGCTCAGGATGATTGATATCAATCGGCTTATGGCAGATATTGAAGTCCCCGCATACAATTACATTGGGACGTTCTTGCTTCAGTTCCTTCAACCATTTGAGGAACACCTCAAGGAAATCCATCTTAAACTCTTGCCGCACATCTCCGGTTGTTCCGCTAGGCACATAAACGCAAACTAAAGTTAATTCACCAAAATCCGCCCGCAAAACACGTCCTTCGCTGTCATAGCGAGGCTTACCCATACCTACCACTATCTTGTCCGGCTCCTGTTTGGAGAAGATACACACTCCTGAGTAGCCTTTCTTTTCGGCTGAATGGATGTAGGAATGATAGCCTAATTCTTGCATGGCAATCGTGTCTATCTGTTCCGGTTGCGCTTTACTCTCCTGAATGCAGAAAGCATCCGGGTTCTCGTCTCGCAACCAATCCATCAAACCTTTGCTGATGGCGGAACGAATGCCGTTGACGTTATAAGAGATGAACTTCATGACCTAAGAGATTATACCATCGTCCTGATTTATGGAGATATAGTTGTCCATTCAGGATGATTTTGCTTTGTTGATTGGTCTCTACTTGCTTAACTAACCCGGTTTCCGTTCCTCCCTTAAATTTGAAGGTAATGATGCCATTACTTTCCTGGATATTCTCAATGGGGAAGTTCTCTATGCCTTTATAGAAGGTGGCTCCTTTGGGGAAAGCGTCAGTCGCTTTACTGCCTTGGTTGATGGACATGCTCACACCGTCTGCTTCAATGATATCAATACCCAATGGGGAAGTATTATTCGGTTGATTATTGGTCCATCGAGAGGCATTGTAGTTGATTTGTGTCAGTATCATTCCATGCCCGTCCAAGTAGGTGTCCCATTTCTCTTGTTGGCGGTTTTCCAATAGGTAGAATGACCTTGGGAACGGACTGAGTCCGTCAAGGTTATGTTCGCCTGAAGGACAAATCAACAGTGCCACGCTATCCTGCATGATCGAAGGCAATATACAATTCTCGGGGTCGGTCAATTGACGAGGAGTCAACCATCCCATAAACCAACGTTCGTAAGCCGAATAACCGGCAGGAGTATAGGTGTCGCCGTTATAGCAACCATAGTCCATAATGTCCCAAGAGAAATTGGTGTTATTACCATTGTTCGTGTTGTATTGGTCGGGTAAACCGATTCCGTGTCCAAACTCATGACAGGGAATACCTATGCCGGCAGCAACAGCTACACTATCTGTATTGGGCTGGAAAGAAAAATACCCATCCAATTCACTACTAACCTCATAGTCGTTGATTCGCACATTATCAAAAGTGCGCACATTCGTGCCGCAACCTATTCGATCAATAGTGGAGTAGTGAGGCCAAATCAGATTCTGCGGGTCTGGAATCCAATTCTTATTGATATAGTACTCATCACTGGCAGGAGGACCGGCATAAAGGATGTAGATTAAGTCTGCATCTCCGTCTTGGTCAATATCATATTGCGAGAAATCCAACGAATCGTTCATCAAGGCACAAGCCTCCGTAACCAAATGTCCGGGACGAACATCCGAACCGCCGGAATTAGTGCCATAGTATTTATATTCTTGAGAAACAGTTACCGGACCATAAATGTCAAATTGAGGATTGTATGAACCATAACTTTGGTCACTAAAATACTGCCGAACGGAACCACTATGCTCCCCAAACGGATTAACGTAATCAATGGCGTTAAACATGGAATCGATGGCGGTGCGGATATGGTTGTTGGCAAACGCCAAATTACTGAAATTAACCAATATAACAGCCACTTTAGGGAAGGTCTTGCGCACATTAACTTGCATCGCTGCTGTATGAGGCTTGGTGCCATACTTAGCCCGAATGGCAGCTGCTTCCATGGGTGTTGCGTTGGGAGCAATACGTGGAGGACAAGGAGCGTAAGAGAGGTTCTGTACACCGTGTTTCTTGAGCCATCTTTTTTCGCAACAACTGCGTTTGTCGGCATCATGTGCCTGGCGGTTGCTCACTTCTTGTTCTACTCCGCCTAATGAACGCATGTAACAGAGCACACCTTTTTTATTCTCACGGATATGCCAACCATCTGCGGTCATCATCCAATGTCTCCATTCGTCGCCACGCAACAAGACGGTCAGACTATCTCCGTTAGGCTGCACACGTACCACCGGATCCCTGCGAGCAGGAACGCGCTGAGGTTGAGCATAAAGTGCACAACTCATGAAAAGCAATATGAGATAGAGAACTTTTTTCATGCTTGATGGGCTGCTTTGACTTTCTTATATAAGTTGCTGGCAAATACAAAATCTTCCAATGCTTCATTGCCGGTATGGAAGATTTCATCCTTACTGCCGCTCCACTCTAAACTGCCGTTCTTAAGAAAAACAATATGGTCACCAATCTCCATGATGGAGTTCATATCGTGAGAATTGATGATAGTGCACATATTGAATTCTTGCGTAATCTGATGAATCAACTGATCAATAAC
Organism: Paludibacteraceae bacterium; assembly: GCA_024399955.1. GTDB lineage: Bacteria > Bacteroidota > Bacteroidia > Bacteroidales > Paludibacteraceae > Colicola. The sequence continues at coordinate 115,791 of JAKSNH010000005.1, read as the reverse complement.
CAAACTGGTTTTGGGGTCTAATCCTGAGTTAGGTTCGTCGCAGAACAGATACTTAGGATTTAGTACAATAGCTCGAGCAATAGCCACACGCTTTTGCTGACCGCCACTAATCTCGCTGGGCATCAGATTATAAACATGTTCGGGAATATTGACGTGCTCCAAACAGAACTTAGCACGATCCACCATTTGCTGATGATTCATATCTGAGAACATCTCCAAGGGGTAGAGTACATTCTCCAGCACCGTCATACTATCAAATAGAGCCGAGCCCTGGAATAGCATACCTACCTCACGGCGCAAGGCACGAATCTCCTTTTCGTTCATATCCGTCAAACAGCGTCCATCGTATTCAATTCGACCACCATCCACTTGGAAAAGACCAATAAGGCTTTTCATAAACACCGTCTTGCCGGAGCCTGATTGACCAATGATCATATTGACGCAACCATCCTTCATCTCTGTCGAGATATGGTTGAGTACCATATTGCCATCAAACGATTTGACTATATCTTGAACACTAATCATAGCAGCACTTTGGTTAGAATAAGGTCTGAAAATAGAATAAGAATATTGGAATTAACCACAGCATTTGTGCTGGCAATACCTACTTCCAACGCGCCTCCACGTGCGTTATATCCATAATAACTACTCAGCGTCGTAATGATAAACGCAAAGACAACAGATTTAATCAGTCCGTATGTTACGTAGTAGGGATTGAAGGCATATTGAATACCGGTTACATAATCCGCCACGGTGATAATATCTGTGAAAGCACCAACTCCCCAACCGCCAACTAAACCGATTGCGATGGAGATAATGACCAAGAAGGGCATCATCGTAATAAATGCAACCACTTTAGGTGCAATCAGGTAATTGGCAGAATTAACACCCATAATCTCCATGGCATCAATCTGCTCGGTAATACGCATGGTACCTATCTCGGAGGCGATATTAGAACCAACCTTACCGGCTAATATCAAACATAATATAGTAGAGGAGAACTCCAATAACAAAGTCTCCCGAGTCAACAAACCGGTTGTGTAAGTGGGTAATAGAGGATTCTCGGTGTTAATCTTGGCTTGAATAGTTAAGATGGCACCGATGAAGATAGAAATAATAATCACAATGGGCAACGATTGCAATCCTTGCTTCTCCACCTCTTTCATGTATTGACGGAAGAACATTCCCCAACGATCCGGACGACGAAAAACGCGCCCCATAAGGATAAAATATTCTCCGATATGTTGGATAATCTTCATGTTGTTTGATAATTACCGCGCAAAGTTACTAAAAATTTTGCATATATGCAAATATATTTATTGTTTTCCTTGCTCTTGTGCCAATTTTATCACTTCTTCTGCTATTCTTCGTGCAGAGTCAGTTTGTGCCATTGCCTTGGCATTCTTGCTGAGTGTTTTGAGTCGTTGGTCATCCTTAATCAATGCTAACGCCGTCTTAACCAACTCTTTGCTTGCATCACAATCCTTCACCAATACAGCCGCATCTTTGGATACTAAAGCCATGGCATTGTGGGTCTGATGGTCTTCGGCTACATTGGGTGAGGGCACTAAAATAGCGGCCTTGCCTAATAGACAAATCTCAGATATCGAAGATGCTCCTGCACGAGAAATAACCAAGTCCGCTTGTGCATAGCGATCCGGCATATCGGTCAAGAAATCACGAACAAGGATATCTTGACTACCAACTTCTTTACCTACTTTTTGACACTGTTCATAATACACCTTACCGGTTTGCCAAACTACGTTTATATCCGCTGCGGCCAATTCCTTAAGTCCGGCAGCGATGGAATCGTTAATCGTCTTTGCACCTAAACTGCCTCCAATAATCAGTAATGTTCGTTTGTCACTCTTGACTCGTTTACCCGATGTGAGGTTCTGACGGACAGGATTACCGGTTAGGATAATCTTTTCTGCAGGAAAGAACTTGTCCATACCTTCGTAAGCGACACAGATCTTGGCTGCGTCGTTCTTGAGCAATTTATTGGTGACTCCGGCAAATCCGTTTTGCTCCTGCAATAGGATTGGAACACCCATCTTGGCTGCCACCTTCATAGCGGCTCCGCTGGCATAGCCTCCTACTCCCACACCTACATCCGGACGGAAATCGCGCACAATGCGTTTGGCCTGGCGCATACTACGCCATAAGTCAATCAGTACGCTGATATTCTTCCATGGCTGAGCACGATTGAATCCCCTGACGGGTAAGCCGATAATCTTGTAGCCGGCTTCTGGAACACGTTGCATCTCCATTCGTGACAAGGCACCTACAAACAAAATCTCTGCTTGTGGATCCATCTCCTTCAATGCGTTAGCTATACTGACGGCCGGAAAAATATGTCCCCCGGTTCCGCCTCCGGAAATTAAATACCGCATGATATAATGTATAATTTAATATGTAACAATGGATTTATTCGGTTTCATTTACATTGATGTCCGGCACTACTTCTTCACTTTCTCTAACACTCTTATCCACACCTGCCCTCATCTCATTTTGCTCTCTGGCAACACTCATCATCACGCCGAAATAAAGGCTGGTAATCAGTACCGATGTTCCTCCCTTACTAATCATCGGCAAAGGCTGTCCCGTTACAGGACCTAATCCAACAGATACAGCCATGGAGACGAAGGCTTGACAAGTAATCATAAGGGCTAACCCCATGGTCATTAACATGGCGGTATAATCATCGTATTTGCTGCTGGCAAAGCAGGCTCGACATAAAATAATCATGTATAAAAGAATCAACGCAATAGCCCCGACTAATCCGGTTTCTTCTACAATGATGGCAAAGATATAGTCTGCGTATGCCAATGGTAAGAAGTCCCGTTCTTGACTATTGCCCGGCAATACACCAAAGGGCGATTTCCCTCCACGCATTACGGCTACCTTAGCAATGGAACGTTGGCGGTTAGCATCGGTTAATTTGAATTCCTCTGCCGGTTGTTGGTGCTCTTCGATCATCTTATCAATACGACCAACTTGTGTGATAGCACGGTCAAAAGGTCTGGGAAGTGTGCGCTCAGGACGTATAAAAGCAAACTCAACAATGACGTAGAAAAGAATGCCTAATACCACAACCGACCCCGTTACAATGCCGATGTATTTCCATGGCATACGTGCCAAAAACCACATGATTAAGACAACACCTCCAAGCAGAACAGCCGTGGATAAGTTGCCTGTCATAATGGGGAAACACATAGCAATGGTGGCAGCCAATGTCCATAGAAAACGTTTCTTTACATCTTCTTCTGAACGAATGCGACCAAGCTGGTCGGCTACCACAATAATCAATCCTAATTTGGCAATTTCAGAGGGTTGGAACTGCACTCCGGCTATCTCAAACCAACGACCGGCACCATTGATAGTTACCACAAAGGGGTTGCCGGGAATCAACATGATATAAAGGCATAATAAAGCAAAGAAAAATGCTATATACCCTCCTAATCGCATCATCCATACCGGCAAAAGTTGGATAACATAGGCGCATGCTACGCCGGCCACAATAAAGACGATTTGTTTGAAGATGGGACCTAATGCACTCCCGCTTGCCTCATAGGCCAACGTACTACCTGCACTGAAAAGTGCAATGATGGCAACCACAATCAGGATAATAAATAATGTCCAGAAAGTCTTGTCAATATATTGGCGTGAGCCTATGAAGTCTGGTATTCTCATAATGCTTTGACGGCTGCCATAAATTGCTCGCCGCGATCTTCATAACTGGTGAATAAATCAAAACTTGCGCAACAAGGAGACAGCAAAACAGTATCTCCTTCGTGTGCTGCCTCGTAACATGCCATAACCGCATCATGCAGCGTATGCGTGTCGTAAATGGTTAACCCAAAGTTGTCAAAATGTTCATGTAACTTCTCGTTATGCAATCCCATAAAGACTAACGTGTGGCATTTTTCCTTAACGAGCGCATCTATCTCCGAATAGTCGTTCCCCTTGTCTTTGCCTCCTAAGATAAGCACTGTGGGAGTTGTCATGCTTTCTAAGGCATACCAACAACTGTTTACATTGGTGGCCTTACTATCATTGATGTATCTCACTCCCTTGATTGTCGCTACATATTGCAACCGATGTTCTACACCTGCAAATTGTTTGAGACTTTCCCGAATGACATCATTATGTATATGCAGAATCTGTGCAGCCAAACTGGCAGCCATTGAATTCAGCTGATTATGCTTACCATGTAAGGACAACTCATCTATGCCAATTTGCAGCGGCTCCACTTCTTGATAGGCAGAAACAATCATGTTCTTGCCATCTGTATAGGCCATGTTATGCGAATTGGCTCCAAATGGATAAAGAGTGGCCTTGGGCTGAATACGAGCTATCTCTCGATCAATAACAGGATCTTCGGACCAGTAGATAAAGGCTTGTTGAGGTGTTTGGTTTTGCGTGATGCGGAATTTGGCATTCACGTAATTCTGGAATTGAAAATCGTAACGATCTAAGTGATCAGGCGTGATATTGAGCAAGATAGCAATGTCTGCCCTAAAATCATACATATTGTCCAATTGGAAGGAACTCAATTCAATCACATAGTAATCATGCTGCTCGTGAGCTACTTGCAAAGCCAACGAGTTGCCGATATTGCCGGCCAGACCGACATTCAGTCCTGCACGAACCAGCATATCATAAATCAGAGAAGTGGTAGTCGTTTTACCATTACTGCCGGTAATGCAAATCATCTTGGCTTTCGTGTAACGTGCCGCAAATTCAATTTCCGAGATGATAGGTGTGCCCTGTTGCTGCAGTTGCTGAATAAGTGGCGCGGTCAATGGAATGCCTGGTGACTTAATCACTTCATCGGCGTTAAGAATGGATTCGGTACTATGTTGACCGCTCTCAAAACAGATATGATGTTCGTTCAGCAAGGCCTGATACTCAGGTTTGATAGCACCCATGTCTGACACAAACACATCGAAGCCCTTCTCCTGGGCCAGGATAGCTGCTCCGGCTCCACTTTCGCCTGCGCCTAATATAACTACTCTTTTCATCGAATCTTAAGTGTTAAGATGGTTAGTGCAGCCAAGATTAGTGTGATAATACAAAAACGCAATACAATCTTGACTTCGTGATGCAAATCGTGTTGACCCTTAAAGAGAATACCACAAGTCGGATCATTAGTCAGCACTTGATTAACCGAAGTGCGGAAATGATCATGAAGTGGAGTACGTTTCCACACACGGAAATGACGACCTTTTTTCTTCATCAATTTATATACTTGTGTTTGGAAAATCACACTAACACTCTCCATAAGGAACACACCACATAAGATGGGTAATAATAATTCCTTATGAATAATAATTGCACATACGGCAATAATACCTCCTACGGTTAGACTTCCGGTGTCTCCCATGAAAATCTGCGCTGGAAAACCATTCCACCAAAGGAAGCCAACTAATGCGCCCACAAAAGCAGACATATACACCACTAATTCCTCCGAACCGGGGATATACATAATATCAAAATAGTCTGCAAAAATCACGTTACCGCTGATGTAGGCCAATATGATGAGTGCCGCTCCAATGATGGCTGAGTTACCGGCGCACATGCCATCCATGCCGTCATTTAAGTTCGCACCATTGCTGACTGCCGCCACTACGAGAATAGTGAGTATCACAAAGAAAATCCAACCTGCCCGATATTGATTCTCTTCTCCCAGAAAACGAAACATATTGGCATAATTGCAGTTGTGATTCTTTACAAACGGAATAGTGGTTCGTGTGGACTTAACATCAGGTGTCTTTTCCACAACCGTGATATTGTTCTCAATACGCATTTCCACACGTTCATTCATCACCGTCACCGGACTGTAACGTAAAGTCAATCCTACAATCAAACCTAACGTTACCTGACCTGCAATCTTAATCCATCCATTGAGACCATCTTTGTTCTTCTTGAATGTCTTAATGTAGTCGTCCGCAAATCCTAAACTACCTAAAAGTACAGTCGTGATAAGCATCAAGAGCATATACACATTGGTCAGTCTACCCATAAGTAAACAGGGTAGCAAGATGCTTGCAATGATGACAACACCTCCCATGGTCGGCACGCCTTTCTTAGCCACATTAAACGGATCTAATTTCTCATCTCGCTGTGTCTCAGATATGTGCTTGCGTTTGAGAAGATTGATAAAGTATCGACCGAAATAAATACTGACAAGTAAGGCCAATACATTAGCCACAATGGCCCTCACCGAGATATAGGTCATCAACCTTGCTCCGGGGAAGTCGCCTAAATGATTGAATAATTCGTATAACATGTTAAATATATTTACGTACTACTTCGTGGTCATCAAAATGGTATTTAACGCCTTTGATAATCTGATAATCTTCATGCCCCTTGCCTGCCACTAAAATAACATCTTTCTCTCCGGCTAACGTACATGCTGTCTGAATAGCCGTGGCGCGGTCTTCAATAATAAGCGTTGTCTTCAATTCTTCTTCTGTCAGCCCTGCCGCCATGTCTTTCAAGATATCTGCCGGCTCTTCGTCACGGGGATTATCACTCGTTAGAATCAACTGATCACTGCCACGCTTAGCAATCTGCGCCATCATAGGCCGCTTACCATGATCACGATTGCCACCACACCCCACTACGGTAATCAACCGTCCTTTGCGAATCTCATTGATGGTCTGTATCACATTATCCACCGCATCTGGTGTGTGGGCATAATCCACAATGGCTGTCCAGCCTTTCTTCGGACTACGGATGGCCTCAAAACGTCCATTAACAGCCGTCAGTGTGGACAAAACACGCAGCACATCAATGGCATCAAAACCAAGACAAACGGCTCCTCCGTAAATGGCCAAGATATTGCTCGCATTAAAACGTCCAACCAATGGTACAAACACTTCCTTACCATTCAAATTGAGTTGCATACCATCAAAGTCCTCCTCTAAAATAGTAGCCTTGAAATCTGCCAAACAACGAGTAGAGTAGGTCTTGATGTTTGCACGTGTGTTCTGCGTCATCACAAGTCCGTTCTTGTCGTCTTTGTTGGTGACTGCAAATGCCTCTTTTCGTAGTCCATCAAAGAGTCGTTTCTTGGTGTCACGATAATTATCAAATGTCTTATGATAATCAATATGATCGCGCGTGAGATTAGTGAATAAAGCCCCATCAAAATCCAAACCGGCAATGCGCTCTTGGGCAATAGCATGACTGCTCACTTCCATAAAAGCATATTCACAACCGGCATCCACCATCCTTCGCAATAACCCATTCAACTCCAGGGCATCCGGCGTGGTGTGGGTAGAAGCAATGGCTTCGTCTTCAATATAATTAACTACGGTAGATAATAGACCTGCTTTTTTGCCTAAGGCACGAACTAATTTATATAGCAATGTGGCAATCGTAGTCTTGCCATTCGTGCCGGTTACACCCACCAAAGTCAGATGTTCACTGGGGCAACCAAACCATTGATGAGCCATTACCCCTAAGGCATAGTCCGTGTTCTCCACAACAATAGTTGTTACTCCTTCCCGAATATAGGCGCTATCGCTGATGACGATAGCTACCGCACCTTTTTCGATGCAACTATCTACAAACGTATGACCATCCATGGCCGTGCCTACTTGAGCAACAAAGACATTCCCTTGCTCAATCTTTCGAGAGTCAAATTGGATTCCGCTCACTTCAATGTCGGTGGACCCCACAACTCGTTGGGTTGATAATCCGTTAATTAAATCGTGCAGTTTCATATTGATTAATGCTTTTTTCTAAAAATCGTTTTGCCATCCTTAATCTCATATACCCATCCATAAGCCATCGTCCGTTCTGCTATCTCTCTAACTACCGAACCGCAGTCCATTCCGGCATCGTAAATAGGGAAATTCTTAGGATGCTCTATCATACATAAACAAGTGTATTCAGGATTTTCTTCGGGGAAATATCCCACAAAGGTCATTCTATGCTCGTGGTCCCTGCCATGATAACGACCGTGGTGGAATAATTGAGCCGTTCCTGTCTTGCCGGCGATGTGCACCAAGTCACTCTGCGCCTTGCGAGCCACAATATGCCCCTTCCACTTACGAACGGATGCTGTGCCGGGCAGGTCATTATCCCATACCACATCGTGCAACGCCTCCTTGATATGTTTGAGCGTAGAAGAACTGCATAAAGAACTGTTGAGCGTGATAGTGCGGAATTGCTTGATGGGTTCGCCGTCTTTCTCTATCCTGCTCACCATATAAGGCCGTATCATCTTGCCATCATTGGCAATGCCATTATAAAAAGCTATAATCTGCATCGGACTCAATTCAACCGAATAACCATAGGCCATCTTACTGATGGTGACTGCATCTTTAGGCACATCAATTCGCGGAGGTGTACTGCCTAAAATCTCGGTTTTGAAACCATCCGTGATCTTCATCGATTGCAGTTTCTTGACGAACTTATCAGCCTTGCCATCGTATGCCTTCACAATCATCTTTGCCAATGCGATATTACTACTAATCGCCAAGGCACTACGCGTATTATAGAACGTATCCTTAGGGTGTGAATCGGTGTGATGGCTGCTCTTATAATCCCATCCGTGACTGCTAACATGGAATGTGTCATTGATGCCAATCTTGCCATCATCCAACGCTGCCATCATAGCAATCGTCTTAAATGTCGAACCGGGCTCTACACGTGTCACAGCATGGTTGCGTGTCTCATAATAATGTCCATCATCCAACCGGTCTAAGTTACTAATCGCCTTAATCTGTCCCGAATGCGTCTCCATCAGAATCACGCACCCCCAATCGGCTTCACATTCATTCAACTTATTAATCAATGCGTCCTCACAAATGTCCATTAGATTCACATCTAAGGTTGTCACAATATCGCAGCCATTGATTGCTTCGCGAATAGGCACATCTGCCCATTGACCGGCCACGCGCTGACGAGTACAAAGTCCTTCTGTACCATGCAGCTCTTTCTCGAAACTTTGCTCTAATCCGGCATTTCCATGCCCCTCGTCACGGTAAATACTGCCAATGGTACGACTGCCTAATCGCCCAAAAGGCTTATTTCTGACATGCTCCTCCTTGAAGTAAAAACCGCTTTTATAAGGTCCCCTACGCACCAATGGCAATTGCTCAATGGCGCGTTTTTGCACATAACTGATGCGGCCGGAATGTAATCGGATATCACGTCCTTTGCGATTATTGCTGTAAAAAGCTTTCGTAATCATCGACCGATACTCCTGCGCCGATTTGTCTCCAATGATTCGACTTAATCCATTGGAAATAGAATCAATATAATGCCGAAATAAAGTGTCTCCTCCAAGATGCAAAGCCTCTACTCGAGTGTCCATTCGTACAACATATTGAGGTAAACTGCTGGCCAATAAACGACCATTGGCATCTAAGATATTACCTCGCGCCGGATCAACTACTACATTGGTTTTGTATTGTGATGCAGCAATCTTCTCCCACTTGGCTTTCTCAATTGGATTAGTTTGTGTGTAGATAATCTTGGCAATCACACCAATAAACCCTAACAGAATGAGCAAAACAATGACAGCAAAGCGTAATATGGTATTTTGTCTGGAATCTAACATTAGCGAATATAGATAATGGGTTTTCTATTCTCAATCAGCGTGCTTCCTTGTTCGCGCAGTTGACGCGAAATCGTACTCTGCCGGGTGCGTTCCGTCAGTTCGGCCTCAATCGTCATTTGTTCAAAATGCTTGTTCTGAAACTCCTTCTTAATTTCTGCAAGATGATGATGCTGGCGTTGTGCAAAAAAACCGGCTAAGATATACACGAAAATTAACGCAGCAATCAGGATGCAGAGTTTATACTGCTTCCTGACCCATCTATGCATCAGCACATCGCCGTTCATAAACGCCTTAAGTGTCACCTTAGGTTGTTCCTTTTCGTGTTCTTCCATCTTCTCTAATTATATCTTCTCTGCAATACGTAACTTGGCCGATCTGGCACGTGGATTACGTTCTACCTCGTCTTCGTCTGCCATTCGTCCTTTCTCAATCACTTTGAATGGAGTAAGGATATTGCCATAAAAATCTTTCTCCGTCTCACCCTCTAAATTGCCTGATCTAAGGAAATTCTTTACAATTCGGTCTTCTAATGAATGGTACGTCAATACCGCAATTCGGCCACCAGGACGCAACAAGTCTTTGGCTACCAGCAGCATTTCCCGCAATGCACCTAATTCATCATTCACCTCAATGCGCAATGCCTGAAAGACTTTAGTCAGCTCTTTCTTGTCCCCTGTCAACGATGCCAACTGACCGGTAGTTGTGATGGCCTCTTTATTGCGCATCTGCACCAATCTACGCGCCAAAGCACGCGAGTTCTTTAATTCGCCATATAGATACAATACATTGGCTAAACGTTGCTCATCATACGTATTGAGTATATCTGCGGCCGTCTGTCCTCCGCGTTGGTTCATTCGCATATCCAACGGACCATCAAATCGGAAACTGAACCCTCGCTCTGCTTCGTCAAAATGATGGAAACTAACACCCAAATCAGCAATCAACCCATCAATGGCATCTACCCCATAATAATCCATAAAATTACTCAGGTACCTAAAGTTCCCTCGCACAAACTGCCAGCGTACATCATCAATTTTATTCTGATAGGCATCTATGTCTTGGTCAAAACTATATAATTGCTTCGTGCATTCTCCCTTCTCCATTCTCCCCTCTCCATTCTCCTTTCTCCTTTCTCCATTCTCCCTTCTCCCCTCTTCATTTAATCGGCGCAAAATCTCCCTGCTGTGACCTCCACCGCCGAAAGTCACATCTACATAAATACCGCCATCGTGGATATTTAGCCCATCTATCGTGGGCTCCAACAGCGCAGGAATATGATAGGTCGTTTCTGCCATTTTCTTAAACAATTCCCCATGAAGAGGTGCTATTTGTTAATCCCTATCGGACTCTTTGGGTCCCCCCGAAAAAGCTCGTGAGAGGTTTTTCGGAGAGGAGGAGCACAACTCGCCCGTTGATTAAACGGAGTGGCAATCAACCCTTGCGAGATTGTTGGTCCGACGATGCAAAGTTACTACTTTTTTCTGACATTTCCTAATTTTAGGCAAATTACCCAACTTTTCAACAAGTTTTTAATAGGTTTTCAACAGGTTTTTAATAATTTAAACATTTCCTATCTTGTTGAAAATCAATCACTTATATAATTTATAAACAAAATCGGCACGCCGCAATGGTTTTGCTTATACTTTTCGGGACCATTTCGGGACCACATGCTGCCCTGGTAAGCCTAAAATAAAAACTGCCTAACCCAATGGGTCAGGCAGTTGATTATTATGCGTTTCGTCTAAATGTTTAGAGCTCTGTACCTAATACATTCATACGTTTGTTACCCTTGCGAATAACGATTTGTTTGCCATCAAAGTATTTAGATACCTTGGCACCAACAGTGTGCTCATTTAAACCGGTGAAAGGAGATTCTACTACACGATAGATAAGCTCTTTACCATATTTTTGCAGTTTGATTTCATCACCTACTGCTGGTACTTCTTCTGCACCATCCTCTGGGTAATACATGATATATATGAAATAGCATCCTATTTCCCAAGCGGTAGTTCCGTCGTCACTTACTACGCTCTTATAGGACATATCCAATTCTGCCCAATCAGGTGCAATAACGTCATAGTTGTAGTCGTATGTAATGGTATCGTACAACAAATCCATAGATGCTACTACAGGAAGGTAGCCTTCCATTTCGCCATCGTTGCAAACTGCAATATAGGAGTCGTCTTCTGAATCATACTCTAATCTAACATCGACGATGTTGGATTCGTGAGGCGCATAACCAAAGGCGCGTGTACCATCTTCCAGCGTGTAGTAGAAACCATTCAATTGAATGAAGGCATCTGCCGCAACATAATTAACGATTTTTCCGCTATTGGCATCTAACACGAAGGTATTACCGCCGGTTTGAAAATCAATACCGCATAAAATACCGAAATCGTTGTTAGGACGGTTCAGACCTTGAATCATTACATAGAAAGGCTCATCTACGGTGATACCAATCTCTTTGCCACCAAATTCGTCTTCTTTTTCAATCTTGAAATGAACAAAAGAACCGGGAATATATAACATATTCGTGGTGTCTTCAATCGTTGCGAGAGAAACTGCGAGTACTTTCTCCATAGTAGTATCCATAATTACCATCATCAAGGAGTCAAAGGTTGGGTCGGTATAATAGAAATCGTCTTCTTTATAGGTAACAGCGCTAATGGGCAATGCAACATCGTGGATGTACAACGGAGACATTGGCTTCTCAAAGTATTGAATGATGGAAGCAGGTTTGACAATAACTTCTTGACCTTCTTTATCTTCCATAGTAACAGTGGATGACCCCATTACATACTCCACTTTTTTGGTCTCTTCGTCAGCCTCCCATACCTCTAACATACCGAAGCCATAATCAATATCAAAGAAAGAAGCATTGGTTAATGGCCAATAGTCAATATCCTTGAATTCGGGGAAAGCATCCTCTTCATAGAAATAGTATGGAAGTCCATTGCTGAGTTTTACACCCGAAATGGTCCACATTTCGTCAATAATTGTATCCAAACGTGTACTATACTCACTATTGGTTACAAAAGAGTCTTTCTCTATTCCATTGGAAACAATCTGTAAGGGTACACGATAACTATAATAAGAGTTGGCATCAAAACGATATTGTGCCGGCAACGAATCTACCCAGTTGCCTTCTACATCAATCGTATTGCCTTCTTTTGCATATTGAGGATAAGCATTACCAAATGCATTCTGATACTCAATCTTTGTGTAATCTTGGCTATAATTACGCCATGTCCAGGCATCAATACCATTCAGCCAACTACCAACGATAGATGGATAGTTAACGAAAATGTAAGTTCCGAGTGGATCAATACCGCAATTCAATATGCCTTCTGGACGCATATAGAATGCATACATGTCATCTTCCATCGCTGCTTTGCGAGCGGCACGAACATTGTTGTACGACTTTGCAGGACGAATAGCTTCTTGAGGAACACTCTTCAGCATGTCTGCCGGAGCTTGTTTCATGGCACGCTCAATATTATTATACTGAACGGGCATTGGTTGATTCACTTTTGTGCGCTGAACTTGCGCAGTTTGGGCAGAAATAGCCCACGTCGTAGTTGCCATTGCTGCAACCGCAATTAAAGTAAATAACTTTTTCATACTTTTAAAATTTAAATTAATTTATAAATCATACAGAACTAATAAATAACATTAGTCGGTTGCGTTAATCTTAATTTTCTTATTCAAGGAAGTGGTACTGGTCAGATACAACTGTTGTGGATTAACCAACGAACCGGTGGCAGATGTTATATTAAATTTACCACACATCAAATCCTTAATCATGGCCACACCTTTTGTTTCTCCTCCTAATATGGATAGTAGAGCAATTGACATATTCTCTTCGTCAGGATATGGTTGTACGTATTGATATGTCAATACCTCATTATCCATAGTGTAGGTCATTTCATAACGTGCTTGCTTAACACCACGTTTAGGATGATTAAACTCAATACATAGATAATCTTGCTTATTCAATAGTGTATCACCCTCTGTTGAAATAGTTTGCTTTACCTCACGTTGCATGTAAAGAGCACGTAACGTACCATTTTGCTGCTTTAAGGCTGCGGCCATCTGGTCGTATGTCGTCTTAGACTCAGATCCCATGTCCTTTGTGTCTAACTTCCAACGGATATTGTTATCTAATTTGGCATCTAATGTCTCCACCAACGTTAGGGCAGGAACAAAAGCAACTTCCACACCATCCATAGATATGAGTTTAGCATTGTTCTCATCTAAGGTAAAGTTTTGTGAAGACACTCCCCAACGAATGAGTGGACGCTCAAACGTAATGCAGTTAGGACGCACTACAAATGGATAAATGAGGCCTTCGGTTACATTCTCAATCATTATACCATTCTGATATGTCATCCTTTGGGTTTGACCATTGTACGAATAGTCAAATTGATTTCCGTTGTTGCGTGTAACAATCTTATCTCGCTCGGCATTAACCTGCTTGAAGTATTCTTCCCAATCTAAATCAGCAGGCATTGGATACATCTCCACGTATGCTTCGTGTTTTTTACCTTTCAAACGAATCTGTTTTTCGTTGGCCTCTAAAATAAGGAACTCGTAGTCTCCTAAGAAACCATCACCATCCGTTTGAGGATCTGCCCAAGCATGCATGACGTCGTTATAGGTGTCAAAAGTTAAGATTGGTCCGTAGTCAGCTTTGATAGCCCACGTACTCTTCATGTCCTCTTTGTACTTGTTTCTCGTTGTTTGTGGGTTACAACTGGCTGCCTTAACCTGACCATTCTCTGTAAACTTAAGCAATACGGGATAGCCGGCACTCTCAGTATTGGGGAAATACAACATCTCCCAACCATTGACAGGAGCTACCAACGTATTCTCTGCATTGGTTAAATAGGTCTTCAGTCGTTCCGAAGCGCTCGAATCAAAAAGACTCTCTTCGTCACGACTACACCCTATAAATACCAATGCCGCTGCAATTACGAATAAAATATGTTTTGTTTTCATTGTCATCCTCCTTATTAATTTTCAGGTTTGTAATCAGGATAGGTGCGATAGTCAAAATTGCACTGCATGACTTGGTCATAATCACTTGGCAAGTATTTTTGACGAATCTGAACTTCACGATGCATCGCATCTAAATCGTAGTTGTACTTCTCTGCTAACCATTCACGAGCCATTGTCAGCTTTGTGGTGATGTATTTCGCTCCATCTACTCCGGCACTATCCAACATCAATTGCCATTGCGCATCAGATTTGGTGATGTAGTTAGCAATCGTCTCTACGAAATCTTCGTGCGTTTCACTACTACCATAGCAGGTCACAAACCCCAACTTCCATGCCGGTTTCTCTCTCAGCCACATGTCCTTGGTGGTCTCGTCATAACGATACTGCCAACCACTCGGATCATAATCCTGAGGCGTAATGCTTTCAAAATCCTTTGGGTAGGTCTTTTGCTGGTGCAGGATATGACTGAACTCATGGTGCATGGTCTTGAAGATATACTCATTCATCATTTCTGTATCATTCGTCTTCATAGCGTTAATCTTCATGAGTGTAATCTTAATACCTCCTTCGGCATAACCTAATTTCTCTGTACCTTGGGCAGCATTAATCATACTGGATCCAACTAACTGAATCATCTTAGGTCCATAAGTGGTTAAGAAATCTTTACCAACGATTTTGTCATATACATCATACCACAAATACAAACTCAAGTGAGCCACAGTGTCGGCCATACCCAAACGAACGGGTACTACATTGTAGTTGGGGTCCATGGCAGCATCATCCAATTTATAGATGTATTCCACATTGTATCTCTTTGTGAAATAAGTGTTTAACCATTGGTCAAACTCATACGTGTACGTATCGGTCTTAACTTCTGGATCCACAAAGATGGACTTACTGTCTAATTCGTCCTTCTTACAAGAAGCAAAACATAAAGCTATTAAAGCCAGTAAAAGATATGTCTTTTTCATAATTTATCCTCCTGTATTATTCAGTTAAACGGCTAAGTGTTCCACCAAAGATTGGTTTGATAATAGGTTTGGGTTCGGTGTTTCCTGGAACCAATACCGATGCCCCTTGCCCACTGCTGGATTGATCTATCCGTGGGTTGGCCTCCAAACCGGCCAGAATAACTTCCTGCGGCAATTGAATAGCCCAACGAGGATCATCGTATGTCAACGTTTGCTCTTTCCATGAAGCACTTTTGTGTGTTATCTCAATACCATAACGCTTTAGATCCATCCAACGCCATCCGTCATGAACGGTCTCAATGCGGCGGAAGTGTAAGCAACAACGAACGAATGGCAGTAATTTCGAATCAATAGTGAATGCCTTACCTTCCGCAGTCTCTCCTTCAGGATGCAATACAACGGCATTATGATCAAGTCCATAGGAATTGGAGTAGAACATCTTAATCTTTTCTTGAGTTAGATTAGCACGAACAACCGAGTCGCCAATCATCATGGTATCCATGGTAGGACGATCGTTGATGTCGTATGCCAAACACCACGTACGCAAATCTTCTACAGCACCGCTTAAGTTATTTTTCATAACCTTAGCCTCTGCGCGGCAAAGTAACGTCTCATTGGTGGTTAATTGACGGGTGATAGCATGAATATATCCATAACCATTCACTTTGTCGGTAAACTCAAAGAAATCTGCGTGCTTAGCCAAGAAACTTCCATAGTGATCACTACCAAAGCTCCATACACTCAAACTAGCAATTAGAGCACGCTTTTTCCAAATAGGACCAGCACTCAATAACGAATAATCTAAGGCATCGCCTGCGCATTGATAACGTGCATAACTTGGATAACTTGTATAGGGCTCTGAACTCATGTGCGTCATAATCAGCAAGTTACTGGGTGAATTAGGATCAATCCAAGCGTAAGATTCTTGCTCAAAGTCGGTGCAAGTAACGTGGGCATTGTAGTTGTCAAACAACATGGCACGAGTCATATCAGGATTGGTGCCCAATACAAAATCAGCATGCTCAATGACCTTGTCCCAATCTCGTTTGTACAAATAGAAACGTGCAGCAAATGCATGAGCAGCCTTGACATTGAAGTGATACTTGGGAACCGTGTAGTATTCGTCAGAAACTAACTTTAATCCCGCTTCCAAATCGGCCTCGATGTGTGCATACGTCTTATCTAACGTCTCACGATGATAAACCGGCTTAACACTCGTCTCGGGCTCAGTCATATATACCAGTCCTAAATCTTGGCTACTGGTTTGTGCTCCCTTATAGGCTTGGCAGAAAACGCAAGTTAATAAGAAATGGTGATAAGCACGACTCAGTAATGCTTCTCCCTTTTCGGCACTCATATTAATGCCCTTAGCCTCTAATTCTGCAATCGCCTTCAAAGCTTGGTTACAAGCGGCAATGGCAGAGTAGTGACCATTCCAAAGGTGTTTGGGTGAGTCTTGTGCTCCACTACTGACAACGGGCTCCCATGCAAAAATCTCATCATACATCTTATCCAATGGAACAAGAGATTTGGTGTGACCGGATGCATCGGGTGCATTATTGTCCACAATGTTATCGGACGAATACTCCATCAAGGGACCCGTATTAGCATCCGAATAGGCACTAACTAATAATAGACGAACTTTTTCTTTTGTATCAATAGTGGCACGCATATCAGGGTTTTTATCTAAAAAACTATCCTTGCAGCCTGTTAATCCCGCGCATGCGAGTGCGATGATAATATATAAGGTGTTCTTTTTCATAATTCTTTCCTTTCTTCTAAACATTCGTCAATCCAATTACATACCTAAACGGAAAGTCAAAGTAAACTGACGAGGAATAGGTGAACTTACACCACCGGTATTATAATACTCCGGATCACGACCATTTAACTTCTTGTCTGCGTAAACGAGGGCAATGTTCGTAGCAGAGAACTTAATGGAGAAACTGGATACTGCTTTCTGATTCTCAAATAATCTCTTTGGCAATGAGTATCCTAATGAAATCTCTTTCAAACGAATAAAGTCACCTTTTGCTACACGCTGATCGCTATAGTTATAACTTGAATAAGCAATGTTCAAATTCGGAATATCACGCATCTGACGCGAAGTGGCAATAGTAGGAATGGTGGTCCTCTTCTCATCCCCCGGAACTACCCAACGGTTTTTCATCTCCTTCATGCTGGCCGTTAAGTCACTATATTCACTGCTGTAAACATAGCACAACGGATCCAAACGGATTACGTTTCCTGCACTATATGTGAAGAAAATATCCAATGTTAAACCTTTCCAACTAACGGTGTTACGGAAGCCTCCTTGGATGGTGGGGTCAATTGAACCTTCATATTTCAAGAAATCCAAATTGCTGTAATCCTGCAAGTCAATATCCGTCATAGTGGTCTCAGTGCGCTCCTTGTTCGAGTAGAAAGTAGGCAAACCTTCCTCCGTCAGCCCGGCAAAAGGAATGGAGAACAACGCTCCCACCGGATATCCTTCTCTACGACCATAACCATTGACTAATTGATAGATTTCGGAGAAAGAATTCAACTTTGTAATCTTGTTCTTAGAATGAGAGAATGTGAAGTCTGTCGTCCATGTCCAATCTTTTGTCTTAATATTCAGCGTAGAAAGAGTCAACTCAACACCACTGGATTTCATGTTGGCATCATTAGCATATTTATCTGTGGCACCACCTACACCCATTGTCTGCACAATACCAATTAAATCGTAGTTGTCACGCGTGTACCAGTCAAATACTACATTGATGCGGTTGTCAATAAAGCCCAAGTCAACACCAATGTTCAATTCATGCTTTTTCTCGTAGGTTAATTCGCTGTTCTCTAACTCTGCCAACTGAATACCGGTCTCACTTACACTACTTAATGGACGATAAGGACTGTAACTTTGGAAGATAGCCAAGGAATTACTAATTTCAGCCGGTCCACGATCGGCGGTCAGTGAGTAACTAGCACGTAATTTAGCTGCTGTCCACCATTTGTCAAAGGTTGGTCTCCACCAATTCTCCTCGTGAGCATTCCATGCTAAACTGGCATTCCATGTGGGCAACCAACGAGCGCTACGGCTCTTACCTAACTTATTGGTTCCTTCATAACGGAAAGTACCGGTAGCGGTATAACGACCTTTGTATGAGTACGATACATTGGCAAAGAAGGCTAAGTTGCGATAGTAGGTGAATTGATTAGAGAAGTATGGACTGTTCTCCTCCTGACTCTGTTTAAACAAACGATAGTCGGTAAATGGTACTCCACCATTCTCGTATTGATAACCCCATCCACGATTCCACGTGCTTTGACGATCGGTTGAGTTCAATTCAATACCGGTAAAGATGCTTAAGATATGATCTTCATTGGCACCAAAAGCACCATTGTAAGTAATTGTTCCGCGGAAATCATACGAAAGCAATGAGTACTCCGTTACATCGTAGATACCACCTTGTGGCAGAACTGAAATAGGCAATGCTTTAGGATCGTCTGGGTCCGTGTATAAGAAAGAGTTGGCGTCGCGAATTGTGTTGTCCTCGGGATCAATACCTGCACGATAAGCACGAGCTTGGTTGCTGTCATCAAGGATATTATGCTCCAACTTGTTCATCTGATAACGAATGGCACCTAATGCACTAATCTCCAAACCTGGAATGGGTTTGTAATTCAACTCGCCTTGGAACTTAACTTCGGCAACTTTGATGTCAATATAGTTCTTATTCAATTCGTCCTTAATGTTGAAATCGCAATAGTTACGACGATATGTCTCGCTCGGTTGCATAGCGCGCGAGGTATTCATCGCATACGAGAACGGGTTGATATCAAACTCACGACTAACGGCACCTGTGATAGGGTCGGTTTGTGAAGAAATCGTTCCAGGAGCTTTTTGCTTACGATAACTACCACTAGTGGCAATGTTCAACGTCAAATGCTGTTTGGCTGTTGTGGGTAATAACTCATAACTACCATTTAAGTTACCTGTAAAACGCATCACTTCACTGGATTTATACCATCCGGGATCTTGCATAGCACTCAAAGATGCATATACACGGCCTCGATCTGTACCTGTCGAAAAACTAACTGAGTGGTTGTGCATAATGGTATGATTGAATAACTCCTTAAACCAGTTCGTGTTGGCAAACTCGGCTTGACGCAAATAAGCATTCTTTGCTTCTGGAGTGTTTTCCAAACCGTAACTACCATTCTTAGCGGAGTTAATCAATTGATACATACGACCATAGATACCGGAGTTCTTGGCACTGCTAAGTGAAGAATACTCTAACCAACCTTTGCGCTCTAACTCTTGGTAAATACCCATTTGTTCTTGAGAGTTACAAATGTTATAATCTCTATAATCAGGAATCATACGATATGTTAATTCGCACGAGTAATTCAAATTGCTTTGCCCTGCCTTACCTTTCTTGGTGGTGACAACAATCACACCAGCCATGGCACGCGCACCATAGATGGAAGTGGCAGAACCATCTTTTAAAATTTGGAAACTCTCAATATCGTCTGCATTCAAACCGGCAATGGCACTGGAAATCATCGTTTCGGCATCACCACTACTCAAATCGTCGGCACTTAACTCGACGGCATCCTCGATAACGATACCATCTACTACCCACAACGGCTTACTTGAACCAAAGATGGAGGTTGCACCACGTACACGAATTTTAGGGGCAGAACCGAACGTTCCACTAACGTTTTGCACACTCACACCGGCTGCACGTCCTTCCAAACTACGGCTGATATCTGCCACACCATCCAATTTGGCTTTTTCTGCATCTACCTTCGTAGAAGCACCGGTAAATAAACGCTTGTCTTGCTTAACCATACCGGTAATCACTACGTCTTCCAACTGAGTGGTTTCGCTGGTTAAAGTAATCTTAATGACCGGCTTAACAGGTACGGTTTGGGTCTTGAAACCAATGGATGAAATAACCAAATGTTTAACTCCTGCGGGAACCATCAACTCGAAGTTACCTTCAAAGTCGGTCACTGTACCTACTGTTGTACCTTCTGCTACAACGTTCGCACCAATGGCACCTTCTCCCGAGTCTTCAAGTACGACACCTGTCACTTTTGTCTGAGCAAACAAGGCTGTACTCAGCAAAAATAAACAGATTAATGTGTAAAATTTTTTCATCATATATTATAGATAATATTTACTTCTTTCGTATAAATTACCGCATAGAACGCGAAAAATCGTGCAAAATTACAAAAAAAAATTAATATATGCAAATAAAAAGGCAGAAAAAATGAAATTTCCTGCCAATATCTATCATTTTGTATGAAAAAGTGTCTATTTGATAGCACTATTCGTAAAAAAGTGTGTAAATGTTGCTTGGGTGAAAAATTTCTTGTGCAACATCAAATAAATCTTCCGGCGTGAGTTGTGCAATTTTTTGGAATGTTTCCTCCCATGTGGGGGCGCATCCGTGGTATAACATCAACTTAGCCATTGCAAGGACATTGTTTTCTTGGCTTTCCGAAGAAATAGCCATTTGGCCTTGCAGTTGTTGCAGCGATTTCTGCAGTTGATGGTGACTAATCGGATGGTTCCTAAACGTCTCCAATTGCTTCAAAACAAGTCGAATACATTCATCCTTGTCTTTTTTGTCCGAAGCAAAGTAAATACTCCAGTACCCGGTATCGCTCAACGGCGTATATTGAGATTCAATGGTATAAACAAGGCCTTTCTTCTCGCGCAAGAGTAAGTTGAGTTTAGACGACATACTTCCTCCGCCTAAGATATTATTCAGCAGGTACAGAGCCAATTGCTTCTTATGACCAATCGGATAAGCCAACCCTCCTAACATGACATGCACTTGATGTGTGTGTTTCTTGTACTTAATCTCATGCTCTTGTTCTACAGATTGGTAAGGGTTATGCGATACTGCGCCGCCCTGGACATCGTTGAATAGTTGGTTGGCAAGTGCTTCTAATTGAAGAATGGATAGATCGCCTTGCGCAAAGATAACCATGCGGTCTGCCGTGTAATTACGCTGCATAAACTGCTGGGCTGTAGACCTGCTCTTCGCGAGCGTGCGTACGCTCTTGCGCGTCCCTAAAATAGGTCTGGCTAAAGGGTGGCCCTTAAAAACTAATGATTCAAAATCATCGTATATCAATTCGCTCGGACTATCTTCATAGCTCTCAATCTCATCCAAGATGACTTCTACTTCCTTTTCGGTCTCTTCCTTCGGGAAAGTAGGATGCAGTATCATGGAAGCAATTAACTTTAATGCTCTTTTCCAATACCTCTTTGGCGTAGTAGCATAAAAAGTGGTCTCTTCTTTGGTCGTATAGGCGTTAATCTCACCACCCACTCCTTCTATTTGGTCAATAATATCCCTTGCGGTTAGTTCTTTGGCAGGGCTATTGGGGCTTTGGGAAGTTTTGCATCCTTTGAATACACAATGCTCAATATAGTGCGCCAATCCACTCTCGTTCTCTGCCTCATCGCGTGTACCGGCTCCCACCATAATGCCAAGATAAACGACCTCAGATGGACGGTGACGATACACAATTCGCACACCATTGGGTAAAAATTTATAAAAAGTTTCGTTCATATTTGCACAATTGAAAAAAAAGTTGTACCTTTGCACCCGCTTTCGTTCCCAACACGCGGCATTGGCGGAATTGGTAGACGCGCTAGACTTAGGATCTAGTTCGATGAGAGTGTAGGTTCGAGTCCTATATGCCGCACTATTATGAAAAGATTTGTTTTTGCATCTTTAATTGTTCTTGCAGGAGTTTTATCTGCCTGCTCGTCTCGTCAGGCTTCTTATACTCCGTATATTTTGCATTCTCATTTTTATTTAAATCCTGTGTATCGTGGTGACTCTATTATTGCTGCCCAAGATACATTAGATTCCGTCGCTGTCTCTGAGAAGGATGGTTATTATCATCTTAAACCTATCCACTTGGGGGATACCGTTGTTTTTGTGGCAGGATTTGGTTCTGTAGCCAACGACCTGATTGCGGCGCGGATGAATGTAGATACGCTCAGTCTGATTCAATCTGCTCGGATAGGTGATGATTTTCGTGCTATCCTATTGTCGGAGTCGGATGAGAAACATCTACAACTACTCTTTAAACCCGGGTATAGTTTTGCTGCATTACGTGTGGGTTATCGTCCTATCAAGGCAGGCGAACATACCATTGAATTGGTAGTTGAGTCGGATTCTAAGTTCTCACCTCAATCCCAAATCTTTAAGCAACCTGTGATTGAATAGGCATCGTCTATTCGTTGGTGCCTTTTTCGTGCTGTTTGGCTTCCTGCCAAAGATTTTCCATTTCGTCAATGGTCATGTCTTGCAATCGTAACCCTTGTTGGGCGGCTTTTTGCTCGATGTAATTAAATCGTCTGGTGAACTTGCCATTGGTCATCTCCAACGCATTATCCGGCTTAATCTTGTATAACCGAGCTACGTTGATTAGCGAGAAGAGCAAGTCTCCGAACTCTTCCGTCATTCTTTGTCCACCCTCTCGCATTTCTGCTTCAAACTCACCGATCTCTTCCTTCACTTTGTCCCAAACGTCTTCTTTCTTTTCCCAATCAAACCCCACATTCGCCACTTTGTCTTGAATGCGATATGCCTTAATCAGGCTGGGTAGACTGTCGGGGATGCCACCAAGAACGGTTTTGTTGCCACCTTTTTCTTTCAACTTAACCTGCTCCCACAAGTGACTCACTTCCTCAGCATTTTGTGCCGCCACTTCTCCGTAAACATGAGGGTGACGGAAAATCAGTTTATCGGATAAACGATTACATACATCTGCCATATCAAAGGAATCGGTCTCGCTGCCCATCTTGGCATAAAAAACGACATGCAGCAGCACGTCCCCGATTTCTTTGCATATCTCATCCATATCGTTCCGAATGATAGCAGCAGCCAATTCATTGGCTTCTTCTACGGTGTTCTGTCGTAAACTCTCAAAGGTCTGTTTTTTGTCCCAAGGACACTTCTCACGCAGTTCATCCATGATAGTTAATAACCTATCAAAAGCCTGCAATTGTTCTTCTCTTGTATGCATAACTCTAAACTCTAAACGCTCAACTCTCAACTTTCAACTCTACACTGCCATCCGGCGCCATCTGTGCGTAGGTCCACAGCTTGAACATATCACCTAATATAATTACGCGCGACGCACGTGAAATCATCAAATCTAATTCGATATGTCGGTGCCCGAAGATATAGTAATCACAATGTTGCTTGAGCTCTTGGTCCTTGGCAAACATCACCAACTCTTCCTTATCTTCTCCTTTGTATGGACAGGGGTTCGCGAACTCTTTGAGGCGGCTGCGGCGGGCCCATTCGTAACCGAAGGCATTGCCTATACATGGAGGAATGAGACGGAAGATGAACTGCGGAATGGGGTGGTGGAAGAAAGCGCGCAGCCGCATAAACGACCGAATGCGTTTTTGCATTCTTTCATCTACGCGAGCGGTGTAGTTATCCGGCACCAATCCGTCTCCGTGGGCCAAGTAAACACGCTTGCCGTTAATCTCCGTCACGCAAGGCTCTTTATGCACCGTCACGCTGGTTCGTTTGGCTAACCAACCAAAGGTCCATATGTCGTGGTTCCCGATGAAATAATGCACCTCAATGCCTTTGTTTGTCAAGGATTGCAGGCAGTCCAATAACGGAGCAAACTGCTCTTTGTCTTTGTGCCCCCAGATATATTCGTACCAAAAGTCAAATATATCTCCGAGCAGATAAATAGCAGTGGCGTCCTTGCCCATTTGAGTAAGCAAGTCCACCACTTTCTGTTGGTGTGCCGCGCCATTGTTGATGGCTCTGGACCCCAAGTGTGCATCACTTAAGAAATAAACCATATCTTGCTCTAATTTCGTGCAAAGATACTGCTTTTTTTTGAGATACGCAAATTTTTTTACAAAAGCGACACACTTCGATTCACAAAGTTAGCGAGAGCTTCGCCCTTCAACTGACCGCTGGCGAGCAGAGCGATGTCCAACAACTGCTTCAAACGCTCGTCTTGATCCTTCAGCGTCCAAACGGTCTTTTCTACCATCTCTTGTTTCTCGTTTACGTTCTCTTTATCGGAGTGCTCGGAGGCATCTTTCTTGACTTCCTCCATGACGGTTTCGCTGGTCATCTTGTCCATGAGTTCTTTAATCAACGGATGGGCGGTGTTGATGACTAAGTTATACTGATCCGGCATTTGTCCATAGAAAGACATTCCTTGCTGATGGGCAGACATCTCTTTCATGCGGCGCATAAACTCGTTTTGGGTGAGGAAGACAGGCAGCGCATCTTCAGCCGTTGCTTCGCAGTTGACGAAGTAGTTCAGTTTGCTATTTTCCGGCAGTACTCCTTCAAAGGCCTTGCGCATTCCTTCTTTCTGCTCTGTGGTGTAGTTATCGTTTGCGTTTTCGTTGTCGTTCTTCTTGATGATATTCTCAATCACGTCGCTATCTACACGAACGAAACGGAGTTTCTCTTGCTTTTGTTCGGCCTGGCTCATCTGATGCACATCCAACTCGCCTGTCATCTCGAGTATGTCATAGCCTTTTTGTTTAGCACGCTCGATGTAGGTGTAATTCTGGTCCTTGTCTTGGGTGTATAGCACAACGATATTGCCGTCTTTGCCCGTTTGGTTGGCCTTGATTTTCTCGATATAGTCTTTTTGCGTGTAATACTCACCATTGAGGTTTTTGAGCAAAGCAAAATCAACGGCTTTTTCGTAGAATTTCTCGTCGGTCAGCATACCAAATTGAATGAACATTTTGATATCGTCCCATTTCTTCTCAAAGTCAGCCTTGTCAGTCTTGTACATCTCTGCCAATTTGTCAGCCACTTTCTTGGTGATGTGACCGGATATTTTCTTGACGTTATTATCACTTTGCAGGTAGCTGCGGCTGACGTTCAGCGGGATATCCGGGCTATCGATTACGCCATGCAGCAGGGTCAGGTATTCCGGCACGATATTCTCCACTTCGTCCGTCACGAAGACTTGGTTGCAATAGAGCTGAATCTTGTTGCGATGCACATCTAAGTTGCTCTTGATCTTGGGGAAGTACAGTATGCCGGTCAGGTTGAACGGATAATCCACATTCAGGTGGATATGGAACAGCGGTTCATCCATCAGCGTGGGGTATAGCTCGTGGTAGAAGGTTTTGTAATCTTCTTCTTTGAGGTCCGCCGGCTTTTTAGTCCATGCCGGAGCCGTATTATTGATGATGTTCTCTTCGTCCAACTCAACCTCCTTGCCATCCTTCCATTCTTTTTTCTTGCCAAAGGCAATCTCGACAGGCAGGAACTTGCAGTATTTTTTGAGTAGTCCTTCGATGGTAGCGTCCTCTAAGTACTGCTCAAATTCCTTGTTGATATGCAGCACAATGTCCGTTCCGCGCTCGGATTTGATGGTATCTTCCATCTCGACTTCGGTGTCGCCTGAGCAAGACCAATGAACGGCCTTGGAGTCGTCTTTATAGCTGAGGGAGAAGATTTCCACTTTATCTGCCACCATGAAGGCGCTATAGAAACCTAAACCGAAGTGACCGATGATGGCTTCGGCTTGGTCTTTGTATTTATTCACAAACTCTTCTGCACCGGAGAAAGCGATTTGGTTGATGTACTTATCTACTTCTTCGGCGGTCATACCGATACCGTGGTCTTGTACGGTAAGTGTTTTCTTTTTCTTATCTAATAGTACGCGCACTCGCATATCGCCCAAGTCCCCTTTTACGTCGCCCGAGCGGGACAGAGTTTTGAGTTTTTGGGTAGCATCTACGGCGTTGCTAATCAACTCTCTAAGAAAAATCTCATGATCCGAATACAGGAACTTTTTAATAACAGGAAAGATGTTTTCCGATGTAACTTTAATCGTTGCCATAATATGTAAAATTTAATAATTAACTATTTTGAGTACCCATACAATGGGTTCGAAATGTATTGTACCAAAACCATGCCAAAGGGTGTATGACTGACAAAATGGCAGACCTTGTCCTTTGTCTAATTCCTAATTGGCTAATTGGTTAATTTTTTCGCTTTTTTTGTATATATTCTTCTGACTGCAATGATTTGGCAGTAAAAATCACTACTTTTGCCGAAAATTTGAAGATATTTCTTGCAAATTTGAATAATATTTAGTAATTTTGCACAACATTTTAACCTTATGGCAAAACTTAATTCTGCATTATTATTTAGGAGTTATATTTGGTTGGCAGATACGATTTATACAGCCGGTCACATCACTCGTAAGGAGATAGATGAGAAATGGGCACGCAATACGTCCCTTAATCACCACAACGAAAGTCATATCCCAGAGCGCACGTTCCACAATTGGAAAAACGCCATTGAGGATATGTTTGAGATTGTCATCAGTTGCGACCGTGCGCGTGGGCGTTCCTACTACATTGAAAATGCGGACGATATGGAACGTGGTGGTATTCGGGCATGGATGCTGAATACATTCGCCATCAATAATCTCATTAACGAAAGTCACCATCTCAAACGGCAGATATTGTTTGAAAAGATACCTTCCGGACAGCGTTTTCTTACCACTATTATTGAGGCGATGCGTGATAAGGTGCAACTGAAGATGACCTATCAGAGTTTCAATAAAGATTATCCTTCAACGTTTATGGTCAGGCCTTATTGTGTGAAGGTGTATCGTCAACGTTGGTATATGTTGGGTCAGTCCGATATACCTCATTTGATTACTTATTCGTTAGATCGTATAGTGGCGTTGGAGCCGACAGACAAGCATTATATGTTACCTGCCAATTTTGATGCAGAAGCGTATTTTGCGCCATTGGTAGGGGTGAGTAATGTA
The DNA here is from genome assembly GCA_024399955.1 of Paludibacteraceae bacterium. GTDB lineage: Bacteria > Bacteroidota > Bacteroidia > Bacteroidales > Paludibacteraceae > Colicola. The sequence continues at coordinate 88,437 of JAKSNH010000005.1, read as the reverse complement.
AATAGCAAACCGGATTTTGTCACTATCCGTGTGGAAAATAGACAAGCCAATTATATTCGCACGTTGCCTTTGCACGATTCTCAGCGTGAGACGGAACGCAATGAGGATTATTCCATATTTAAGTATTTTGTGGTGGCTAATTATGAGTTTGAGCAGGAACTGCGTGTTCATGGTGCTGCTTTGCAAGTGTTAGAACCGCAATGGTTGGCAGATAGAATGAAAGAGGAAAGTGAACAAGTAACCGAATTATATAACGAGTAGGTATGAAAGATTTTGTGGCGATAGATTTTGAGACCGCTAATGGTCAGCGCAGTAGCGTATGCAGTGTGGGTATTGTGATTGTAAAGGGTGGAGAGATAGTGGATAATTTCTATTCGCTTATACGTCCACGTCCCAATTACTACGCTTGGTTCTGCCAAGAGGTACACGGATTGGATTATGTTGATACGGATGATGCACCGGAGTTCCCGGAAGTGTGGTCTGCTGCTATGCGGAAGATAAAAATGTATTTTCCATTTATGGAAGATGGTGAGGTGCCCTTCGTGGCACATAATGCGCCCTTTGATGAGGGATGTTTGAAAGCTGTCTTTGCTGCGTATGAAATGAAATATCCTGATTTTGAGTTTCAATGTACATGCCGCAGATCCCGCCAAATTTGGAAAGATGGACATCATAATTTGGACATTATTGCCAGCTATTGCGGTTACGATTTGACCAATCACCACCATGCCCTCGCCGATGCCGAAGCCTGTGCGGTTATTGGGATAAAGATATTGTAAGAAAAACATAGAAAAGCGATAGAAATATTTGCGTATATCATATGTTTTCAGTATCTTTGCATAAAATTTAGTATACGAATAATATGAACAAGGAATTAGTACAATTTAATCCTCAAGAATCTGCCATTGAAATATACAATAGTGAAGACAAATCTATTAGCCTTCCTGTCATTGTAAAGGACGAAATGATTTGGCTGAATAGTAATCAGATGGCAGAATTATTTGGTCGTGATTACAAAACGATACGTAAACATATTGCCAATGCTTTACGAGAAGAATTAGCAGGCGTACAGGTGGTCGCAAAATTTGCGACACCCTATGAACTTGGTCACCACAAAGGATACACTCAAGTTCAACAAGTTGAATATTACAACCTCGAAATGATTACCTCTGTTGGTTATCGCGTTAAATCTGTTCGTGGTATTCAATTTCGCCAATGGGCAAATCGTGTTTTGAAGGACTATATTATCAAGGGTTATGCTGTTCGTAGCAACTTGCAATTGCAGCATTACAACGAACTCAAAGAAGTGGTGGCACTGATGTCGCGCACAATGGAATTGCAGGAGATTCCAAGCAAAGATGAGTATAATGGCTTATTCAATGTGATAGCGGATTATGTGTATGCACTTGATACGTTAGACCATTATGATTACCAAGAACTTACTATCAGCAAGACTACCCAACAAGAGCCTTTCCATGCCACGTATGAAAATGCGATGGAGGCTATTTCGCGGCTGAAAGAGAAATTTGGCGGTAGCGCATTGTTTGCTAATGAAAAAGACGAATCGTTCCGCTCTAGTATCGGGCAGATTTATCAGACTTTTGGAGGAGAGGAGTTATACCCGAGCGTAGAGGAAAAGGCTGCTATGTTGCTCTATTTAGTCACAAAAAACCATTCTTTTTCAGATGGCAATAAGCGTATAGCAGCCATGCTTTTCTTGTGGTTTTTGAGCAATAATGGCATTCTTTATACAGCAGATGGTCGTAAACGAATAGGGGATAATACTCTTGTTGCCCTCACGCTGATGATAGCCGAAAGCCGCACAGAGGAAAAGGATATTATGGTAAAAGTGGTTGTCAATCTCATTAACCAAGAAAATCAATAACCCTCACCAATACCGAAGCCTGTGCGGTAATAGAAAATATTAATTCTAAAATACATTCAATATGAATAAAACTCATTCAAAGTTTAAAGAATACCGAGTTCTTGGTATATGTATTGCTCTATTTGTTGTTTTTGTGGCCTTAGCGTGTTTTTCAGGGGCATGGCCAAGTTCAGATTTTGCAGCGCAAATTCTTGCTGCATTAGCGGGGGCTGTAGTTGCTGCAATTATTACATTATTCCTTCTTAATGGACAGACAGAAAGTGAAGCAAAGAAAGATAAAGATAGTAAAGTCTTTGAGGAGAAACTTCGTATTTATCAAGAGTTCATGAAAGAACTATGTGGAGTGGTTAAAGACAAAAATATTGATGAGGCGGAAGAAATTTGCCTGCAGTTTTATGTTGCGGCTATAGCTATACATACATCGGAAGATAGTATTCTTATCATCAGTGAACAAGTCAAATCCATTATTTGGAACTTAAAGGAAGGAAAGGATGACAAAAAGGAGATGCTTGACCAGTTGTTTGTTATTTCGCAAGTGTTTCATGAGGAGTTGTATAAAGACGCTGCAAAGATAGACGAGAAGAAAAGAATGCGTACTATTCAAAATTTCCATATCTTCTTGGTTAAACAAACAGAATTAGAAACATACGCAGAAGATAGTAAAAAACAAATAGAAAGAGTGTATGAATTGGAGAAAAAATTAACCGTGGAAGAGCGTGTGGTTCTTCTCCAATCAAAGATTCCTGCTAACGGATCCAAGCAGTGGATTTATAAAGGTACTACACTTGTGCATGATTTTTACACGAAGATAGGTGCGCGTGGCTCTTATATCAATTCTAATCAAAATATAGGAATGGATTTGAGACTAATCAATAGTAATAAGTTTGAGTTAACTGTTTTTTCGCGCACATGGAATGATGACGATACTTTAAAAATCGTGCAGGGTATAGGGGAGGATGCTACAAAGCCATTGGTTAATTCTCGTTATGTGTTGGCTATTTTTGATGAAAGTGATTCAAATGATAAGATTGCTCAATTCATTTCGGAAATGCTCGTTAAAATAAAAGAATATCGTGATAAAACCTTTAAATAAATCTAATTATGGCTACAATGATTAATTTTGGCTCGGAGATGATTCGTATCAATCCGGCAAACAATCGTATCGAGTATTCAACTAATCGTGGAACATCTTGGTATTCGCGTTGTACAAGCAGTTCTTATGGAACATTCAAGGACTTACTTCCTTTTGGCAATGAACTATTGGCTGTTACCAGTAAGGGCATTTATTATTCAACGAACAAAGGGACATCATGGTATAGTCGTTGCACCAGCACCAGTTATGGCGATTTCCAAACTTTAATGGATAATGGATCCGAACTCCTCGCCCAAACCACAAAGGGACTCTATTATTCAACCAACAAAGGCACATCTTGGTATCTTCGCTGTAGATAATGCGCCCTTGATGAAGGTTGTTTGAAAGCGGTTATTGTTTTGCCTACGAATCATGATTTAAGAACCATCACTCCCTCGCTGATGACGAAGCGTGTGCCGTAATTGGGATAAAGATATTGTAAAATTGTTAAAAATAATTGATTATGAATAAAAGTAATGTCAATTTAGACACAAAGTTGGTCGGGCAGATTAAGGGAGATTTCATCGTTCCTGCCTATCAACGCGGCTATCGTTGGAAAGAAGAAGTTAAAATGCTTCTTGATGACATAAACGACATACCTGAAGGAGCAAAATATTGTTTGCAACCCATTGTTGTGAAAAAGTTGCAAGATGACAAGTATGAACTGATTGATGGTCAACAACGCTTGACAACATTGTTTTTGATTTGGTCTTATATTCGTACTTTCCGTCCAAAGTTGACGCAAAAATATTCTATTGAGTATGAAATTAGAAAGAATAGTAAAGGTTTCTTGAACAACATTGATTTTGACAATCTAAACAAAGAGTCCAATAATATTGATGAGTATTTTATAAATGAAGCAGCTATGACCATCAAACAATGGTTTGACGCAACTTTAGATGCTGATAATGCGGCAAGTTTGATAGCGGATAAATTAAATAACAGAGTGAATGTGATTTGGTACGAAATTGATGATTCTGAAGATGCCATATCGCTTTTCACACGTTTGAATATTGGAAAAATTCCTTTGACAAACGCTGAACTTGTAAAAGCTATCTTTTTAAGCAAAAACAATGGCATTGATGAGCGTTACCAATTAGAGATTTCTACGCAATGGGACAATATTGAAAAAGAGTTGCACGATGACAAGTTTTGGTATTTTATAACAAACCAAAAAGCGGAAAAGTATCCTACTCGTATAGAACTTTTGTTTGACATTATGGCTAATAAACAAAAAGGCGATAGAGAGCGATATCGTACTTTTTTTGAATTTGTAAAGAAATGTAAGGAAGAAAAATATATCAATAACAAAATTGCTCTTTGGAAAGAAGTTATAGAAACATTCCAACGACTGAAAGAGTGGTATAATAATTCAGAATTGTATCACAAAATTGGCTACCTGATTGCAATAAATCAAACGTCTTTACAAGACTTATTGAAAAAATCTTCAGGTAATGGTAAAGAAGATTTCAAAAAATCTTTGAATGATGATATTGCAAAGAGTATTGATTATGATAAAGAGTATTTAGACCTTTCGTATGATAATAAATCAGATTATCCTAATATTGAAAAACTATTGCTTTTATTTAATGTGGAAAGCGTGTTCCAAAATGGAGACCAATCTATGCGTTTCCCATTTGATAAGCACAAGAATCAAGATGGCGGTTGGTCGCTTGAGCATATTCACGCACAGCAATCAGAAGGTTTGGACAAAAATGAGCAATGGAATGAGTGGCTTGATTTACACGTTCAATCATTGAAAAATATCAATGCAAAAATGAACGAATCTTTAATTTGTGAAATTGAGGGTCGTGACAAGAAAAAACTTACGGAAAATCAATTTAATGAACTATTTGATAAGGTAATTGCTGCACTAAATTTGGAATCAAATATTGAATATATTCACACATTGGCGAATATGGCATTATTGAGTAAAAATAACAATTCGGCATTGAATAATTCAACATTTGATGTAAAGCGTGATAAAATCTTGGAAATGGATAAAAATGGAGAGTATATTCCAATTTGTACTCGCCGAGTATTTTTAAAGTATTACACACCTTCTGGTGAAAATCAACTCCATTTTTGGGGGCAAGCTGATAGAGAAGCTTATCTACAAGCGATGGACGAAATGCTGAGACCTTATTTATCAATTATTAACAAACAAATCTAGTATTATGGAAACTCGACAATATACATTCAAAAGTTTATTTAGTGAAATAAACAAAATTGAAATTCCTATCATTCAACGTGACTATGCACAAGGAAGAAAAGATGAAAAGGTAGAGCGAGTTCGCGAACCCTTTTTGGATACTATTTTTGATGCACTTAAAAATCAAAAAACGCTGACGCTCGATTTTGTTTATGGCGAAAAAGAGAATGGTAAATTCATACCACTTGACGGTCAACAACGATTGACTACATTATTTTTGCTTCATTGGTACATAGCAAAGAAAGAATGTGTGAATAGTGAAGAGTCTGATTTTCTAAAAGGATTCTCCTATTTTACCCGTCCCAGTTCAAGAGATTTCTGCCAAAGCTTGGTTGATTTTACACCTTCGTTCTCTAAAATTATTTCGGAGGAAATAAAAGACCAATCGTGGTTTCAATATCAATGGAATAATGATCCAACCATTGAAGCTATGCTGGTGATGATTGATGCCATCAATGGAAAATATGACAATTCTTCGGATTTGTGGAAACAGTTAGAATATATTACGTTCTATTTCTTAGAAATTTCTGAAATGGGACTTTCCGATGAATTGTACATCAAAATGAATTCTCGTGGTAAACCATTGACCGAATTTGAGCATTTTAAGGCAGAATTTGAAGGGATGGTAAATGAAGTCGATAAAAAATTATCAGAAGAATTCAATCACAAATTTGATTTGGATTGGACGGATATGTTGTTTCCTTACCGTGGCGAGAACAAAATTATTGATGATGAATTTATGCGCTATTTCTTTTTTGTAAGCGATATTCTTTGCTTTCTACAAGGATCTGATTTACAAAAAGATGAGTTTAAATTGGCAAAACTTCTATATGGGAAAGATAAACCACAAGCAAAAGAGAATCTAGAGTTTCTAAAAAGAGCATTTGACTGTTGGCGTGGGTTTAATATTGATGATTTCTTTAATACTATATTTGCCAACAATGTATATGAGTCCGGTAAGGTAACAATCTACCAAGACCAGTTGAACATATTTAAGCAATGTTGCGATGATTATGGCGATGACAATGGTAGAAATCGTAAATTTCCTTTGAGTATGACGCTGCTATTGTACGCGGTAGTCGTTTATTTGCAAAACAAACAAAGCGTTCAAGAAGAAGATTTCAAACATCGTATAAGAATAGTGAGAAACTTGATATGGAACTCCCGAGACGAAATACGTGCTGATGGTCAACGAAACAATATGCCTCAACTGTTGGCAGAAACAAAGGAAATTATTTTACAAGGCACAATCCCAACAAGTACTGGTTATAACAAACGTCAAAAAGAAGAAGAGCAAGCTAAAATCGATTGGTTGCAAACGAATTTAGATAAGCAAGACACTTTGTTCCGTTTGGAAGACCACTCATTGTTGTATGGTTGTATTGCTGTTGTTGGATTAGAGAATATTACAAACTTTGATAAGTTTAGAGAACTTTTCAATATTTGCGATAAGGATTTAATTTCACGAGCCTTACTTGCAAAAGGTGATTATTCTCAAATAGTTGGTTGGCGTTGGCAACTCGGTACAAAAAATAATTCTACATGGGAAGATTTGTTTCATCCATCAAAACAAAGAAAAGGATTTGATAACACAACGAATGTCTTAAATAATTTGTTGGCAAATTTGACGACTATTGATGCTAATGAACTTCATAATGTTATTGACACATATTTGAATAATCCTTCCACTTTAAAGGACTTGCGATATTATTTTGTCAAATATGCTAACCCAATACTATCTAATAGAAGATGGCCAAGTACATATGGTTTTTATTATACGTACGAAGATGGCGACTACCATACACTACGAATGAACACCGAGAAGAGTCTTGGTGGACGGAATTGGAATGTTTTCATTTTGACATTGTATTATCAATTGAATAAAAAATACCAATTGGATGATTTTGCTTATCAAGGAAATAAATTACAGTTATCCGATGATTTATGGTTGGATTGTCTTAATGACAAATTTGTATTCTATAAGTGGAATAACGACCAATGGAAAATAGATTTGGAAATACCAATACCTCAAGATGAAAATGGAATAGATAGTGTGGATAGAATAGAATTCATGAAGAAAAGAATTGAAATAATGGGACAGTAATAAGATTGCCATTTTTTAGAGAAAAAAGTTTTAATAATTTTCTTCTCCCTGCAACTATTTGGCAGTTTGATATACTACTTTTGCAGCGTGATTCAAACAAGTCACGCTGCATTTTTATGAGTATTTTACACATCTTACCCAATGAACGGACGGCGGATATATTGCGTCGAGCCGGAGTACCCAAAGAATCCATTTATGCGTTTCCTGTTTTGTTGGCAGAAACAGACCGCTACTTATGGGAATACTATGTACCAAACGAAATTGAGAAATATGACAAAATCATCGTTTGGCATGGAAATGATGCCAACTCGTTGCTTTTGTTGGCACTATTTTGTTCACTAAAACTACCACTATGGCATATAGATGTGAGTAGGCATAAGCATTTACTTTGTCAGCATGAAATTATTACAACTCGCAAAATCAATCCTATCAATATGGTCACAATGTCCGAGATGGGCATACGATTATTGTATGGAAAGGAAAGACCTATCCGTTGGTGGCAGGTTCTTGGGAATAAGAGACGCTGGAATTATGCATTAGAACACTCGGACGACATCGTTCTGCAAGACCGGAGAGGTCTGTATTGTTTAGACAAAAAGTTTGCCTATGATTTTTGTTATTTAAATGTTAATGAGACTTTTCAACCCATGACAAGCATTATTGTGAAAACACTTATGCACATGGCAGAGGAAAAAGTGGTTGTTAGTGAAACATTTGTGGCAAAATGTTTAGATGACCTCGTAGACGCCGGTTATTTAGAGAAACGCCCGACAAAGAGCAGAGTTAAAGAGAAAATAGGACTTCTTACGGATGTAAATTATGAAATTAAAAAAATCAAATAATATCAACGATAATGAGAACGATTCAAGAAATTAAAGACCAACTATTCTTGGTTTCAGTAAAAGAACGAATGTGTGACAACATTCAAGAACGTAGTAAAATTGTTCATCTATGTGATGCTCGAACAGAAGCACCACATTATACGCGATTGTGTAAATATCTAAATTGTACAGAAGAACAGGCAAGATTGTTTATACAAATGCCAGTTATTCATCTTGCAGATACTGCAGAAGAAATTGCTAACGAGAAAAGAGATCTCTTAAATGAGTTATCTCTTCTTTACAATTAATGTAAATGTTGGATATTTACATTCGCCTTTTTCATCACTATAAAGGTATCTTATCATAGTGTCCAACAGGGACTCGCATGGCACAGCAGATTGAATCATATGTAGATAAAAGACAAGACGAAGTCTAAACAACTTCAAAACTTTCCTCTTATTAATCTCTTACGGGGCAGAAGACAATTCGTTCTCTGCCTCGCATCCTATATGCACGTATCGTGCACCGTATATGCAAACATCCTTCATCCACTTTTATCGCTCTTGGCTGAGCCAAGTAGCAAGGTCGTGAATCAAAATACCTTGGTAAGTATAGGTATCATGTCGGGTTCGTGCAATAATCCATTTCGGAGATGCATCCTTAATTTGTAACAAGGGGGTATATTCTCGCGAAAAAGTGTCTGCATTTGAAATGTCATCGCTGACCTGAATATACAATTTCTCAGAATGGCGCAAAGCAACAAAATCTATCTCTTTCTGATAGAGTTTGCCGATATATACATCATATCCACGACGACGCAGTTCAAGGAAAACGATATTTTCATACATCCGACCATAATCCATGTTGCGTGTGCCAAGAATAGAATATCTAAATCCAGAATCTGCCAAATAGTACTTACACAGGGATTCTAAATACTTGCCGCCACGAATATCATATCGTTTGGCTTTATAAAAAACAAAAGCATGGCATAGATATTCCAAATATGCACCAATAGTGGGATGTGAAACAGAAACACCATTCTGCTTAAGTAAATTAGCAATGTTATTAGAGGAACAAACATTGCCCACATTGTCCATTAAGAACTCCACAAGACGATTGAGGATATGACCGTCCGAAATGCGATACTTATCTACCAAATCACGCTGAATGATGGTATTGTATACGTCTTTGACATAGATGACTTTGTCGCGATCTTCTAAATATTGATACGAACCGGCAAATCCACCCCATAGTACATATTGGTCAAAATTCATTTGGTCAAATGGAGAGAAGTGGAAGTATTGGCAATACTCGTTATAACTGAATGGATATACTTCAATTTCTATATAACGACCTGTAAAAAGAGTGGCCAAATCAGAACTGAGCATAAATGCATTTGACCCGGTCAGGTAGATGTCATATTTTTCTTTTGCATGAAGACTATCAATAGTGCGCTCAAAATTGGGGCAAAGTTGTATTTCATCAATACAAAGATAATTGTTACAACCGGCACGATAATGTTCTTCTATGTAAGTGTGCAAAGTATGGTAGTCGCGAAGAGCATCAAACTCTAATTGTCTAAAATCAATAAAGATAATGTTACAATCAGGGTCTATTTCACGAAGATAATTCATGTATAGAATCATCAATTTTGACTTTCCACTACGACGAATGCCGGTAATAATTTTAATGTCGGGTGTGTTTCTCTTACTCCGTAACTGCGAGAGATATAGTTCACGCTTTAGTAGTTCCATTTTCAAAACTTTATTTTTTTTACACTTTTGAAAGCGAGTGCAAAATTATAGAAAATAATTGATATCTGCAAATTATTTTAATATTTTTATACATTATAATCCATAATGTTCTCCAAAAACCTTGCTTTTTGTGGGCTTCCGGTGGGGCTTAGTAGGGGCTTACATGCTACGGAGATGCTACGGAACTTTAGACGCGCCTCGTCGGAGCAACAACTTCGCAAGCGGCGAGTTGTGCTCCTCCTCTCCCCATAACCTCTCACGAGTTTCTAGGGACCCCATTATAGAGAGACTACATTATTTAGGAAAAGTCAGCCGGGTGGGCGAGAGAGTGTCGAGAGACCCTCGACCGACCCTCGACCCAAAAAGAACCGATTGGCTGCAAAACTACATAAACCCTAATTCCAATTTGGCTTCGTCGGACATCATGTCCTTGGTCCATTCGGGTTCAAAAACGATATTAACTTGCACTTCGTTAATACCTTTAACAGAAAGCACTTTTTGACGAATATCCTCCACAAGAAAATCGGCAGCAGGGCATGAGGGGGCGGTGAGAGTCATCTCAATCACACAAACCTCGCCCCGGATGTCAATCTTATAGATCAGCCCCAGGTCGTAAACGTTCACAGGAATCTCAGGATCATACACCGTCTTGAGCATCCGTAAAACCTCTTCTTCTTGTTGTAAAAACTCGTTCATTTAGAATTGTTCCTCAAAAAGCATGCAAAAGTACTGCTTTTTTTTGAATTATGCAAGCTTTTTTTGCGTATTTCAAAAATTCTTAGTATTTTTGTGGCCAATTATGAATTATGCATTAAGGATAAAGCGACGGTTTCATGAGGCGTGCGAGCAATATGGGCTGTTAGCCGATGGCGATAAAGTGCTGATTGGACTGAGTGGCGGCAAGGATAGTCTGCTATTGGTTGAACTATTAGGAGTCCAGGCTAAGATATTCAAACCACGTATCGAAGTGGTGGCGCTGTATGTGCGCGTGGCGGAACGCAATTACCAGAGTGACCTGACTTACTTAGAGCAGTTCTGCGCGTCTCACGGAGTGAGATTGGAGGTAGGTGATACAAGGATTGTTCCTCTGGAAAGAGACGAGAAACAAGAGAAGAACCCGTGTTTCCTATGCTCGTGGTATCGCCGCAAGATGCTGCTGGATAAGGCGCAAGAGTGGGGTTGCAACAAGATAGCCTTGGGTCATCATCGTGACGACGTGCTTCAAACGATGCTGATGAACCTGATTTACGAAGGGCGATGCTCGTCCATTCCTCCCCTTCTGCCCCTGGATAAGATGCCCCTATCGATCATTCGCCCGTTATGGAAAATAGACGAAAGCGATATCGCGCACTATGCCGCCATGCAGGGTTATCAAAAGCAACTGCACCTATGTCCGTACGAGAAAGAGACCTCTCGCAACGAGGCTGCTGAACTGCTCGACCAACTGGAAAAGATGAATCCGGAGGTACGAGCATCGCTGATGCATGCGTTGGAGAGGGGTGTGATGCAGTAAGGGCGACCGCAGGTGGTTTAGTGTTGGTAGTACCAACATACGCTGGTCCTGGGCGAACACCTTGCGTCAGGGAGCTGACGAGGTGTTACCGTGCGGAGGCGTACTTATGGTATATATCAGCCAAAAGAATAAGGAGAGTGAAAGTGTAAATATTATATATGCAAGGAGTTTATTCTATTTTATTGTTGTTTTTTGCCAATATCATGATGATTACGGCATGGTATGCCCATCTAAAATTGGCGGAGTACTCATGGTTTCAGAAATGGCCATTGATAGCCGTTATAGCTTTCTCATGGGGGATTGCTTTCTTTGAGTACTGTTTACAAGTGCCAGCCAATAAGATTGGTTTTGAAGGCAATGGTGGACCATTCAATATCATGCAGTTGAAGGTCATTCAGGAAGTGATTACCTTGGTGGTGTTTGTGCTGTTCTCCATCTTTGTTTTTCACATGCAGTTGAAGTGGAACTACGTGGTAGCTGCTATCTTCTTGATTTTGGCTGTTTATTTTGTCTTTAAATAAGGTTATGACTATTCTGATTGCACCGCTCAACTGGGGATTAGGTCACGCCACGAGGTGTGCCGCCTTGGTGCGTGAGTACATCAGACAAGGTCACGAAGTGGTTTTAGGCGGCGATGGCGAGAGTTTATCTTGGCTGAAGAAAACCTTCCCGGATGTACGCACGATTGATTTGGCTCCGTTGCACCTTCGTTACAGTCGTGGCAAGAGTCAAATATGGGCCATGCTAAGAGCCTTACCTCAACTGATTCGCTTTACATGGATGGACGAGGTATGTCTGAATAGGTTATTGGTCACCGAGCATATTGATTTAGTCATATCGGATAACCGCTTTGGTTTATACTCCCGGTCCACGCGTTGCGTCTATATCACCCACCAGTTATGGATTCGCTTGCCGCGCTTTTGGCGATGGTTGGAACCGCTCTTCGCACGCCTGCACGCGCGAATATATAATAGGTATGACGAAGTATGGGTGCCGGACTGGGATACCGACGCTGCCCAACCCTCCCTGTCGGGGATGTTAGGGCACTTAGCGTTGAGCGATAAGCGTTTAGCGTTGAGAGTTGAGCATTCAAAGATTAAGTATATAGGTCCGTTGTCTCGTTTTAGTGGTCAGCAATGGGATATAGCCTCTTCGCCGTACTGCGGTTACGACACCGTGGCGGTGCTGTCCGGCTTGGAACCGCAACGTTCCATATTGGAAGAGACGCTGACGGAGCAGGCCGTCATGAGTAACGAAAGAACGCTTATTGTTCGTGGCAAGATACAAGAACCGTTTATTGAGATGCACCATGGTTCGGTGGTCAAAGTCACTTACCTTAATGACCGAGATATGGCGGCAGCCTTGACGACATGCCAACATATTATCTGCCGCAGTGGTTACTCGTCCATCATGGACTTGGCGGCATTGGGGATTTTAGACAAAGCCACACTCATTCCTACTCCCGGTCAACCCGAGCAGGAATACTTGGCGTCAATTAGCCAATTAGCCAATTAGGAGATTCCGGAATAGTGACCGGTTGTGATGCGCAGGTGGTCTAATTGCCGTTTATAGATACGATTATACTCGTCTTCCAACGTGGGATCGGCATCCAATATATCGGATGCGGCTTGTCGAGCCTGCATCAGTATTTGTCCATCGGTGGCCAAACTGGCAATCTTGAGATCAAACGGTAATCCGGACTGCAGCGTACCATCTATATCTCCGGGTCCGCGTAATTGCAGATCAGCCTCGGCTATACGGAAACCATCATTGGTGGCCACCATGATATCCATTCGTTGACGAGTCTCTTTAGACAGTTCGGTTCGAGTGAGCAGAATACAGAAACTCTGGTCTGCCCCTCGTCCCACGCGTCCGCGCAGTTGGTGCAGTTGGCTGAGTCCGAACCGTTCGGCATTCTCAATAATCATCACACTGGCATTGGGCACGTTCACTCCCACTTCGATAACGGTTGTAGCCACTAAGATTTGGGTTTCACCGCTCGCGAACCGCTGCATCTGTGCATCTTTATCCTTCGCTTTCATCTGACCATGCACCATGGATATACGGTACTCGGGGAAGGTGTCGCAAAGGGTGTTATAACCATTCTCGAGGTCTTGCAAATCTAATTTCTCATTCTCTTTGATAAGCGGATACACGACGTATATTTGTCGTCCTAATCCTATTTGTTTGCGAATAAACTCATTGATGCTGCGTCGTCTCAGGATAGAGTAGTGGAAGGTCTGTATGGGTTTACGTCCCGGAGGCAATTCGTCAATAATACTGGTGCTTAGGTCACCATGTACCGTCATGGCTAATGTACGAGGAATAGGAGTGGCGGTCATGACTAACACATGAGGAGCCGTCTCGTTCTTGGTCCATAGTCGGCTGCGTTGCTTAACGCCAAAGCGGTGTTGTTCATCAATGATGACCAGTCCTAAGTTAGCGAACTGCACTTCGTCTTCAATCAGGGCATGGGTGCCAATGAGCAGGTTAATCTCGCCCGACCTTAATCCTTCGTGCAGGGGTTCGCGTTGTTTCTTAGTCGTTGATCCGGTCAGCAGAGCGACTTTCACTTCGGGCATATCTTTGAGCAAGTGGGTCAGTGTCTCAAGGTGTTGGTTAGCGAGAATCTCGGTGGGAGCCATGATGCAGGCTTGGTAGCCATTGTCGATGGCCAGTAAGGCACATAGCAGAGCCACTAATGTCTTACCTGACCCCACGTCGCCTTGCAATAGCCGATTCATCTGACGCCCGCTCTTGAGGTCACCATGGATCTCCTTGATGACGCGTTTCTGAGCATTGGTTAATTCAAAGGGTAGGCACTCTTTGTAGAACCGATTGAAGAGTTTACCGACGATAGGCATAGGGAAGCCGACACGTTGTTCGTGGCTCTTCTTTTGCCGCAGGATATGCAGTTGTATATAGAATAATTCTTCAAACTTGAGTCGTTCTCGCGCCCGTTGCATGGATGCGATATCTTTTGGGAAATGCACATTAACCAGTGCTTCGGATAATCCCATCAGGTGGTTTTTCATCAGCACATCCATGCCTAATGTGTCCGGCACTCCACTTTGTTTGAGGTCCGGCATCAACGAGGCTATGATCTGACGCATTCCTTTGGAGTTCAGTCCGGACCGCTTCATGGCTTCGGAGGTCTCGTAGATAGGTTCTAACCCTTGCGTCATCTCGGGAGTCACTTTGCTCATCAACGTGAGTTCGGGATGCACAAAGTTCCATTGGTGGTTAAAACGCGACGGTTTACCGAATAATAAGTAGGGTGTATTAAGTGCGAGTTTAAGGTATTTGATGCCTTGGAACCAGACTAACTCGCATGTGTGGGAGCCGTCGTTAAAGGTGGCAGATATGCGTTGTGCTTTGCCGATACCAACCGGGTGCCACTCGGTGATTTGACCGATTATCTGCACCGCTGTATCCTCGTCCTGTATATCTGCTATCTTATAGAACTTACTGCGGTCCACATATCGGAAGGGATACTGCTGCAGTATGTCAAAGGCGGTTTGCACCTTTAACTCTTTACGAAGAATGTCGGCACGATGGGCACCGACATTCTTGCAATAGGTAATATCTCGTATAGATAAATCCAAGGTTATTGTAATCTAAATACAACGGGCAACGTGAATTTAACGCGTACGGCTTTACCGCGTTGCATACCGGGTTTCCACTTAGGCATGGACTTGATGACGCGAATAGCCTCTTTATCCAGAGATGGGTCAACGGAACGAACGACTTGGATATCCACGATGGAGCCGTCTTTATTAACCACGAACTGGCAGATAACACGTCCTTGAATGCCGTTCTCCTGCGCAATCATAGGATACTTGATATTCTCGGATAAGTACTTCATCATAGCTTGCGTACCCCCCGGAAACTCAGGTTGTTTCTCTACGATGACGAAGACCACGTTTTCTTCCTCTTCTTCCTCTTTAATTTCCACAGGTGCTTGGATGACGACTTCGGTTTTATCCTCCTCGGTGTTGATTTGGATCTCTTCGGTTTCGACATCATCTTCGACCACGTTCAGCACTTCCACTTCCTGAACAGCTGGTGGTGGAGGAGGTGGAGGTGTTTCCTGAGTTGTTTGCTGAATATCAATCTCCTCCTCAAAGGCGAATTCGGTATCAGCAACCTCATACTTAGTAACTTCCTTTTCCGTCCACTCTAAAGCGACGTAACACACACTCAGCACAAATACGAAGCCAATCAGCACATACATGAACTTCTTGTCTTCCAAACTGGCATTAGGATTCTTTTTGAGTTGCATATTATTTAATATTTTATATTATACACCAATTTCGGACTGCAAAGTTACTGAAAAAATTTGGAATATACAAATAATTGTGTAATTTTTTTACAAATTCCTTTTATTTCCTATTATTATCTCTCCAATTGACAAATTTTTGATACCAATTAGCCAATGTCCACAAGTGCCAATGCACTAGATAGGCCATCACCTTCAATCCCGAACTAAGTGTATGAAGATATTTCCGCTCATGTTCACGAAATATATCTGCATGTTTCTTACGTGAATCTGTGGTACATCTTAACATTAAGCAACTTTTATCTTCTATTTGTTTTTGCAAGCAAATAGATTGATATTGTTGCCAACAGTCCCAACTTCGCATCAAACTTTCTGCTACTTTCCAATAACGAATGAGACATTCAAAATGGTAGTTGTTTTTTGCAAAAGAGATAGAAGATTCTTGTCTCTGGTAATGATAAACACTATCAGAAATAGCACTTGTTTTTTGTGCGTAGTGGCATAATTGTAATAGTGTGATTCGGTCTTCTAAATAATTCAAACCTTCAGGAGCAAAACAATTATGTTCTACAAACAAAGAGCGTTTGATTATTTTGCAGCATAGGTGGCTCACTCTATCCATAAGACAATCTCTGAAGATAGAGTCAGTTGGTTGGTAAGCTGCGTAATATATTTGTTGTTCTGCGTATTGTTCTATAAGTGGGGCATCTACGATGGCAGCTTGGCTTGCTATGGCTTCTCGTATCAAGGATGATATATAATTTATTTCTATCCAGTCATCTGAATCGACGCACGTGATGTATTCACCGGAGGCTTTCTCTATTGTTACTCGTCGTGTGTAGGCTAATCCGTGATTTCTGTCATTATGGTAGATATGAGCCATAGACTTACGTTCAGGATACTCGGTTAAGACCGTTTTTAGTCGTTGCACACTATTGTCCGTACTGCCGTCGTTAACAAAGATGTATTCAATGTTCTGATAGTCCTGCTCCATGATTGACCTCACGCATCGCTCAATGTATGGTGCGACATTATAAACAGGAACGCATATAGATACTAATGGGGTCATAATAATTGTTTTTTCTTACACATGATTCGACAAAAACCTATCTCTACGAAACCTGAAAGAGAGAGGGCAATCACGATGGCATACACCCCCAAGCCTAATTGTAATCCGGCAAAGCACAAAAGCAAGCAACTGAGTAATGCTGCAACTTGATTCCATGTCACGAGGTGATAGTTCCCAGATGGGATGAAAGCGAATTGCAGATAGCCTCCGGTAACCAGCCATGTATAAATACTCAAACTAAGAATAATTGCCAGCGGATAAGCATCTAACATGTTATGTCCTCCTAATATCCATATTATCCAATATCCTACTGCAATTACAGCAATGCTCATGACTATTCCTATTCCTCGTTCGTAACGTAAGATTTTTTGTATCCGTTCTTTAGTGGCTTTAACAACTACTTCGGGGAAAATGGCCTTATTGATACTTTGGGTAAAGAGTCGTGGAATCTGCACCACTTTAGTTGCCAAATCGTAGATAGCCACCTCTCTCATGCCTAAATAAACACCAATCAGATTGGTTAGTACACGTTCCTTTATGTTGCCTGCTAAATCGGTTAGAAAGAACGGCCAACCATCCTGACATAGCGATTTTATTTGTGCCCACTTTGGCATATGCAGATGGATACCATGGGTTAACATATAGCCCATGACATAGATAGCACCCATCAGCATCGTTCCACTAACTATGCCGGCATAGAGAATCAAATCTGTTTCGTCCTGGATGAGCCAAACAACCAACGGTATTTGCAAGAGGCGGCAGATGAAATTGATGATGGAGGGAACTTTCATTTGCTTCATCCCTTGAAAGTACCATTGTGGGAATAGAATATCAATACTATTTTGAATAAAAATAATTCCAAATAATATCCAATGGACTCTCAACATTGGGATATAATATACCACGAATGCTGCTGTCAGGGCCATTCCAACAAAAAGGATACTTTTAGTCACCAAAACCGAAGATACAATTTCGGATAGACGATGTGGATTGTCTCTATTTTCAGATACTGCTCTCACGGCAGGAAAATTTAACCCTCCGTCTATAACAATTTGAAAATATAGTACAATGGATAGGGTAAATGCATATAATCCGTATCCTTCTGCACCAATTCTCCGAATCACGATGGGGTAGATAATAAATCCAATCAGCGCACTTGCTATCTGCAGCGCCGTCATGTACGAATAATTCTCTAAGATTTTACTCGTGCGTAATTGCTGAATGATAGTCTTAAGACTGGATGGCATAGTCATAGATGTTCATTAACTGTTTTCCGACCGAGGAGAAACGGTATTGTTCACCATGTTGGTGCAGATTCTCAATGTTATATTGCGTTGTGTCGAATTGAATCATAGCTTGAGTTAGGGCTTGTTCGTCTTTAACGGGGACTAACTGACCGCATTGTTCATCTATCATTTCCGGTATTCCTCCGGCGCGGCTGCTGATGACGGGTAGTCCGACGGCTAAGCATTCGCTTAGTACAACCGGAGCGTTTTCGTAGTTGGAGAATAGGACGAAGCAGTCCGCCTGTTGCATCTCGTGGCATACCTCTTGAGGAGGTAACTCACCGGTCCATCGCACCTGTTCATCGGTTAGACCTATCTTGGTGGCATAGTCTTTACTTTGTTGCCAATCGACGCCTGCTCCGACCATGGTTAGGTGCAGATTAGGTCGCGAAGCAAGTGCTTGTTGATATGCTCGCAAAATACCTTGGGTGTTTTTAGCCTTTTCGTCAAAACAACTGACATGCAACAACCAAACCGTCTCACTCTCTCTGCCAGAACGACTTCCCTTGCTTGTTTCTTCATAGAAGAAGTCATCCACCACGTTATGTATGCGTTCCCATTGGTTGTTTTGTATGCCACATTTTTTCATGGCATCTTCTAACATTTGGCTGACAGGCAGAATACACTTGGCTTCTTTGGCAATCTTGCGCATCAGCCATCCGTGCCAGCCGCCTTTGAACGAGAAGTTAGCAGGCAGATAGCCACTCCAATGCTCCACAATGATATACGGAATGTGATAGATTTTCCATAGTAGCCAAGCCCAAACTCCGTTTTTATCCAGCACATTCATCTGTATTATATCCGGTCGCCATCCCTCATTCCGTAATGCTTGCCATTTGCGGCACATAGTGCGCCAATATCGCCAACCTTTTTCTTCGGTGTAAAGAACCCGCACCTCTGCTCCTTGTGCACGCACCGCCTCGACGTGTTTTTGAACAAACAAGCCGGCCATCTGATCACGCTCAGTAGGATACCATGCACTTAGATACAGAACTTTCATAACCCGTATTTAAGGTTTCTTAACCAGTTAATTGCTAAAGGAATATAGAAATACCATTTATAGACTTTACTTACGCTATAATAGATGGTAGGAGTTGCTCCAAACTGTTTGTAATGGTTTGCCACTCCGCGGTGCATGCTGCCTTCAAAATCAAAAGCAACACCTAACTCGCGTGCCATCTTGATAGCTTCCAGTACCAATAAAGCACCGGCTCCGGAGTCTTTATGGGCAGGAGCAAAAGTGGGCATCAAGTAGTACATGTATCGATCGTCCCAAACCAGATACGCTGCGGCATACACTTCCCCATCAGCATTGCAAATGGACAGGATGCGTCCTTGGTTGGCACGTCTGGCCTTGCGGTCTAAAACCAACAAGAACTCACGTTCGTAACTTACTCGACGATTACGATCATCCATACATTTGGCGTGGAATTGATAAAAGGTTTCGGCATCCATATCGCGTTCAGCATGCAGACTAAGTGCTTTTTGTAACTGCCGTTTCTTATTCTTGGAGAAAGCCCCAATCACCTTGTCCAAATCACTTAAATCGTTGATGCGATATGTGACGCGTTCCTTTACCTTATATCCTATCGCGCGCATGTACTCGGGAAGAGGACTGTCTACTGGATATTGTTGGTAGTAATAAGATAGGTGCATATCCGCCAACTTGGCATCAATCTGCTTAGCCAAATCTTGCGCCTGAGGCATGGTGCAGGTATCAGGATCTACCCACATGCCACCAATCTGTGTTTGTTGAGGCATTACAATATAACGCATCCACCAGCGTTTGCGAATAAGGGTGGGCATGTCGGGCAGGATTTCCTCCCAATATTTGCCGGCACAAACAGCGTCCATCCACCACTTTTCCATGAAAATAGGTCTCTTATTTGCCATGATATTTTGATTTAGACATACTTTGCAAGTGCAAAGGTACAACTTTTTTTTGGATTATGCAAATTTATTTATTTTTTTTGTCATCTTGCAAATAAATTTGCGTATATGCTTTTTTTTGTGTACCTTTGCACGTTCTATGGCAGATCAATTCAAATTAATATCTCCTTTTGTCCCTACGGGTGACCAGCCGGAAGCTATTCGCCAATTGGTGAATGGTGTTCATCATGGTGCTCCTGCACAAACCTTATTGGGTGTTACGGGTTCCGGTAAAACATTTACGATGGCCAATGTAATTGCTCAAATCAATCGTCCTACACTTATTTTGAGTCACAATAAAACGTTGGCGGCTCAGTTGTATAGTGAGATGAAGGGCTTTTTCCCCAATAACGCGGTGGAGTACTTTGTGTCGTATTATGACTATTATCAACCCGAGGCATATATTCCGCAAACGGATACATACATTGAGAAAGACCTGAGTGTTAACATGGAGATTGACCGTTTGCGTTTGAGTGCCACGGCTGCTTTGCTAAGTGGACGCAAAGATGTGGTGGTTATTTCGTCGGTTAGTTGTTTATATGGCATAGGTAATCCTCAGGACTTTAGTCAATCGTGTTTGACAGTCCGCAAGGGAGATCAGCAGGGGATGGAACATTTGCTGCGGCAATTAGTGGATGCTTCCTATATACGCAATGATATTGATTTAGTCAGAGGCCGTTTTCGTGTAAAAGGAGATACTGTAGATATTTGTTCGGCATATAGTGACGAGATTTTTAGGGTTGTTTTTTGGGGAAATGAAGTGGAAGAAATCTTACAGTTGGAACCGGGTTCAATGCGTGTTTTAGAGCATTTTGAGCATCTGAATATCTATCCGGCTACTATATTCTGCACTTCTCCCGCTCGCATAGAAAGTGCGGTGGCACAAATCAAATTAGACCTGGCTAATCAGGTGAATTATTTTCAGGAAATAGGAGAAAACCAGTATGCTGAACGTATCGAAGAACGGGTCAAATATGACATTGAGATGATACAAGAATTAGGTTACTGTTCGGGTGTGGAAAATTATAGTCGTTACTTTGATGGTCGTGAGCCCGGAACACCTCCGTATTGTTTATTGGATTACTTCCCTAAAGACATGCTGCTCATCATAGATGAGAGCCATGTAACGGTGCCTCAGATTCATGCTATGTATGGCGGAGATAAGGCCCGCAAAGAAAACCTAGTTAACTATGGTTTTCGATTGCCTGCGGCAAGGGATAATCGTCCATTGACCTTTGAGGAATGGGAGAACAAAGTAGGGCAGGTGATTTTTTGCTCTGCCACACCTGCGGAATATGAATTGGAGAAGTCTGAAGGCATCGTGGTGGACCAATTGATTCGTCCTACCGGACTACTAGATCCCGAGATAGAAGTACGTCCCACTACGCATCAAGTGGATGACCTGATGGAAGAGATTCAATTGCGTGTTGATAAGCATCAGCGCGTATTAGTGACTACACTTACCAAACGAATGGCTGAGGAGATGGACGAATACCTGCGCAAGTATGGTGTAAAGAGTGCGTATATCCATTCGGATATTGATACCATAGAGCGGGTGAAGATTATGGAAGATCTGCGTCAAGGTCAATATGATGTGCTGGTAGGTGTTAATCTGCTGCGTGAAGGATTGGATTTGCCTGAGGTCAGTTTGGTGGCTATTTTGGATGCTGATAAAGAGGGGTTTTTGCGAGATCATCGCTCTTTGACACAAACAGCAGGACGAGCTGCTCGACATATCGAAGGAAAAGTGATTATGTATGGAGACAAAATAACTCGTTCCATGCAAATGACTATCGATGAAACCAATCGTCGTAGGGCTAAGCAAATTCTATATAATGAGGAACATCATATCACACCTCGTGCCGTTCGTAAAGCCATGACTTCCAATCCGTTAGAAGCTTTGTTCCGAAGTGCGCAAGCCGAACAAGAGAAGGTAGAACAAACGATTCGTGACAGTTGGAAACGTGCTCCATGGCAGTCCATGACGGCAAAGGAATTGTACAAGGCAATTGATGCGCAGCGCAAGCGAATGTTGGATGCAGCCAAAAACTTGGATTTCAAAATGGCGGCGTTACTTAGGGACGAATTATTCCAAATGGAGGCGAGATGGGAAGCTATTCAGGGATAACTAAATGGCCGAAAAATCTATAAAATCCTGAAAAATCCCCAAATAAATTTGCATATATGCGATTTTTTGTGTACCTTTGCACGCTAATTTGCGTGATAAGGTGGCGCAATTGTTGTATGTAAACTAAAAATTTTATTTTTAAGATATGAAAAATCGTTTATTTTCCTTGGTGGCATTATGTTTCTTCGCTTTGGGGGCAAATGCACAAAATGATCCTACGTTATTAACTATTAACGGTCAAGAGATTAAGGTCTCTGAGTTTAAGTACATCTATGACAAGAACCATACGGCTTCGACAGATACGCTGTCGTTGGATGAGTATTTGGAGATGTTTATTAACTTTAAGTTAAAAGTAATGGAGGCCGAAGCAAATGGTATAGATACCACGCAGGCTTTCAAAGATGAGTTGAAAGGCTATCGTGCCCAGGCTACTCCTAAGTATATGCAGGATGCAGAGGCATTGGATAGTTTGATTCGTTTGAGTTATAATCGCATGTGCATAGACCGTCGTGCTGCGCACATCGCTGTGGAATGTTCTAAAGACGCTCCGGATTCAATTCAACAAGCGGCGTTAGCAAAGATAACGGCTTTGCGTCAGCGTGTGCTGAATGGAGAAGGTTTCTTTGATGTGGCTGCTCAGGAGAGTTCCGTTAAGGGAGATGCTGAGTTAGGTTGGGTGACTCCTTTCCGTTTTGTATATCCCTTGGAAGATGCTGTGTTTAATACTCCGGTAGGTGGAATAACTCCTATCTTCCGTAGCCCGTACGGCTATCACTTTGCTTGGGTAGAGGAAGAGCAGCCGCATGCAGAAGTATCTGCGGCACATATTATGAAGATGGTGCCAGGTGCAGATAGTATAGCTAATATGAAAGCTAAACAAGTGATTGATAGTTTGTACTTGCTGGCTAAGGAAGGAGCCGATTTTGCTCAGTTGGCAAAGTCGCAAAGTGATGATAAAGGTTCGGCCATGCGAGGTGGTGATTTAGGTTGGTTTGGTCGTGGGATGATGGTAAAAGCCTTTGAGGACGTTGCTTTTGGAATGGAGTCGGGTACAGTAAGTGAACCTTTCCGTAGTCGCTTTGGTTGGCATATTATTCATAAAAATGCGCAACGTGGTGTGCAGCCGTTGGATAGTATTCGTGCTCAGATTGAAAAGAATGTGTTACGCGATGAACGCAGCAAGGAGGCCGACAAATCGTTTATTCGCAAGACTCGTCAGGAATATAACTTGCCGGATTCATTGTCCGATGAGGCCGTTCGTGAATATGCTGATAGCCATTTGGAGGAAAAATACGAGGAGTTCCGTCATTTAGTGCAAGAGTACCACGATGGTATTTTGTTGTTTGATATCAGTTTAGATAAAGTATGGGATTGTGCTTCAAAAGACGAAGCAGGTTTGGCGCAGTTCTTTGCTGACCATAAGGTTAATTACAGTTGGGATGCTCCCCGTTGGAAAGGTGTAGTTATCTACGCTAAAGACGCTACTCATGCCAAGGCTGCCAAAAAGATTGTGCAGACGGCTAATCCTGATTCTATTCAATCATACATTGCATCTCGTGTTAATACGGATAGCACCAAGTACGTGGTAGTAGAACGTGGTCTTTGGGAGCAAGGCAAGAATATGGCTATTGACCAATATGGTTTCCGCGTGAAGGGTGCTAAGTATGAAAGCGAGACCTATCCGGTAGTTGTGCTGTTGGGCAAGAAGATTAAAGCACCGGTAGAATATACGGATGTTCGTGGTCGAGTAATTAATGACTATCAAGATGCTTTGGAGAAAGTGTGGATTGAAGAATTGAGACAAAAATATACTATCAACATTAACCAAACCGTTCTTGATTCGTTGCGTTAACATAGTATTGATTCTTCTTAGCCTCAACTGGGGCAGATGGGATCTAACCGAAGACAAACGTTTTTCGGTTAGTCCTGCTACACGCACTATCGTTTCCCAATTGGATGCTCCATTGGAGATACAAGTGCTATTGGATGAAGGCAAACATAATTCGGGTTTTGAACGCCTCAATCAGGCAACGCATGACCTGATTGACGAATTGCGCACTATTAATGCTTATTGTGTTGAGAAGGATGTTGACCTAACTCTTTTGGATCAATTGCAACCGACTATCGTTCATGAACGTTCGCGGGATGGACAGATGGTGCAGACTAATCTATATCCCTATGCTGTTTTGACTTACAGAGGACATCATAGAGTGATTAAGTTGATTCAAAATAATCTGGGATGTAGTGGTGAAGAAAACCTAAATGGAAGCATAGAGACGTTGGAATATCGTTTGATAGAGGCCATTGATAACTTACAGTCCACGCAAGTAGATCGCATTGTCTTTTTAGAAGGACATGGGGAGTTAAGTGAGCGAGACGTGTATGATTGGTGTCGAGAGTTAAGTAACTACTATCAAATTGATCGAGGAATGTTGGGAAATGTTCCGGATGTGCTAGATGATTACAAAGCCGTCATTGTGGCGGATCCTCGCGAGGCTCTTTCGGAGACCGATAAGTTCATCATTGACCAATATATTATGCATGGTGGTCGTGTGATGTGGCTATTGGATGGTGTTCGCTTTTCGAATCAGATGTTAACAGAGAACGGATTGACTCCAATTATAGCTGAGGACTGGGGACTGCGAGATATGTTATTTCGTTATGGTGTGCGGATCAATCCTGTGCTGATTCAGGATTTACAATGCCGAATGATGCCGGTTGAGGTAAGTGGAGATGCGCAAAACCCACAATTCCAACCGATGCCGTGGACCTTTGCACCATTGCTATTGACCAGTGAGGTTTCTCCTATCACGAAGAATGTGTCACAAGTACGTACTATGATGGCGAGTCAAATAGAGGCAGTAGGTGGCGAAGATGGCATACATAAACAAGTGCTGTTGGCTACTTCGTCTGCATCAACCATGGTGGGCGCACCTGCCGAAGTGAACCTGATGGATCAAACCATTCATCCGGAGATATTCACGATGGCTTTTTTGCCGGTTGCAATGAGTTTAGAGGGCGAATTCCATTCGATATATGAGCATCGATTACCTCCGGAAGATATGCAGGCAACCATAACCAAGGTGAGTCCTAAGACTCGTCAGATAGTTGTGGCTGGTGCACAAATGGCGGTGGGTGAATGGCAACAAAATAATCCTCTGCCTGTGGGATATGACCAATACATGAAGATGCAATTTGGCAATCGTGATTTTTTGGTGAATGCTGTGTTGTGGCTCACGGATAATAATGGACTCATAGACTTACGCAGCAAACATATACCTTTGCGATTACTGAATGATCAACGAACTCGTCAAATAGCTCAACAAATAACGACAATCAGTATAATAACTCCTATTGCTCTCTTAGCTCTTGTGGGCGGGGTGGTTTTAGGAATTCGGAGAAAGAAATATATAGCATGAAAACGATGAATAAATATATCATTTTATTGGTGTGCCTCATAGCACTTCCATGGCAGTTGGTGGCGCAGCAAGAGCCTTTGCGTGTTGCCATGATGCTTCCTTTGCAAAGTAATGCCTCACAACGCGATCAAAACATGGATCGTTTTGTACACTATTATTTAGGTGCGTTGTTGGCTATCAATGAAGTTCAACGTGATTATGCTCCCATTGAATTACATACCTACGATGTAGAGAAATCTACATATAAACTGCGCGAGGTTTTAGCTCGTCCAGAATTGGATAGCATGGATATGATTATAGGTCCTGCTTATGTCTCCCAGGTCAGCATTGCTGCCGAGTGGGCATTGGTACATCAGAAACGCATCTTATTCCCCTTCTCATCTTCTGTGCCGGGCATAGAGAATAATCCGTATGTGCTGCAATTCAATCCGTCTGATGATGTTTCGGCCAAGGCGATGGTTAATTGGATGGAGCAAAGGCGGGATTCAATCCATTGCATCTTAATTGAGGCTTCTGCTAACGAGATTCCTAATAGCGTAAAGGCTTTGCAGCAACAATTACTTGTTACAGATATCCCATGCTCGTTTGTTACGATTAAGAGCATATTGGCTGACTCTTTAAATACGTTGCTTGCGGATGGTGTGGAGAATATAATTTTATTCAACACCGAACGTTATAGCAATGTGCGCACCTTGATGCCCTATCTCATGCGTGCTGCGCAAGGAAAGAAACTGACACTTTTATCTCAGTACTCGTGGCAGGGAGAAGCGATTGCTCTTCCGCAAATATATAGTACTGTCTTTCGTCACGAAGTTGATATAGATAGTTTCGCTTATGGCGCAGAGTATCGTTATTTCTATCCTAATATAGCACGTGTGCCGTCTAAACCATACTACGATTTATTGGGCTTTGATCAAATGAGATATGTGCTCATCACTGCTTTGCGTTTGCGTGAGAACAGAGAGGATGCCATCACAATACCTTATATGGGTTTGCAGTCTGATATGCAATTCCTTCCAATTAGTCCGATGGGTGGCTATCAAAATATGAACATTCACATTGTGCGTACCAAATGAAACGATTGACCATTCTTATCATATTATTACTGCCCATATTTATTGGTGCTTTGGCTCAGCCTCGTTTGCGTGAACCGGAGATGTATGTGGGATTACACGGAGGACCAATTGCTTCGATGGGTATGTTTACTCCTCAAGTTGTTGGAACGAAATCCTTGATGGGAACAGTGCTCTTGAGTGGTGAAGGAGGATTCGTGTTTAGATATGCTGGACATAAATGCTGCGGCTTCCAGTTAGAATTAAACTATATGCAGCGAGGCTGGCGAGAAAACACAGATGATAATGCAACGGAGGAGGCTCACTATACACGCAGATTAGACTATATCGAAATGCCTTTCTTGGCTCATATCTTTTTTGGAAAGAAAATGTGCCGAGGTTTCTTTAATCTCGGACCTCAAATAGGTTATTGTATTCATGAGTCGGAGTCCGGAACCAAACATCCTACTCAACAGGCGCAGTACGAAGAACTAGAAAATAAATTTGATTGGGGACTGGCTGCTGGTTTAGGTCTGCTAGTCCGTACACATAAAGTGGGAGTCTTCCAGTTGGAAGCACGTTTTTCTTACAGTTTAGGAGACTACTTCAGTAACCGAAAAACGGATTACTTCTCCCGCTCCAATCCCATAACATTGAGCATCAATGTAGGTTACTTATGGGAAATAAAACGCAAAAAACAATAGATTATATGGCAAAAATTATTTCATTAGCAAACCAAAAAGGTGGTGTGGGCAAAACTACCACCGCAATCAATTTGGCTGCTGCTTTGGCTCGTGAAGGTCAACGGGTTCTCTTGGTTGATGCAGACCCACAAGCCAATGCTTCTTCCGGATTGGGTGTTGAGATTCGCGATTTAGACAAAACAATCTATGAATGTTTGGTTAATCAATTGGATCCGCATGACGCAATGATTCAAACCAATGTGGATAACCTTCAATTGATTCCGAGTCACATTGACTTAGTTGGTGCCGAGATTGAGATGCTGAATCTGGAGAATAGAGAACAACTGATGAAACATCTGTTGCAGCAAGTGCGTGGCGAGTTCGACTATATCCTTATTGACTGCTCTCCATCATTAGGGTTAATCACGGTAAATGCTCTTACCACCAGTGATTCCGTCATCATCCCTGTGCAGTGTGAGTTCTTCGCATTAGAGGGCATCGCTAAACTGCTGTCAACCATTAAGATTATCAAGCAAAACCTCAATCCTGCTTTGCAGATTGAAGGATTCTTGTTGACAATGTACGATGCTCGCTTGCGTTTGTCGGTACAAGTGTTTGACGAAGTGAAACGTCATTTTGGAGACCTCGTCTTTGATACGTACATCCCTCGAAATGTGCGGCTGAGCGAAGCGCCAAGTCATGGATTGAGTGTATTGGATTATGATAGCTCCAGCAAGGGAGCAAAATGTTATATTAACTTAGCGAAAGAACTGTTGAAGAAATGAAAAAAAATACTGGCTTAGGGCGTGGATTAGATGCGCTCATTGACACACATATCACTACCAGCGGATCAAGTTCAATTAGCGAAGTTGAACTAGACTTAATCGTAGCGAATCCTAATCAACCTCGTCGCAGTTTTGATGAAGAGGCGATGCAAGAGTTGAGCGATTCCATTCGTGAACATGGTGTGATATCACCCATTACCTTACGTAAAAATGCGGATGGTACTTATCTCATTATTGCAGGAGAACGCCGCTTCCGTGCTTCTAAGATGGCGGGCCTACATACCATACCTGCTTATGTGCGCACAGCCAAGGATGAACAGGTGATGGAATGGGCTCTCATCGAGAATATCCAACGCGAAGATTTGGATGCTATTGAGATCGCACTGGCCTATCAGCGACTGATGGATGATTATGAATTGACACAAGAGAAAATGGCAGCAAGAGTTGGCAAAAAACGTGCTACGGTAGCGAACTACTTGCGCTTGCTCAAACTGCCTGCTGAGATTCAAATTGGTATCAAGGAAAAGAAACTGGATATGGGACACGCCCGTGCTATCTTAGGCAGCGCTTCCACCGAACAACAACTGAACCTTTACCGACGTATCTTGAAAGAAGGATTGAGCGTCCGCAAAGTCGAAGAATTGGTTAACGACATCAAATCCAATAAAAAAGTGATGGTTAAGAAAGAATCTCCTTTCTTGATTCAGCAACGCCAATTAGAACAACGTTTGGGTACAAAAGTGAAGATTAGTGAGCATCACATCATCATTTCTTTTGAATCAGAACATGAGTTGTACAACCTATTGACTCGGATACATTGAAAAAGATAATTGGCATATTATTACTCATTCTCCCTATCTTGGCTTGGGCGCAAGAGGTTGAAACTACCCAACCGGATAGTGTGGCGATTGCCATCACATCGAGTGATGTGCTACCCAATGATGCAGGCGTTAGAGATACCTTAGTCGTTGTTGGTAATCAGCACGAGATTATCGTAGGAGATACGGTGACTCCTCAACCACAAGCTACGTGGGATGATGGTTGGAGACCGGATCCCTTGCGTGCCGTTTGGATGGGTGCTTTAGTGCCGGGCTTGGGACAAATATACAACCGCAGTTATTGGAAATTACCAATCGTATATGGCGCATTCATGGGATGTATCTACGCCGTTATGTGGAATGGCAATATGTACGAGGATTATAGACAAGCCTATCGTGATATATTAACCGACGAAGTACTTTCGACTGATCCTAATCGTTCTTACAATGCTATTCTGCCTAAAGGATACACCATTGAGTCCATGGGAGGACGTGCTACGTACACGAACATATTGAAGAATAAACAAAATACCTATCGCCGTAATAGAGACCTATCCATTGTCGGAATAGCCGCTGTTTATGCCTTGTCCATCATAGATGCTTTCGTAGATGCAGAGTTATTTGACTTTGATATCTCGCCGGACCTGAGTCTGAATGTGGCACCGGAGATCTATTACGATGTGCAACGCCAAAGAAGTTCCGCCGGAATACATTTGGCACTAACTATAAAATGAAAAAAATCTTATATATATTCTTGTTTACATGCGTATCCTGTTCATTGTATGCACAGGATAGCACATCTACCAATCTTGATTCTCTTTATAAGGGACGTTTGCAGTATCTCCCTTTCCAAATTGAAATGCCTTACAACCAAGTGGTAGGTTCATACATAGATCGTTACCTCAATAATAAGCAACAAACCGCTCGTATCTTATCCCGAGCTGATTATTATTTTCCTATCTTTTGGGATATATTAGGCAAGTATGATTTGCCTTACGAGCTCTGTTACTTGCCCGTCATTGAGTCAGCCCTAAATCCCATTGCTCATTCTCCCGTGGGCGCTGCAGGATTATGGCAGTTTATGCCGGCTACAGGTATGTTGTATGGATTGGAAGTGAACTCCTTGGTTGATGAACGAATGGATCCTATTGCTGCCACCGAAGCTGCGTGCAAGTTCCTCAAGAATCTTAACGCCGATTTTGGAGACTGGAATTTAGCCATTGCTGCCTATAATTGTGGTCCGGGAAATGTAAGAAAAGCCATTGCCCGCAGTGGTGGAAAAACGGATTTCTGGTCCATCTATCCCTACCTTCCCCGAGAAACACGCAGCTACCTGCCTATCTTTATCGCAGCGTGCTACGTGATGAACTACGCAGATTTACATGATATTTGCCCGGATACAACTTGGATGTATCCCGCTACCGATACTCTTGTGATCAAACGTCGCCTGCACTTTAACCAATTGGCTGAAGTGATGGGCATCTCTTTGGATACAATACGCAAACTCAATCCGCAGTATCCTAAAGACATTATTCCGGGTGATATATTGTCGAATGAGAAAGCATATACCCTTTGTCTACCAACAGACTTTGTGATATCCTATATCGAAAATGCGGACTCGATTCACCTCTACAAAGCGGATTCGCTTATCAATAACCGCCGCTCGGAGATTGAACTGCTGCATAAACAACCAATCGGATCCACTACTTATACCGTTAAAAGCGGAGATAACTTGGGCAAGATTGCCAAGAAATACCATGTCACCGTTAAGCAACTCAAGACTTGGAATAAACTGAAATCAGACAATATCCGTATCGGACAAAAACTCAAGATCTGCAGATAATGGAACCGTTTAAGCAATATTATTCTATTCGTGAAGTGGAACAGCAAACTCAAGTGCCCATCACTACTTTACGTTATTGGGAGAGTCAATTCCCCCAACTCAATCCGCGCAAAGATGGTCACGGTAATCGCTACTATACCGAAAATGATATTGCCTTTATTAAGCAGGTCAAGTTCATTCGTGATGATATGAAAATAACCCGCATTGAGGCTATCAAAAACGAATTGGATAATGGTAAACGAGGCACGGATGCTCGTCAGCGTGCAGCAGAAGTGCTGATGCGAATTCGAAAAGAACTAATGGAAATAAGAGCAAACTTATGAATAATAATCTACAGAGTACGTGGAAGAAAATACTTCCCCATTGTGTTATTTTTGTCATCTTTTTATTGGCTTCTGCCATTTATTTTTGGCCTGCGTTGCAAGGAAAAGTTATTTATGCCGGAGATAACATCAATGGTCTTGCCGCTGTTCACGAGAGTTCCGAATTTCACAAAACAACAGGGGATTATACCTATTGGACCGGTTCTATGTTCTCCGGAATGCCTAACTACCAAATTGGCGGGAATGGAGGATTTGTAGTGGATCATATTATGAAGCCCCTCAAGTGGTTCTTCGCTTGGGGAACACGTAATATGGTCTTTATCTTCCTCTTCTATCTCTGCGCGTTCTTCCTATTATTGCGCTCTTTTAAGGTAGATAAATGGCTATCTATGGCCGGCGCTTTTGCTACGGCCCTCAGCAGCTATTTCTTTGTTATCATTGCTGCGCAACACCATGGTAAGTGCTATTCCATTACATGGATGATGTTGGTTATTGTTGGCTTTATCCTAACCTACCGAAAACAGTATGCTTGGGGAGCCTTGCTCATTATGTTCTTCACGTATATTGGCTTCTTCTTGCACCCCCAGATGAGTTACTACATCTGCATGCTGATAGGAATTTTGTTCTTTGCCGAATTGGCTATTGCTGCCAAAGCCAAAGAATGGAAACACTTTATTGTAGCAACACTCATTTTCTTTGCATCCTTCGCGATTGGTATGGGGATGGGGTCTGGAAATATATTTGTCAATAAGGAGTACGCCGAACAAACCATGCGAGGAGGACATTCCGATTTGGTGAAGACCAATGATGCAACCAACAAAACCGAAGGACTTGACCTCGACTATGCTACGGCATGGAGTTATGGCATAAATGAAACGATGACTTTCCTTATTCCTAACTATATGGGAGGCGCATCGGGGTATAACGTCGGCGAAAAGTCCGTCCTATACGAGGAATTGGTGAAAGCACGCGTGCCAAGAGGCTCGGCTAAACAGTTCTGCCAATCTGCTCCTACTTATTGGGGAGAGAAAGCCTTTACTTCCGGACCCGTCTATATGGGAGCCATTATCTGTTTCCTCTTTGTCTTAGGTCTGATTATCGTTCCCGGACCATATAAATGGGCGCTGCTCATTGCCACGCTCTTCTCTGTTGCTCTCAGTTGGGGACATAATTTCATGTCGTTGACGGAATTGTTTTTCCAATACTTCCCAATGTACAACAAGTTCCGTGCAGTAGAGTCTATCCTTATTGTGGCTGAAATAACGATGCCCCTGTTGGGCTTCCTTGCCTTGCAACAACTCACCTCTTCCCCTATAAGGGGAAGTCGGAAGGGGGCTCATCCTATTCTTATTGCCGCAGGCATTACCGCAGGTATTTGCCTCATTATGGCACTCTTTGGAGGGTCTAATCCTGTCTCCTCATACGATGCACAGTGGAAAGGACAAGTAGGAAACGAGATTTATCAAATGATTCTGGATCAGCGTACTGCCATGATTCAGGCTGATGCGTGGCGTTCGTTTATCTTCATCTTACTCGCTGCGGCGGTGATTTGGATGTATATGCGCAAGAACTTCAAAGTGCAGTATCTTGGACTTATCTTAACGGCGCTGATTGTGGCAGATATGTGGACGGTTGATAAACGTTTCTGCAATGATAGCAATTTTGTTTCTGCAAAAGAGCGTGACAAGGCATTTAAGATGCTACCCTACGAAAAGGACTTGTTAGCAAGTGATCCGTCTTACTACCGTGTACTGAATCTAACGGCTAATACCTTCAACGATGCCCGCACCTCGTATTACCTTAAGTCCATTGGTGGCTATTCGGCAGCTAAACTGCGTCGTTATCAGGATTTGATAGACGAACATATCAGCAAGATGCACATGCCGGTATTGAATATGCTTAATGCTAAGTACATCATCTCAAAAGGACAGAATGGTCAACCTTTCCCATACCTCAATCCGGATGCTTTAGGTAATGCGTGGTTCGTAGATGAGATGTATTATGTAGATAATGCCAATGCCGAATCCGATGCGCTCAACACAATTGACCTGCGTCGCGTGGCTGTTATGGATACTACCTACGCTCCGAACCGAATCTCAATGCAGGACTTAGCCGGGTCTTTACCGACGGCGAACCGACGGCGAACCGACGGCGAAGACTTGGATGAAGCAATCATCAACCTTATATCTTACGCTCCGAATAAACTCGTTTATGAGGCACAAACGCAGCAAGAGCGACTGGCTGTCTTCTCTGAAATATACTATCCTTATGGATGGAAATGCACCATTGATGGAGAACCGACCGATATCTATCGCGTCAACTATATGTTGCGTGCCGTTAATATCCCTGCCGGACGACATGACATCGTGATGACCTTCGAACCGGATAGCGTGAAGAAAGGCAATACATTAGCCGTAAGTTGTTTCGCTTTATTCGTGCTTGTCCTAATAGGAACAATAGGTGGATATATCTATAAAAAGAAGATTCGCAAACAGTGACTGAACGGAATATTGCATACGATTATCTGCGCTCATTGGCTATTCTGCTGGTAGCTGTGCTGCATGCTTGGTCTTTGCTCAAGATGGATGAACCGCAATACGGAATGATGTGCTATCTATATCGTGCCATTGTGGATGCAGGAGTTCCTTTGTTTGTGCTAATATCGGGAGCATTGGTATTGTCGTCACCCATATCGTCCTTATCTTCTTTTTTTCAGAAACGACTTAAACGCGTGTTAATCCCATTTGTTATTTGGGCTACTATAATATATATAATAGGTGTCTATCGCCATCAATACGACAATATCCAGAATCTATCGGATGCGCTCTTATGTTGGTTCCCCTATTTATTAAATAATCAAATCAATGTGTCGCATTGGTTTGTTCATATGATAATCGCTTTGTATCTGCTCACACCTGTTTTGCAACGAGTTATTCAAAATGCTGACGGCAAGCGACTCTGTGAATATATACTGATTTTAATACTAGTATGTTTGTTGCTTAAGTGGTTCTTCCCTTCTATTTTTATACTGACATATTGCTCTACTTTATTCGGATATATTGGTTTATATCTTGCGGGATATTACATAGCTCAATATGGAACTCATTTTGCTGCTGCTGATTGGATTTATGGTATAACTGCAATGGCATTATATGTCATTAATGTACTGACAGATTGTCCTAATAATGTCCTAACTCAATTGACGGCAGTTGCTGTTTTTGGAACCATCCTATCTATACATCGTCGGCATCCGTTATCTTCTTCTTGCCTCGTAGTAGCGATATCCAGGTATAGTTATTGCATCTATTTGGTGCATATTCCCATTATTTGTGCCATTTATTTATTGGTACACGCAGAAAATCCCCAATGGTGGTTGCCATTGGTTGTGGGAATAGGTGTTGTTGCTATCTGCACTTTCGGTTGCTGGATAGCAGATAGAATTCCAGGAAAGTGGAAGAACTACTTAGGAATTGCGGGATAACTTCCGTTTAAGTTTTTTCGGCCAACCCATAATTCGTTGAGGCACTTTGATGCACCAACGAATTATTTTATCTAATCCATAACGGAGTCGAGCAGAACAATGTTCTTCCGGAAGTTGGATGTCTCCGCGCATAGTAGCAGTCTCTACAATCAAAGCATCAATTCGTGTTTTTTGTTGCCCGGCATCGGATTGCCAGTGGCGCACAATAAAACCCGGAACAGAATAAAAACGTGACAGCCACGAATGCTGACATAGCAAATGCCCTTGCGTATCATATAGCATCGTTGTCCAACCATCTATATGTTTCTGACTGGGCAGGTAAAGGGTCTTAAAATGATATGCTAACCAAAAGAAGAACGGATAATAAGGCTCCAATCCCCATCGGTCATACAAAGGCTCACGTATCAATATATCCGTAGGATAGGTGGCTTTCATCTCTTCTATGTGGCTCTTATAATCAAAGGCCTTGACCTTTTTGCGTATTGTATCTGCATTTCCTTCTTGTGCTCGAATAAGATGCAAATTAAACACATTAAAGAAAGGATTGGTGACTAATGGATTACCATTGCGTGGCGTTCCTCCACCACCGTCTGGACATCCGGCGTTCGCATAACCTCCTGCCACTACCTCCTTTACTAAGTCCATGACTGCTTGTGGATTCGCAATAAAACAGTCTTCATCTACATTGATGGCAATGTCGCAGTCTGTATCGTGCAGCATGGTATAGAAATAGCCATCCGCTGACTGGTCGGTTAAACGCACACATGGTAGTCCCATCGTCTCATAAAAACAACGTGACTTCTCGTATAAACGAAGATCAAAAGAGCGACAATATATCTTAATGTTTAGTGTATCCATTCCTTTATGGGGGTCAATAATGCTTTCTTAATATAGATAAAAATGAGTTCTTTACGGAAGGTTGGCCATAAACCATTCAGCTTGGCAAAATCAATCAATGCTCCAAAGGCCTTGCGTTTGTCTTTACCTCGCCATACATGTGTGCGATGACTGATACTATCCTCGTGAATAACATAATGATAAAGTGCCTGATTGGTCTGTGCAATGTGCTGAGCGACTAAATAACATTGCCCCATGAAACTGCTGTCCTCGCCACTTCGTGCTTGAGGAAAACGAATGGAGTATTGATTCAACCACTCTCGTCTAAAAAGCATGGTAGTGAAGTTACTCACGAAGTGAGATAATAAGTAACGCCGTAGTTCCAAACTAACCTCTCCGCTTCCGACCTCAGGATTGAGCATCAAACGATGTGAACCATCCGGATAGTCCAAGATGGCGGCAGCAGAACTGATATCGGCATTTTGATTCTGTGCCAAATCATACAACTGCTCATACATAGTAGGTTCTACCCAATCGTCTGCATCACAAAAGGCGATGTATTGACCGCTGGCTTGTTCAATACCCATATTACGGGCGATGCCGGGACCGCTATTCGTTGGTGTAGCAATGATGTGCCATGTCTTAGATAGACGATGTGCTTGGATATAACGTTGAACAAGAGCGATACTATCATCTTTACCATGATCATCTACAAAGATAACCTCTATATCCTGCAATGTTTGATGGACGATACTATCCATGCACCTTTCCATATAAGGTGCTACATTATAAACCGGTATAATAATACTAATGACGGGCATGTTTGACTTGTTGAATAAGTGAGTAGATACATATTGGAATGACGATTCCTGCAATAATATAGACGATACACCAAAGACCAATACATCCCGGATTCTCCCAATGGCTATTGTCTATAGATGTATGCGTAATAACGGCTTGTACATAGCCTACTATTTTGAAGCAGAAGATATGTAATAACATAATGTATAGCGATGCTTTGCCCATTATACTCAATAAACGAGTAAGCAATTGGCCTATAGCGTGAGACCACGAACTGATGCGTTGACTGATATAGATAGTCAGATATATACCGCCTAAGGCCGCTAAAATAAACAAGGGTGTTGAACTATAATGATTGCTTCGCATATCTACACCTAAGTTCAACCATAGTTTAGCAACATATAGATAAACAAAGGCCAAAACTACTAGCCAACCCTTATTGATGGATATATGATATTGTTTTGTTAAATAGCCGACAAAGCAAAACATTTGTGCCACTAAAATGACATTTATTGCTTCTTTAAAATTGAATGAACACGGTATGCGCATCCACCCAAGATGCGTGTTGGCTATTCCTAGAGCGCATAATAATATACTGCACACCAAAGGACACCACTTGAATTGACTCTTCTTGTGCCATTGAACGAGACTATAACCGACGAGGTTAACAACGAACAAGGCGGGTAAGAACCAAATGGGGGACAGTATAAGACTGATATTATTAAAGCATACAATATGCAAGAGTTGTTCAGTTAGACTATATTGAGAGGGAGTGCTGATGCCCATCATTATCCATAATGGATTGGTCAATAGGAAAATCAATTCCGTCACAATAAATGGGATATATAAGGTACGAATCTTACGCTGAACGAACGGTAAGAAACTATCGCTGTAGAGGGATAAGTAACCTGTTAAGAAGAAAAACAAAGGCATATGAAAGAACCGTCCGGGGGACACCGGTGCAAAGTTGGCATGGCATGCTACCACCAAAGCAATACCTATTCCTTTGGCAACATCGATAGTTATGTCTCGTTCTTTCTGCATGGTTGTAAGCCTATTACTTGTTGATTATTTGAAGCATCTGTCGGATGCGATGAGTAAAGGTATGTTGCGTTACGATAATTTGATATGCCGCTTGCGCTTGTGCGCTCATATCATGACTAAGAGCGTAATCAATCAATTGGAACATCTCTTCTTCGTTGTGGTATAATCCCACTTCGCCATGTTGGAAAAGTGTTTCAATGTACGGATTGGCATCGCAAATCTGATAAGAACGCGTTGCTGCTATTTCATATACCTTAGGATTGGCACCGTTTTTTTGCTGCTCTCCGTGGATATTGAGGACAATGCGTGATTGATTATATGTGGTATTTAGCACTTCTGCCGTTGTGTTATGATTCATATAAATATCACGTCTCTCGCGTGTCATCCACTGCCAAAATCCTTTATACCATGGTTTATAAATACCCCAAATACGAATAGGCAGATGTCCGTAACGTTTCACAATATGTTGAAGTATTGATTGACGACGTTTGGATTGCCATATATCTCCGGCGAAGGACAATACAAATTGCTTTTTATCGGAGGTGGGATGGTAAAGTGTCTCATCCACAGCCTGCGGCAGGAATTGTGCCGTTATCCCCACCTGCTCTTGAATATAAGGTATATCGCTTTGCTCATAGCAGAACACATGGTCTGCGTACGATAGATTTTCTAAAACAACAGGAAAACGCTTTACTGAATCAAAGAGCCAAATAATGACATTGGAGGTCTGTCGGAAATAATCTAATGTGGTAGGTAGTAGATTGTCCGAGTTTAGAATAAAGACTATTTCCGGTTGTATCGAGTCAAACTGCTTGCGGATATACGAGTCATAATGCTGGCGAGATTGTTGCTTTAAGGCTTCTTTATCTTGTGCAAATTTATACTTCCATTTGTTGAGAGTAGTATATGGATGAATAGGATTGTCATACGCACAGGTATGCACTTGGTACCCACATGTCTCAAATGCTCGCCCTATTGAAGCGAGGAAATAGTGAAAATTAGGTCCTATGAGAAGAAGTCTCTGAATCATTTCTTTCTCATTCTTTTTATCATGCCAAAAAACATCTTACAGGCCATAAAAGGATTGGCACGAAGTGCTAATTCTCTGACTTGTAACCCCTTAAAATCTAATAACCACCTTGTTTTCAATTGTACCGGCAGTAGTCTCCATCCCAGTTGGCGTCTTCGGATATATTGATAAGGTTGTCTAAACTTCAGCGAATCAATATCAAACGACTCTGCATCGAGGTAGTGGTGCGAAATGGCATCCTGCACAATTGTTTGACCGATTTCGGTACGTGCTAAAACAACGGAATGACCGGGCTGCTCGGTGAAATCTGGTTGCTTATTTTTTATTCTCCAAGCATCACCAACGCTAATATCTGCCAATAAACCTATGCCATCTGGACATATCTTGCATCGGAAAGCCACATCTCGGCCTAATATCTTTCCCCAACTATCATCGTATGATAAAGTAAATTGAGAACGATCTGCCCATTGTGCACAGAATTGTCCCGGCCATCCATCTCCGCGATAGGTTATTTTCTGAGGAGCATCGGATTTGCCTGAACATTTCCAGGCTTTTATACTGGCGTTATAACTTGGCATTGCTGCACAGAAAATAGAGATAAAACAACTGAAACGCTTCTTATATTGAGGAAATATGGATAAGTAGTTCTTGATTCCTGCAATGTCACAAGGTTTCCCAATAAAAGCAAAGGTATCTTTTGTGGAAGCGAGTATTTGTTGAATATTGTTGAGAGTAAGACATGGCGCGTAACGTGATTGACAATTAGAGATAATATCTTGGCTGCATCTACTTATCTTCATAGTGTTGTGTAGATAATCTCCATCGCATACTCCTACTTGCATGATGGCATCAACCAGATGATGCTCAAGTAAGAATAGCGCTATGGCAGTCACCGCTCCACCTGATGCTGCACGGAAGCGTATGTCTGCATTGGTAGACCAGGCATCGTAACTCTGAACAATATTACCCCAATCGCCTTTTTGTTGTTCTGCATGAATGGTAAGCGCAGGACAGGCTTGGCGAAGTAGGAGGTTCTCCTCGTCAGATAGTGTAGAAGACGTAGGAATA
The DNA here is from genome assembly GCA_024399955.1 of Paludibacteraceae bacterium. Lineage (GTDB taxonomy): Bacteria > Bacteroidota > Bacteroidia > Bacteroidales > Paludibacteraceae > Colicola. Next base: position 49,141 of record JAKSNH010000005.1, on the reverse strand, counting down.
TAAAATCCTCGTTTGTCTTCTTCCATCTTAATAGAAGGACATATTGATGCACATAAGCCACATCCCAAACACAAATTATTGGAAGTAATACGGTTAATCATTTTAAGCAGATATAATGTTGAAGATCGGAGATGATTAAGTTAATACGTTGCGCAGGAACTGTTTGTTGCGCTATAAATGATTTGATTTCATCGCGTTTGTTAAATGACTCCTGAACCATATCAATAATCTGATTCATGGTGTCCTGCTTGAGGTCAATTAAATAGTTGTAGTTCAATGTCTCTTTATATAAGCCATTAAATTTCCTACTATATGCCATTGGTAGCACCGGAACACCTGCAGAAAAGGCTGCAATGGTTGCGTGCATACGTGCTCCCATAAAAAAGTCTAAGCCGGCAATATAGTTCTTGGCCTCAATAGGCGTCTCAAAAGCAGGAGCCACTGTGATACGATTAGATTGGAATTGCTCACATAATTGAAGACAAACCGTATAATCATCCTCAATCGCCCCTCTTTGTGAAATAACATGAGCTACCAAATGTATTTGAGCCGTTGTGTTGTCAAGGAACCAAGTAATAATATGTTGGATAAGAGTCGGATAATCCTCTCGTAATTGAAATTGATTATTCCGACGATACCCTCCATGCCATAACAAAGCAGAGATATTAAGACCTACGTGACATTTATGTTCTTCAAAATGTTGGGCCTTATAGGGCAATACAAAGGCTACATCTATGTATTCTTTAGCATGCTTATAGGAAGGTAAGAGCTTGTGTATCATTTGAAGACTCAACGTGTCGCGAGCCATCACAAATGCTGCACGTTGAAAAGCTTGCTTGGCTTGCCTTTGTGCCGAGGTACTTTGAAAAGGACCAAGTGTTTGTGGCAGGAAACCATAGGGTTTACCAAACAATTGTGCTAATAAATGAATACGATTTTCCTTCTTTAATCGCTTTAATCCATATATATCAGAGTAACTATCTCCTTCTCCAATATCTAACACAAAGTCCGCTTGCTTCCAAATGCGCCAGTTGATTTTGGTTTGCCAAAATAGAGCCTTCAATAGCCAGAGCGGAGAGGTATTATGCTCTTTGCCTAATGTATATGCAAAACTTTGATACGATATAGAGCGATCGCCTATCGTTATGGTGTGAATATCAAAATCTTTGTCCAAACTGTTTCGCAAAAACAGTTCGTAGTTGCAGTTGGCAGAACGCATAACTTCATCCAATATATACAATATAGAGTAGGTTAGTGCTACACATCCTTTATTCCCATTTATGATGGGAGAATTACCTATAATAATCTTATAACATTTAGATTCCGTCATGAATGTCTATATAAAGTTACTATCTTTTCGTATGCGTCGGCTAATTTGTTATATCCGAGTGTTCTTATAAACTCCAGCAGCAATTTGTCTGCTTCTTCGCGGTTGTGGCAACGTAACATACCTTGCGCATAACTATCCTCGCTACTTTTACCCTTGGCAATCTTGGTGACGATACTATTCTTCCCCTCGTCTAAAAACTCATGTAGGAAGAATCGATATATATCTTGTTGAAACCCTTTAGCTTTTGCTTCTTGGTAGTGTTGTACCAATTGTTGGTATTGCTCAGGGTGTTGCTTTATCTCATGATATGCTGCTGTGGCATCATGCATCTTTTGATGAGTGGCTATTTCTCTGTCTGTAACAGGATGCTGTTCAAAGTCGCGTTGACCGATTTTCTTCGTGAAGGTATCTCCGGTAGATTTTTTTGTAGTATACGCAATGTCGCTGCCTGTTGCACTCTTACCAGACATGCTCTGTATGATACTGATTGGTTTTACCTTTGCCATGTTTTTGTTGTTTTTATGTTTAGATTAAGTCGTTTTTGAGTAGTGTTTAAGTCGTTTTTAGGTTGTTTTTGAGTTGTTTTTTGGACGTTTTTAAGTCGTTTTTAGGTTGTTTTTGAGTAATGTTTAAGTCGTGTGCTTATCGGTAGTATATCGGTAGTTCAACCTACCGTTACCGTACCATTATTATATTGTTGAGAGGTCATAAACTGGAATCAGGAGATAAAAGTTGTTGTAGTTGTTCGTTATTGGGTAGTGCTTTACGTATAGACTCTGGCATATCATCCAATGTCTTATAGGTGGCAACTCCCATCGGCTTGTTATAGTCCTGAATTACATATTCAACAAATTCTTTATTTGCACTCTTACATAGCACTATTCCGATAGTTGGATTTTCGTGGGGTTTGCGGACATGATCATCAATAATGCGTAGATATCCCATCAATTGTCCCAAATACGACGTTTTGAAATCCCCATACTTGAGTTCAATAACTACTAAAGCATTTAGTTCCCTATTAAAGAACAATAAATCGGGAAATTGCTCTACGCCATACGCTTCCAAATGATATTGATTACCTATAAATGCAAAATCGGAACCGAATGTTAGAATAAAGTTTTTGATGTTACCAATAATCTTTTGTTCTATAACTCGTTCATCTACATCTATCTGTTCGCGTTCGCCTATTTCTTCTACATTGATAAAATTGAGCAAGTATTCATCTTTGAACATCATTACTGCTTTTCGGGCACTACGCGTATCGCTAATAGTCTTGACAAAATTATTGGGCATGTCGCCTTGATGTTTGTGTGCCTCATCTTTCATCAATTGTTTGAGTTGTGAAATAGATAAATGTTCTTCAGCTACACGGTGGATGTAATAGTAACGTGTTTGTGAATCTTTAGCATTTGCCAAGATACGAGAATGGTGTGTAAAAGGTACTTTAAAGAATTCTTCTAATGGGAAATCTAAGTCACTAATTGTAATGGCATGATGAACATCTATCAATTCATCGGTCGCAACCGATAAATCTAAAACACACTCATTATCAGCATTTTGTAATTCATCGGTTGCAACCGACGAATTTGCATCTAACATAATCCAGCCCTCATAAAACAAGCGCATTTCCCTCAACTGTGTCTCCGAGAAACCACGCAAGCCGGGTAACTCACGACGCAGTTGGGCACTTATGAACTCCAAAGCATGAGTGCCCCACTTGTCTTTGCGTGTGTGCAGAGATATATATTTGCCGATAGCAAAGTAAACGGCTAACTGAATGCGGTTGACCCCCTTTGCTGCTTCGTATTGCCCCTCTAATATGGCTTGTTTGATAGTTTGAACGGCATCGTGATATATGTACGTTTCATTTGTTGAATTAGCCAGAGGCGTTGGCAATATTGTTTTTTTAGTGCCCATAATTACTAGTTGATTTTTATTGCTTCTTGTTTCTAAGTCGTTTTTGAGTAATGTTTAAGTCGTGTGCTTATCGGTATAATAGAGTTATTGAACTTGGAGATTTCGAACTTTTGGCTTGAAGAACGCAACAAAACGATTGGTGGTGTCTATTAACCATTCAAATTGTTGTTTACGAGTAGATGCATCAAGAAAATCATAAGGAGTCTGAACACCAATATATGATTGCTTTTTATCTTCCAAAATATACCATTCTATTTTTTCAGAAATTTCCTTGCGTGATTCCTCTTCATATTGTTCCTTTAAAAAGCGAAAGTTATCTTTAGCACGCTCTCCTAATACATCCAGTCCTACACGAATAAAGTTCTTTTGTGAATTAACTGCTAAAGAAATGTTGAAATATGATTTACCAACGGAAACATTAAACCAATGTTGTGGAAGTCCTTTTTGCAAACTAAAATTGGCCTTACCTGTTTGACGAGCATAGTCGGTAAATTCATTCCAATAATTCAATTGTGCTTTTTTAATGTCTGTTAATTCCCCATTTACGCTATTTTTCGTAGATTCTTTAACTGTTTTAGACCAATCATTTGGTTGTGCTACAATGTCAAAAATAGGTGCTGCTAATGAGTCACCGATTTTAACCAAGCCAACTTCAATACCAAAAAAATTAAAAGTCGTATCCGTAATACGATTGAGCCAATCCAATGCAGCACGATGCTCATCATCAAATTTGCGAGCAATCCAAATAATGGTTACTGCGTTTAATCCTGCGGCATAAGTCATAATTTGTCCTAGATGAGTGTGGTCGGTCATTTCTAACTGATTTTCAATCAACACGTATTGGTCTGTTGCCACATCCTTACACAAAATATCTGCACGGAAAGGACCTACATTTTGTTCTTGTGCGATAACTTCCAAATCAATTCCTATCGTCTCAGATAGTAATTGAATGTTTTCTTCTTTTGCAAGCCACGGGGTAAAATCCTTGTCCTCCTTTTTCCAGTAGTCTCGTAATTCTACTTTCTGAATTCTTCCTAATTGTGCCATATTAAATATTTTTTGTTCATTCGGTCATGTTGTAGTTTTTTAATTTCTAGCAAAATTACACTTTTTATTTGATATATGCAAATAAATAAGCAAAAAAATCATTCTAAACTGCACAAAATAGTAAGATTTGGTACCTCTAAACTGCACAAAATAGTAAGATTTGGCACTTCTAAACTGCACGAAATAGTAAACCGAGGCAGTTAATTGACTTCTTAAATGCTGTCCTTGGGCAGGTAATTATGTGTCTGTTCTATGTACTTAACAACCTCTGTATCTATTTCGTACTCGGAGGCGAGGGTGGTCCAGCGACTGACTGCTTCTACCACCTTGTCAATAATAGCAGGGGCGTGCTTGATGTTCATCTGCCGTGCCACTTCCAATAGGTCTGCACGAGTGATGTCAATCCACTTGTTGTTGATAGACATTTGATGACGGGAGGTCCAGTCTCCTTCCGGATTATATGACCAAGACATATCGTATGCAGGAGATAAGAACCATGTACCTTTCTTATCCATCAAGAATGAGATATTCTTAGTGTGATCATCTTGGTTGCAAGCTACGACATTAAAGACCATTCGGCGATAGAATTCTTCGGCTTCCGGATAAGGTAAGTGTAAACGGCGCATGACTTGAAATGCTTGTTCGTAGGAATAAGCATGTAGCATCTTGTAATCATAATGTGCTAATCCGCATAGTGTTTGCATGTGTACCTTCTCCCCATTCACTCGGTCAAAACGACGGGTCATAAAGTGTGCGCGATTATTCTCATGCAATAGACGGCATTCGGTCATGTTGATGCCCGCCTCTCGTGCCATCAGATAATGAATATATTCAATTTCTCCAAAGTGTTGGGGGTCGCCTAATTGCTTATTGGTGACGCCATCTAACTTGAGTAACCAATAATCAAATCCTTCGGGCGCATCTAACTGTCCGGAACGGACTTCGCCCGTTGCGTCATTGTAAACAATGACGGCTTTAGCACGCTGCCCTCCGGCAGATGTGCCGACTTTAATGATATTGGCAATAGCTTCGCGTTTGTCGTCATTTATATTGACATTGAGTTCTGCTTTCTGCGTCAGCACTTCATGAGCAATCGCTACCAAGGCATCCATTTCCAAACGAGTTGACTGCTCCAAATATGGGGCGTACGCAGGTGCAAACTCTAATGCACCCATGCTGCGAGAACCTTGATAGCACAGGCGTTCTACGGGATTGGCAAAACGACGACCTACACTGGTGAGCCAACGATCCAGTAATGCCTTACCAAACGCATCAGGAAGGGCATCTGCTAGCAATCCGGGCAACCCCATAAATGTGTCATGATTAAGCCCGGGAAACTCATAAGGCGTATTCGATGCAATAGGCATCATCAATGGAGATGGCTCTATTCCCTGTTGGCAGAAATCATCATCATATACAAATGATGAAATACCTTTACTTTCATTCCAAATGATGGCTCCTAAACGTTTGCCCCATAAAAAAATCTCTGCTGCTACCATTCTGATTCTTGCTTAGGTTTAACAATTCCATTCGTGACGCGCTGACGTCGAGGATGTTTCTTTTGGTACTCAATTATTGCAAGAGGATTAATTGCTTCCTCTTGTGTTAATGTTTCCAATAGGTCCAATCGCTGTAAACAACGTAAAATCATTACAAGGCTTAATAAACTCGTATTGTGACCATTCTCAATCTGGCTGATAGAGAAAGCGGAAAGACCACAATGTTTCGCAAGTTGCGCTTGCGTGAGCTTTTTAGCAATGCGTACATTCTTGATTTTTTGTCCAATTGAACGTACGATGGCAGTATCTGTCCAACTGTATAAATCTTGTGTCATATATTAGATATATCTATAATTACGCTGCAAAATTACAAATAATATGTGATATATCCAATATTTTGTGCAACTTTTTTCGTTTTTTTTGCTTTTTGTAGCAGATTTTGCTTGTCGGAGGGGTTATTCTACTTGCAAAACCAGCCCTTTTAAGTACTCACCTTCGGGGTGATAGATATTGATGGGATGGTCAGCCGGTTGATGAAGTTGATGCAGGATACGCACCTTTCTGCCTACTGCTGCGGCTGCACTAAAGACTGCTAAACGGAACATCTCCTTATCAATCGCCTGCGAACAAGAGAAGGTGAATAAAATACCTCCCGGACGAATCTGCTCAATCGCCTTTTGGTTGAGCCGCTGATAACCGCGCAGCGCGTTCTTGATGGCATCCCGGTGCTTGGCAAAAGCCGGAGGATCCAGGATAATCAGGTCGTACTTATCTTTTATATCGGCCATAAAAGCAAATGCTTCCTGAGCAAAGGCTTCGTGATGGGTGCAATCTGGGAAATTACGTTCCACGTTCTTGCGAACTAACTCCACGGCTTTTTCACTTACATCGACCGAATGAACCATCTTGGCTCCACCGCGAAGAGCATATACGCTAAATCCGCCGGTGTAACAGAACATATTCAGCACTTCTTTGCCTTTGGCATAATGCTCCAATAAGGCTCTGTTCTCACGCTGGTCCACAAAGAATCCCGTCTTCTGTCCCCGCAACCAATCTATCCTAAACTCCAACCCATTCTCCTTGCTCCAAAATCCTTCGTCAACGTTAACGTTCTCGTTTGCGTCAATCAAGTATCCCACCTTATCTCCTGTGATAGGTGCTTTGAAAGGTAACGTGTCATCCGATTTATAGTACACATTCTTCACCTCTTTCACTTCTTTTACGATGGCATTTGCTATCTCTTCACGCACCAGATGCATGCCAACCGAATGGGCCTGCACAACTGCGGTATCAGCATAGATATCTACCACCAATCCCGGCAGGAAGTCGCCTTCGCCATGTATGAGTCGATAGGTGTTATTGTCTTTGCGAATCAACTGCAAGTCCTTTCTAAAACGATAGGCAGCAGCAATGCGTTGTTCATAAAAGTCGCGGGGCAGGGTAGTAACTCCAAACTCCAACATCCGAACGGCAATCGAACCAACCTGATAATGCCCTACACCCAAAGGCTGATTATTGGCATCGGTCACAAGAACCACTTCCCCCTCTTGAGGACTATCAAAAGGGTAATCCTTGTCCAATACGACACGTCCAATAGCTCCCGAGAAAACCCAAGGATGAAAACGTTTAAGCGACTCTTCTTTATGTGGTTTTAATATAATAGTTGTCATGATAAGATCATATCACATAACTCACGAATAGCCCCTTGACCGCCCGGAGTCTTTAATTGCAGAATACCCGGAATGGCCTTCACCTGTGGGCGAGCATTGGGAGGACATGCCGCTACACCAACAGCCTGCAGCAGGTCGATATCGTTGATATCATCTCCCACGTAACAAACCTGATGGAGTCCGATTCCCATTTCGGCACAAATCTGTTGACAGGTCTCTAACTTGGTTTGCACGCCCTGCTTAACTTGACTGCCTACACCCATGTAAAGGTAGTCTAAGTTCAGTTTGCGAGCACGACGGGCTACTATCTCTGTCGTCTCACTTGTGAGAATACCAACACGAATACCAGCCTTGCGCAATTGCACAATGCCCATACCATCATATACGCAAAAGCGTTTCATCTCGTCTCCTCCTGCGGAGTAATACATACCGCCGTCGGTCAAACAACCATCCACGTCGGTCAAAAAAAGTTTAATATCTGAAAGTGCTCTCATAATTCAAAATTCATAATTCTTAATTCTCAAAATCCTCTTGAAAGGTTAGCTTTTTATTACTTTCATCACCTTCCACAATGTAGATAGGTTGATTGGCCATGTATCGATGCACGATACCACAGTCATCGGTTGCCTGCAAGTTGGGGTCTTGAATAGCGATTTGATAGGCCTTACGTATTATCTCCAAACGGAATGCCTGTGGTGTCTGAGCGCGGAACATCGTCGAGCGGTCAGGAATGTCTTTAATCGTGCATTGTGCATTGTCAGTCGTGCATTCGTATATCGTATCTGTTGCAGGAACGGCCACCGTCACGGCTTCATAGTTTTCCAAGGCCTTGCATACATCCGTTATAATACGTTCGCTCACAAACGGTCTGGCGCAATCGTGCAATAATATATTTATTTGTCCCCTGTCACCTGCCACCTGCCACCTGTCTCCTGCCGCCTGTATGGCGTTCCATGACGATTCCCATCGCTCGTTCCCTCCGGCTATAACGCGAATATCGTCCATTTGACAAGCATGCAAGATAGCCTTTGCCTGCTCTATCCAATCGGGGTGCATAACAACGAGAATATCATCAATGCACGAGCAGGACCGAAAGGCCTCAATGCATGTTTGCAATACCGTTCGTCCATCAGCCAAGGTGCGTAACTGCTTAGGAAGTCCCTCCCCTGCTCGTTGTCCGATTCCTCCGGCTAATATGACAGCTAAATTAGTCATAATACACGAATATATAATTTCTGCGTGCAAAGATACACTTTTTTTTGCAAATATACAAATATTTGCTGTCTTTTCTTGCATATATACCCCCAAAGTCAGTATTTTATAGTCTTTGACACAATACTAATCCGTTTAAAACTGCTTTCAAGGTGGTAAAATCAAGAAAACGTTTTCTTTTTTGCATTTTCTTAAAAAATTATTTGCACATGTCCTAAAAAAAGTGTAATTTTGTACTCGAATTTTCCCGAATATATAACACAATAGGGACAAAATAAAGATTTATACTATGTATAGAAGTACGAAAGATGTTATCATGACGCGCATTTCGCGTGGAGGTAGAGGACGCATCCTTTTCCTCCAGGATATGGATGATGTTGCGGAGCATGAGTCGGTCAAAAAAGCTTTTCAACGTCTGACAAAAGAAGGAGTGTTGATTCGCCTCACGCAGGGTATCTATTGGTATCCGAAGTTTGATGAAGAGCTTGGACTTGGAGTGCTCATGCCGAGTCGTGATGATATTGTACGGGCTATTGCTCGCCGTGACAAGATTCGTGTAGCGCCGAATGCTCCTTTCGCTCAGAATGCGTTGGGGCTATCTACGCAGGTGCCTGCCAATACAGTTTACTACACGGATGGCCCTGGTCGTAGAGTCAAGGTCGGAAAGGGTAAGGGCATTCTATTTCTTCACACCAGCGACATGTCGCGTTTTGCGTTTCGATCGTACGTTATGCAACTTATCGTGACAGCGCTGACGGATTATGGTGAGAAAAGCGTAACCGATGCCCATCTAGAACAAATCCGTCCCTTCCTCGCTCACGTAACAGAGAAACAGTTTGCACATGACGTGAAACTGGCTCCTATTTGGCTACAAGAAAAATTGAAAGCATTATGACATATTCTTCTTTAACATCAGAACAGCAGTTAACAATTCTTAATCAAGTCAATGCTCTGACAGGACAAGAACCACAAAATATTGAGAAGGATTGGTGGGTAACGCAAGTCTTGCGTGTGTTGTTTTCTTTGCCGTATGCTAAGTACATGTCCTTCAAGGGTGGCACTTCGCTTAGTAAGGCGTGGAATCTAATAAACCGATTTTCTGAGGATATTGACATTGCTGTATCGCGTGAATATTTGGGATTCGCTGGCGAACTTAGTCGTACGCAGGTGAGCGACAAGTTGCGTCGTGCCGCGTGTACGTTCGTTCGTGAAACTCTGCAGAACGATGTGCGCAACGGGTTATTGACTTTGGGAATAGGAGCCGATAAGTTCACGGTTCGAGTAAACATAACTTCCGTCACTACTGTAGATCCCGAGGTTATCTATGTGGATTACCAATCAGGGCTACCTCAATCGGAATATATCGCTCATACTGTGAAGATTGAGGTGAGCGGACGCAGTATGCATGATTCGGTAGATAGTGTTGCACTCCGTTCTTTGATAGACCAATACTTGCCTCAAACCAAGATAGTTATGTCAAGCTTTGATGCAAATGTTGTAATTCCTAAACGTACATTCATAGAGAAGGTTATGCTGCTTCATGAAGAGTTTGCGAAACCAATAGCAGAAGTTCGTACGGAACGCATGTCGCGTCATTTGTACGATTTGGAGCGTATGATGCGGACGGATATTATGGACAAGGCACTTACCGACGAGCAACTCTATCGTGCTGTACTGGAGCATCGCCGTAAGTTTATGGGTTTGAAGGGATTTGATTACGATACGCTCTACCCAAAAACATTGTCGCTTCATATTCCGACAAAGATATTGCCGCTTTGGAAACAAGACTATGAGGCGATGCAGAAAACCATGATTTATGGCGACTCGTTGCCTTTTAATGAACTGCTTGCTCGCATCAACGAACTAAATACTCGTATAAATGCGTTGCCATTTGCAAAGTGATAATATAAAAACTAAATTTTATTTTGCATATATCAATTATTTTTTGTACCTTTGCGGTGCAAAACGCAAATAACGTAGAAAATATGCCAGAATTATTATTTTTACCAAAGACAAAGAATCAGTTGAATTGGTTGTTGTCAATAGCCAGTGAGCAAGGTATTCCTTATCGGGAATACGTGAAACCAGCCAAACAAGTTTCTCCTAAGACTGCATTTCTTAAGGAGATAGCTGATGCCGGCAGGCATGCTAAAATGATTGCTCAAGGACAGATGAAGGGTAATAACGCTTATACGCTACTTAATGAACTATAATATTATTACAACCCCTGAGTTTGATAAGCGTATCAAACGCTTGTCAAAGAAGTATGCCTCTATCAAAGAGGATTTCAGGAATTTGCTACAATCATTGCAAGATAATCCGGTGCAAGGTGTTTTGTTGAAAGATGGATTTAGAAAGATCCGGATGGCAATTACTTCAAAAGGGAAGGGTAAAAGTGGTGGAGCGCGAGTAATTACGCTAAATTGTTTTCTTGATGAAAGCAATAAGCAAATTATTTTAGTTACCATTTATGATAAGAACGAACAAGAGAATATTACCAATGCCGAAATAAGTGTAGCATTAAGTACCTTACTATAATCGTCTTAATTCTTAGTGAAGAATTGGCTACAGACGTAAAAATAGTAGCAAGACATATTGATAAAAGGCGTTAATACGCTTTGTACTTGGCGATTCTGAATGTGAGAAACTCAAAATAATGCCCAAGACGAAGCAACAAACGTTTATGTGGTGTGTATATACACGCGTACCATAATAAAAAGGTATGCATTATACATACGGCGTAGGCTTGAGTTGCTCGTTACTGGCATAGGGGCATTCTCACAGCCTAGAATCGCAGGACGAGTCAGCAACTCGAACCTGCGCTTTTTTATTGTATGTAGTCAATCAAATATAACCGGCAAATGCCTCCTGCCAATTGTGAAGGCAAAATAGTTAAATTATAAATTATGGAAGTACAAACATTATTACAATTAATTACAGCAATATCTACGATGATAATTGCTATTGCGGGCGTTCTTATGGCATTCTTTTTTGCCTATATTCCGCGTAAGAAAACACAAACAATAGATTCTTTACGAAAAGAATTGTTGGATTGTTATCAAAATATTGCAAGTTTATTAATTATTGAGCAGGATTATATGGACGAAGAATCAATAGGTAAACAATCTACTCGTAAAGGACTTTATTTTTCCAATAAGGTTCAACCAAAACATGTTGAAAAACGTATAGAACAACTTCAAAACAATTTATAATTATGAAAACAAAACTTTTAACTTTATTGGTGGCTCTATGTGCCACATTCGCTTTGTGGGCGCAAAACAATGTAATTACCTACGCGGCAACGGAAAAATTGCCTGAAGTAGAAGATTTAGATTTTAGTGGTCTTCACATTGATGCTTTTGGTGTAACTATTTCCTCTCACACCTTTTCAAATGGGGAAGGCACGATTACTTTTGCTGGAGAAGTCACTACGATTGGGGATCATGCTTTCTATGGTTGCAGAAGTTTGACCTCGATAACTATTCCTAATACCGTCACAACGATTGGAGATGATGCTTTCTATGGTTGCAGCGGTTTGATAGGTGCGTTAATTATTTCTAATTCCGTCACAACGATTGGAGATTATGCTTTCGATGGTTGCAGCGGTTTGACCTCAGTTACAATTCCTAATTCCGTCACCACGATTGGAGAGAGAGTTTTCTCTGGTTGCAGCGGTTTGACCTCGGTAACGATTCCTAATTCCGTGACAACGATTGGAAAGTGGGCTTTCGATGGTTGCAGAAGTTTGACCTCTGTCACTATCCCCAATTCCGTGACAACGATTGGAGATTATGCTTTCTTTGGTTGCAGAAGTTTGGCCTCTGTCACTATCCCCAATTCCGTCACCACGATTGGAGATGATGCTTTCTATAATTGCACGAGTTTAACTTCGGTAACGATTGGCAATTCCGTTACAACGATTGGAGATAAAGCTTTTTATGGCTGCACTAGTTTGAAAACGGTATATAATGGTTCAAAGTTGGACATTATCATAGAATCAACAACGCATGGTTATGTGGCATATTATGCTGACATAGTGTATGATGGAATACCTGTAGGAAATCTTATTATCAAAGAAGATACAATTGTTACAGGATATATCGGTACGACTACCGATGTTATTATTCCTAATGGCATAATAACGATTGAAGATGATGCTTTTTTGGATTGTACTAGTTTGACCTCGGTAACGATTTCTAATTCCGTCACAACAATTGGAGAGGGGGCTTTCGATGGTTGCAGCGGTTTGAAATCAGTAACCATCGGTAATTCTGTCACAACGATTGGAGCTTATGCTTTCGCCGAATGCGTTTATTTAACTAAAACATACTATACAGGAACTGTTGCTGATTGGTGTAAAATATCTTTTGGTGGTCCTATCGCTAATCCACTAGATTATAGTTTATATTTCTATATTGATGATGTAGAAGTTAAAGATTTGGTTATTCCAGAAGGTGTAGATAAGATAGGAAAATATGCTTTCGAGCGTTGCAACATGTTGACTTCTGTGACTATTCCCAATTCAGTTACCGCGATAGGAGATTATGCTTTTAACGAGTGTCAAAATATGACCACTGTCTCTATCGGCAATTCCGTTACAACGATTGGAAAATATGCCTTCAATTACTGTACCGATTTAACTTCAATAACGCTTCCCTCGTCTGTCACAACGATTGGAGAAAGTGCGTTTCATTGTTGCTTTGGTTTAACATCTATAATATGTTATGCATTGATTCCACCTGCTTGCAGTAATAGTTTATGTTGGGACTATGTTAAAAAATCTATACCAGTTTATGTTCCTACTAATTCTGTTGACACTTACAAACAAGCAGATGTATGGAAAGAATTTACTAATATATTGCCTATCAGTGCAGAACCCACACAAACAACAGAATTAAATATAGAACCAACAGAGACAGAGGTCACGATTACGTGGCCTAAAGATGACAATGCTTCCTCGTATAGCATAGAGATTACCCAAGATGGTGTAGTCTTCTGCACGCTCAAATTTAATGCTCAAGGTCAGTTGATAGGTATTGCTTTTGCCCCGAGTCGTGGTATGAATAATAATGCAACAGATGTAGCAAGTGGATTTAAGTTTACCATCACCAACTTAACACCCAGCACTACCTATGGTTATGTTATTGTTTCTAAGGATGCTTTAGATCAAATAATCAACAGTTATTCAGGCACCTTTACCACCAAAGGCGGAGTGGTAACAAAAGATGACCAACTCACCACTTCACCGAATGAGCGACTTACCAAGGTAATCAAGAACAATCAGTTATTCATTCGCCGGGGCGATAAAATCTATAACGCTGCCGGGCAGAAAGTAAAATAAACATCCGTTAGGAACATTACTTGCACAAGGGGAGAGCAATCTCCTCTTGTTGTAGGTTTTTGGGCGGGGGTTAGGTGGGGTTTAGTAGGGGCGTTTATGGTCGCGAAGTGATCCCGAAATGGTCACGAAAAGTATATTCCTTATGCTTACTTTTTGATTTTTGCTATAAAAATCTTTGTAATAATCGTATTTTTTTCTGTAAAAATTTGCATAATTAAGAAAAAAGTAGTACTTTTTGCATCAAATTTCCGCAAATAACTATAGTATGGCTGTAGTTAAAGAAGAAAAGTTAAACAAATCTTATATGCAACGATAGGAAGGCTTTTGTCATTCTATCCCAGCCGTATTTGACTTTCTCTTTTTGGAGGTAAGTGGTGAAGGCTGGTTGACGATTGTGGCGGAAATAATCCTCGATGCTTTCAGCAATCTCTTGACTATCCGGCACAACGGCATAACCCATCTTACCATGATGCACAATCTCTCCCAATCCACCTACATTAGTCACTAATATAGGCTTTTCAAAATGGAAGGCAACCTGCGTGACACCACTTTGTGTGGCGGACTTATAGGGTTGCACAATCAGGTCTGCTGCACCGAAGTACTTGCGTAAATCGGCATCCGGAATAAATTCGTTTCGTAGAATAACGCGGTCCGCAATGCCATTGCGTTCGATTTGTTGCAAATAAGTCGCTTCATTCTCGTAAAACTCGCCGGCCACCAACAGACGGATATCGGGTTGCGTGTCTTTAATCTTTTCCATAGCATCTAAGAGCAGATCCAGCCCCTTGTAGGCACGAACAAGTCCAAAGAAAAGGATATATTTCTTCGTCGGATCTAATCCCAATGCCTCACATGCCTCCTCTTTATTCATACGTTCTCCGTAATGGTCATAGATGGGGTGGGGGGAAACGGCAACCTGTGGTTGCTGTTTAGAGTTTAGAGTGTAGAGTGTAGAGTGTAGAGCCTTGATGTCTTTGGCAACAGCATCGCTGAGGGTGACAAAGGAGTCTTGACTGCGCACAAAACACGGAGCAAAGAGTTTGTCTAATATACTCTTTTCATGCCCGAACATATTATGCACCAAGGCGATGCAACGGGTCTTGTGATTGCGCTTAACAATGCGGCAGATGGTGCTATAGGCAGGAGCAAAGAAAGCCATCCAATAGCAGCAAATCAGCAGGTCCGGTTGTTCCCGACGCAGTTGATGCCCAAGGCGAAGCCAGTTGAAGGGATTGCAGGAATTAAGGGCGCGTTGTATGGATAAATCCTTAGGCGCAGGGTCATTGGTGTATTGCGTCTTACCGGGGAAAAGGAAAGAGGGATACTGCAGCGTGAAAGTGATGACTTGTACATCATGTCCTTCGTCCTGAAACTGCCGAGCCAGACGTTCATTAAAGGTGGCAAGACCACCTCGATAAGGGTGAGCGGTGCCTAAAATGGTGATATTCATTCTTAACTCTTAACTCTTAATTCTTAATTCTTAACTCTTAACTCTTAACTCTTAACTCTTGAATGCTTGCCAACCTTGGGCTTGCAACTCTAATTCTTCGCCATTGCGTCCAATCAGCATAGTGCCAAACTCAGGTTTGGTGATATGACCAACGATATAAACATCCTCAATGCCCACTAATTTTTCGTAATCCTTGAGGTCGCACGTGAAGAGTAGTTCGTAATCTTCGCCGCCATTCAGGGCACAGGTGACAATATTCAGGTTCATCTCTTCTGCCACTTCGGCTGCCACAAAATCAATAGGAATCTTATCCTCATAGATGGCACAGCCTACATTAGATTGATGGCAGATATGCTTGATTTCGCTGCTCAAACCATCACTGATATCCATCATGGCTGTGGGACGGATACCGGCTTCGCGCAGTTTATCGATGATGTCTTGACGTGGTTCGGGCTTGAGTTGCCGTTCCAATAGATATTCGCGGCCCTCAAAGGCAGGAATACTTTCCGGTTGAGCATCTTGATGAGAATGTGCAATGCGCTCACGCTCCAGCAGTTGTAATCCCATATAAGCCGTTCCTAAGTTGCCGGAAACACAGATAAGGTCATTCACTTTAGCTCCATTGCGATAAACGATATCCTTGTCATTGGCTATTCCCAAGCAGGTAATGCTGATCGTCAAACCGGTCATGCTGGCCGAGGTGTCTCCGCCTACCAGATCTACCTTATATTTTTCGCACGCAAGGCGCATGCCTGCGTATAGTTCTTCAAGGTCTTCCACGCTAAATCGTGCAGAAACACCTAAAGAGACGGTAATCTGTGTCGGTGTGCCATTCATGGCATAGATGTCCGATAGGTTGACAGCCACTGCCTTGTAACCAAGGTGCTTGAGGGGCACATACTCTAAATTAAAATGAATACCTTCTAAGAGAAGATCGGTAGTCATCAAGGTTCGTTTGCTGCCAAATTGCATAACTGCGGCATCGTCGCCAATGCCTTTCTTAGTAGATGGTTGCTGTAAGGGAAGTTTATCGGTTAAATGACGTATTAAACCAAACTCTCCCAGTGTGGAAATCTCTGTTCTTGCCATAAAAGATATATTTTGACCGCAAAAATACAAAAAATTTTGCATATATGCAAATAATTTAGTATCTTTGCGCAAAAATTTAGACAAAATGAAAGGAATTATTCTCGCAGGAGGTTCTGCAACCAGGTTGTATCCCCTCAGTAAGGCTATTAGTAAGCAGATTATGCCGGTATATGATAAACCGATGATTTATTACCCATTGTCCAGCCTGCTCTTAGCGGGTATTCGCGATATACTGATTATTTCTACACCGCGCGATTTACCTATGTTTGAGGAATTGTTGGGAGATGGTAGTCGCATTGGTGCACGTCTGAGTTACAAGGTGCAATTGGTTCCTAATGGCCTCGCCCAGGCTTTTGTGTTAGGTGCTGAGTTCTTGAATGGCGAACCTGGATGCTTGATCTTAGGCGATAATATGTTCTATGGCCATAACTTCAGCGGCATATTGCGCGAAGCTGTTGAACAAGTGGAACATGGTAATGGCGCTTGTATCTTTGGCTATGAGGTGGCAGACCCAAGAGCCTATGGCGTGGTGGAATTTGACCAGCAGGGTAATGTGCTGTCATTGGAGGAGAAACCTGAGTATCCCAAGAGTAACTATGCGGTGCCGGGCTTGTATTTCTACGACAAAACAGTTTGCGAGAAAGCCGCTAATCTGCAACCTTCGGCTCGAGGCGAATATGAGATTACGGACCTCAATAAGTTGTACCTTCAGGAAGGAACACTTAAAGTGAAACTCTTCAGCCGTGGTTTTGCATGGCTGGATACCGGTAACTGCGATAGTTTGCTTGAGGCAGGTAATTTCATTGCTACCATCCAGAATCGTCAGGGCTTCTATGTGGCCTGTATCGAAGAGATAGCATGGCGCAATGGCTGGATTACTACCGACCAACTAAGGGCGTTAGGTAAGGAAATGAAAACAGCTTATGGACGCTATTTGGAACGTTTGGCGGACAATGAGAAATAGCCTGCTGGTCATATTTATAATCATTCTTTGTGCAGGATGCAAACCTACTGCGCCACAACGGCCGGTCTTTCATGGTTCAGCCACCGTGGATACAGCCGTGGTTAATGCTTTGGCTTTTAACCAGAAAATGGCGAACGAGGCCGATCTGCTGCTCACCCGTTATGCTCAACAAGGCTATGTGATGACCGAGGATAATTACTGGATTCGCGGGGTGCATAATCAGGATAGTACGTGGCAAGAGGGAGAGTTTATCTCGTACGAGGCTACGTTATATACGTTGGAGGATAGTTTGATTGCTAATCATCAGGGACATACCACCTTGGATAAAGTGGATGATATACAAGCCATCAAAATGGTGCTGCCATCCTTGTATAAAAACGATAGCGTGAGTATGATT
Organism: Paludibacteraceae bacterium; assembly: GCA_024399955.1. Taxonomy (GTDB): domain Bacteria; phylum Bacteroidota; class Bacteroidia; order Bacteroidales; family Paludibacteraceae; genus Colicola. Next base: position 31,225 of record JAKSNH010000005.1, on the reverse strand, counting down.
GTGCCGTGGTATTTGGCTTACGGCAGTTTAGGTAGTAATCAAGTGCTACCATATACCAATTTAAGAATAGAATTAAAAGTGCTTCCATAAAATGATGAAACGATTGTGGATTATTGGTGCGTGCTTCTTGGCAATAGCTTTGGTGGGCTGCAAAGGTACCACCTACTCTAAGTTGCTCAAAAAAGAAAAGAAACAAATCAAAGACTATATCTCCAGTCAGGGTATTCGTGTTTTAGACGAGATGCCAGAAGTGTGGGGAGAAAAAGACTATTATGCCATCCCTGAGTATGATAATATCTATATTCATATTATCACCGATGAGATGGACAGCACTTCCAAACCTGCCGAATTAGGTGACAAGATTGTCTTGCGCTACAAGAAATATTCCCTGAAATCCTATTCGGACACTATCCGCTATTGGACGACGGACGATGGGGGAGCACCCATCGAATTCCAATTGGGCAATGCAACCGACCAATTCTATTGCGCAGGATGGACATTGGCGATACAGACGATGAAATATAGTGGAGGCCATTGCTACTTGATTTGCCCCAGTAAGTTGGGCTTTGTCGAAGATAATAGTTCCGTAACCCCCTACGGCTATGAATTGAAGTTTAAAATTAAAAATCACTAAGATATGAGTTTAGTTAAGAGTATTTCCGGTATTCGCGGCACGATAGGTGGACGCGTTGGAGAAGGATTAAATCCGGTGGATATCGTTCGATTTACTGCAGCGTATGCTACGCAACGTCGAGCTATGCTACCTAATAATAACACCATCGTTGTGGGACGTGATGCACGGATATCCGGATCGATGGTCAATCTGCTGGTTAGTGGCACACTGATGGGTATGGGATATAATGTGGTGAATATAGGTTTGGCTTCCACGCCTACTACCGAAGTGGCGGTTACCGGTGAACAGGCTGCCGGAGGTATCATCCTTACTGCCAGCCATAATCCTAAACAGTGGAATGCACTTAAGCTGCTGAACGAGAAAGGCGAGTTCTTAAACGATGCCGAAGGAAAAGAAGTGCTTGCTATTGCCGAGAAAGAGGACTTTGTGTTTGCCGAAGTGGACCAATTAGGTACAATGGTGGAGAAAGACTATCTGCCCTATCACGTTCAGAAAGTGCTGGACCTGCAACTCGTTAATCGCGATGCCATTGCCAAACGGAACTTCACCGTCGCTATCGATTGCGTCAATTCCGTTGGAGGCTTGGCTATCCCTGCTATCCTCAAGGCACTGGGCGTAAACAATATCATCCAACTCAATTGCGAGCCCACCGGTCATTTTGCACATAATCCTGAACCCCTGCCGCAGCACCTCACGCAGATAAGCGAACTGCTGCGCTCCGGCAAAGCCGATGTAGGATTTGTGGTTGACCCTGATGTGGACCGTCTTGCTATTATCTGTGAGAATGGAGATATGTTCGGCGAAGAATACACGCTGGTTAGTGTAGCGGATTATATCCTGTCTCATACGCCTGGCAATACCTGCTCTAATATGTCTTCCACGCGTGCTTTAAGTGATGTCACTCGTATGCATGGTGGTGTCTATACGGCTTCGGCTGTAGGGGAAGTGAATGTCGTTACCGAGATGAAGAACACCAACGCTGTCATTGGTGGCGAAGGAAATGGCGGGGTTATCTATCCTGCTGCCCATTATGGACGTGATGCACTGGTAGGAATAGCGTTGTTTCTCAGTTCCTTGTGCGAGAAGAATATGAAGGTGAGCGAACTGCGCAAGACCTTCCCGAATTATTGTATATCCAAGAATCGTATCGACCTCACTCCAACTACTGATGTCGATGCTATCTTAGCGTCGATTAAGGAAACATACAAGAACGAACGTGTCAATGATAAAGATGGTGTTAAGATTGACTTTGCCGAAGGGTGGGTGCATCTGAGAAAGAGCAATACCGAACCTATCATCCGTGTGTATAGCGAGGCGGAGACTATGGATAAAGCCAATGAACTCGCCCACCGCATCATGGATAAGATACACTAAACACGAAACACGAAACACCAATGAATATCCTCCTTACCAACGATGACGGATGGGGCTCAAAGGGCTTGATGACCTTGCTTCCGCACTTGCTTCCATTAGGGCATGTCACGGTGGTTGTGCCTGACGGTCCACGAAGTGGCATGAGTAATGCCATTACGGTGACTCAGCCGATTACCCTGCGTAAAATAAACTCTCAACTCTCAACGCTCAACTCTCCATCCTTGGATGTTTACATCACCAACGGTACCCCCAGCGACTGCGTCAAGTTGGCAATCAATGTGCTCTTCAATGGTGATGCTTCTAAGATTGATTTGGTGGTGAGTGGTATCAATCATGGTTCCAATGCCGGCATCAATCTCATTTATTCCGGCACGATGGGTGCATGCTTTGTGGCAGGAGAACATGGTATTCCGGCCATTGGCTTCTCGATTGACGATTTAAGTGCCGATGCCGACTTCTCCTTCATGGACCCCCACATCGACACCATCCTCTCCGATACTGTCACCTGTCACCTGCCACCTGTCACCTGTCACCTGTCACCTGTCAACACCATCACTATTCTCAACGTCAACGCTCCCAAGGGACCTATTCAGGGCGTTCGTTGGACAAGACAAGGGAAGGCGCATTGGGAGAAAGAGATGAAACCGTTTACGATGGACAATGGTGAAACGGCTTATACGTTATCCGGCTATATGGTGAATGATGAACCGGATGCGGAGGATACAGATAATTATGCATTGGAGCATGGATTATTATCCATTCAGCCTTGCACGATTGATATGACCTTATATGCAGCGCTTCGATAAATATTGGATTGGTGCAGTGATTGGACTCTTATTGCCTCTCACTTTTATTGCGGTTTATTTATCGCACTTCCATCTATGGTTCTTATTGGAAGTGGGTAAGGCGGCTTTTCCAACTTTCTCCAAACTATGTTTATTAAGTGTCTTCCCTAATCTGGCATTGATTTTTGTTTTCTATACAACCAATACATGGAACTTAAGTAAAGGCGTCTTGCTGGGGGCGTTTCCCTTCATGATTGCCGCAATCGGTTTCACACTATAAAAGAGTCAACGTCCTCGTTAACGTCAACGTCAATATGAAATACTTCCTTCTTGCCGGTGAGGCGTCCGGCGATTTACATGCCTCTAATCTGATACGTGCTCTGCAACAGGAGGACGCTGAGGCTACGTTCGTGGGCTTGGGTGGAGATAAAATGTGTGATGCCGGTTGCCGTTTATTGCAGCACTATCGTAATATGGCCTTTATGGGAGTCATCGCGGTGTTGGCTAATCTGAAGAAGATACGTGAGAATTTCCGCATTGCCGAGCAGGGATTACTCGATGAACGTCCCGATGTGCTGGTGCTGATTGACTATCCATCTTTTAATCTCAAGATAGCGCAGTTCTGCAAGACTAACTTGCCACAAACGAAGATTGTTTACTATATCCCGCCTAAGGTGTGGGCATGGAAGACGTTCCGTATTCATAAGATTGCACGACTGTCCGACCTGGTGCTGGGTATCTTCCCCTTTGAATCGACTTTCTATGCCAAGTATGGCTATTGCTGCGAGTATGTCGGCAATCCCACCATGGACTCCATCCGCGAGTACCAATCATCAAGCATTAATCAGCAATCAGCAATCAGCAATCAGCAATCACCAATCACCAATATTATCGCCCTTCTCCCCGGTAGTCGTCGCAGCGAAATCAAGCACTGCCTACCTACTATGCTCGCCGCCGCAAGAGAAGTCCTTCGTAGTGCTGAATCTGCAACCTGCAACCTGCAACCTGTCACCTGCAACCTGTCACCTGCAACCTGTCACCTGCAACCTCTCACCACCATTACCGTCGCTGCTGCCCCCGGCATCGAGGATTCTTTCTATGCTCCTTACTTGCAGGGCGAGCAACTCACTCGTGATACCTATCAGTTAGTCACTCATGCTAAGGCTGCTATCGTTAATTCAGGAACTGCTACGTTGGAGACGGCTCTGCTTAATTGTCCTCAAACGGCTGTTTATTATATTGCTTGTTCTAAATGGTTAGGGTGGCTCAAACCGTTTATTTTCAAGATACCTTTCTTCACCTTAGTTAATATCGTGCCCGCGCGCGAGGTGATTAAGGAACTCATTGCGTTCAATTTCACCAAGGCTAAGATTGTGACTGAACTCACTCGCTTGCTGACGGATGAACCCTATCGCCAACAGATGCTTGCGGACTATGATGAGATACGCTCTATCTTGGGGTGCTATCCTGCCGCCGCCACCGCTGCCAAAAGAATTGTATCGTTGAAATAAAAAGTGCAATTGCATTTTCAAAAAACTACCGACAACCTTGGTTTTCGTTGGCTTTCGGTGGGGCTTATTTTTGAGTGTGTTTTTTTAGGCGCAGATAGACCAATGTTGCGGAGTGACTATCGGGCGAGATTACCTTGGAGAACATATGAGCGAAGCCAAGAATCGATGTCTTCGATGGAGGCGTCAACGTGCTTGCGGACAATCTGACGGCGGTGGTAGATAGTTTGTTTTTGGACATTGAGCAGAATACCCATATCCGAATCGGAGGCTCCAATGATTGTAAGGATGGCAAACTGCATATCTGATTCCGTGAGTGCAGGATAGTCCTTGCACAAGCGGCTGATGGCACCGTCCAAAGCAGCGTCCACAGAGGCAATCAATTCGTCAATACTCTCTTTGCTCAGCGTTAGCTGCTCGGTGCGATAGGTCTGCAACCATTTCGGAAACTCGGGCTCGTCACCACGTAGGCGCTGTAATTCCATTTCTCTCGTCAAGTTCACTTTCTGTTTTAGTCGTTCCAATGCCAATTGAAGTTGCTGCGCGTATTTGTCTTGCAAGGTTTGTAAGGCAGTTGCCTGTTCACGTCGTTTGTGCTGTCCATATCGCCAGAGCACCAATAACAACGTTACCAGCAATATAAGCAAAAGTATCAAAATAGAGGAAAGCATTCCTTGCCACCTCTTTTCGCGTTGTGCTTCTTGTGCTAACTGTTGTTCGCGCGCGACATCATAATGTAAAGCGAGCGCGTACGTGCGTGCGCCCGCATCGCGCTGCAGTTCTTCTATCTTATGGTCGTATAAGCCCAATAATACATCATAAGCCTTGTTCGGTTGACCTTGCTGTCTTAGTACTTTGCTTTGCAAATAGGCGTAACTTTGTTCGAACCAATAGACGTAAGAGGAATCTTTAGGATGAAGCCGTTCCAAATAATATGCCGCAGAGTCCGTAGCATGTTGAGCCAATAACAACTCAACTATCTCCGAGTATCGTGCATTCGCCCCGAATTCCTCAGCTAAGCGACGACACACAGCCAACCGTTGTTGAACACTATCCGGATAACATAGTTGATAGCGATAAGCATCTATATCTAGTTCTAACAACTCATTATTTATGGCTTTTGCATGGTGTTTCGCCTGTGCGAAATACCATAAGACACTATCTTGCGGAGCATTTGTTAGTGCCATCGTACGCGCGATGTCGCGATAGGCACAAATCATATATACAGCATCGCTATCCGAATTAAGCATCGATATCGCTTTGCGGTAGTAATTCAGCGCAATGTCATATAGCATTTCACTTTCGGAAGTGTTGCCTAAACCAAACCACGTCAGTCCTAATAACTGATCTCTCCGCACGGAATAAGGAAGGCTTGTCAATATATCTTCTGCTTGCTTCAAATATATAGTAGAATTTTCATACTGACTACTACTATTAGAAGATATTCCCTGATGGTATAATTCTTCTGCTTCTTGAAGCCTTTTTTGGTCATTTTGAGATGAAAAATGACAACCTTGCAAGCAAAAAATCAGGCAAAAAACACCCGATTCAACGTATCGTACAACTTTATTTTTTATCATATTTTATAAATGATTGATTTATATTGTGTTATAAAGTTTCTTAAACTATGCTCGTACAACTGTTAAATTTGCACATGTCAAAAAAAAGCAGTACCTTTGCACCAGATTTCGAAACATGATTTCGACTGCAAAATTAGTACAAATTTTTTAAATCTGCAAATTATGAAAAAGAAAAATGTTTTTTGTATGCTTTTTGTAGCATTTTTACTACTAAAAGGAACAGGTGTGTACGCGCAAGAGAACTTGGGCGACAAGTATGCTTGGCGTTTGGACAGTGTGGTGTATTCGTATCCGCTAATGACTGGCGAACGCGAGGAATATGGCCGCTTAGGCAGGCGAGAGGGAGTGAAATACACGTATGGTTTGGACGGTCTGCCTACAGACAGCGGCTTTAGTACGCTGGACTATGAAGACCTTTACACGACCCGCAAGCCACGATCAGTTCGATTCTACGGTAACAAGCACGAATATCGCTCGTTTGGTGAGAACGGCAAACGGACGGAACTACATTATTACATGACCGGGGACCTCATTGATACTACGGGCGCGGAGATTGATAATAGTCTGTTTGCGTTGTATCAAAAGGACGAATATGCTTTTGATTCGATGCGTGTAATATATGACGCGGACGGAGGTATCGTTCGTACAATACACCATTACGACAAAACGACGACTGATTATAATTATTCGACTGGGGCGTGTACGAGCATCAAGCGTGAGCAGGTGTTGGCTACGGACAGCACGGAAGATGAGAAACAATGGAGCTGCAATGTGACGACTGGTGTTTGGAGTTTGTCGAAAGACCTGCACCGTGATTATATTAACCACCGCTTGACGTATAGTGAGTCCACGCGCCGGAATTTTTATAGCAACGGAACATTGAAACAAATCTGGGTGGACGGAACGGGTTATAACGAGTTAGGCGAAAAGACCCGCACCTATTCGACGTATAAGATTTATCAGGAGAATGGCGAACCTATGCTATTCCTTGATAACGCTTGGCGGGAAAACATCGAGTTGTTCGAAGGCGGTCGGATTGTTCACTATTCAGATACACGTTTCGCTTGGTATGAGGACGGAATGCATAGTTTTGCGGGCAACCCGACCAAAGACTACGAGTATCTACCGAACGGGATGGTTATTCGTACGGAGAACGGCGTAATCAAATACTTAGTGGATCTGGAAGGCAAAGACCATCTGATTTATAGCCAAAATCCCTACACGTCAGATACCTATTACAGTCGGTACGTTTATTATGACGATTTCACGCTCAAACAAAAAGTGGATTCGATTTTAAGTTCCACGGTCAAACAGCAGGGGGATTCTATCGTTCATTCGCGTAATCGTATATGGACAATTACCGATTTTGACGAACAAGGGAATCAAATTCACAAAATTGAGAGGTCTCATGATACAACAGAGACGGAGTGGACCTATGTGCGCGAGGAGACGAACATTGAAAACTATACAAAAACGGTAATTCTGCAGGGCAATAAACGTACGACTTCGCGCAAGTATAACTATGGTTTTGATAATTCTTATGAATTGGTTGAAGAGCGTGACGAGAACGGCAATTGGAAGTCTAAAAGCGGATACTGGCTGAATGTGTCTTTTGGGTTTAATGGTGAACCTTTGACTGCTGTTGAATACAACCGGCGCAATGAGCAATGGAATCCCTCTAGTATATATACATTTACGTATATCCCCGAATGGGATTTCTACCGACGAGACGATTATAAGTACAGTGGTGCGTATATCTATTTCTTCACGAAAAGCGGAGCACGTGTAGGCTGGTATTTACGCTACGCTGCAGGAAACATATATCTGCCTGAATTTGATGCTTTTGGCCGCAAAACCAAAGATTACGAATGCAATTTTGACTCGGCAATGCATACCAAAGACACGCTTTCTTATACCGCTTATCGTTATTTCCCGGTTGGTAGTTGCACGAAGGTGGCAGAGAGAGCTGAGTACTTCCGGAATGCAGAGACAGGTGCTTGGGAGATTATCGCTACGCCGTCACGCACAAACAGTTATACGCACGAGGTGAAAGACGAAAATGGCAATTTGGCGAAATCCTATACGTTTAGATGGGAAGGAGACTCCATTGTTACGGATTCCGTTGACTACAAGTTAATTTATGATGCACAGGGACGTCTCTACGAGCAAGGGTTAAATGGCTACGAAGGAAACAAGGATATAACTCGTAAGCGCTATCTGTACTATGAGAATGACGACCTGACGGCTTATCGCACGTTGTTGCTTTGGAATGAATATCCTGGTTCACAAAATAAATGTTGGAAAGCTGGCTCTACGAATGATGACCGCACGCAGAGGGTGTATGACGAAGCTGGCAGGGTGATTGAGCGCATCAGTTTTGGTATCAGCAAGGATAGTACACACGCCGTGCCAACGGACAAATACGTGTATTTCTACGAGGACAACAACCTCGGTTGGGTCACAGAGGAACACTACAAAATGAACGACGGAAACTGGGACTGTGCGGGTGTGACGAACCGCCGTCTTTTGCTCACTGGTGCTGAGCGTGATGAAGATGGAGATATTACTTCCCGCTGGAAACGTAAGAACACCTGCGGTGGAATAGAAGACGAATCGCTTAAGGTGTACTCTTATGCGGCGGACGTAACTACCTATCCCGTGCTTTCGCCCAACAGTTACCGCTTGCCCAATATAGCAGATTTGGGGTACAGCGAATATGTTCAAGAGCAGGTGGCTTCCAAGCGCGTGAAGGATATAGTTTATAGTTACATAAAAAATCCTAATCAATCCTACATGGCTACCTATTATTATACGCAGCTTCGCGAGGATGTAGATGCTCCGCGCATGCCTGTGGATGTCGCAACTGGGGAGACGAGTGCTGTCTTCACATGGGGAGCCGTTGAAGGCGCAGAAACGTATGTACTGCATGTGTATGCGGATGCTGCACAAACAGAAGAAATCTGTTATGTGGTATTTGACAAACATGGTTGCGTTATTTCTGTCAATTTCATACGCCATGCACCGGCAAGGTATTCCGAAGTAGAGCAATTGAATTACGCTTTAGAAGGATTGACACCTGCCACCAATTACTGGTATTCCGTGCGAGGAATAACCGCTGACGGCAATACCGTAGAGAGCACCAATGGTTCGTTTAAAACGAAAGGCGAAAGCGGAGGAACTGCAACAGGAATCGATGAAATACCAAGTGACCAAGTGCAATGCACGAAGGTGATACGTGGCGGACATTTGGTAATCATCCGTGACGGAGAAATGTATAACGCAGAAGGAAAACGAATCTAGTAAATCAAACACTAAAATATGATAGTTATGAAACGATATCTTTTGCATCTGCTTGTAACGGCAGTTTTGATAATTCAAGGAACTTGCGCCTACGCGAGTGAGAAGACGGGAATTTTGATTGATTCCGCAGAAACAACTGCCACTATCACCTGGAATGTTGATTCCGATGCGCAGTCGTACCAATTAGACATCTATCACGATGGCGCAGTATTCGCCCATATCACCTTAGGTGCCAATGGACAACTGCAAGGCATCTCATTTAATGCTCTCAGCCGTGAACATAAGGCGACAGAGGATGCCAACACCCTTTCGTTCATGATCACTGGACTGACCGCCGCCACACGATATAACTATGTTATGTCGTACCTCAGCGCAAGTGGCACACCGCTGCATGTTTTTGTCGGCGATTTTGCTACCACCGGATATTCGGGCGAATTAAAAGGAGACTATGAAGTTATCCCAACGCCTCCTATTATTCCCTCCAATCCCGAAGCACAAATAATCACCGGCATTGGTGAGACAAAAGATGAGAAATGTGCAAATGGTGGACTTTTACTGAGTGGACAGCTATTCATCCGTCGTGATGGGAAGACCTATACCATCACCGGACAAATAGTACAATAACGAGTTAAATGGACACAAAAGATAAAGAAAAACAAGTATAACATAGATTTATTAGGATTATGAAAAATTTTGTATCATCCGAAGTTAAATTACTTCTCTTTTTAAGTGTGGCTTTTATGATGGTTCAACCAACTGCTGCCACGAATCAAGCAAATAACACTATTACTTACACGGCAACGGAGAAATTGCCGGAGGTGATATCACATGATCGAGTAGGGGTGCATACCGATGCCTTTAATACGCCTATTGTGTCACATGAATTTGTGGATGGTGTAGGCACTATTATCTTTAAAGACGAAGTCAAAACCATAGGAGTAGCAGCATTTAAGGGGAGTGAAGGTTTAACGTCTGTTACAATTCCTTCGTCTGTCAAGGCAATTGAAGACTTTGCTTTTAGTGGTTGCTCCTCCTTGGTTGCTATAACCATTCCGTCTGCAGTTACAACAATTGGTATTTCCGCATTCACAGACTGCACTAAATTATCTTCAGTTACAATGCCTGCTTCTGTCAAAACTATTGGAGAATGGGCTTTTAGTTTTTGCACCAGCTTAACATCTGTGACTATCCCCTCTTCGGTGACAACGATTGGGGATCATGCGTTCTGGAGTTGTAAGAGTTTGGAATCTGTGATTCTTCCTTCTTCTGTTTCTTCAATTGGTATTGGTGTTTTTTATCTATGCTCTAAAATAACCGAGCCCATCTACAATGCTAACTGTTTTGCTTATCTGCCTACCTCGTATAAGGGAAGTTATACTATTCCAGACGGTATTAAACAAATTGCCGGCTGGGCTTTTAAAAACTGTGGTTTGACAACGGTAAACATTCCATCATCTGTTACAACGATTGATGAGGGAGCGTTCTGGAATTGTTATGAATTGAGTTCCATAACCATACCTAATTCTGTTCAGATTATTGGAGAAAGTGCTTTTGCCTCTTGTATATCACTAACATCATTTATCATTCCACCCACCGTTAAAACAATAGGAGATTATGCTTTCCAATTCTGCAGAATGTCTTCAATAACAAGTTATGCCACCACTCCTCCTACTTGTGGGGGAAAGTGTTTTGAGGGTATAGGTAAATCTATTCCTGTTTATGTACCAATGTATTCAATTAGCGCATATAAACAAGCCGCAGAGTGGAAAGAATTTACCAATATACTACCTATTGCAGCTGAAGATGTTCCAATTATAGAGCCAATCATCACAACCGACGATTATTCTGTTACTATTATTTGGCCACAAAATGAAAATGCAGATACTTACACAATAGAAATCACAAAGGATGGTGAATTATTCTGTACACTCACTTTCAACCGTCAAGGTCAATTAATTATCATCGCTTTTGCTGCTCCTATTCGTGGAGAAGGACGCAAAGTCTCTGCAGCCGAAATGACGGCTAATGGATATAGATTTACGATTACTGGTTTGGATCCTGGTACGGAATATTCCTACACTGTCACCGCAAAAGATGCATCTGAACAAGTTATTCAGACGCATAGCGGTAAATTCATTACTACTAGTGCGACAGGACTGGAAGATTTGACTATAGATAAAAATGTAGGCAACAAATTCATCTTTGGCAATCAGTTATATATCCGCCACAACGGACACCTTCACACCGCCACCGGCGCCAAAGTGAAATAACTCAAAAAGTAAGCACAGGGCGTCTAAAGTAGGGGACCATTTCGGGACCACATGCTGCTAAGGTAAGCCCCACCTAACCTCCGCCTAAACCAGCCCAAATTGGGAGGATGAAATGAAGAAAATTAGCAAATTTATTTGCGTATATCATTTATTTTTTGTACCTTTGCAGTTGCAAACGCAAAACGGACATCAAAAAAATATGATATGGCTCAAGAAGAAATAATTAAACAATTTGAGACACAAAAGGTACGTGTTGTTTGGGATGATGAACAAGAAAAGTACTTCTTTTCTATTGTGGATGTTATCCAAGTACTAACTGAAAGTGAGAACGCTCGTAAATATTGGAGTGTGTTAAAGACGCGTCTTAAAGAAGAAGGAAACGAGTTGGCTACAAGTTGTAGTCAACTGAAAATGACCTCTCATACAGATGGCAAACGTTATCTCACGGATGTTGCTGACACGGAGCAGATTTTACGTTTGATTCAGTCCGTACCAAGTAAGAAAGCAGAACCAATCAAACAATGGTTAGCAACTGTAGGTGCCGAGCGGCTCAATCAAATGCAAGATCCGGAGCGAAGCCTGCAACAAATGGTAGCCGATTATCGTCGATTAGGGTATTCAGAGAGTTGGATTAACCAGCGTATTAAGACCATTGAGGTACGTAAAGGGCTGACGGATGAGTGGCAAAGAGGAGGTGTGCAAAACGAGACCCAATATGCCTTTTTGACGGATTTAATGAGTAAGGTATGGAGTGGTCTCTCTACCAAGGAGTATAAGCATCATAAAGGCTTAACGACTCAGAATCTTCGTGATAATATGACCAATACAGAGCTACTGCTTAATGCTCTAGCCGAGCAAGCTGCTACCGATATTAGTAAGGAACAGAATCCAAAAGGTATTATGGCGAATGCTCAAGTCGCAGTTGAAGGCGCGAGTGTTGCCAAAACCGCCCGCCAAGAATTAGAGAAGAGACTTGGTCATTCTGTTATTAGCAGCAAGAAAGCGATTGATTATATTCAACCTACTGACGAACTTCCTTTTTCTGAAACAGAGTAATATCCATCTCTTGCGGGGCAGAAAACAATTCGTTTCTGCCTCGCTTCTTACACATTACCCCACTAACCAGGTTTGGTTTTTGACGGAATAAATAGGGACGAAGGGCAATAAGATAGGTGTGCTCTTTTTATAACGAAGATAGGCTTCGTCCGTTCCATAATTATGGTCTTGCCGTAACTCCAGACGACGAGCACCACTGAACATAATATAGATGATGCCGATGTATCCCAATAAAGCCATTAACCATTGCCACCAAGTGTGATAAGCACCTATACCACAAACAAAAACACCAGTCCACAAGAGAACTTCACCCAAATAATTCGGGCAACGCACAATACGATACAGACCTGTATCTACAAAACGGTTAGGATTGATTTTCTTAGCCACATTCTTTTGATGATCAGCCCATGCTTCCATAACAATTCCAAAAGCAGCAATGGCAACACCTATCCATGCTGTAATCATATTATCGCTCAATCCATCTGCTGCGTTCTGGACGCGGAAGATAATGGGAGAGGTTTGGCATAAATACAATAGCACACAACTGAGCCAAATAGCAACTAAAACCATTGGCTTATAGTCTGTATTGTTCTTTGCATCCAAGCTGACCGTTTTAGTGTAATTTTTGTTGCGTAACTCACGGATAAGTAGATACGTAGCCAAACGGCAACCATAAAACATCAACAATAAGAGCATCAATCCTGTAGCCCAAGTTAGACTATGAAAATGAATAATAGCAACAGCCAATGCTATGCCTGCTACACTGTATCCATAGCCAATGGATATAAACCAAATGAAGCGTTTAAAACCTACGGCATCAATAGCCATTGTTAACAAGGTAAGAATGATAAATGTAACTAACATAAGCTGAGAAATTAAAGTTTATTACTATGATTGAGTGAATATACTAAACATAGTACAAAAATCGTGCAAAACGTTTAGTATCCAAAAAAACTGCCGGGCACAGGACGTGCCAAGCAGTTTTTTTAGCCAAGTACCCAATTAACCAATTAGCCAATTTTATTAATGGGTTAGATAATAACCAATCATTGCACGTAAAACGGACTGTTTGTCTTGCGCCTGATGTGCGGTTTGAAAATAACTATCAGACGACATGTCTTTCAGCCATCGGGGATCATTAGAACGGTCGGGCAGAACACCAGCGTAGTTCTTTTGGATATATTCGCAGATATAATAACTATTGATTAACATACCTAAATACGTGTTGTGTTGTGCCATACCATACTCGTTATTAAAGGCCTTGCGCGTATAGATAGAGGGGTCATAGTCTTTCTGCAAGTCCAACCAGCGGGCATTGGGCAGCTCGTCAAAGAATTCCTGTTCCAGTTCGCATAACTCGTCGTAGGCTTCGTATGTGCGATAGTACATGGGTACGGTTACAAACAACATCTGTATGTGGTGCTCCTGACATAGGTCATAAATCTTATGGATGTAACGCTTCGTCTCATCCTCGATGACATGGTACTTGCGCGTATAGGGACTGCCTTGAGTGTCATACATACGGAGAATACTATCGCTCAATCCGGTGTTACCATGACTAAAACGACCTAAATCCAATGGCACACGACTCGGATTCTTTTCCTTGCCTACAAACTTGCGGTTAAAAGCAATGCGATCGGGGTCCTTGAGCAGGAACGAATGATTACGTATGGTTGGTGACACCGCTTTCATCCAATCATCTGATGGGAGATAGCGAGGAATAAGGGTTAGTTGATTCCACCTGCCCCGCTTGGACTCAATACTTTGAATCTTAGCCCATTCCTTGCCCAATGTGCCACTACCAACAACGCAGGAAGACTCAATAATAAGTAACTTGGGCGTCGTGTACTTTAGTACCTCAATTAGATTATAATACAAATCTACACTGCCTGAACCGGGGGTGTTCAGAATGAAACAGTAACAATTGTTATTGGTGGAAAGGACATAAGGTTCAATGCCGGCTGATGCGTGCGAATTACCCAAACACAAGATATCAACATCCTTTTTCTTATCGATAAACTTATAAAATGAACGCCATTTACGCTGACTGTGATTATTGGTTTGGTCGCCTACAAAATATTCTTTCTTATCGGTATAAGCCACTACGGCTACCACTATGCCCAATAAGCATGCTACCTTTACACCCAATTGCAGCCACTTGTTCTTTGGTTTGGTGGGCTGGGGTTGAACCTTTTTATTATTCTTGTTTGCCATGATGCTATATCATTAGAATTGGAAATAAATAAAGGAATGCTCGTTACCTCCGCCATATTGACCGAAATACACAATAGACAAAACCAATGCTATATACAACGCCCATCGTATGAGGGAAGGTATCTTCTGGATAATTGCATCAATCATCTCATAGGCCGACAACTGCCCGCCAAAACGCTCCACTAAAACCTCAAGCAGCAATAACCCTCCTAATAACCACGCTGTCAGTTTCAGTTCAGCCATATTCAATCCGAAGGAGGTTAGTGTATCGGCATTATACCAACCAAGGTTAGTTAAACAGGTGATGGCAGTATCGAATCCTTTGGCTCGGAAGAACACTAATGAGAGTGCGTAGCAAACAAAGATAACCAATGCCTTAACACTACGTGCCAGGAAGGCAGGAGATTCCCATTTGCGGATAAGTGGATCTATAGCAATCATAAACAGCACATTAAGCACTCCCCAAATAACGAAGTTCCAACTGGCACCATGCCATAAGCCACTCACCGCAAACACAATCAATAAATTGAGATACTTGCGCCACTGCCCTTTCCTGTTGCCTCCCAATGGAATATATAGATAATCCATAAACCACGAAGAGAGCGATATATGCCAGCGTTTCCAGAAATTACTGAACGATGTGCTCAGATAGGGGCGGCGGAAATTAGTCATCAAATCAAACCCAAAGAGTTTGGCCGAACCTATCGCTATATCGGAATACGCCGAAAAATCCAAATAGAGTTGGAAGGCAAAGAAGACTGCCCCCAACACCATAGGTAATCCGGATGCTCCCTTATCAAATGTCCCTTCTACAAAGACAGCCAGGCGGTCCGCTATCATAATCTTCTTGAAGAATCCCCACGCCATAAGCAGCAACGCCGAACGAAAAGTTTGATAATCAACTTCGCGAATCGTTGAGAACTGCGGCAAGAGATTCTTGGCTCGCTCAATAGGTCCCGCCACCAATTGAGGAAAGAAACTGACGAACGCAAAGAACTGTAGCCAATTGCGAGTAGCATCAATCTCTTTGCGATACACATCAATACTATAACTGAGCGCCTGAAAAGTGTAGAACGAAATACCTACCGGAAGTATGATGCTGATGGTAAGCGAAGATTGTATATGGAAAAGCGTGCAGAAAGAGTCAACGAAAAAATTGAAGTACTTAAAGACCGCTAAAATACCTAAATTGAGTACCAAATTCAACGTTAACCAAAGTTTCCTTCTCTTTTCAGACTGCCCCTCCTTGCTAATCAGTAAGCCCGTTCCCCAAGATGCGAAACTGGTAAGGGCAATCAAGAAAAGAAATTTCCAATCCCACCAGCCATAAAAGACATAACTGGCAATTAGTAGAAAAGAGTTGCGAAGATGAACATCCTTTCTACTAAATATTGTCCAGTATAATACAAAGACAATGGGCAGAAAAAGTGCAAAAGCAAATGAATTAAATAACATAACTTATTCTGCGGGAAGCATAACGACTTCAAATACATTGCCGGAGGCAACCAGTTGTTTGAGCATAGCCTGAACTTTCTCTCCGGTAATAGCATTGACTGCGTTCTCGTAGTCGCTAACCAGGTTGGTGCCACATTTCTCGTAATTAGCAATGGCTTCTAGCCACCAACTATTTTGCTCCAAATCCTCTTTGTGACTCTTAAGCAGAATCTCTTTATCCTTCTGTACATCATCCGCCAACGGACCATTGTTTACAATAGTGTTCACTTCTTCGTGGATAATCTCCATCAGTCGAGGTTGTTTAGCAGGGTCGGTATCAAACTGCATCAGTAACACGGCCTTGTCGATAGGTTCCTTTGCTACGTGAGCATACGTTCCTACGCCATACGAACCACCTTCACGCTCACGGATACTCTCCATATAACGACGGTCTAAGATCATACCAATGAGTTCGACCGTTAAGGCATTCTCCAAGGTGTAAGGAATATCGTATGAGGTGTATTGGATGCGGTTGCTTGCGGTCTTGGTTTCCATCTCGCGAGTGAAATAATTCTTCGCCACTCCGGCAGGAACGCGTACACCATCATCCGTGCATTGTTCTTTCTTCTTGTTGCCCTTCAGTCCACCAAGGTACGTGCAGATTAACTGCTGAACAGTGGCATCCTCGGGATCAATATTGCCAACAAATGAGAAGGTAAAGTCGGCCGGATTAGCAAAGCGTTTTTGATAGATCTGATAACATTTATCTACATCCATCTCGTTCACCGTTTGTTCGTCCAGCAGAATAGCTCGCGGACTATGATTGGCTATCATGGTAGTAACAGAGTCCCTGAAGGCTGCCTTCGGATTGGTCGCTTTATTCTTGATCTGAGTTTCCAATATCTTGCGAAGCGATGCAAATGCTTCCGCATCTTTGCGAGGTGACGTGAACCCAAGGTAGGTGAGTTGCAACAGCGTCTCAAAGTCTTTGACACTGGAATTACCTTCAACATCTTCGGTGTACTTATTGATGCTGTAATTCAGCCCTACCGTCTTGCCGGCTAACATCTTTTGCAGGTCGTTCATCGAGAATTGACCTAAACCCATAAACTCAGCCGCCGTTCCTGCTAACATGGCATTGAGCAACTCGTCTTGCTTGAGAACGGCTAAACCGCCCCATGAATAAGCATTCATCAGAATCTCATCTTGCTTGAGTTGAGTGGGACGCAAGATGACCTTAACACCATTGGATAAAGTCCATTCCGTGGTACCAAGAACATCATTGTGGCTGACTTTCTTAATCTTACCTGCCTTAGGCATTTTCTTAATCAGACTCTTCTCTACCACCGATGCCTTGGGTGCTTCAATCTCCAATTCAGTACGATGAGCAAGGGCTTCTTTAATCTCAGCTTCGGTAGGCAGGTCATTGCCTTCCTTATCCGGAGCCTGAACCATAGCAATCACATTCTTGTCAGTAATATAGCCTGCTGCCACTTCATTGAGTTGAGCAGTCTGAATGGACGGCAACAGCATCTTGATAATCTCCAATTCGGTAGCAATACCCGGAATAGGTTCGTGGTCCAGGTAATGACCCAGATACTCATCCACATAGTTGATATTCTCGGTCTTATCACGCTCATTGTACATCTGCTCATAATCATTGGTCAACAACGCCTTGGCGCGTTCCAACTCGTCCTCGGTGAAACCGTAACGACGCATCTTCTCAACCTCTGTGAGCATCAGATGAAAGGCATCTTTTACCTTGCCATCTTTAGCTACTAAACGGCAATAGAAAGCGTCTTGGGTCGGCACTAAATCCGTATAGGCCATAATACCTCCAATAAACGGAGCATCCGGTTGCATCATCTTCTCTTGCAACCGCTCGCTCATAATGCGATAAGCCAGTTCATGGAAGATATTATACGTGAATCCTATAATCGTAGATTTATACTCATTGGGAACAGGTTCGTGCTTGAAGATAAGCGTCAGTACGGACTGCTGTTGCTCCTTGTCGGTCAACACACCGATATGCGGTTCTTCGTTCTCAGGAATAACCTCGTAGGGACGTTCGCCGTAGTTAGCACGAGCAGGCACATTGGCCCAGAGGTCCTTGATTTTCTGCTCCATCTGATCCACATCTATATCGCCTACAATGACGAGAGCCTGATTATCCGGGCCATACCATTTTTTATAATACGCGCGCAACGCGTCATACGCGAAGTTATTAATGACTGCCGTATCACCAATCACGTCACGAATAGCATACTTGGTGCCGGGGAACATAACCGCCTGTCCGCGTGACCACATACGGCGAGCCGCCGTGCGACCTGTGCGCCACTCTTCGCGGATAACACCACGCTCGGCATCAATCTCTTCGGGCAGTAAACTGACCGAACAACTCCAGTCGTGCAAAACCAATAAGGCACTATCTACGATGCCTTCACGAATGGTAGGCACATTGCTCAATCGATACACCGTCTTATCCAGGGACGTATAGGCATTGATGTCACCACCAAAGTTAACACCTTGCTTCTCAAAGTACTCAATGATGCCCTTGCCTTGGAAGTGCTCCGTGCCATTAAAGCACATGTGCTCCAGGAAGTGCGCTAAGCCGTTCTGGTTGTCTTCCTCGAGGATAGCACCTACACGTTGAGCGATATGGAACTCGCAACGCTGCTTGGGTAACTCGTTGTGACGGATGTAATAGGTCAGACCATTCTCTAAATGACCTACACGAACGGCCGAATCAATCGGCAGAGGTTGGATATTAGGCTGTTGTGCTGACAGCATCGTGGCTACCATCATCGGTAGCAGAATCAGAATTTTTTTCATCGTTAATATCAATTAGTTCATCATTACGACTTTTCCAGGGACGCGGACCTAATATGCGTTCAACGTCATCGGATGTAATCACTTCTTTTTCAATCAATAATTGTGCCAAAGCATTATGACCTTCTTTGTTTTTATCTAAGATTTCCTTGGCGCGTTTCATCTGACTATCAATCAAGGCTTGCGTCTCCTTATCAATCGTCTCGGCGGTCTTGTCGGAATAGGGTTTTTGCAGACTATAGTCGCGTTGACCGGTGGAGTCATAGAAACTGATATCCTTCAACTTGTCGGACATACCATAATAAGCCACCATGGCGTATGCTTGCTTAGTGGCTCGCTCTAAATCGTTGAGTGCACCGGTGGATGTTTGGTTCAGGAATAACTGCTCGGCTGCTCGACCGCCTAATAATGAACACATCTCATCTAATAGGTGCTCTTTGTTCGTCAGTTGACGTTCTTCGGGTAAGTACCACGCTGCACCTAAGGCCATGCCACGAGGCACGATAGTCACCTTAACCAGCGGATTACCCCAGCGCAATAACCAGGAGATAGTAGCATGACCTGCTTCGTGATATGCAATACTCTTCTTCTCTTCTTCGGTCATAATCTTATTCTTGCGCTCCAAACCTCCGATGATACGATCTACGGCATCCATGAAGTCCTGTTTGCCGACGGTTTTGTGGTCATTACGGGCTGCAATCAGGGCGGCTTCGTTACATACATTGGCGATGTCGGCACCCGAGAAGCCCGGAGTTTGTTTACTCAGGAAATTAACATCTACACTGGCGTCTAACTTAAGCGGCTTAAGATGCACATTGAAAATCTCCTTACGTTCTTTGAGGTCAGGCAACTCAATCCGTATCTGACGGTCAAAACGTCCGGCACGCAATAGGGCACTGTCTAATATCTCGGCGCGGTTGGTGGCTGCTAAGATGATTACTCCTGAATTGGTATCAAAGCCGTCCATCTCGGTGAGTAACTGATTCAATGTGGACTCGCGTTCATCATTGCTGCCGGTCATCACATTCTTGCCTCTTGCTCGACCGATAGCATCTATCTCATCGATAAAGATGATAGCCGGAGCTTTCTCCTTGGCTTGACGGAAGAGGTCTCTTACTCGGCTGGCTCCTACACCAACGAACATCTCCACAAAGTCCGAACCGGACATACTGAAGAAGGGTACATTGGCTTCGCCGGCTACCGCCTTGGCCAGCAACGTCTTACCTGTGCCCGGAGGACCTACCAAGAGGGCGCCCTTGGGAATCTTACCTCCTAAGACCGTGTATTTCTTGGGGTTCTTGAGGAAGGACACAATCTCTTGTATCTCTTCTTTCGCCCCTTCCAACCCGGCCACATCTTTAAAGGTGACTTTGTCTTTCTTGTCCTTGTCAAAGATCTGCGCTTTGGCTCTGCCTACACCAAAGATGCCTCCTGCAGCACCGGCCGCTCCGCGGCTCATCAATGCCAGGAAGAGGAAAATCAAAAGGATGGGCGCGATATTGACTAAAAGCAAATACCAAATATCGTGGGAAGAGGCGTACGTAACATCTACTGCCCCTTGATTCTGTTCCTTACACTTCTGATTATAGGCATCTATCCATTTACTAAACTCTTCTATACTGGGTACTTGAGTCTGTAATGCACCTTTTTTATTCTCTCCTTCTTCGCGACTGCCAAACACGGCAATGTAGTTCTCCGAACGAACCGTGGCTTCGGCTTTGCGGTCATCGCTCACTTTGATGGCTTTGATGTAGCCATTTTCAATATAGGCTGCGAATTGCGTGTAACTAAGTTCCTTACTCGTTTTCTGCTTATCGGCTGGACTATATAAGAAATAGGCTAATCCACCAAATAATAAAATGTAATATACCCACCGCCAACCTCTCTTAGGCTGTTGTGGTGTTGGTTTTTTGGGTTGTTCTTTCTCCATAACTCTAAAACACTAAACACTAAACTCTAAACTCTAAACACTAACTTTCCCATCCGTCAAATATCTCCGGTCCGTATTCGTTGTCTTCGTCTTTGTCATGCAACGGAGCCCATAACTGCGCAAAGAAAGGATTGCGTTTGGACTCTT
Organism: Paludibacteraceae bacterium; assembly: GCA_024399955.1. Lineage (GTDB taxonomy): Bacteria > Bacteroidota > Bacteroidia > Bacteroidales > Paludibacteraceae > Colicola. Next base: position 10,164 of record JAKSNH010000005.1, on the reverse strand, counting down.
TGTCCCAAGCCCAAGGACGAGCATTGGGTTCATCTTTGTAAGGATTGGGGAAACAATCCGGGCACCAGTGACCGCCCAATAGAATCAGCCTCGGAGTAGCCGTAAAGACATGTCCTTGTGCACATTGCCATTGCAGCGGAGTGTCCCAATCGCCCTTAACCATTTGCGTGCTCAGACATTTACCTCCACGGAAGGCTGCCACTTGCTGCATATCTTCAATGGTGAACTCGGACATCGGTTTATTCTCGTCGTATCCGTGATTCAAGATAACGGCTTGTTCGCTGTTGTGGCTCAGGTCCATCTCGCTCCAGGGACGAATAGCCTTGTATGCCTCTAAACTGCCATAGTAAGCGTGAATACGTTGTTCCTTGTTATTCTTAATCCACCACTGCGTACCATGCTCCTTGCTCATCGCCATCGCTTTCATGGCTAATTTGACGATATGAGGAACCAGGTGACTTAGATAAACCAATTTGCTGCGAACAGCAAACTTAAGGCCACCGGGCAGGGTATCACTCTTGGCCATCTGTTTGAAGTATTCCTTAACAGGTACATTGGCGCGGAAATGCATGTAGTTCTCCAATACATCACCATCTAAATACCACATACCATGGAAATTGCGGGTCGTGAACCAGTTGCTATCGAAGATCTTCTCCGGCTTGGGACAACCGATGGCATTCAGTAATAGACATTCAAACTCGTAGTTGCTCAAACGGTATTGTTCGCCCGAACCGATGTTATAATAACGTTTCCAAAACTCCTCCGGGACATTGTCACGGCAGCAACGCTCTAATAAACGGCCACTATCTTCCACTGTTGCCCATTCCAAGACACCACGAATAGGTACATGGAACATAATCGGATCGTAGTTCTTCAAAATAGCAGGGTACAAAATACCGGACTGACGCAGACTAACCCAATGCTTGATGGGTGAGTTGGTAATAATACGCTCGGCCATAGCCTTAGTGATACCGTAGTGGTCATAAGCACTTACGCAAATGGGGTCGCCGGTACGTCCCCAATGCAGAGGTTCGCGACGGTCTCCCATCTGGGCTACACTACCGATATAAATCACCTTGGGTTGCTTATCAATCGGCTGCGCCAATACCGCATCACGGATATTCTTGGCTGCTGTCAAATTGGTCTTGCGGGTTTGGGTTGGTCGGTAGTCCGCTTGGGGACTGACCATACCGCCAACGTGCAAGACAACATCACTGCCGGTTACGCCTTTTAAGACATCTTCGTATTTGGTTAAATCACCCCAAACAATCTCAATCTGGTTGGCATAAACTGCTAATTTAGCTTTGTTCTTTTGACTGGGACGAGCCAATACACGCACTTTGTATTGGTCCGGATAACGCAATAACTCCTGTAATCCTGCTCCGCCCATGGTGCCGGTTGCACCGGTTAAAAATACTGTCTTCATATATTATCCGTTAATTAAATTCTTCCATTTATCTTTCACAAATCGCTTGGTGTCATGTGTGACTTGTAACCACCAATGCGTGAGAATCTGTGCTTCTTCATCCTCTAATTCTTGCACGACCTGTGCTGCATTGCGGTCAGAAATAACCAGCAATTGATCTCCTACCTGCAACTCGGTTTCTCCTGTAGGCACAAAGAAACTCTCTCCGCGACGAGCCATGATAACCAGGGTGTGCTCAGGTACGTTCAGGTCCTTCAATAGATGACCGTTTTTCATCAACTCTTCGGTCACTTCTCTTTCCCAAGCCGAGGCTTCAATGTCTTCCGGCAGGTCGATATCAAAGTACTCTAATTTACGCTCCGCTTGTTGAGGTTGCGCTAATTTGAGTTTTTGTGCAATCGAATTAAGGCTTGTGCCTTGCACCAACAGACTGACTATGGTGCACATAAACACAATATTGAATATTAGGCCGGCCTGAGGCACCTCATGCGATTCACATAAGATGGCAAAGATAATGGGTACTGCACCCTTTAGTCCTACCCAACTAACCATCAAGCAGTCACTTTGCTTGAATTTATCTTTCCACGGATATAAACAAATAAAAGTGCTGATAGGACGCGAAATGAAGATCATCACAATGGATATAATGAGACAGGGTAACCAAACCTCTAATTTGATGAAATCACTTGGGGTCACCATCAAACCCAACATCAGGAACATAGCCAATTGACTTAACCACGTCAGTCCATCAAAGAACGATTTGGTTTGACGTTTCTTAGTGAACTTACTATTCCCGATAATCAATCCGCCAATATAGACGGCCAAGTAGGGGTTGCCTTTCAAGTAATACGTTGCCGAGAAAATAAAAATACATGCCGTCAATACCATAATAGGGTAGAGTGACTCGTTATTTAACTTGGCTCGCTTCAGCAAATCCACCACTACTTTACCAAAAGCAAAACCAATCACACCGCCCATCACCAGTTGCACCAAGATATCTTGTACAATAGCAAGAGCCGATACATGATGGCTGCCACTGGTTACAATGCCAATCAGCGTGATGGTCAAGATATACGCCATAGGGTCATTGGCACCGCTTTCTAATTCCAATAACGGACGTAAGTTATGCTTTAACTTAGTACCATTCGTTCGTAAAATAGAGAACACACTGGCACTATCGGTTGAGGACATTGTGGCTGCCATCAGTAATGCCACCCAAATACTTACGCTCACTACTGCGTTGAACCAACCAAAGATATAATAAATCAGCACACCCGTGATGGCGCAAGTTAGGAGCACCCCAATAGTGGCGAGCGTCATACCCGGAGCAATCACGGTGTGTATATCACTAATCTTGGTGTCCATTCCACCGGAAAATAGGATGACGCACAATGCAATCGTTCCAATAGCCTGAGCCGGACCTACACCTATCTTATAGATGCCTGACCCTCCAAACCAACTGAAGATGCCTTCCGGACCGAATAACATACCAACGGACAAGAAAAGCAACAGAGCAGGAACTCCGTACTTAAAACCAATCTTATCCGTGAAAATGCTGGCAAAGAAAAGCAGTGACAATACCAATAATACAAATTCTACCTGCATCTTACTTCTTTTGTTTAAGTAATACTTCGTTGATAATCTTTACAATTTCCTCCTTAGGATACAACCCCTTAGTAAGAGTCGGATCGCCTTGCATGGGTACATACAGTACCTGAGGTATACTGCTAATCTGGAAGAAATAAGCCAATTCACGTTCTTGCTCAGTATCCACTTTGTAAAAATCAATCTTACCTTTGTACTGCTCGCTCAACTCTTCCATAATAGGAGCTAAACGCTTGCATGGACCGCACCAAGTCGTGTAGAAATCAATAATACAAGGCTTTTTACCTTGGTAGTCCCAACCTGCTTCCTGGGAATACGTGGTGTAATCCATGACTTTGGTTTTGAATTCGGACGTAGTTAAATACTTAACTTCTGCATGCATTGTCATTCCAAATGCACATAAGAGAGCGATTACAATTTGCTTTTTCATATCGAATAAATTTGATGTTTATACACAATACCACAAATTTCGTGCAAAGATACGAATATTATTTCAAATATGCAAATATTTGATTAAAAAATGTGCATAAATTTGCATATATCAAAAAAAAACTGTACCTTTGCGGGCTATTTGCTGAAGAGCAAATGAATTAACCTGCAACGTAATATTTAATTTTATAACAATGAAAAAAAGTCTTTTTATTTTAATTATGGCAGCAGTCATTTCTTCTTGTACAACCAACAAGGTTACTACAGGTATCTTACCTGAAAATTTAGACACTACCACTTCGCCTATAGCGGATTTCTACCAGTATGCTTGTGGCGGGTGGATGCGTAATCACCCGCTCGAGGCCGAGTATAGCCGTTTCGGCTCGTTTGATGAATTAGGCTTACGTAACTTAGAGCAAGTGAATGGTATCATTACCGAATTGGGAGAACAAGGTGGCGCCAAGCAGGGCTCCATTGAGCAAAAAATCGGTGACCTATACAAAATGGTAATGGACACTGCGCGCAGAGATAGTCTGAGCGTTATGCCGGCATACAAGAGCATTGAGGTGCTGCAGAACCTCTCTACTAAGGATGAGCTGTTGCGTTTTTTGGCAACTAGTCTGGAATGCAGCATGTGGGGAATGTACGTGGATGCCGATGCCATGAATAGCAGCATGAACATCCTCAATGAATGCCAAGCCGGATTTGGTTTGGGTGAGAAAGAGTATTACTTTGATACGGATGAACAAACAACCTATATTCGCAATGAATACAAAAAACATATCGCTCAGATGTTCACTTTATTTGGTTATCTGGATGGCGATTTGGCTGCCGAAGTGGTGATGCGAATGGAAACACGCTTGGCCAAAGCGGCCCTGAATAATGTGGAATTACGTGATCCTATTGCCAACTACAACAAGATGAGTATCAGTGAGTTACAGTCTCTGGTTCCTCAAATTGATTGGACTACTTATTTGGACCTGGCCGGTATGCATACGGATAGTATCAACGTGGGACAAGTAGAGCATCTGAAAGAGGCCGGACGGATGTTTGCCGAAGAGAGTCTGAACGATTTGCAAACGTACTTTATTTGGCAAATCATTGATGGCAGTTCCAACTATCTCAGCAATGATGTCTATATGGAGAATTTCCACTTCTATGGTCAAATATTAAGTGGTAAACAGGAGCCCACTCCTTTGTGGAAACGTGCCGTTAGTATGGTAAATGGTACGTTAGGAGAGGCTGTGGGACAGATGTATGTCAAAAAATACTTCCCCGAAGAGAATAAGGCACGTATGTTAGCATTGGTTAAGAACCTGCAAACAGCGTTGGGTGAACGCATTGCCGCTACCGATTGGATGAGTGACGAAACGAAAGCCAAAGCGTTGGATAAACTGGCGGCCTTCACCATTAAAATCGGCTATCCGGATACTTGGCGTGATTACTCGGCGTTGGATATAGACCCCTCGTTGAGCCTCTACGAGAACGTGCTGCGTGCTGCTAAGTTTGAGCAGGATTATAGTCTCAGTTATTTGGATAAACCGGTGGATAAAACTAAGTGGTATATGACTCCGCAAACCGTGAACGCGTACTACAATCCTTCCAGCAATGAGATTTGCTTCCCTGCCGGTATATTACAATATCCTTTCTTCGATATGAGCGCAGACGATGCCTTTAACTATGGTGCTATTGGTGTGGTCATCGGTCACGAGATGACGCACGGATTTGATGACCAAGGTTGCCAATTTGATAAGGATGGTAACCTCAATAATTGGTGGACCGAAGCAGATAAGGCTGCTTTTGAGGCACGCACGGAAGTGATGGAAGAATACTTCAACGGCATTGAAGTGGCTCCTGGGGTACATGCTAATGGTGCATTCACCTTAGGCGAGAACATCGCGGACCATGGTGGACTGCAAGTTAGTTATCAGGCATTCAATAAACTGCTGCAATCCGGCAAGGCTAAACTGGCTGAGGATACGCAGTTTACTCCTCAACAACGCTTCTTCCTTAGTTACGCTAATGTGTGGGCCGGCAATATACGCGATGAAGAAATCCTGCGTCGCACCAAGTCCGATCCTCATAGTTTAGGTAAATGGCGTGTCAACGGTGCCCTGCCTCAGATTGGAGCATGGTACGACGCTTGGCATGTAGATGAGAATTCGCCGCTCTTTGTGGCTGAACAAAACCGCGTACATATTTGGTAAACGACAATCACATAGAAGTAATCGGTGCTCGGGTGCATAACCTGAAGAATATATCCGTCAGTATGCCGCAGGGTAAACTGACGGTTATAACAGGATTGAGTGGTAGCGGCAAATCGTCGCTGGCATTTGATACTATCTTTGCGGAAGGACAACGGCGATATATGGAAACTTTTTCCAGTTACGCCAGAGGCTATATTGGTCAGATGCAACGGCCCGATGTGGACAAGATATCCGGACTGAGTCCCGTCATCTCGATTGACCAAAAAACAACATCCCGCAACCCCCGTTCTACGGTAGGAACAATGACCGAAGTGTATGACTACCTGCGTCTGCTCTTCGCCCGCGCCGGCAAGGCATATTCCTACCAAACCGGTCACGAGATGATTCAAATGACCGATGAGCAAATCGTGGAACGACTTCAACATGAGTATGTCAATCGCAAAATCATGCTGCTGGCACCCTTGGTACAAGGACGAAAAGGACACTATCGCGAACTATTTGATACCATCCGAAAGAAAGGGTACTTGTATGCACGGGTGGATGGCGAAGTCAAAGAACTGTACCAAGGAATGAAGGTGGATCGCTATGTCAATCACCACATTGAAGTTGTCGTGGACCGTCTTATCATAGGTGCGGTGGATGAGAAACGACTCTTTGAGTCGGTGAATAAATGTCTGACTGCCGGTGAAGGACTGATGATGGTGCTACCCATGGAGGATGACAAAGCTACGCCACGCTATTTCTCTCGTAATCTGATGGATGCCGAAACAGGACTTAGTTATCAAAAACCTGCGCCACATACCTTCTCCTTCAATAGCCCAAGCGGCTGGTGCCCTTGCTGCAAAGGATTGGGTAAGATAAAGGCCAATAAGTCAGACAATATCAATGACGATGCTTTGGATGAGATGATCCATGATGATAATTGGTTCGAACGCTTGGTGGAAGCAACCCATCAGGACGAGGACGAACAGCAGGAAGAGGAACAATGGCTTGTTTGTCCTGAATGTCAAGGACAACGACTCAACAAAGAGGCTCTCAGTTACCGTATCGGAGACAAGAATATCGCGGAACTGGCCACAATGGATATAGATGTATTGCTGCGTTACTTAGAGCAGTCCCAAGACATGGATAGTCGCCAAATGGCCATTGCTGAACCTATCGTCAAGGAGATATGCGGACGATTACGATTCATGTTGGCAGTGGGATTGAATTACTTGAATCTCAACCGCTCTTCCGATAGCCTATCCGGAGGAGAAAGTCAACGCATTCGATTGGCTACCCAGATAGGTTCGCGTCTGGTGAATGTCCTATATATACTAGACGAACCTTCTATCGGACTGCATCAGCGAGATAATCAGCGACTCATAGATAGCCTCAAGGAACTGCGCGATATGGGTAATACGATTATCGTGGTCGAACATGATGAGCAGATGATGCGGCAAGCTGACTATATAGTAGATATAGGTCCTAAGGCAGGGCGATTAGGTGGTCAGGTGGTTTTCTCCGGTACACCCAAACAGATGCTGCAAGCCGATACATTGACGGCCCGGTACCTCCGTGGTGAAGCCCATAGTAGTGATAAAGACGCAGATAATAGTCCACTAGGAACAAATCAAGGCACCGAAGACGCGAATCGTACCCTGTCTCTGATAGGTTGTCGAGGCAATAACCTCAAGGATATAACGGTCTCCTTCCCTTTGGGAAAAATGATCTGTGTCACCGGCGTGTCCGGCAGCGGTAAATCAACACTCATCAACCAAACACTCTATCCACTGCTGCGGCGAGAACTGCATCATAGTCTGCAACAACCTCTTGAATACGATGCGTTGGAGGGACTGGAAAATATAGATAAGGTAATCGCCGTGGACCAATCGCCGATTGGACGGACTCCTCGCAGTAATCCGGCTACCTACACCAATGTCTTCACGGATATACGCGAACTATTTGCGCAACTGCCCGAATCGCGTATCCGCGCTTGGCGGTCTGGACGGTTCTCTTTTAATACGTCCGGAGGACGATGCGAAGAGTGCTCGGGTAATGGTTATAAAACCATCCGAATGAATTTCCTGCCTGATGTATTGGTGCCATGCGAAGTGTGCGGCGGATCGCGTTACCAAAAAGAGACATTGGAGGTACGATTCAAAGGCAAAACAATAGCGGACGTGCTGGATATGACCGTCAACCAAGCCGTGGAGTTCTTTGCAAGCCAACCGCAGATACTGAAAAAAATAAAAACCATCCAAGATGTGGGATTGGGTTATATCAAATTAGGTCAGTCCTCCACTACGCTATCCGGAGGCGAAAGCCAACGAATGAAACTGGCAACGGAACTAAGTAAACCCTCTACGGGTAAGACCTTATATATATTAGATGAACCAACCACCGGTTTGCATTTTGAAGATATTCGTGTGCTACTTAATGTCTTGCGGCAATTAACCGACAAAGGTAATACAGTCATCGTCATTGAGCATAACCCGGATGTCATCAAAGCCTCAGATTGGATTATTGATCTTGGACCCGAAGGAGGACGAAATGGCGGAGAAGTGGTGGCTGTCGGTACATTGGACGATATACGTCATAACCCTCGTTCATTGACCGGTCAATTTGTCTAAATCAACCAATATGGATACTGTTATTTTATCTATTGAATCAAGTTGTGACGATACCTCGTGCGCCGTTATCAAGAATGGTTTGCTGATGAGCAATGTCATTGCTTCGCAAAAAGTACACGAGGAATTCGGCGGAGTAGTGCCGGAACTGGCTTCTCGTGCCCACCAGCAAAATATAATGCCGGTGGTGGACGCTGCTCTTAAACATGCCGGTGTGGACAAAACCGAATTATCGGCGATTGCTTTTACGCGCGGCCCCGGATTATTAGGTTCGTTGCTTGTCGGCACCAGTTTTGCTAAAGGGTTGGCCCTGTCGTTACATATTCCCCTTATCGAGGTTAATCACCTTCAGGGACATATCATGGCCCACTTCATTGACCCATCCCCCGACTACGTCGCCTCTAATCCTAAGTTGCAAGGCGTAACGATTAAACATCCGTCAATGCCCTTCCTGTGCCTGCTCGTCAGCGGAGGTAACTCGCAGATAGTGAAGGTCAATGCCTATAACGATATGCAAATAATTGGTCAGACCATTGACGACGCTGCCGGTGAAGCGTTCGATAAATGCGCTAAGGTGATGGGACTGCCTTACCCGGGAGGACCATGGATAGATAAACTCTCCAAGTCCGGCGACCCCACTCGCTATCCGCTGGCTAAACCTAATATGCCGCACTATGACTATTCGTTCTCAGGACTCAAGACTTCCTTCCTATACACGCTACGCGATCTCATGCGCGAATATAAGGTAGAGGATGTGGATGCACTATCTGAACGGATTCCGAACCTGCGCGAGGACCTATGCGCCAGCTTGCAAACAACGATTATTGATATTCTATTGACTAAAGTCAAAAAAGCCGCCAAGGACTTAGGTATAACCAGTATCGCCGTAGCTGGTGGCGTAAGTGCTAACTCCGGTTTGCGAGACGCCATGATAGAGATGGGGAAACGTCAACACTGGGATGTGTTCATCCCTCCCTTCTCCTTTACAACCGACAATGGAGCTATGATTGCGCAGGCAGGTTATTATAAGTTCTTAGACCACGATTTTTGTCCTATTGATGCTGCACCTTATGCCAAAACAACCATCTAAAATATCGGAATACAAAGACATCCTTATTTTTGCCATCACCCTATTAGTGGCGAATTATTTTTGGAAATTCACCGTTCATGGTGATGAGGCGGGAGTAGGGGATGTTACCTGGTTCGGACTTATCTGGACACCCTTCTTCGATGCCATCAGTCATCATACGGCGCGGTGTGCGTATTGGGTGGTGGACCTATTCCGAGATACGGTGCACCTCAATGGCACCCATATCCGTTTTGATTCAGGTAGCGCCTCTAATGTGGTGTGGTCCTGCACTCCGGTTAAACAAAGTTTTATTTGGCTCTGCCTTATTCTAACCGCAGCCGGTTCATGGCTACGCAAATTATGGTTCATCCCTTTGGGATGGATAATCATCTATGGTGTCAATATATTGCGCATCGCTGCCATTTCACTCATTATTGAATTCCACCCAGATTTATTTGATCTTATGCATACCTATATATTCAAATATATTTTCTATGGTATCATCTTTTTAATGTGGTTATGGTGGACGGAACGAGTGGGACAATCGCAATTAAATACGCAAAATAACTAAAAAACGCAATTTTTTTACACAAAAATTTGCACAGTTCAAAAAAAAATAGTAATTTTGCACGTCCTTACGATTTAGTGGGGAAAAATAAATAATCGAGACACAACACGTTGTGGATCGAAGAGGAGGAAGAACCGAGCGCCCTAATTTGCCAAGCAAAGTCATTTAGCGAAGTTTCTTCCGACGAAGGAGAGATGCTCGAGTGGTTTAAGAGGCACGCCTGGAAAGCGTGTAAACTCCAAAAGGGTTTC
>JAKSNH010000004.1 GCA_024399955.1 Paludibacteraceae bacterium | reverse complement strand
TTATATCTTAGCTCAGAATAACCAATTTATTGTACCTTTTTAACGGGAACTAGTTACAATCATTATTGCTATAAATTAACAATAATTATTTTTCCCAATTCTTGTACTTGATATTGTTGCTCCGCTTACGCTTCGTAACAAAAATTCAAGTACTCTTGTACTACATCATTTGTTGATATATCAGATCTTCAAAGAACACTCTTTTTTGAGCTTTTCACGTTTTTAGCGCGAAAGCGAGTGCAAAGGTACTGCTTTTTTTTGACCTGACCAAATAATTTAGCAAAAAAATGCAAAAAAAGTGTTACACCTTATTTATAATGCGCACGCGCACACGTGCGTTGTAATGTGTCCATTGATACAAAAATGAGCAAAATTTTACACTTGAATATTTAAAGCACCAATTTAAATATTCCAATAATATATAAATTATAAATTTAGAATATTCCATAAAAATGCTAACCAGAACGTACCCTATTGTTGGTGGGTAGTCGCAGGGGATTATAAACACCCGACAAACACCCGTCGTCGGAACGGCAAGCACGCAATGGTTGATTGCCGCGAAGCTTAATCAACAGGCGTGTTGCGTTCCTCCTCTCCGAAAGACCTCTCACGAGCTCTTTCGGGGGCTGCAAGCAGCCTAATTAAAAGCACTTACTAGTGTGCTCTGGACGTTGATACGTCGTTAATAAGAAAGCGCAGATATGGAGATTACTTCGCGGAAGATGATATCCTCAGGTGAGGATTTTGAATAAATTTGTTAACCTAAAATTCTGCTGTTGTGACGGAAGTGATGGACGCGAAAGTGAGGTTGGGCACTTGCGTCCATGAGAAATGAAAAAGCGAGGCAGAGAACGAATTGTTTTCTGCCCCGCATGAGATTAATAAGAGGAAAGTATTCTAATGTAATTTTCTAATCCAGATTTCTTGTTATGGTGAAGCCACACATGGTTTCATTATTAGACTCATAATCAATGGTTTTCATCATACTCCACCGCGTTTTTTTATCCTGAGAAAAGAAATCAAATTGCACTTCTTGATAGGTTAGCACCCCATCCTCATATGTGTTGGTATGAGTTTCATATTCTGAGATTCTTTCTTCGCGAGTAATAGATGTATGCTTTTCGTCATTCTCGTCAAAATAAACAAGATAGGAATATATTCCTTTAAAGCGGTTGAACCCTTTCGTTACAATGCGGTTGGAGGCCACATTATACACAATATAAAACTCACGATAAGCATCTTGTAGGATTGTTACTCGTTCATCATTCTTTGTATTATCCTTGTAGTGCGTAAGGCGTTCGATTTGGGTAATAGAGTCAAAATAGATATATGTTTCTTCTTGTTGACAATCTTGATATTCTGTGACCTTCTTATACACCAAATTACTATTGGGATAATATGAAATTGTGGTTCGATACACAATCTGATGCCATTGTTTATTGGTTTGTTCTATGACGATAAATCGACCTTTACTGTCTTTTTTAGTATAATAGGAGAATAACTCATTATCAGCATCAACTACTTGTCCTAACGAATCTGTTTGATTAATACATTCTTCTGTTGTATGGCAAACATGATCCACAATGTGTTGTTTACAAATTTTGCCCAAGTCTGTGTATGTTTCTTCTATTTCTTTTATGGATGTGTCGTACCCGCGCATATCCATTTCTCGGCAAATATATTTGTGTGTCTTCATAGCAGTATCATAATTAAAAGGATAATGGGTAATACATACAATGCAACTGTAATCGTTAAATCTTCCCAAAGTAACATCCAATTAAAATGAATTATTCCTTCTTTGCTGATGTGATACCAAAAAGAAGCGGATACTATATGATTATTTATGTTCATACAGCGAATGCCATTCCCTTTACAATCTATAAAAGCATCGTAACAAACATCGTTGTCAAACCATACTTCATACCGAGCAGCACCATTGGGGAATGAGTCTAAGCATGTAATGGTACGAATGTCATCATCGTCTATATGAAAGGCATGATCATAACGTAGGTCTTGCCAATCATAATATAGTCGTTCTCTAACATCAGAAAAGACAGAACGGTTTGATTCAAACAAACCTATTCCAAAACAGAAAATAGAAGTGGAAATAAATCCTAAAATAACGTAACATGTTTTTGCAAAAATTGTTTTCATAATTTTATAATCTTAAATAAATCCAATGTGTTTAGTTCTTTTATTGCGTATCTGCTCTGCAACGCATGCCTCTTTAATATTGACAATAGATAATGCACTATCATCCAATAAAACACTATTTACAATTTGTTTTCTGGCGACATTCTCAATCTGCCCTCCGGAAAAGTTATAATCTTGAGCAAGTTGTAATGCGTCAGCATCGGATAAATCTGGAAGCATAGATTTCCAGATGTATTGGCTCTCATTGGCAGTTGGTTTAGAGAACTCAATCTTATAAAGGAATCGTCGCTCAAAGGCACTATCAAGATTCTCGGTTAAATTGGTAGTTGCAATTAGAATACCTTCTAATGATTCCATTTCTTGCAAGATAATATTTTGCAATGAGTTCTCCATCTTATCTACACTATTACAAGTTTCTATTCGTTTGCCAAATATAGCATCTGCCTCATTGAAAAGCAGAATCGGTGCTACGTCCATTGTTCTTACAGCCTCTTTGTAATCGCCAAAAACAGCTTTAATATTTTTCTCAGAGTCTCCAACCCATTTACTCCGCACTTGAGGAATGTCCACAAACATAATATCCCGTCCTGTTTCTCGTGCCAACTGATATACTGTTTCGGTTTTTCCCGTGCCAGGACTGCCATAAAAAATGCAAGTAAATCCACCACGCATATTCTTTGCTGCTAGTTGTTGCTGAATATGGCTAAATCGTGTAGGGTGTAGTATGACTTTCAGTTGCTCTATCTGCTCGGTCAGTTTGGGAGAGAAGAACAAAGATTTTGCTTTAAGGGTTGAGACATATACCAAATTAGGATGAAGTGTGTTTTCAAATGGAATGTTTAGACCGGCAAGCAACTGCCGTTTTGTTTGAAGAGTTAATTGCCAGGTACGCGAATCTGCCTGTCCATTCATATAGCCATGTTCAATGATACCCTTCTTTATCAAATCTGAATCATTGTTTACTATTGAGATTTCTAAGCTTCTAGCATCCACAGAGTCTTCAAATATAAGAAAAAAATCATAGGCACAAACATTTTCATTTTTCCTCACCACGAAACGATCCAAGGAGACAAGGAGAATTATTTCATCTACTGTTGACAACTTCCATTTTTGTAACTTTTTTACTAAATTCAGTTTTGGATTATGTGCCTTTAGATATTGGATGTCATCCAATAACGTGGAATAGGTAATTTCATCCTTCAGCCGTCTTTCTAATAAAGTATGTAAACGATCTAGCCATTGACTGATGGTTAGATTATCCCAACTCATTGGCACAAATGGTCGATTCTCTTTGAGAGCTTCAATCAAAGTATATGGTATACCTACTTCATTTCTTGATAAGGAACGAATAAAACGTCGTTGTATTAACGCCATTATAATATTCCAATGGCTCATTATACGAACAGGTCGACAATTGAAGAATCTTGCTAAGCGTTGAATACTAATTTTTCCATCGCAGGATAAGTCAATTAGCACAGCTAGCCACATTGCTTCTTCCTGCGTAATATTCAATCGTTTGGCTAAAGTCATGCTCGCCTTGGCAACATTATTAGGGATGTTCTCAAGTTTAGAATCGGCTAAGTTATCTACAATAATTTCAGCCAATTTCATTAGATTAGCATTACTCATATTATCAATTTCTTGTTCCATAATATGTGTTATTGAGTGATATAATTTGATTTATGGGCTAATGGATCTTGATCAAACATGACAACTATTGCGAGATCGTCATCATCTACTGCCACAGACAATAATGGCATTTGTGATTTAATGTATTGTTCAGCTAATTCAGGGTAGTAGCCCAATAACCTATGAATGTTAGTTAAATAATTTGCCGGCATAGCTCGGTATAGACTATCATTGAGGATTGTTACTACTCGAGGTCTAGATATGGGGATGACTTGACTAAAGATAGAGTATCCGTCATCTTCTGGATTTCCAAACCAAGACGTGTTGGGTAATGGATGCATTATAGGTGCACTATCGTTGGGATACACAAAGAAAGGATGTGCATTTCCTGTATGAACAACAGCGACACCATTATCACTCTCAATAACGAGGGTTACCATAAATCGGTAAATGTATTCTGGGAAGCGATAGATATAGTCTTGTTCTGCCTTATTATATAAAGTCTTCTCGGCATCGGTCAAGGGATTGTGATCATAATGGACTCCCATTACATGATACCAGCTATGTTCTATTTCTCGAACCCAATCTTTTAATGCTGCGTCATTGGTTGTTAACTCCTCTACACAAATATTGGGAGACACAATGCTTTCTTGAACAACATGAATGAATGTTTCTATCCCAATATTACTGCGTGTATAGTGGGCTTGATTCTTATTTTCTGCGACAATGCCGAGGGCATAATCTTTTGTCTCACAAGCGAAAACTTGTGTGTTTATTGTTCTCCGCAATCTACTGCCTAATCCACTTTGTCCTTGAAATGCCATTGCTTGCATTCCGAATGTTCTAGTTGTATCCATAGTTCTGAGTTTTTTAAAATCAATCCTTATTTTATTATAGCACATTATAAACATATGCTAGCCCGACGACCAATCCTATATTTACAGCAAACGTCAATGTGATGAGTACTAAATCGGGAATAGTTTCTGCGCCGTCTTTTTCTAGTCCAATCCCATAGATATATAACTTTATCAATAAGAAACACAAAACTAGAAAGAGAACTCCGATACATATTATTTTCCACATAGTTAGTCTATTATTTTGAGTATTATAGAAGTGACCGGTCCAATTATGCAGAGTACTATCCATATAATATTCGGATTTTCCAAGCACATTAGCACTATTACAAATACTGCAAAGATGATACTGATAAGATAATATAAAGCTTTTAGTCTATCAAAATCAAAAATATCAAATGACATTTTTTTCTTTTTTCTCTTCTTTTTTGGGGTCGTTATTGATTTTTTTGTCGGTTCTAGAGGGGCTGGTATTGGTGGAGTTTTAGTTCTTTTTGTTCGAGTCCCCTTAGGAACTCCAATCTTGCCATCATCAGTCAAATAGACATGCTCTGATTTAGACAAATCCACAAATTCTCCATCCTCAATAATATCCAAAGGAGGAATGGTACGTGGAGGAGGTTCAGGGCGTTTCTTTTCCACAGGTTTCGGTGTTGGATTGGGCTTTTCGACCATTGACGGTTTAGGCACATAGTCCACCCTTGGGCGACTTGCTTCACAACATTCACATGTCACACGAGAATCGTCATTGCTATTTTCACATACCGGACACGTCCACATAGATTATTTTTTCATTAATGTACCTTTGAGTTTGGGTTTTTCAGCAGACACCTCCGCTAGTTTGGATGACGAAGCAGGAATAGTGCGTGTTGCGAGGTGCATCTTCAAAGAATGTTTAGCTGCGCTCTCTTTTTTATCCTCAACATCAGAACAGGGAGAAGTGGTTGTCTTGATTGGTTCAACCGATATATCCAACATCTTAAGTTCATCAAACACTTCTTGAATAGTAGGTCTATCAGCGCTCTTTAACTCTAACATTCGAGAGATAAGAGACGTTAACGTACTTGTCATGAATTTCCCAGAAGGTATTGTTAATTTCTCACCGGCTAACGTAGCAGCATAGGCATACGCGTATTTCTTTTTGTCAAAGATAGGTCGTTCCCCTGTAAGGTATTCACAAAGAATCAGTCCGAGAGTATAGATGTCTGCCTTACAAGTGAGAGACGAACTAGGAATCTCTTCATCTTCATCAGCGATATATTGAAAAACTTCTGGAGCGTAATACTCAGGAGTACCAACGACAGATTCTCTATCTGTAGTAGGTTGTCCACTAAAATAACTATCATCAAAGTCTATTAACTTGGTTGTGTATATACCCGCATCCGTTTTTTTTATAAGAATATTTTCCGGTTTAAGATCTCCGTGAACAATTTGATTGCTATGCAAGATTCGTAGACTACTGACCAAACTTCGCAAAATAATGTTAATCTCTTTCCAAGAGAGTTTGCTTACATCATTTGGTAACATGGTTCGTGTGTCTATGGCTTCGGTTATTTTATAATAGGAAGCTTCCACGCGAATCAAATCTTTTGCACAAACCAAGTTGCTTCCCATTGAACATGCACTACGAGTAACTGACATCAATCTTTTTTGATGCGACTCAAACTCTTCACATTGCTTGCGTTTGAACTCCTTTGTCCGAGCACTACCAGGACTATCTGCCGTAGGATATTTAGGAGACAAGAACTCCTTCACGAACCAACGCTGACCTCCGGCTTCAGCAAAGGAGATTTTACTTCGACCTCCAGCAATACGGAAATCTTCTATGAGTAGATATGGACCTATATATTGTCCTTTATTTAGTGCCATAATTATCCTCCTTGGGTGAGATTGGTTTCAAATGTTCAACGTCTGTGTTTGCGTATTTAGTCCAAATGGTATGTTGTAAAGAAGGGATGTTTTTCTGAAGGGATAACAAGCCATCAAAAGGTTTGATATAGTTATTTTCTACTTCTTCTAATCGATGTTGTAACGATTGTTTTAAGTCATCCCAATCGTTTTTATTCATTAGGGCAACTAAACTGAAATCATCTCCAGAAATGGGAAGTAGTTGGTCCTTAAGTAGGTTCATCCATTCCTCCATTGTGGTTGCTTGAATGAATGTTGTTATCAATAATTTTTCAAAATGCATAGGAGAAGGTAAATAACCAAAGCAACCATCTGTACAACAGATTAAGATAGAAGGCAGGCGGATCATATAGCATCTCTCTGCAAGGAAGAAACTTTTGTTTTGCCAAATAGCATTGATTATTGGAGGATCTTCTCGCAGGCTTTCCCATGCATCCGCATCTCCTTTAGTGTGATCTTGTGAGAGAAAGTGCAATCCTCGTTCGTCTAGAATATAATTGCGTGAATCTCCTGCCCATATATCTTGAATGGAGAGTTGATTATCATCCATTACATTCCAACATATCATCGCTAATGTGGTAGGAAGAATGCGTGTCATGTTGCCATATAGAGCGGAAGGTTGGATATTTAACGTTTCCTTATAATTATCCAATTCATCCTTAATAAAGGCTATAATATCCAACAGTTGTTTTGCTCGTTGGGAATGATCCGGCTTCTGTTTTTGAAAGAACTGGAGTATTTTTTCTCGCACAAATCGAGAAGCCAAGAATGCATCGGAATGGGTGGTTCCATCGGGGAGTTCTCGGATAGCACTTCCTGCTCCTCCCATGCCATCAAGTACAGCCATCACTCCGCAAGAAGAGTTGTTAAATTGAACAGCAAGCGGTTCTGCGTCCTCTCCTTTTCCGTCACGTTGTTCGTGCCAAAGGGTACCATATATAATTTCCGGTGTTTCCATATTAAATAGAGTTCATTAGGGTGTCCAAAATTGTATTGTAGTCAGCATCGCTCAAGCCCTCTCCTGCCTTAGCAGGCCAGTGGATGACCTCGTTCCAATTATTGGAGATATTGTCCCACGTTTCACAATCGGGGGCGAACAGTATCAGTCGTTTGCTAGATTTGGCCATTACGGCACCTTGAGGGCTATCCCACATGTCGGTTAACTCGTCAAAGTTTGCAGGCATATCTTGTGGGTAGTTGTCGCCTGCATATTTTCGTCCTTCCTCAAAGGTCAATGGAGCTATATCAGTAAACAGAACAATAACATGACGGCGTTTATCGCCACCCTTATCCCAATCACTACGCATTGCGATGGTAAGGGCTTCCAAGCCATTTTCACGATAACCTTGTTCGCGTGATCCGCTACCACCATTCGCAGAAAGATTATTAACATACGATTGGAGTTGATCTTCCTCGTTCTCCATTTGAGCATCGTTTGTTAGTGTGAAGAATTTAGACTCTTGGATGGCACCACGACCATTGTATTCATAGTTTTTGAAGTCGATGACTTTGATTCTAAACTGTGAAATACTTTTTCCTTTCTCGTCCGCTACCTTTTTTAGGTCGGGATAGAATTTCAAGATGTTACCTTTAACTGTGTTAATGAGATTTGCCATCGAACCGGTGGTGTCAACAACGAATACGAGATCCACGTTGTACTTTAATCCTTGTTGATTTTCCATAATTTTTTTCCTTTCTTGTTTGTTTTATAAAAGACAAGAGCTTCTCAGAGTCGGTACTGCTGCGATCAATACTTTCTCCAAGAAACTCTTGCCAATTTTTTAAGATTACAATATTATTATATAGGGTTCGCATGTGAACGTGCATGCGTGAGATTCAAAAACATTCAACTTTTCATCGCAGTGTTGAGTGTTTTTCAATATCCAAAAGAACACTCGATTCCAGTTTTATTCTGAAATCGAGTGCAAAGGTCGTAAAAAAAAATTAGATATACAACAATAGAAATCCCTAACCCAAATAAATCCTAATCTATTCCCAATCTATTCCTAAATATTGATTTAAATGCTAAAATTGCATTCGTTTTGAAAGGTCTTACAGCCGAACTTAATATTTGGGAAGCTTCGCTTGATTTCATTGTATATTGATTGATAATTCTCGCTCTTACTAAAAGCAACTATACCTTGTTTCTTTAAATCAATGAGAGCATCATTCCATCTGCGAGCAGAGGAACATTCCTGCAATAAGCGGTAAACATCATCTATACGATATTCTTGTTTAATAAAACGCGGAAATTCCTTTGTTTGTGGTGGTTTAGTGGTGTAATCTGAATCATTGTTCAATGAAGGACATTCCATAAAAGCATTACGTCCAATGGTACAGTTTGAAGGAATATTAATCCGCCGCAAACTTTTACACCCGAAAAACGCCACATCGCCTATATGTGTAACACTTTCTGGAATTTCTATACTCTCTAACTCTTTGCACATACTGAAAGCCTCATCACCAATTTCAGTGATTCCTTTTGGGATTTTTGTATTTACACAACCTAACACTAAACAATTGCGCTCTGTATTAATAACGGCATTGCAATTGTTTCGTGAGTCATATACAGGATTGTTTTTATCTACAATAATCTCCGTTATATTTGGGCATCGGTGAAAATTTTCCCCTCCTAACTTGGTTAAATTGGCAGGTATATATATTTCCGTTAATGCATCACAATGGTATAAACCTTTCCAGCCTATAGCGCGTAATGATTTGGGGAAAACGATGTGCGAGAGTTTAACACACCCCCAAAAGGCCAAATCGTCAATTTCAACGATGCCTTCCGGTATAGTAGATTTATACCCACCGGCTATTAGTTTGTTCGTCGCTGTTTCTATTATTGCGTGGCAATCTTGTCTAGAATCATAAATCGGATTATCTGGCGAAACCTCTATGGTTTTGAGATTGGGACATAATGCGAAATTCCAGGAGTCTATTTCTTTAACGGTGGATGGTATTTTTACGGATCTAAGTTTGGAACAATTAAAGAAAGCGAAGAGAGCCGATGGACGTCCCAACTTCAAGCTCGGCGTCAAACCTGATATGTGAGCCAAGATTTCCACACCTTCAGGAACAACGAAATCTCCCTCAAAGTCTTCAGGACATTGAATTAATATTTTTCCGTCTGCGCTATATTCAGCACCCTGTTCGTCGATATAACTATCTTTAAAATATTTGTCCATAAATAATGGTTGTTATAAATGTGTTTTAAATATAGTCTAATAGTGTGAGTGAATATAATCTATTTCGTCGCGAGAAAATTGGAATACATCTTCTATTTCATCTTCAAATTGGTATTGGGGAGAATGACCAGTGACAACAAACTCTGCTAAATCAAAAAAGTCTCTTATATTATCTATCTGAAGAGGATCTGGAATTAGAATTGGCAAATCTCTCACTTCTTCTAGCGTTGGACCATACCAACTTCTATAGTTGACGAGTAAATTATATATGTATATATAATGACAAGATAAACAAGCATAAAGGAAAGAAAGAGGAATTGATGATTTAGTAGTGATGACAAAACTATTCCTCGGGATTGCTTTAATATCTTGATGTTTAGTAACGTAATATATGTTCTTCTGACGATGTTCAGTTTCTATATGAAAAAAAATAAAAGGAAAAGAATTTATAGGTTTCTTTCTATTATATCGTTGCACATCAGCTATATAATGTAAGCGAATACAATGTGATTGAATTTTGCCAAGAATATTTCCTTCTGTAGGTGATATATTAGTGATATATCTAATGTGTTTCCCACAAGATAAAGAATGTTGGTTTAGAAGTGTAGCCGAATTTGTTAATGTTAAATAGAGTAACCTAGCATGTTTAAGTTCTATACCAAAAGGATATGTTCCGTTGTTGAAAGGTTTTACGTACAACTTAAGATATCTTGAATCATAAGATTTTGCAGTAAGTAGTAATTCTCTCCATAAAGTATCACCCATTTTCATATAAAGATAATATCCAAAACCATAACAATTGATTCCGCAACAAGTTTGTTTTGCTTTTACATCGTTTACGGCAGAGGTTAGTATCTTTAGACAATTAGCACCTTGATCAAAGGCCTCAAAGAATTTTAACATAGCATATTCGGCGATGGGTTCTTCAACCTTTTCCTCGTAAGTATGATTTGGAGTCGTATCAAAGTATGCATGCATCATTTCATGCACATACACCTCAGCAAGAAGCAATTCTGTTTGTTGAGGCTGTGCCTGTCGGATACTATTGATATATAAAATTACTCGTGGACCATTGATTTCGTTTTTTGAGATATATTCTCCCAACAATGGATAATTAACTGTCGTTTTATAAAAATGTGACTCGCCCGTCATAGAATCCGGTTCATTGAGTTCAATTTCATATTTGCGTTTCTTCTCTGATGTACTTATTTCTACGGTCAACTCATCATGTAAATTTCCTAAACATTTATATCCAACTATAGGATATAGAAAATTATCAACTTGAATTAACAAATTGTGTTCAAACGGAGTTATTAAAGTAATGTTTATAGCTTGAAAATCATTTTTCATAGTACATTCTTCTATATTTTAGGGAAATACACATATACAAATACACCACCTAAAGAGTCTAAATAAGCATTATTCATAGCAATCTACATATACCTTTTTTGTCATTTGCATACACGATGGCGCCTTTTTGGAGAAAGTTGCCCAAAGAAGGATTTGAGGCATTATATAGGTTACGCGCTTTGGTCTGAATATAACCTGTCTTTATAATTTATCAACCATATCAAATTTCGGCATCCCTCTTGCAGATTATTCTTTTTCAATAATTTCCGACCTATATACCCATAACTTCATCTTTCCATCCTTTTAGTCCTTCCATTGCTATAAAGCGATCTTTTTCGCTCTTAGGGACGTATATGCTTTTTAGATTTGAACAATCTGCAAATATATTAGTTTCTATTCTCCTTATTGACTTTGAGAAGGTTGTAGACTCTAACATAGAACATCCCCAGAAGGCCCAATCTCCAATCGTTGTGACGGAATTTGGAATCGTTACAGAGGTCAAACCGCTGCAATTATAGAAAGCAGACTTTCCAATTGTTTTGACGGAATTGGGAATAGTTACCGAGGTCAAACCGTTACAACCAGAGAAAGCACCATCTCCAATCGTTGTGACGGAACTAGGAATAGTATATTCCGTGCGAGGATTACCAACAGGACACTGAACCAATGTATCTTTGGTATAATTGAATAACACACCATCAACAGAAATATAGTGCGTATTAGCAGCATCTACATTAATTGATGTCAAACTGAAGCAATCAATGAAAACCTCATCTCCAATTGTTGTGACAGAATTAGGAATAGTCACCGATGTTAAGCCATCGCAACCAGCGAAAGCAAAACTTCCAATTGTTGTGACAGAATTAGGAATAGTTACTGAGGTTAAACCGCTGCAATCAAGGAAAGCATATTCTCCAATCGTTGTGACGGAATTTGGAATCGTTACAGAGGTCAAACCGCTACAATCAGCAAAAGCGCTATTTCCAATTGAAGTGATGGTATCCGGAATTACGACACTTTGAAGATTTGTACAACGACAAAAGGCAAGATTCTCTATTTTAACGACAGAATTAGGAATCTCTATAGAAATCAAACCACTGCAACCATAAAAAGCCCTATCTCCAATCTCAGTAACTTGATTAGGAATCACAAACTCTCCCTTCAAATTTTTAGGGCATTTTGTTAAAGTTTTTTTGTCATCGGAGTATTGAACTCCATATTCGTCTGTAAACATAGTAGATTAGTTTTTTATTAACATTGCTCGCAATGATTCATAGGATTCTTCTAACATCAGTTCGTTATAATCACATTCAGATGCGATGTCACAAATGTCACTAGTACGTCGCGACTTAAGAATAACAAGACAACCTTTTTCAGAAGGACTGATACATTGGATATTACTAGTTTCAAGTAATATCTTTCCAGAAACTCGAGTCTCGCCAATATATTCTTTTGGGTTGTTTGTAAAACTAGAATCTTTTACTGTAACTTCAATAAACTCATTCATATAATTTAGTTTTTATGATATTAATTATTTATTATAATGCACCTCCGATGAATCCGACAAGTGATAATCCAAAAGAGAAGAACCTAAACATCCAAATTAGAACGCTAGAAACAACATTATCAACAATGGCATTACCACTCATAAACCAAAGAGCGGCAGGAGAAATGTCTTGTTTCCAAGTTTTAATGCCGAACCAACAACCACCAAGAGCGAAGAGTCCTCCTAAGACGTAGCCTATAATAGGCATATCCGATGCACATAAGAAAAGAATACCACACAATGAAAACAAGGGGCCAATCTTTTTAAGAATCCAATACAAAATATCCATAAAATAAGATTATATCATTATGGTCATTCTTCCGGAGATGATCTTATCCGTCGCAGGTAAGTATACAAAAAAGCGAACGATCACTCGTCCGCCTCTGAGGAAATCGCAGTATCCCATTCAACTGAATAAGCAACCATCCGCAAGGATATAACGATACACCTAATATACTATACGTGTACACATGCACAAAGTAGGATCAACCTTATGCTCATCCTAGAGTTAGTTGCTTTGTTCGTTATGGACTGTAATTTTGCGATTTTTCAGAGGCCGAACAAACAAAGCGCTTA
Source organism: Paludibacteraceae bacterium (assembly GCA_024399955.1). GTDB lineage: Bacteria > Bacteroidota > Bacteroidia > Bacteroidales > Paludibacteraceae > Colicola. The sequence continues at coordinate 160,510 of JAKSNH010000004.1, read as the reverse complement.
ACGCTTATTTATGTATAATTTGGTACTAGTTGACAATTGTCGTTGTGCTCACTAGCAACATACTATTACCAAATTCGATTGCAAAATTACAAAGAATTTTTGAGATTTGCAAATTTGTGGGCATTATTTCTCTATTATTTTAGTTTTTTACTAGTTTACTAGAAATATAGGACCGCTGACGCTATACTAGAAAATTTAGATTGCTACGCTGGACTAGTGGGATAGAACACTAGAGCACTAGATGCGGCGATGGTATCGCCGGGAATAGACGGGACGGGAACGGCGATAGGGACATCGCCGAGAATAAACGGGACGAAACGGCGATGGGGACACTGTAGGGAGGGAGAAGAAAAAAAAACATCGTTTTAGTAGAAAATATGATTTTTTTCTCAAAAAACTTGTATGTGTAAAATATTTTTTATATCTTTGCAGCGTTTTTGTAAAATATTTTTGACACATGGCTATTTCAAAAGACTTATTGCGCGAGTGTATTGTATCTCAACGAGAGATAGTGACTACCGCTGAGATAGTAGAACGCCCTTATCAATTTGAGGACGAAATGAATTATGTTTTGGTTGGCGTTCGTCACGTTGGCAAATCGTATTTGCTATACCAGCGTATTAGGCAATTATTTGCTCAAGGGCACACATGGGATGATGTGTTATTCCTCAATTTTGACGATGAACGTTTAGCAGAAATTACCACGCTGGATTTAAATCTCATTTTAGAAGTACACAACATCTATTCGAAACAAAAGCCAATTCTTTTTTTAGACGAAATTCAACGAGTTGAGCATTGGGAGCAATTTGCGCGACGTTTGGTGGATAGCAAATACACGGTTTATATCACAGGTAGTAACGCTAAAATGCTAAGTTCCGAAATTGCCACCACTCTTGGAGGTCGTTTCCTTATACAGGAAGTCTATCCGTTTTCATTTGGTGAGTTCATTTCTGCCAAAGGGATAGTATTGGATAAAGACTGGCGTTATTCCACTTCTGCACGAAGCGAAGTGCAGCGTGCCTACTTAGAATACTTTACATACGGTGGACTGCCAGAGATGCTTAGCATTGTATCTCCTGCTATCAAGCGCTCGTATTTGAGTAGTCTATATCAGAAGATTTACTTAGGCGATGTATGTGCACGACATCGGATATCGGATGCCAAGGTGCTGAATATCCTTATCAAGAAAATCGCAGAGTCTGTTAAGCAACCTATTTCATATAGACGCCTTAACCATGTTGTAGTGTCAACAGGTAGCAACTTGTCGCTTCCAACAACAATCTCGTATATGGATTATACGGAAGAAAGTTGGCTTATTTTACCGATTAAGAATCAGTTGGCACAATTATCAGATAAGGAGAGTACAAAAAAATACTACTTTATTGACAATGGCTTGCTGAATCTATTTCTCTACAATGGTGAGACCACGTTGTTGGAAAATATTGTTTGTATAGAACTATGTCGTCGCTATGGTAAAGACAATGTTTCTTACTATAATGCCGGTCAAGAAATAGACTTCGTAGTAGAAGAAGCTCGTTTAGCAATTCAAGTGACTTATTCGATGCAGGAAGACGAGACTCGCGAAAGAGAGTTAATCCCATTAGCGAAGTTCCAATCTCAGCATCCAGATTGGACGTGTTTGCTAATCACGAATGATAATCGTGATAGCTATACAAGCGGTGACCAAAAATTCCAAGCTATACCCGCATACCAATGGCTATTGGAATGATTTTTAGGAATTAGCCAATTAGCCAAGTAACTAATTAGTCAAGATTTGAATAAACGTTATTTTAGGTCGATGGAGAGGCGGAGGTTGAACATTCGTCCGGTAAGGAAGTTAGGCGAAGCCCATTGGGCACCATTGGCGGCAGAGACCCAAGTGTAGGAATTGACATTCTTCCAATCCGCGAGGTTGAAGACCTCGAAGTAGATAGACCAAGCAGCCACGTGTTGGGCAGAAGGTTTACGCATAAACTTATCTGTAGCAGCAGAGAAAGTGCGGCTTGCTCCTATGTCTATACGTTTGTAGATAGGTAGGTGGGACAGATAGCGCATGGATTCGCTATGCGGATAGCCAAAGGGCAGTCCATCAGAGAAGACAAATTTCAGATGCAGTTTATACTGCGGTAACTTAGGAATATAGTCTTGGAAGAAGATGGATAGCGACCAGCGTTGCTCTTGTGGAGAGGGGAACCAACCACGGTGATAGGGGTCGTTAAGCATTTGCATCCTACTGCGCATACATGAGAAACTAATCCATGAATCCACACCCGGCACGAGTTCGCCATACAGTTTGAGATCCAGTCCAAGGGTATAACCTTTGGAGTCGTTTTTACCGGAATAGCGTACTCGCACGTTATCGACTGTGTAACTAATCATCTGATCGGTGTATTTAGCATACGCCTCAGTAGTGAATTTAAACGGTCTTCCCCAAGCGCGGAAGTAGTAATCAAAGCCGAGGACAGCATGTACAGAGCGTTGTGCTTTCAGATGGTCGTTGAGCCGAATGCGTGTTACGCCATGGTCGATGATAGTATCTCGCAGTTCCTTGTAGAAAGGTGCCTGGTAATATAGTCCGGTAGCGAATCGGAAGGTGAAGTCGCGTTTCCATCCGGGCTGCCAAACCACAGAAGCACGAGGCGATACGAGCACCTCGTTGGTATAGGTCCAGTAATTGAGTCGAGCGCCGGCAGTAAGGGTGACATTACCTTGATTGGTATTCCAGCGATAGGCATCTTGCAGATAGGCCTCTATTCGTCCGGAAGTCATGGAAGTCTCGCCTTTTTGGGTGTAATACAGGTCCATGGACTTGGACGTATTAGGCATTGAGTATCCCATTGAATCGCGCCACTCCCATTCAGATATACGGTCAGATATAAGTTCCACTTGTCCGCTTAATCCCCACGATAGCGTATTGGCATAATGGGTCCAAGCACCGGTATGAGCGAGGTTAATGACTCCGGCGGACAGTTTATTTCGTGCATGCTCATGGGATGTGCCGGTGCCTAAGGATGTGGATGAATTATCGGTTAGGACATATTCGGCAGTTATGTCGTAAGTCTCTTGTTCATTGGTATAGAAGCCATTCAGATTAAATCCGAGTGTTACTTCGGGTGCGACTTTTCCTTGTGCCGACAGGGAAGCAAAGGCAGTGAGGAAATGGTCTTTTTCCTGTCCTTCGTACCAGATTGTTTTTTGGAGTCCTTGTTCGCCACCCCACCCTTCGGACATAGAGTCAGGTCGGAAGGAGTAGTCGTTGTAGGATACGTTGGCGAGAAGGGAGAGTTCCCAATTACAGGTGGCAGGTGGCAGGTTGCAGGTGGCAGGTGGCAGGTTACAGGTGGCAGGTGGCAGGTTACAGGTGGCAGGGGACAGGTTACAGGTGGCAGGGGACAGGTTACAGGTGGCAGAGCGTGTGGGTATTTTCCACGTCATTTGGGTTTGGTAATCCACGAAATTAGGCTGATAATTGCCCTTTGTAGGCAGTGCACCTAACATATACTTGGATGTTTTATACCGAATGCCATGCATGTATGATTGGGTTGAATCGCCCCAACCGGCATAGACGTTTGCGCCAAGGAGGGAGACGGATATATTGGATTCAAAATGAGTAGGTCGTTTATAGCGAATATCGAGTACCGAGGACATTTTATCGCCAAACTGGGCATTATATCCTCCGGCGGAGAAGTTAACCTGCTCCACCATGTATGGGTTGACGAAAGATAGTCCTTCCTGCTGTCCTGACCGAATGAGCAGAGGTCGATGCACCTCGATGCCATTGACATAGACGGAGTTTTCATCGAATGAACCGCCTCGCACGTTGTATTGAGTGGATAGTTCATTATTTTGGCTTACTCCGGCAAAGGTGATGAGTAGTGATTCTATGCTTCCACCGGTAGCATCGGGCATCAATCGTACCACTTCGGCGGATGTATGGTCCATCATGTCGGTTTGTCGTTGTATGCCTCGCACCTCCACTTCTTGGAGCAGTTCGGCGTCTTGCGGCAGAACGACATTGACGTTAAAGACATCCTGGTCGGTATATAATTGCTGACGCAAGGTGACATAACCAATCATGGAATAGGATAAGATGACGGTATCGTTTAGCTCCACTTGGAGCGAATAGTAGCCATTACGATTGGTGGCGGTGCCGTTGGTTGTGCCTTCCACAACGACATTCGCTAATTCGATGCCGACGTTTTGTTCATCCACCACATAGCCGTAAACACGGGTCGCTCGCGCCGACAAAGAGCCGGTCAGCAGCAAGAATATAAATATGTAGCAAAGACGTTTCACTATAGTTGTATGTTTCGATTATGTTATGATTTAGACCCTACTAACGAGCGTATTTCCGAGAGGCGATTGAGGGCCTCAAGGGGTGTGAGGTTGTTTATATCGAGTGAAGCAACGGTATCACGAATCTGTTCCAAGACGGGGTCATCGAGTTGGAAGAAAGACAACTGATACCCTTCGGGGGCACTAATCGCACCTTTGGTGCTATTAATCGTGGTTGCACCACTACCAATCGCTGCGCTACCCTTCGTGCTTTTAGCACTACTTTTTTCTAAATCATGCAGGATCTGTTCGGCACGCGTGACGATACTGGTTGGCATACCGGCGAGTTGTGCGACATGAATACCAAAACTATGTTCCGATCCTCCACGAGCGAGTTTGCGCAGGAAGATAACCTTGCCATTGAGTTCGCGCACCGCTACGTTGTAGTTACGAATGCGAGAGAAGGTAGCCTCCATCTCGTTGAGTTCGTGATAATGGGTAGCAAAGAGGGTCTTGGCATGGAATCGGGACTCGTGGATATACTCAACGATGGCCCAAGCGATCGATATGCCGTCGTAGGTGGAGGTGCCACGTCCTAACTCGTCAAAGAGCACTAAGGAGCGTTCGGACAGGTTATTGAGGATAGCAGCCGCCTCGTTCATCTCGACCATAAAGGTGGATTCACCGGAAGATATATTGTCGGAAGCTCCGACGCGAGTGAATATCTTATCCACTATACCGATGGATGCTGATTCGGCAGGGACAAAGGAGCCCATTTGAGCCATCAAGACGATGAGAGCCGTTTGGCGCAGCAGGGCAGACTTACCTGCCATATTAGGTCCAGTGAGGATAATGATTTGCTGAGGAGACTCGGAAGTGAGATTATTAGACAAATACACATCATTGGGTACGTACGTCTCGCCCAGCGGCAGTTGTTGTTCAATGACGGGATGCCGTCCCTGTCGGATATCAATGACGAGAGAGTCATTCACATCGGGGCAAACGTATTTATTTTGTGCTGCCACGGTAGCGAAGGACAGCAAGCAGTCGAGTTGAGCAAGCACGTTAGCGTCCACCTGCATAGCCGGTACATACTCGGTGAGAGCCAAGATGAGTTCAGTAAAGATACGATTCTCCAGGGCTTGGATTTGTTCCTCGGCAGAGAGTATTTTCTCCTCATATGATTTCAGTTCCTCGGTTATGTATCGTTCGGCATTGACGAGTGTTTGTTTGCGAATCCAGGATACAGGCACTTGGTCTTTGTATGTATTGCGAACCTCGAGATAGTAGCCAAATACGTTGTTGTAGCCTATTTTGAGGGACGATATGCCTGTTTGTTCTATTTCGCGTTGTTGCAGACGCAGCAAGTAGTCTTTGCTATTTGTTTGTATATCGCGCAGTTCATCCAGTTCGGGGGACACTCCGCGAGCAATCATATTCGGTCGTCCTGCCACAGCAGGCGGATCAGGAGTTATAGTTGTTTCGATGCGGTGTCGCATTTCGGAGCAGAGGGTTAGTTGGTCGCCAAGCAGGGCCAAGTAACTATTATCGTCAGCCGATTCGCAGATATGTTTAATGGGTTCAATTGCTCTCAGGGCATTGCCTAACTGCACCATATCACGTGGCGATATACGTCCCGTAGCTATTTTAGACACGATACGTTCCATATCTTGCACTTTGGCTATCTCGGTGCGAATTGTTTCGCGATGGTCGGGGTGCCGGAAGAAGAATTCCACAACGGATTGTCGATTGCGGATAGGTCGTATATCTTTGAGGGGGAACGCCATCCAGCGGTGTAGCATACGTGCCCCCATAGGTGTAATGGTTTGGTCCAATACATCGTATAGGGTGTGTGCGTCTTCGGCATTGGCATTCACTAATTCCAGGTTACGAATAGTGAATCGGTCCAGCCACACATAGCGGTCCTCTTCGATACGTGCCAAGTGTTGAATATGTCCTGTTTGCAGGTGTTGGGTAGCATCTAAGTAATGGAGAATAGCTCCGGCGGCGATGATGGCGTTAGGCAGGTTTTGTAAGCCAAATCCCTTGAGGTTAGCCACGTTGAATTGCTTTTGGAGTCTTTCTTCGGCGGCCTGAGTTGTCATCATCCAATCGTCCAACTCAAAGGTGAAGTAGCGATTGCCAAAGTTAGCTTCGAGTTGCTCTTTTCTGCCTCGCATGTATAGCACTTCTTTGGGAGCGAAGTTAACGAGCAGTTTATCTATGTAGTCGGATGTACCTTCGGCCACAAGGAACTCACCGGTAGATATATCAAGGAAGGCAATACCGACTGTATTGCTGTTGAGTGTTGAGAGTTTAGCGTTTAGTGATTTAGTGCCAAAATGGACACAAGCCAGGAAGTTATTTTCTTTTTGCTGGAGGGTGGTATCGGAGTAACTGACCCCTGGTGTAACGAGTTCCGTCACGCCACGTTTAACCAGTTTCTTGGTGAGTTTGGGGTCCTCCAGTTGGTCGCAAATAGCGACACGCAGTCCGACCCTAACGAGTTTAGGCAAGTACGTATCTAAGGCATGGAATGGGAAACCCGCCATATCGATTGATGCGGCGGATGAGCCACCATTGGAGCGGTGGGTAAGGGTTATGTTCAGTATCTTAGAGGCCTTGACGGCATCCTCGCAGTATGTTTCGTAGAAGTCTCCGCATCGGAAGAGGAGCATCGCGTCGGGGTATTGCTCCTTGATGTTGCGGAACTGCTGCATCATTGGTGTTTCTTCCTTATTTGCCATTTTGCATTTGGACTAATTTATGATAATAACCTTTGAGTTCCATCAGTTCATCGTGTTTACCACTTTCGACTATCTCTCCTTCGTGCAGGACGCATATCAGGTCGGCATTGCGGATGGTAGATAGTCGGTGAGCAACCACGATGGTGGTGCGGTCACGCATGAGGTTTTCGAGGGCCTCTTGCACCAGTTTCTCGGACTCTGTATCCAGCGCCGACGTAGCCTCATCGAGGATGAGGATTGGTGGGTTCTTAAGGATAGCACGAGCGATGGATATACGTTGTCGTTGTCCTCCGGACAGGCGTGAGCCGCGGTCACCGATGGATGTTTGGTAACCTTCGGGCGTTGCTGTAATGAAATCGTGTGCGTTAGCAATCTTGGCAGCAGCAATGACAGCTTCTTCCCATGTTTGACCATTAGGAGCCGGTTGGCTGGTGTCAACACCAAAGGTGATGTTATTGAAGAACGTGTCATTGAAGAGGATAGCTTCTTGGTTGACGTTGCCCATCAGTGCGCGCAGATCGTGGATAGCGACATTACGAATGTCGGTGCCGTCAATCTGGATAGCACCTTTGACCACATCGTAGAATCGCGGCAGCAGGTCCGCCATGGTTGTTTTGCCGGAGCCGGACTGTCCCACTAATGCCACGGTTTGACCTTTATGGATAGTGAGGTTGATTTGTTTGAGTACCGGTCGGTCGGACTGGTAGTAGAAGTTGACGTTCTTGTACTCTATCTTGTCCTCAAAGGCATGCAGCGGCAGTGGCAGTTCTTTTTCAATGATGTTAGATTGGGTATTGAGGATTTTATCAATACGCTCCAGTGATGCCATACCTTTGCGGATGCTATAAGTGGCTTTGCTGAGGTCCTTAGCAGGGTTGATGATGCTGTAGAAGATGACGAGGTAGTAGATAAACGTAGCGGCATCAATGGTGGAATGGTCAGAGAGGATGAGTCCTCCTCCGTACCACAGTAGCACAGCGATGAGGGCTGTTCCTAAGAACTCCGACATGGGGTGAGCAAGTTGGTATTTACGTTCCAGTCCCATGAAAGTGCGGCGGGTCATGTTATTATGTTTGAGGAAGCGAACTTTCAGTTTCTCTTCGGCATTAAAAGCCTTGACGATACGCAGTCCGCCCAATGTTTCTTCAATCTGCGACAGCAGGTCGGCAGTCTGTTCCTGTCCCTTGGTAGAGCGACGTTTGAGGCTACGTCCCACCCATCCGATAAACCAGCCGGCGGTAGGCAGTAAGATAAGTACGAATAGAGTGAGTTGCCACGAGATAACAAAGAGAGTGATGAGGTAGATGAGAATCATCACAGGGTCTTTGAATATCATTTCGAGCATAGCCATGATGGAATTCTCCACTTCCAGTACATCGTTCGTCATGCGAGACATGATATCGCCTTTGCGTTCCTCGGTAAAGAATCCTATAGGCAAACCAACCACTTTATTGTATAATTTCTGACGCAAGTCGCGCAACACGCCTAAACGAATAGGAATCATGAAGAACGAACTGAAGTACGAGCAAGCACATTTGAGTCCGGTCATCATAATCAGGAACGCACCTAATAGGAGCAATACCCAACCGGGACCATTCACTTCGATTTGGCATTGAAGCCAATAAAAGACATTGTTTTTAGCAGCGTCCATCATCTCGTTCAGTCCCATCGAGGATGTGATAGCCACATATTCGGTGTCGGGCGTAGCGATGCCGAAAAGGATTTGCAGCACCGGTATGATAGCGGCAAAGGAGAAAAGGGATAGGACGGTTGAGAGCAGGTTAAAGAGGATGTTTAACACGAGTTGCCACTTATAGGGCGGCACAAAACGTCGCAATAATTGTAAGAAATCCATGATTATTTGTGGGTATAAATATTTTCGTTTATATACTGATGCAGATGTTTTACCAACACCTCTTCGTCGGTTATTTGCACGGAGATTGGTATCGTTTGCAGTTTAGTGCGGACACTATCCGGCAGGTCTGTAGTAGCCAATCGCGTATAGTCTTTTTCGGTTGTATAGATGATGTCGGCCGCTTGAGCGGCTTTGGTTATAGCGGCGATATCCTTATCGGAGAAGGCATGATGGTCGGGATAGGTCAATACCGACGTCTTGGGGTTAGATTGTTTGATTTGGTCCACCAAGTACTCCGGGTGTGCTATTCCTGTTACGACCAGTACCCGTTGGTTAGTGACTAACTCGGGGTATATGATGGAAGCGAAGTGCAGGTGCTGGAAGACCGGCAGGTGCAGTTTTGTATCCACGATGCGTTGGTCGATAGGTTGCATCTGCGGCGGGCACTTAGTGACGACCACTGCCGAGGCACGCAGACTCTCGTGCTTATTGTCGCGTAACCGTCCCCAAGGCAGGAAGTGGTCATCTATATATAGTCGGTCGTAGGCGGTGAGCAGGATGTAGAATCCGCAGCAGAGTCGACGATACTGGAAGGCATCGTCCAGGATGACTGCCTGCAGGTTAGGCACCAGTTGCTGCAAACGATGAATGCCATGAATGCGATCCTTACAGACAGCCACCTGAATAGATGGAAATTTCTGATGGATCTGCATGGGTTCATCACCGATAGTGAGAGCCGAGGCGTTCTCGTCAGCCATCACAAAACCGCGGGTACGCCGTTTATATCCCAAGGACAGCACGGCTATTTTGTAGTGCGGACTGAGCATCCGAATGAGGTACTCCACGAAGGGCGTTTTGCCGGTGCCTCCCACCGCTAAGTTTCCCACGGCGATAGTGGGTATCGACACCGTGCGGGAGTGCAGTATCTTGGCCTTGTACAAACCGTTACGGATGGAGATAACCAGACCGAATAACCACGATAATGGGGCTAATATGATGTCTTGTATTTTCATTAACGAATGACTTGTTCAGGCATCAGTGTCATGATACGCGGTTGCGAGCAGCGTTCTTTGATGTGCATAAGGATTTTCTCCTCTTGGGAGGTATTATCTAATGCCTGCATGAACTGCTCAAAGAAGTCCTTACGAGCCGGATAGTAGATCGGTGTATAGTGCTCTATTGCGGCCAACTCAGCAGCCTTAGCCACTGCGTCATCCAAATCACCTATCTCGTCCACAAGGCCAATCTGCAGGGCGTCCTGACCGAGCCATACACGCCCCTCGCCAATCAGTTTGATGGAGTCCTGAGTGGTATGTCTGCCTTCGGCGCAGCGACGGGTGAAGAGGTCATAGCCGCGCTCTACCATGGATTGCATGAGGGCATGTTCTTCGGACGTCATGCCTTTGAGTACCATGTGGGAAGTGGAGAATTTGTTAGTACCTACTCCATCTATATCGATACCTACTTTATCGCGCAGGCGGCTGAAGTCAGGTACCAAGCCAAATATACCGATTGAACCGGTTAGGGTGTTGGGTTGAGCGTATATATAGTCCGAACCGCAGGAGATGTAGTAACCTCCAGAAGCGGCATAGTCACCCATCGAAACAACTACCGGCAGACCTTTCTCTCGGAGTGTTTGTATGGCGTGCCATATCTGCTCGCTGGCGTTTGCGCTGCCACCGGGACTATTGACGCGCAGTACGACGGCTTTGACTTTGTCGTTATCTGCAATCTTACGAATAGTCTTCAGCATTTTCTTGCCTACTATACCATCACCTGTCTCGTCCGTTATTTCGCCTTCGGCATAGAGCACAGCCACGTGACTATCCACTTTAGCGTGGTCGCGTTTAACGTTAGTCATAGCGGTTGTACCAACTACATGATAATCCTTAGTGCCGGTTAATCCACGCACGATGGTATCTAAGTCGTTAGAATAGATGAGACTATCTACGAGTCCATACTCGAGGTATTTCTCTTGCGGCATCAGTTCGACTAACTCATCAGCGTAGGTATTGAGTTGGGACACGGTGAGATTACGACTTGCAGCCACACTTTCGCACATGATGCCCCATGCTCCATTGAGGAACTGCATGGTTTGTTTTTTGTCGGCATCGGACATCTTGGTGCAGAAATACGGTTCAACGGCCGATTTGAAGGTGCCGACCTTGAGGATATTCATCTTAACACCTATTTTCTCCAGCAGTCGTGGGTAGTACATCTTGATGGAAGCCAGTCCATGCCATTCCACTACGCCCACGGGATTGAGGTAGATACGGTCGGCCACGGAAGCGATGTAGTAGTTCATTTCGCCGTAGTTCTCGGCATAGGCGATGAGGAACTTACCGGACGATTTGAAGTCGATTAACTCGTCGCGCAAGGCTTTAGCGGAAGCCATACCGATGTTGAATGAACCGTCTTTGAGCACTATACCGCGAATATGGTCATCGGTTTTAGCCAGGCGGATATTGCTGATTAAGTTATCCAGTCCGACTATGTGTTGGGCATCAGCACCCATACCGGGCATGTCGCTCATCAATGCAGCGAACGGATTATCTTCCTGTCCCTGCTCCATGACGGTGCCTTTCATTTCCAGTTTATACACGGTTTGGTCCTGCAAGGTCGTTGATGACTTGGAGAACATGGCTTTGCCTATCATGCCACAGAAGAAGATGTAGAAAGCCACAAAGACCAAAATGCCCACTAAACACCCGCGGTTCTTGCGGCGTGGTGCAGCCTGAGACTGCTCAGTTGATTTGCGATTAAATAAGAACATAATGTTTATTGATTATTGTATATTGCATATTGATTATTTTCTTTTTTCTTGTTAGAACGGATATCCGATGGCGAAGTGTAGAGCGAAGTCATCTTTCCAGCACAGTCCATTCGGTACGGTGCGCCATTGTTTACCTTTATCGATGAGTGCCGGGTCATGTAACCGCACGCCTAAGTCGAGACGCAGGATGAGGAAACTGAGATCCATCCGCAGTCCCAGTCCGTAACTGAGGGCTAATTGTTTGTAGAACTCACTCCATTCAAACTGCCCACCCTCTTGCTGCTCATACCGGCGGATGGTCCATATATTTCCGGCATCCACGAAAGCAGCACCGTGAATGAATTTCCATATTCGGAATCGGTATTCGGCACTCATATCGATGCGCACATCGCCCACTTGGTTATCGTAGTTGATCATGCCCCCAGGGCTGCAGAACTTACCGGGACCTAAGGTGCGGGCTAACCAACCGCGCACGCTATTGGCACCTCCTGCATAGTAGCGACGCTCAAACGGCATGACGTCCGAATTGAGGAAGGGTATAGCGACGCCTACTGCGCCATGGAAGACGAATCGGTTATTCTCGTCAATGATATGATGTCCGGCAAAGGAGAAGTCGAACTTAGCATATTGTGCGAATCGTATATTGCCAATCATGTATGCTCCGTCGGCGTCCTTGGGCAATCGACCGGCCAAGGCTCCCAAGGCGAGTATATTTCCTGCGGTCTCCACACCTAAGGTGAACATACCATACGAGCGTAGGGGTTCATTTTTGCGGTGCGACGAATAGGTGACGGCATAGGAGAAGGCCTCAATGAAGTGGTCCTCGTAGGAGTATTTAAGCAGGCTATTGGGTTTCATGAACCGCTCTCTAAACTCGGCAGCCATCCATGGCAGATAGACGTAACTGATGTCTAAGAACTTAAACTCATGTTTCCATGGCGAGTAGGCTGTTCGATGGATGGTGTATCCCAATCCGGCATTGGCTATGATGCGGTTGAACTCGTCGGGTCGCCGTTGGTACCGTCCCTCCAGGTCGATATACAGCGAGTTAGGGAATCGCAGTCCGGCATTAGCTTTGATCTCCAGGGCACGTCCGCCATTCTGCCGCCACTCGTAACTGCCGCGGGCCTTGAGGCTGAGCACTTCGGCTCCATGGAAGATATTGCGGTGCTGATACCCTAATTCGGCAGCAATGCCCCAGTCGCCTCCGGTGTAGGTACCATCCACCTGCGCGGAGATGGAATGTAGTTTATTGCGGCTCATGGTGATATGGCAGTCCAATAAGTGGTCCCTAACCGGCACGAAGGTTATATCTACGTACTTAACCATGCCTAAAGCATTGAATTTCTCGTACGTTTGGTCCACTTTATATTGATTAAACACCTCACCGGGTTTGATGAGTGAAGTGCGTCGCAGCATGGGTTCACGTAGCAAATTAGAGTCGACATGGAACTGCAGGTCCCTGATTGAGTACACGCGGAACACGCGTGATGTATCGGGATGGATGTCCGGACGTAAACGCAATGTCACATCCACTTGGTGGGAGCGAACACTACTATCGGCAATGACTTGCAGCAGTTCTTTTTCGAAGTAGAAGTACCCTATTCGTCGCATCTCGGATGCCACTCGTTGCCGTTCGGCGTTGAGCACATCGGTGTTGAAGTCGTCCCCTATACGCACTTTACTATGCCTATTCATCGCTATCTCTGCCAGGTCGCGCTGAGGCAGGTCCAAGCGGTAACTGCGAATCACGTAGGGTTGCTGCGCCGTAACACTATAGGTGATACTTAGTTTACGGTCCTTGATGGACAACGATGTATCTACTTGTGCATCAAAGTATCCTTTGTTGCGCATGGCCTGAGTGAGTTGTTGCATGCTGACGGCGGTCAGTTCATCGTTGTATATTTCCGGTGCCTCACCAGCCCGATGGGCATTGCGAGCCAAACGTTTCTTGGCTTTGGTAGTTGTATCGGTGGGGGCGGTGTTATACACGTGCAGTTGCAGTTTCCAAAATCCTAATATCTCGGAGTTAGGCGTTTGGCGCAAGTAATTCTTGAGGTCAGAGGCATCTACTTTTTTAGTATCAGTTACCTCTACTTTGGACTTATATAATAGGTATTGATCTTCGGGCACGAACTTAGTCAGATTGCACGAAGACCACAGCAACGTTATCGCTGCCATTAGTCCAAATACTATGTACCTATTCCCACTTTGCATATTTTAGCGCGCAAAGTTACACTTTTTTTTGCATATATGCAAATTTTTTAGTACTTTTGCACCCAAAATATGCAATTATGACCAAATCCGAGATTAAATTAGTACGTAGTTTGCGCCAAAAGAAGTTCCGTGACGAGTTAGGGCTCTTTATTGCGGAAGGGGATAAATGTATCAATGAACTGCGTAAACATTTTGAGTTGGTGTTGTTGGCGGACTCTACCAATGCCACATCCAAGGAGATAGAGCAGATGTCAGCACTTCGCGCTCCCCAAGGCAGTATAGCAGTTTTTAGACAGGTGACAGGGGACAGGTGTCAGGTGTCAGGGGACAGAGGACAGAACCTGCAACCTATCCTATGCTTAGACGGCATTCAGGATCCGGGCAATTTAGGCACTATTATCCGCACGGCGGACTGGTTTGGGGTGCATGATATCGTATGCTCGTTAGATACGGTAGATTGTTATAATCCGAAGGTAGTTCAGGCGACGATGGGTTCGCTCACTCGTGTGCGGGTACATTATACTAATTTAGTGGAATGGATTACTCAATGTGCCTCCTGTCACTCCGATAAAAAAGACCAAATCCCTATTTATGGCACGTTATTGGATGGGGAGAATATATATGACAGTGTGATAGGTGACAGGGGACAGGTGTCAGGGGACAGGTGTCAGTATCTGCAACCTGTAACCTGCAACCTGCAACCTATCATCATTATGGGCAATGAAGGTAATGGTATATCTAAAGAGGTGCGTAAACTGGTTACCCACCCCATTCGTATTCCTTCTTACGCAGATGGTGGTTCGGCAGAGACGATTGAGAGTTTGAATGTCGCCATTGCCACAGCTATTGTCCTGGCTGAATTCCGTCGACCAAAGTAAAAAGTTGCCATTTTTATTTGCACATTCAAAAAAAATTGTGTACCTTTGCAGCGTGAATTAGTCGGTTTGCTAATTAACCAATTAACAATTACAACAATGAAAGTCGCTTTATTTGGTAATTCGCAGAAACCTCAGATACGTGAGGAGATTCAGCATTTATTGGATTATCTGGCGGAACGCGAGGTAGAAGTGTTGCTTTCCCAGGAGTTGCGTCAGGAGCTCAATTTTCGTGACTATGCCTCTTTTGACAGCGAGATGGCACAGTGCCCAGTAGATAGTTATCCGGTTGACTTTGCTTTGTCGATTGGTGGTGACGGTACGTTCCTGACTACTGCCTCTAAGTTGGTGCATACTAATATCCCTATCTTAGGTGTTAACTTTGGGCACTTAGGATTTTTGGCAGAAGTAGAGACCAAGAACGTAGATTGCATCTTGGAGCAGTTATTAGAAGGCCGATATACGATTGAGCGTCGTGCTTTGTTGCATATCAGTTGTTCGGAAGAAGGCCATCTGGCCAGTACCGAAGCGTTGAACGAGATTGCTGTGATGAAATACGGGCTGAGCAGTGCTATCACTATTTCGGCCAAAGTGAACGGACTGGATCTTACGCGCTATCAAGCCGACGGCCTGATGTTAGCGACGCCTACCGGTTCAACGGCCTATAACATGAGTGTAGGCGGACCGATTATGGTGCCACAAGCTCGCGGCATCATCATGACTCCTATCGCCAGCCATAGCCTCACGGTGCGACCATTAGTTATTCCGGACGATTGGAAGGTGGATTTAAGTATCAAGAGTCGTACCGGCAGTTACATGGTATCCATTGATGGACGCAGTCAAATCATGTCGGACACCACCACCCTGCATATCGAAAAATCACCTCTTACCATTAAGTTGGTGCAGATAGGAGACCATAGTTTCATCAAGTCCCTGAAAGATAAACTATTATGGGGGAACTAGTGCTTAGAGCACTCCAAATAACACAAACAAAGATAATGATAATAAGTAGTATAATATGGGATGTGGACCCGATTTTAGTGTATTGGGGACTGAACGGCGGGATACGCTGGTATGGTTTATTATGGGCATTGGGTATTTACTTCTGCTACCTGATTGAGCAGAAGATGTACGCGCATGAGAACTGTCCCAAGGAATGGGTGGAAAAACTATTTGTATGGATGACCTTAGGTTCGATATTAGGTGCACGATTAGGTCACTGCCTCTTCTACGAATGGCATTTAACCAACGATCCCATCCAGATTTTTGCATGGACCATTCAGTACCGCAACCCCTACTTGGAGCATCCTTTAGAGATGCTTAAGATTTGGGAAGGCGGCTTAGCCAGTCATGGCGGAGCATTAGGTCTCATCATTGCTGCATGGGGCATCCATCGCAAACATTTCAGCAAGGATAAACGTTTCCACACCTCCCTTATATGGGTGCTGGACCGATTGGTGGTTGGTGCCTGTATCACAGGGTTACTTATTCGTTTGGGTAATCTGATGAACTCAGAGATTTATGGTGGACCCACCTCCTTGCCATGGGGGTTTGTCTTTGTTAGAGACGGTCAAACCGAACCTTGCCACCCTACTCAGATTTACGAAATGATGTACTGTCTCGTCGCTTTTGTAGTCACATGGGTGATGTATTGGCGCGGCAAAGCCTATCGTCGGGAAGGACTATTATTAGGCACATTCCTGATTATCGTCTTCGCCTCTCGCTTTGGATTGGAGTTCATCAAAAACAATCAAGAGGCCTTTGAATCCGGTCTCTTGCTTAACATGGGTCAGTGGCTTAGCCTACCCTTTATCCTTTGGGGAATATACTTAGTGGTGCGTTCGTTCCGTCGTCCACTCTTGCCTGAAGTTAAGGCTTAAAGAGTTCTTCCATAGCGTTCCAACGCAAAATGGCGTCATGCCCGTATCGCCAGATAGTCTCTCTCACTTTGGTTGGAGAGACTTCTTCGTTTAGATGGCTCTTGCTGAAGAACTTATCGGCATAGCAGACTATTTTCTCTTCGATTGTTTCGGGACAGTAATCCGCTGCAGGAATAGGCAGGTCCTCACGGAAGACTTGTTCCATGGTGATACCGCTGCCGGTATGCCTTTCTGCTACTCTTGCATGACGTGGCAGACCTTCCTTCCTCAGCAGTTCGGCACCTAAGTAACCATGCTCAATGTACTTATGCGGACCGTTGCAGAATATCTTAGGAGCAGAACAAAAGATGATACCTATATCATGCAGCATAGCTGCTTCGGCCACAAAGTCCTTATCCACGTCTATACCTTTCTCAATCAGTCGCTGCGCCAACTCCAGTGCGCGGTCACGCACCTGAGTGGAATGGGTCAGCAGTATTTGCCTTAATTCAGGATAATCTGCGTAGTATTTATCTATGAGTTTAATGCAATCCATTGAGCAATGCTTTGGCATCCATGCGTTTTTTGCCGGGTAATTGCAGTTCGACTATACTGACTTTGCCGTCCTTACAATCCACTGCAATCGGTCCATCGCCGGGTTCGACCTTATAGACCTTAACGTTATCAAAATGCTGACCGTGTATATCGATGTTGCACCATGCCGTAGGATAAGGACTGAGTCCACGAACAAAGTTTTTTATCTCAATGGCAGTGCGTGTAAAGTCGATTTGGCAGTCCTCCTTGAAGATTTTTGGTGCGGAACGTAAGTTAGGCAGTTCGGGCTGCGGAGTAACCGGCAGGGCTATACCTTTGCGGTCGCAGTCGAAGATCAAATCCACCGTCTTAAGCGTTATATCCACACTCATCTCCATCAATCGGTCATGCACCGCCCCCACATCTTCGTTATCATCGATAGGGGTTGTAGATTGCATAATCATATTACCGGTATCTATCTCCTGCTTAAGCATGAAAGTGGTTAGTCCGGTCTGTTTATCTCCGTTCATCACCGCCCAGTTGATAGGTGCAGCACCGCGGTATTGTGGCAGCAAGGCAGCATGTACGTTGAACGTACCTAACCGCGGCATGGCCCACACCACTTCAGGCAACATACGGAAGGCTGTTACCACTTGCAGGTCAGCCTGGTACGAACGCAGTTCAGCAATAAAGGCTTCGTCCTTGAGTTTCTCAGGTTGTAGCACCGGCAGCCCTACCGATAAGGCATACTGTTTAACCGGCGAGCATTGCATCTGGTGACCGCGTCCGGCAGGCTTATCCGGCATAGTCACAACAGCCACTACGTTGTAGCCTCCTTCCACTAAAGCCTTCAGTCCGGCCACCGCGAACTCCGGTGTCCCTAAGTATATGATACGATTAGACTGCTCCATGGCATTGTTTATATTTCTTACCGCTTCCGCAGGGACATGGGTCATTGGGACGCGGTTTCTTGTCGGCTATAATCGGCATAGGACGTTGTTGTTCGCGGGTGTCTCTGCCTGCTGCCGAAGCTTGACCGCTGGCTTGTGCAGCACGTTCTACTGCGTCTTTCTGGGTGCGGTACTTACTGAGGTCCATACGTTGTTGTGCCTGAGCACGTTGAACGGAATCGGGTTGCTGCTGATGAATCTGACCACGCAGCAGAATAGCGATAGCACGGCGGTTGAAGTTATCTAACATCTGACGGAAGATATTGAACGACTCCAGTTTATAAATCAGCAACGGGTCTTTCTGCTCGTACGATGCGTTCTGTACGCTCTGTTTGAGGTCATCTAACTGACGCAAATGCTCCTTCCATTCGTCATCAATAACATACAGCACCATACGTTTCTCAAACTCTTTCACCACTTCCTTACTATCTGTTTCGGCAGCGCGTTTGAGGTTAACGGCGATGTTATACACACGTTTACCATCGGTGATTGGAATGAGGATATTCTCATACATGCTACCCTTGTCCGCATATACTTTTTGGATAACGGGGTTAGCCACTTGCATGAGTTTATCCATGCGGCGTTTGAAGGTTTCGATAGCAACCACAGCCAACTCTTCCACCAATCGGTCCGCTTTCGCTCCGCGGAAGGTATCCTCGTCAAAGGGCACTTCCATGGCGAAGGTCTGCATCACGTTGAACTGCAAACTCTCGTAATCCAACATATCGCGGGCATCCAGCAATATACTCTCGGCGGCATCGTAGATCATGTTGGTTATATCCACACCGATACGCTCACCCATCAGGGCGTGGTGACGTTTGGCATAGATGACGTTACGCTGTTGGTTCATTACATCGTCATACTCGATCAAGCGTTTACGAATACCGAAGTTATTCTCCTCCACTTTCTTTTGGGCTTTCTCCACGTTATTGGAGATCATGTTATGCTCGATGGCCTCACCTTCTTCCCATCCCATACGATCCATGACGGCGGCTATACGTTCGCTACCGAACATACGCATCAGGTCATCTTCGAGAGAGATGAAGAAGACGGACGAACCCGGGTCACCTTGACGACCGGAACGACCTCTTAACTGTCTATCTACACGGCGACTCTCGTGACGCTCTGTACCAATGATGGCCAAGCCGCCGGCTGATTTGACTTCGTCACTAAGTTTAATATCGGTACCACGACCAGCCATGTTGGTGGCAATAGTGACTTGACCTTTTTGTCCGGCCTCTGCTACTACCAAGGCTTCCTGCTGGTGCAGTTTAGCATTCAGCACGTTATGCTTGATGTGACGCAGGTTCAGCATCTTACTCAGTAACTCCGATATCTCGACACTCGTCGTACCTACTAAGACCGGACGACCGGCATCTACCAAGCGTTGGATCTCGTCAATCACGGCATTGTACTTCTCGCGTTTAGTGCGATAAATACGGTCATTCATATCATTACGGGCGATGGGACGGTTGGTAGGGATAACCACTACGTCCAACTTGTATATATTCCAGAACTCCCCGGCCTCTGTTTCAGCCGTACCGGTCATACCGGATAGTTTCTTATACATACGGAAGTAGTTCTGCAATGTGATGGTAGCAAAGGTCTGTGTTGCTCCTTCTACTTTGACGTTCTCCTTGGCTTCCACGGCTTGGTGCAGACCGTCACTCCAGCGGCGCCCTTCCATGATACGGCCTGTCTGTTCATCCACTATCTTGACCTCGTTGTTATCGATGATGTAGTCCACATCTTTCTCAAAGAGGGTGTAGGCTTTCAGCAGTTGATGAACCGTATGTACGCGTTCGGACTTGATGGCGTAGTTATTGTATATCTCGTCTTTCTTAGCCTGTTTTTCTTCGGCGGACAGGTTTTCCTTCTCCAACTCGGCTATCTCGCTACCTACGTCCGGCAGCACGAAGAAATTCGGGTCATCCGTATTACCGGTTAGGGTGTCGATACCTTTATCGGTCAGTTCGATGGACTTATTCTTTTCGTCGATCACGAAGTACAACTCATCGGTAGCGATATGCATGTTCTTTTCGTTCTCCTGCATGTAGAACTCTTCGGTCTTCTGCATACGAACTTTCACACCCTGTTCGGACAGGAACTTAATCAGGGCTTTGTTCTTAGGCATACCTTTGAAGCTGCGGAACAGGGCCAATTCACCTTCTTCGCGCACTTTTGCATCATCGCTACCCATCTTAGCCTTGGCTTCGGTCAGGTACTTAGTGGTGAGTGCTTGTTGGGTACGAACGAGCAGTTCAACGCGGTGTTTGTATTCATCAAACATCTGGTCTTCACCCTTTGGAATAGGTCCGGATATAATCAGCGGAGTACGGGCATCATCAATGAGCACGCTATCCACCTCATCCACGATGGCGAAGTTATGTCCGCGTTGCACGAGGTCCATGGGGGAAGTAGCCATGTTATCGCGCAGGTAGTCAAAGCCGAACTCATTGTTCGTACCAAAGGTGATATCGCAGTTATATGCTTGACGACGTTCATCCGAATTGGGTTTATGCTTATCGATGCAATCGACCGTTAGTCCATGGAACATATAAATCGGTCCGTTCCATTCGCTATCACGTTTAGCCAGGTAGTCATTCACTGTCACTACATGCACTCCTTCGTGGGTCATGGCATTGAGGAAGACGGGCAGTGTAGCCACCAATGTCTTACCTTCACCGGTCGCCATTTCGGCTATCTTACCTTGATGCAGGACAACGCCGCCGAATAGCTGCACGTCATAGTGGATCATGTCCCATGTTATTTCGTTTCCTCCGGCGGTCCAGTGGTTATGATAGATAGCCTTGTCGCCGTCTATATCCACAAAGTCAAACCGTTGGTCAGCAGCCAGGTCGCGGTCCATTAGATTAGCCGTCACAATAACGTCCTCGTTCTGAGCAAAGCGGCGGGCTGTGGATTTAACGATGGCATATACTTCGGGCAGGATTTCGTCCAGCACTTGTTTATAGGTATCTTGGATATCTTTTTCAATCTTATCCACCTCGTTATACACTTTCTCGCGCTGGTCTATTTCCAGTTCTTCTATGCCGGCTTTGAGTTCAGTGATGCGTGCTTTCTTATCCTTGACGCGGTCTTGGATATGCTGCATCAATGCTTGACTTCGTGCACGAAGTTGGTCGTTATCTAACTGATCAATCTGCTCGTATGCAGTCTTGATTTGTTCCACATAAGGCTGAATCTCCTTCATGTCTCTCTGCGCCTTATTCCCAAAGAGCGAACTAATGATACTAATAAAACTCATATTATGTAAATGTATTGACTATTGAAGATTGAATATTGTATATTGACTTTATTATTTATTCTTTATTATTATTCCTATTATGATTGGTGCTCCGAACAGGGCGGACATGGTGCTGATAGGCAGCGGATAGGTGCTGAGCGAACATATTATATCGCATGCGAGCAGCAGGTTGGCGCCTATCAATGCGGATGCCGGGATGATGATGCGATGATTACTGGTGCGCATCAGTCCTCGTGCTATATGTGGCACAGCCACTCCCACAAAGGCTATTGGTCCGCAGAACGCCGTCACTGCTCCGGCCAATAATCCGGTAGCCACCACAATCCATGTGCGTACCCGCTGAACATTGATGCCTAATCCCTGCGCATACGTCTCGCCTAACAGCAATCCGTTCAAGGGCTTCATCATTGTTATGACAATTATCATGCCAATGATGATAATGGCAGACATGACTGCCAATTCGCCCCACCCCACGTTACTCAAACTGCCTAAGGTCCATGTAATAAAGACCTTCAGGGAGTCGGGGTTGCTGATGTTCTGCATCACATTCACTAATGCTCCTGCCACGGCGCCGAACATCATACCTATAATCAGCAAACTCACGTTATCCTTCACTTTCCTCGCCACCGGCAGCATCATCATCAGCACGGCTATACTGCCTATTATAGCGGCGGCCGCTATACTACCACTTGCTATCTGTAACCCGCCACCTGCCACCTGCAACATAGTCACTACCGCTACGCCCAAACATGCTCCTGAACTCACACCTAATATATACGGTCCGGCTAAGGGGTTTCGAAACAGCGTCTGCATCATCATACCACTTACCGACAGTGCTACTCCTGCCAAAATGGCAGTCAACATCTTAGGCAGACGCAGATAGAAGAATATACGATCAATGATGGCAGATTCGGTGCTTATCGCACTCCAAGAAGCCATTATCTCTCTTGGACTAATCCACACCGCCCCGCAGCATACATCTACAATAGCCAATCCTATCAGCAGAATGCCCAACGCAACCCATATTAACGTACTATGTTTCGTACCTTTCATCATTCCAACCGCCAATTAGTGTGCAAAGATACACTTTTTTTTGCATATATGCAAATAAAAATGGCAACTTCGGATAGAAATTGGTGTTTTTGACGTTTTTATTTATTATTTAGTTTCCTCTCTACTATTTTGATTACGAACTTTTTGAGTAAACATAACATCAAAAGAGCATCTTTTTGCAAAATCTTACGCAAGTCGCGTGCGCACGTTTTCAGTACGTCTTCCCCCACAGTAGGGGAAGACGCGTACGTGCGCGACCCTGCTGAGGGGGTCGCACAAATCAATAAAGACGATGGGAGAAAGTTTGAGGAACTGCGATTGATGCCCTTAGTACGTACACTTACTACCCCTTGTAAGGGGTACGTAAGTAGTACTAACGGGCTCCAGTTCCATCAAAAAACAAAGGAACGAGTAAATAATCGTACATTTTGAGGTGAAGGGTGTTTGCATATACGATGCACGGAACGTGCACGGAGGATGCGAGGCAGAGAACAAACTGTTTTCTGCCTCGCAAAATCTTAACAATAGTAAACTTTTTAAGTGTCTAATAAGGGTTTACTAACGGTCGATTAACCCTTTGCCAACCCTCGATCCCCAAAATCACCTATAACATTGACTAAAATCTTAATAATAGGAAACTTTGGAGTTGTTCACTTTTTGAGGTTGTCCAAAAACTAAGCTAAATATTCAAATGTGTAAGATTATAAAGCACTCAAACCATCAAAACCATAATTTTGGGTATATTGTATTCCAAAACAGCACTGATAGCATAAAAACGTCCCATATGGGGCACTTATGGACATAAAATAGGCGTAAAAAGAGTATTATGCGACTACCAACATCGCCATGAGAGCATTAACGCCTCGTAATTGAATGGCACGCTTTAGGTTGTAGGAAAGACAAAACATTGCCATTTCGGTAGTAGTTTTAGTTAATCCTTTCAATAAAAAGTAATATTGTCCAAGAGCACGTTTAAGTGTTCCAAATGGATGCTCTGATATGCTCATACGTTTCTTCATTTTTTCAATATCCAAATGGAGACGATAAGTGATTCTTTGCGAAGTGGTTTTTTCTCCTATATATTGTTGCTTTTGCCCATCTCGGAACTGTTTTGAGTCTACTGGACGCACCAATTGGTCTTTTGGGAAGCGAGGCTGTGGTGTACTCTTAATATCTTTGCACTTCATCGGACAATGAGCGCAAGCCATGGTGTTTCGATAAGATACAAGACCATTCTTGCCATTCCCAATAGGATATAGAATGCATCCGCTGGGGCAATAAACACAATTGACTTCCGCATTACGGATAAAGTATCCTTGTTTGGCTTTTTCTTGCATCTGCTCAACGCTCATATGGGTTACATCTTCATCGCATACATCATGCCAGCGGTTTCCTGTGTATACATTAGAAATAGTCGCATCAGAAAGAATCTCCTTATAGGCATCAGGAATGACACCTGCTTCTAAGCACTTGCGTAAGTCTTGAGGGTTGATGCTTGCTCGAGTAGCATCATTTATGTCTGCTTTGTGATAGTTAAAAGAGACCTCTGTCGTATTCTCATGATTTCTACGGATGACATTTGGAATAATACCATTGGCTAGCGCATTCGCTTGATCTGTTAGGCTTTCGTAACCCGTATCGCTCACTGTAGAAAGGATGGCATCCTCTCCATTAGATAGTATATCCTTAGCTTTCTTCGCTATAGAGGTTAAATGCCCTAAATCTACCGGATCTGTTGTGTGGTCAAAATCGACAATCATATGGCTCTCGGCATCAACAGCAGTTTGCGTGTTATAGGCCATCACAAAGCCTTTGCGAGTCCCCATCAATTTAGCATCTTTATCTGTAAGAGAAACCTGTTGTTTGCCTTCTTCCAACATCTGCTTGCGCATATTCTCTAAATCTGATTTCTCTTGCGTGCGCTTGTTAATCTTGGTTTGAAGATGTGCCCTTTGTGCTGCACCAGACTCATCGTCATCACTCTCGTCAAGTTCCTTTATGTAAATAGGAATTTGCTCGTTGAGTTGCTGTATACGAGCATCTATTTTTTTTAGATTATAATTCCGCTCCAAACTATTAACGGCTTGAAACTTACTACCATCTATAGAGATATAAGAACGGCTGATAATCTTGGCATTGATGCAAAAGCGGTTAAACTCACGAAAAACTTTT
The DNA here is from genome assembly GCA_024399955.1 of Paludibacteraceae bacterium. Taxonomy (GTDB): domain Bacteria; phylum Bacteroidota; class Bacteroidia; order Bacteroidales; family Paludibacteraceae; genus Colicola. The sequence continues at coordinate 135,932 of JAKSNH010000004.1, read as the reverse complement.
ACAATCGGTTCCGCATTGTTCTTCCTAAACTCAGCAATTGTGCGAAAGTCTGGTGTTAGTTTGCCTAATAACCACATAACCTCAATATTGCACTTGCACTCACGAGCCAAACGACGAGACGAACGAATCTGATAAAAGTACCCATAGATATACAACTTAATCATATCGCGTGGATCAAAACCCGGACGACCTTCTATGGCTGCTGTTGTACGTTGGAATCCCAACCCACAAAGATTAAGATGATCAACGAATGCGTCAAACAATCTAACAGGACTATCTTGTTCTACGTACTCATCTATTACTGCTGGAAACAATGTAACTTGATGTCTTTCTTCTCCTTTTTTGTATGCCATTTGCGTTTTTGATTTAGACTACAAAGATACAAAAAAATATAGACATACGCAAATATTAAGAAGAAAAAATGATATGATTTTTAGGTGTAATTGACAAATCTGGTGATAAACTGACTGCAAAAATTGTCAATTAGGCCGATTTTTAAGAATATAGTACTCAATGAATGCTAGTTTTTGGACAACCTCTTTTTGTGAACAAGACCGAGGTGGAATGAGAGTGTGTTAACTAATTTGATAACAGATTTATATAGGGGATGAGTGAGTGGATGAGTGGATGAGTGGATGAGAGGATGAGTGGTGAAAGGATGAATGGGTGAGTCAGATGCAGATAGGCAAATGGTCATGACCAACTTCGACATCAACGGAGGGGGAATGCTGCATACATGTGCCTTGCAAGGAGGGGCTTTATATCCTAGTAGACTAACGCGGCAATCAGGCAGTAATCACACGGAAATTACGCGGACTGCACAGGCAATTAGCCAAGTAACCAATGCAAATAAGGCAAATAAAAAAGCGAGGCAGAGAACGAATTGTTTTCTGCCCCGCAAAGGATTAATAAGAGGAAATGTTGAGATTATTTCACTCTCGCGCCGGTGGCGTTGTAGAGGTTGCCGTCACGCAGGATATAGAGGTGACCATCCAAGAGCATTTTATTGACGCTTTGAATCTTATCAGATGTTACCCACTCTAATGATGTATAACCATCTGTAGCGAACTCTCCTTCGTAGTGTTTGATAGATTGCTTACTTGCATTGAGCGCATCTATGGTATAGCCATATTTACTTGCTTGGTCAAGACCTGTTACCGTAAATTGCCAGCCGGTGGCTGTCATTACAGCAGCATCCAACATACGAGAGCCTGCACGATTAGGAGCAAAAGCAATGCCGGTTAGTTGACCTTGAGCATTGAAGGTTAATGTGCAGAAGACGATGCCATCTTTGGTAATTACCAATTTATATTCTGCTGCGTCGTCGTTGGCTGGCCAAGTAATAGTAACATTATCGGCAGAAGGATCTACGGTTACTTCATCGCCGGTTATGGGCTTTTCTTCTGCACCGATCAGATGAAGATTGAATCCTGCCCAATTGGGATCTACTTGGTATTTACGTTGTGCAGACTCTAAAACATACAAATAGACATAGAATTTGTTTATGCCGCTAAAGGTTGTGCTGCATACATTGGGTGTTATAGGTGCATAGCAAGTAATATTCTCTAAACGAAAGTCCCCAGCAAAGGCATTACACCCTATCTCTCGTACATTGGTCCCAATTACTACATCGGTTAGATAGGGGCAGTTAGCAAAGGCATAATTACCAATCGTTTCAACAGAATTAGGTAAAGAGAGTGTTTCTATACCATTACAATCAATAAATGCCGAATCGCCAATGTGCGTAATACCATCCTGTAAAATAATTTTGGCTATCTTGTCTTTAGATAGGAACGACCATTCAGCTGGGGTAGCACCACTATAATCATACATTTCTCCACTACCTGTGATAATGAGTGTATCGCCGACGGATCTCCAATAAAGATTATTACCACATTGACCGGCTATGATAGAGTCTATTTGTGCCGTAAATATGGAATCTTGGGTAACCACAAACGAACGAGGATTATCAGTATTGCCGTCATTCCAGTGGGTGAATCGATAGCCTGCATTTGGAATAATCTCCAAAACACATGTATCTCCTTTTATGTATGTGTCTGCCCCCATAGATGTGCCGTTTTTTGCGATACAAGTTATAACAGCAAAATCATTAGGGTTGGCTTGTATATTAAATTCTCTCCAAACCCAATTTTTATTGTAAGCATCAACAGACCTTGCCGGCACATAGACCGAGACAGATCTTTGAACAACATTATAAAAACAATACTCTCCACAAGTAGGTGGATAGATAGCATGGCAGGTTATTGATGTCAATCCTGTGCAACTACCGAATGTAGCCCATCCTATTTTGGTGACGGAATTGCCAATAGTTACCGAGGTCAAGCTGCTGCAATCAACGAAAGCATATCCCTCAATTTCAGTAGCAGAATCAGGAATAGTGATAGAAATCAATGTGCTGCAACTACGGAAAGCATCATATCCAATTTTGGTGATTTCATCACTACAAGTAATCGTACCTGTGCCATTACTAAAGGTGTGCGATGTAATAGCAGGTCCAAAGGTTGTTGCACCAATATTCAACGTACTACGTGTTAATTTCTCCGTTGCCGTATAGGTGATAACATTATTCTGTGCCACCATAGCTAACATTATCAATAAAGTGACACAACTAACAAAAATTCTTTTCATCATTTTGAGGTTTTATATTGTAATTCGTGATAAGATTCAATCAAATGTTCACCGAGATTGCCCACATGTACGGGATTGCCAACTCCTTCTAACCCTAAATCCTCTGCTATCGCTTGAGCAATTTGTCGGTTAGTTGTTTGAACATCAGTTGGGGTACTACCTTTAGAAGCAATTAATTGATTATACTTAACCAATAATCCAGGGTTGCGTTCGATAAGTTCAAAACAACGAAAGGTCAGAGTTTTAACTGGCTCAACATGTGCCCTTGCCCAAGGGAGCAAGTCTTGCATTAGATACTCAAAATTATTCATACTTTATTCCCTTATTCGTGTCGGGCGCAACAATTAATTTTGCCTACTCTTTGTCGGATTTTCGGCGAGCTCCGTTTGATATATAGATATTTTATTAGTATCCTAGTTGCCTAGAGAAATAGTATCCTAGATTGCATTAATAGACAACAAAAAAGCGTGAACATTATTCACGCTTATTCTCCATAGTGTGGTTCTAGCAAAACCTTTGTCAAGAATAAACCATAACGTCCACGCCGGTATATGACAACACCGACGCGGAACGCGTCAGGCATACAATCATACCCACAGGACGCTTATGTCTTCTTGCTTTGGGACTAAAATTTGCTAGATTTCACTATGCCAAAACAAGCGTCAATAAACGCCATTTATTATGTCTGAACCCCACCCCGCAAAGAGACATAATCCCCTCCAGCGTGGAATCCGATTGCAAAATTACAAAGAAAAATTGATATATGCAAATAAAAATGCGCATTTCGGTTAAAATGCGCATTTTTGGACGATAAAAAAATTAATAATAGTAAACTTTTGGGGTATTATCTTGCTCACATTTCATATAGAGAAATATCTAAATTTGGGGATTCTGCGGGTTTTTACCATAAAAAATTTGGGGATTCTGCGGGTTTTTACCATAAAAAATTTGGGGATTCCTATCAAAAATTTGCATATATCATTTATTTTTAGTACCTTTGCAGCGTTTTTTCAATATCAATCATTACTGCTATGGATTCAACTATTATTTTTCGGCGGAAATTGTACGAACAAATGCTCAAGTGGAAACAAACAAAAAATGGCACTACAGCTCTACTAATCAAGGGCGCTCGCCGTGTAGGAAAATCTACTTTGGCAGAAGAATTTGCTCGAAAAGAATATAAATCATATATCCTGATAGATTTTGCTGATGCCAAGCCGGAGTTAATGGAGGTAGTTAAACATATTGCAGACAGAGATTATTTTTTCACACAATTACAATATCTCTACCAAGTAAATCTGCACGAACGGCAGTCTGTAATCATCTTTGATGAGATACAACGTTGTCCTCAAGTTCGACAAGCAATAAAATACCTCGTCAAAGACCATCGCTATGATTATATTGAGACAGGTTCTTTGCTTTCTATCCGAAAAAATGTTCAAAACATTGTTATTCCTAGCGAAGAGACTCGCTTAACTATGTATCCGATGGATTACGAAGAATTCTTATGGGCTATGCAAGATTCTGTAACCATTCCATTATTGCACCAATCATTCAATAGCCGTCGTTCCATCGGTGATGCTATTACTCGTGACTTATTACGCAAATTCCGGCTATATATGTTAGTGGGAGGCATGCCACAAGCAGTCTGCACGTATTTATCCACTCAAAACTTAGCGGAAGTAGATGCCGTCAAGCGCGAAATCGTTGAATTATATCTGGATGATTTTCACAAAATTGATCCAAGTGGTAAAATTTCCAAACTCTTCCAAGCTATTCCATCCCAATTAACAGGTAATGCTTCGCGTTACAAAAAGACGAGCGTTATAGGAACCACTACGGAAGAAAATACATTTGACGAACTGATCCATGATTTAGAGGACAGTTTAACTGTAAATATTGCGCACCATGCCGACGACCCGAATGTAGGCTTATCTATGCATGCCGATTATAGACAATATAAAATATATTTATCAGATACCGGTCTATTCACCACATTGGCATTTTGGGACAAAAGTTGTGTTGATAATATTATCTATCAAAAACTATTGTCGGATAAATTGTCCGCCGATTTGGGTTACGTGTACGAAAATATGGTTGCACAAATGTTAGTTGCATCGGGGCATAAACTATTCTATCACACCTGGCCTGTCCCCAATAGCAATCACAACTATGAGGTTGATTTCTTACTTTCTCAAGGGAGCAAGATTTGTCCCATTGAAGTTAAATCATCTGGTTACAAGACACATGCTTCGTTGGATGCTTTTTGCAAGAAATTTTCTTCAAGAATAGGGAGTCGTTATTTAATTTATACCAAAGATCTGCATCATGAGCAGGAGATGACTTATCTGCCTATCTTCATGACACCATTCGTATAGATGTTATTTTGCTAGGAATAGATTGGGTGAGATGCTGCATACATGTGCCTTACAAGGATGGGGTTAGAATCCCAGTAGACTAAGGCGGCAATCAGGCGGTAATCACGCGGAAACGACGCGGAAAACATAGGTAATTAGCCAATTAGCCAAGTAGGAATTAGCCAATAACAAGACTAGTCTAGGCGGCGGGAGAGGAAGAGGGCGATTATGAGGCAAGAGGTAAGAGCGAAGAGGTAGGAACCAGACGAGAACGAAAACGTTGACATTGACATAGCCACCATGGATTCAATTGAATATTGAATATTGCATATGGCAGATTGGATTGAGGTTAACATTGATGGTGTGAGGAGAAGGAACACGGCAATAGCAATGACCCCTGCAATAATGCGGATAGTCCAAATAACACGCGAGGGGACAGACGACTTAGGCAATTGTGACATGACGCGCTGCGTAAAATCAGCATCGTTATAACGTTCATCTTTAGACGAGTAAGTGGACGATTGAAGTATGTTTTTCAGTTCTTTATCGGTCATATCCATTATTGATTAAAAAGGTTCTAAGTTTATCTTTAGCACGGTGCAAATGCGACTTTATGGTGTTTTCATTCATACCAGTGATAGTGACTATCTGACGCATAGATAAGTCCTCAATCAACGCCAATTGGACGCACAAACGTTCCGGTTCGGAAAGTTGCAGCATTGCCTGCTGCACATCATTACGAATCTCAAACGAGGAGCCAGAGGCTCCAATTGCAGATTGAATATTGCATATTGAAGATTGAATTGACTCAGTTGATGATAACGTTGAGGCAGGCTGAGAGCGGGTATAGTCCACAAAAGTATTATAGGCTATACGCATGAGCCACGTCTTAGGTGAACTAAGAGCAGCAAAGCTATCCCACGCATAGAAGGCCTTGATAAAGGTATCCTGGGCGAGATCATCCGCGAGCATCGTATCCCCTTTGGTGAGGGACGTTAGGAAACGGCGTATTGCTCCCTGATGGCGTTTAACTACTATTTCGAATACTTGCGAAGATACCACGCGAGAGCCAATTCACCAAGTCCAATAATAGCTAAGAAAGCACCAATACCAACTGTGCTCCAGGAGCATAACCAACCGGCAACCATCAGACCTAATCCGATGGAAGTGAGCGTTATACCACTCTTGAAGTGCTTGGTTGGGTTCTTCTCCTCTTCCTTGCGTCCATTAAGCAAAGGAAGGATAGAAGCGGGATCTTGGCCTTTCTCAATCATTTTTTCAATTAAGCGATTACGCTCGTGCTCCTTTCGATACGAATAAGAAAGCACCACAGCAACCAATAAAACAGGCATCAAAATGCCAACAATAGGAATAAGGTCCATATTATTTAAGTTTAAGAATATTCATATTTCCGTTAATTACATCCATATCTACACGCATATAAGGCGCTGCACCGCAGGTATAAATATTATCCTGTTGGGAGCAAGGCCATTCGGTATAGACCGCGCCATTAACCTTATCGGTAGTGACCTGAATAGAAGAAGTATCCGGCGCGAAGATAGTGAGGTTGCCGTTAATGGTCTGCATTTGTATATTGTCCGATTGGCGAGTGGAAAGTGTAATAGAACCATTAATCATAGATAGGTCCATCTCGCAAGCATCAATATCCAAGAAATGATTGCCATTAATACCCGATATTTCAACGTTATTATAATAAGCACCGCGAGGAAGGATAATCGTCAGTTCCTTATGCAAGGACTTATTAGGACGATGTTTTAGGAAAGTTCTTAGATGCCCTTGATCCTCAAAATGAGGCGCACAATAGCGAATTGCCAACGTATTATCCTCAATGTAATAATGCAGTCTATCTTCAACAGACGGCGTACCATCTGTATAGATTTCGCACCAAGAGATACTATCTATATCACCATATAAAACATGAATATCACCGTTAATCCACTCCACCTCAATATCTGTAATAGGTAGCGTTGTGCCTCCTATTGAATCAATCGAATAACGTTCGGGGTGATCGTAACTAAGAGAGGTTGCCGGCATTACTTTATTCATTACCTTGCCTACTATATGTACGCAACCACGCATCGCAAAGAAACATACAATAAGTATGATAATTACGATTAATAAGATTTTTTTGCTTCTATCCATACTTATAAGAATTTTGAATTTTGAATTAAGAATTAAGAGAGTTTATTGACCTAATGAATTGCCGGAGCCGAGGCGGTCGTTGAACTCCGAATCACCAACTTTACGTTGTTTATGCCATTGTTGCTGGCCAAACATATACGTAAGGGAGAAAGTAACGCGTTGCTGGCGGACAGTATTCTCCACCGAGGTGAACTGTCCGTCGGGCAGCCCTTGTGACCGCTCCTCATAATGAGACGAGCGCAGCAGATCCTGGACTTGCAGATTAAGCACTAAGCCTTTACTACTAATGGACTTACGGATACCCAATCCCATCGAATAGACGGCAGATTGGCGGTTATATCCAATCGTAATAGGTGCGCTATAGAAAGCATCCACCGAGATGGACCAATCCTTAGGCAAATAGGCATTGAGCATACCATTGCAGCGGAAATAGTTATTCTGCTGCTTATACTCAGGATTACCGTTCTCGTCCTTCTTGTAGGACTTATTGAGGAAATTATAGTATCCCACATTCATTGTAAACGCAAGCCAAGCGCCATTGACCTTATGCTGCGAATCAAACTTAGGCACAAGGGGCAGTTCGGTAAGAGAGAGGTTAAAACCATGCGTTGTACACGTACCAAAGTTCGTCCACATAGATCGTCCGTCACCATTATCCAGAATCTCGATATGTTGGGAGAACATGTCCTGAGTATGCGAGAAATTAAAAGTCAGACTTAGGTACTGCGAGTAGGAGAAATTGAGTTCTACATCATTGTTAAACTCCGGAGTGAGTTCGGTATTACCTACGGAATAACTATGGGCATCAATGTAGGTTCGGAAGGGATTGAGCAGATAGTAATTCGGTCGTTTGATGCGTCGCACGTAACTGGCGCTGACTGCAATAGTCTGCTGCAGTTTACCCAGCGGCGAGGACGTATAGCCCATATAGACGGTTGGGAAGACATCAAAGTACGACTTACGGCTAAGTGAATCAGCAGATAACCAATCGCCTATCGAATAAGTATATTCGCCACGCAGACCGACTTTGACATTCCAATGCTGACCAAACTGCTTGGCCAGCGAGATATACATGGCTGCCACATGCTCGCGATAGTCAAAATCAGACGGCGTAGAGGAGTGCAGCGTCCAGTCTTCACCCTGCAGCGAATCAGTCGTCATGCGGCTATTCATCGTGGAAAGCGTATATTTGCCACCGGCTTCAATCATACCGGTACGCCAAAACTTAGTTTGGAAATCCAACTTAGCCGAATAGATATTGGAGATTTGATGATTACGTATATCCAATCCGGAATAGACTTGAGGCTGTTGGTCGATCCATTCCTTGTTATGCTGCAGATTAGAGGATTGGCTATTATAGCGGTTATAATCCATGTTAACGGTCAGTTCACGCTCCAAATCAGCCGAGAAGACGTGCGTAAAATTAAGGTTGGCAGTGTGCTGCGGAGCAAAAGTGCGCGCATTGGTCATACTGTTCGTATGCAAAATCAGCGAGTCTGCACCGGTAGAAGAAAGGAAAGACGTTGTTCCCCAACTCTTGTCAGCCGGTGCTGTTTGGGACTGCACCATAACCGGTGCCTGGAAGAAGAAACCGAACGTATTAGTCGAATCGATATACCAGTCATTGCCTATTTTAAGCATATAGTACTGAAAATCGGCGGTGTATTCAGACTCCATATCGCGCTTCATAAAAGGCGTATAAGCATGCGTAGCATTGCTGATACTGAAATCACCATAGTACTGATTAACTTGCGCATAAGTATAGGTTTTATCCGTGCGATAGAACAGGTTCAGGCCCACATAGTCGTTATTAAGATAACGATTAACATCCTTGAAAAACATGCCGCCATAGGCAGCATTCAATATACCATTCAGTCCGCGCGTCATATTGCGCTTGAGTTTGATATTGATGATACCACCGGTGCCACTGGCATCGTACTTGGCTCCAGGATTAGAGATGAGTTCAATCTTATCCACGGTAGATCCGTCCATTCCTTCCAGCATGGCTTTGAGTTGGTCCCCACTCAGGTAAGAAGGGCGTCCGTCCACATAGACCTCTACGGACTTGCCATTAAAGGTGATATTGCCATCCTTATCCACCATAATGCCGGGGGCTTTCTTGATAAGGTCCTTACCATTGGTGCCGGCAGCCAATGGAGACTGACTGACATTAAAGACCACCTTATCCAGTTTACGTTCAAACAGAGGTTTCTTAGCCACTATATTCACGTCTTCCAACTGAATAGAATCATTGATAGCCGAATAGATACTATCCCAATAATGCATATCTACCTCCTGCGCCATAGCAAGGGTAGATACGAATAAGATAACAGGTAAAATCAATCGTTTCATTGTCGTTCGTTTTATCATTAGACGCATGGGATATGCAAAAAGTTGCAAAAAACGAGAACTATTTTAGTTTGAAGGTGAGGCGGTGGTAGGGAGAGGGACCGAATTGTTGTAGTGCGGCGTAGTGTTCCTTGGTGGGGTAGCCCATATTGCGCTCCCAACCATACTGCGGGTACTGCTGACTGAGGCGGCGCATATAATCATCGCGGTATGTTTTAGCCAGAATAGAAGCGGCAGCAATAGACATATACGTAGCATCACCATGTACAACGGTTCGCGCCGGAACCTCCAATACCCCACCCTCCGGCACGTAAGGTTTCCATCTATTGCCATCCACTAAGATATGCTCTATCAACTGATGGGTGCGTGCTAATTGTTGACCAACTTTATCCAAGGCACGGCGCATGCCTAATAGACTGGCATTGAGGATATTGATTTGGTCTATCTCCGCCGCCGTCACTTCCGCTACAGCCCAAGCCAGGGCTTCCTGCTCGATGATAGGGCGCAGTTGCTCACGCTGCTTCTCCGTGAGTTGCTTGCTGTCATTGAGCATCTCATTGCGAAAATCCTGCGGCAAGACAACCGCCGCCGCAAATACACTGCCCGCCAAAGGTCCGCGACCGGCTTCATCACAACCGGCTTCGAGGACGTTAGGGATACAGAATGGGAGAAGCATAGCAATTAGCCAATTAACAATTAACCAATTAGCCAAGTAGCCAATTAGCCAAGTATCTAATTATTTAAAGAGATTATATTCAGGGTTATAGATTGGGCTTTCGATGGAGAGCCAATCCAAGACCGAATGGAAGACGTAGTGCTGGTCGATGATATGGTCCGGAGGAAGGATAGTACGCGACGAGTCGTTCGTCCATACCAGGAACGGAATCTCGTACTGCTCCTTAGGGGCCATCTTCATAGGTACACCATGCATGAACAATCCGTTTTCGCCTAACGACTCACCATGATCAGAGACATAGAACATCGCACATTTCCAGTCGGTAAGGGTGCGTAATGAATCAATCAAATCGGCCAATAAAGCATCCGTATAAACAATCGTATTATCGTAAGCATTGAGCAACCTATCGGGTTCGTTCTGCGCATTCTCCACACTGCTGCAAACAGGCATAAAGACGCTATATGGCTCAGGATACTGCCGCTGATAATCCGGTCCATGGGACGTAGAGGTATGCAGAATAATAAGCACTTTATTCTTGTTAGACGACTCTATTCGTTCACGAAGACCAATAAAGAGCAAATCATCAAACACTTCGCCCTGATAATCATAGCGAGCCAATAAACTATCTATCGTCAAATACTCATTGATATGCACAGGCGGTTCACCCCAGTTACGAGTGCGCCAAGACACATCCATGCCGGTGCGGAACAGATAATTAGGCAGAATCTCGTATAGGTCGCCTGTAGGCTGATGTTCCAGTATAGCCTTGACTCCCGCCACCGTATATGTGGCGCATGAATGGGCATCCAAGACGTGCAAGTCATTGAGTTGACTTAGACGAGGATTGGTAGGACGGTTATAGCCATAGAGTTGGAAATTAGCCTTGCGAGCCGATTCACCGATGACGAGCACGACAGCAGCCTTATCCTCATTGGCGATAGTGGCATCAGGCAACGGTATCTCCTTAGCCTGAGCCTGAGACTGATGGGCAAAATGCAAACCCGTATTAACGATATACGACCAGGGCATCACCAAGCCGCCTAATTCGGTGTCGTACTTACCTATCCATAGAATCTGATTGAGATTAACCACCGCCAATACTGCGGACAAGAGCAAGGCTCCGCCGCCGGACCAACCGAAGGTCTTCCATGAGCGTTTATCTACCGGATGGGTCTTCTGCACCAGCACATAGATAGCCGGCAAGAGACCTAATAAAGCCACCGCGATGAAGAGTCCCGGGCTGAAGAAGCCGGAAGCCTCGGAATAACGCGTATTGAACACATTAACCATCATCGATTCGTCCATCAAGTTATGATAGACGGAGATGAAGTACACGCAGGTGCCGCTAAGGAAGAAGAAAATAGCAATCAGTACCCTACCCACATATCGCAATAGATGGAGCAGCAGCGAAAAAACGATGTAGTGAAGTGCCAGAAGCACAATCACTACCATCGTTATCAGCAATCCCACCTGCCACCCCGTCCCTTCGGAATGTTCCGCAATGAAACTAAGGAAGGGGATGTTATACAACACGGCGTTCATTACGCTCAATATGAGCGCAAAGACGGCAACAGAGATGGAAGGAAGGCGTTTCATCGTTCTGCGTATTTAATTAGACGATTACCACTGGGTTCCTAACATGCGCAAGTAGGACTTATAACGCCATTGCGCGTTCTCTTGAGCCGCAGCAAAGAGTTCAGCAGCCTCGTTGGGGAACTGTTTCATGACGGAAGCGAAACGCACCTCACCTTTGAGGTACTCTTCGAACTTACTCCAATCCGGTTCCTTACTATCCAGCGTGAACGGATTCTTGCCTTCAGCCTCAAGTTGAGGATTATATCTCCACAAGTGCCAGTAACCGCAAGCAACGGCTTTCTCTTCCTCGGCTTGAGACTTACCCATACCGGCTTTCAGACCGTGGTTGATACACGGAGCGTAAGCAATGATGAGAGATGGTCCGGGATAAGCCTCTGCTTCACGGATGGCCTTGAGCGTTTGAGCTTGGTCAGCACCCATAGCAATCTGTGCCACATAAACATATCCGTAGGTAGTAGCAATCATGCCTAAGTCTTTCTTACGGACGCGTTTACCCATGGCTGCAAACTTAGCGATAGCACCCAGAGGAGTGGATTTAGAAGCCTGTCCGCCGGTGTTGGAATAAACCTCAGTATCCAGCACAAGGATATTCACATCTTCGCCACTAGCAATAACATGGTCTAATCCTCCGTAACCGATATCGTAGGAAGCACCATCACCACCGATGATCCATTGACTACGTTTAACGATATGGTCTTTGTAAGTCAGAATCTCTTTGCATGTATCGCAACCGCAAGCCTCCATGGCAGCCACCATGGGTTCGTATAGTTTCTTGGTTACTTCACCATCGTTCTTATTCTCGAGCCATTGTTTGAACATAGCCTTGAGTTCATCGGAGCAAGTGGGGCATTCCAATCCCTTGGTCATTAAGGCGGTCAGACGCTCTTTAATCTTGCGATGGGCAATCTGCATACCTAAACCATACTCGCAGAAGTCCTCGAACAGGGAGTTCGACCAAGCCGGTCCATGACCCTTGTCATTGGTTGTATAAGGCGTAGAAGGAACCGAACCGGAGTAGATAGAAGTACAGCCGGTAGCATTAGCAGCTATCTCGCGGTCACCAAATAGTTGGCTGATGAGTTTGAGGTATGGTGTTTCACCGCAACCGGAGCAAGCGCCGGAGAACTCAAAGAGCGGCGTAGCGAACTGCGAGTTCTTGACATTGGATTGGATATCAATGAGGTCTTGTTTACTCTTAACGTTCTTCTCGCAATACTCCCAGTTAGCAGCCTCAGCGCGTTGAGTCTCAAGATCCACCATCTGCAGAGCCTTGCCGGTCTTAGGATTACCCGGACATACATCTACACAGTTACCACAACCTAAGCAGTCCATAACGCCCACTTGGATGCGGAAATGCATACCTTTGAGCGCAGTAGGAGCTTTCATTTCACGAGTAGCACCATTGATACCCTTCACCTCCTCATCGTCCATAACGAACGGATGGATACAAGCGTGAGGACAAACGTATGCACACTTATTACATTCGATACAGTTATCTGCGGTCCATACAGGAACAAAGGCACTGACGCCACGTTTCTCGTACTTAGCGGTGCCGGCAGGCCATGTACCATCTTCGATACCCTTGAAGGCACTTACCGGCAGTAAGTCACCATCTTGAGCATTAATAGGACGCACCAGTTTAGTAACGAATTCAGGTTCGTCTCCGTAATCAGGAGCAGCATCGGGTCCGAGTTGACTCCAAGCCGGATCAACATCCAGCAGTTGGTACTCATCACCACGATCTACGGCAGCGTAGTTCTTATTGACTACATCCTCGCCTTTCTTACCATAACTCTTCACGATAAAGTGCTTCATCTCTTCCACGGCTTTCTCTACCGGGATAACACCGGTGATACGGAAGAAAGCAGATTGAAGGATGGTATTGGTGCGGTTACCCAGGCCTATTTCCTGAGCAATCTTAGTGGCGTTGATGAAATATACCTTGATGGCATTGTCTGCGAAGTATTTCTTCACTTTATTAGGAAGGTTCTCCTTGAGTTCCTCTGCATTCCAAACGGTATTGAGCAGGAACGTACCACCTTTTTGCAATCCGCGCGTTACATCGTACATTTGCAGATAAGCCTGCACGTGGCAAGCCACAAAGTTAGGTGTAGTAACGAGATAAGTAGAATGGATGGGTTCATCGCCAAAACGCAAGTGCGAGCAAGTGAATCCGCCGGATTTCTTACTATCGTATGAGAAGTAAGCCTGACAGTATTTATCGGTGGTGTCACCAATTATCTTGACGCTGTTCTTATTGGCACCTACCGTACCGTCAGCACCTAATCCGTAGAACTTAGCTTGGAACATACCCTTACCACCCATAGCGATTTCTTCGCCTACAGGCAGAGAAGTAAAGGTTACATCGTCGTTGATACCTACGGTGAAGTGGTTCTTAGGTTCGTTCATTGCCAAGTTAGCATACACGGCTAATATCTGAGCAGGTGTTGTATCGTTGCTTCCTAATCCATATCGACCACCAACCACGACGATATCCTTCATGCCAAGTTCGTCCAAAGCATCTTTTACATCCAAATAGAGCGGTTCGCCATTCGCTCCGGGCTCTTTGGTGCGGTCTAACACACAAATACGCTTAACGGATGCAGGCAGAGCCTCCTTGAGGTACTTGAGTGAGAAGGGACGATAAAGGTGAACGTTAATCATGCCTAATTTATTGCCCTTAGCAGCCTCATAGTCAATTACTTCGCGAATACACTCAGTTGCGCTACCCATAGCGATGATGATGTTTTCAGCATCAGGTGCGCCATAGTAGGTGAAGGGACGATAGGTACGGCCGGTGATGGCACTGATCTTGTCCATATAGTCGCTAACAATATCTGCTACGTTATTGTAATAGGTATTGCAACTTTCGCGGTGGGTAAAGAAGACATCAGGGTTCTCTGCCATACCACGCATCACGGGACGCATTGGAGACAAAGCACGTTTACGGAAGTCTGCCAACGCCTCCATATCAACCAACGGACGAAGGTCTTCCATATCCATCACCTCAATCTTCTGGTACTCGTGGCTGGTGCGGAAGCCGTCAAAGAAGTTCAGGAACGGAACACGGCTCTTGATAGTAGCTAAGTGCGCTACGCCGGACAGGTCCATTACCTCTTGTACACTACCCTCGGCCAACATAGCAAAACCGGTTTGGCGGCAAGCCATTACATCTTGGTGGTCACCGAAGATACACAGTACGTGACTAGCCAACGTACGAGCAGAAACATGGAAGACAGTCGGAATCAGTTCTCCGGCAATCTTGTACATATTAGGGATCATGAGTAAGAGTCCCTGAGAAGCAGTAAAAGTAGTGGTGAGTGCACCAGCATTCAACGAACCATGAACTGCGCCGGCAGCACCGCCTTCACTCTGCATTTCCTGCACCGTAACGGTTTCGCCAAACATGTTCTTGCGACCAACAGCGGCCCATTCATCTACGTTCTCTGCCATAGGTGATGACGGCGTGATAGGATAGATAGCAGCTACTTCGGTAAACATGTACGCAATGTGCGCAGCAGCGGCATTACCATCACAAGTCATAAATTTCTTTTCTTTCATTGTTGTGTAGTTATTTTTTAGAGTTAATTTTCAGTTTCTATGGGGCTAGATTTCTAGTTTACTAGATTACTAATAGAGGAAGCCCAGTAGCCAGAGGGGTATTTGTTTGCCCTTACCTATTTCGAGGTCAGCGATAGCGGCATAGCGGAAGCCTGGAGTACGTGGCGATGTTTTCAGCACATCAAAGCGCACTTTTTGGTCCACTTCAAAGGCGGCTGTCTCGCACGCATTGAGTTTATGTGCGCCATGCAGAGCGCTATAGAAGAACGTCTCTGCCACCGCTTGTTCAGTAGGCTGTTGGGTTGGCAACATATAGCACAAGTTGGGGTTCTGCATATAGATGCGAGCCGGCTTCATAGGATATTGCTTTCCATCTACATAGAGGAGGTTGAGCAAGCGGGCATCCTTGAGGTACTTGATGTAGTTGATAATCGTGGAGCGAGACGTATTAGTCGCCGAGGCCAGTTTACTGATATTGAGCCCACATGGCACATCCCCCATCAACATATATAGGAGTTTCTTAATGCGATTGAGGTACGCCACTTCGGGTTTATTGATAAGAAGGATATCCACCTCTAACATCATATTCATCAGGTGAAGCAGTTGTTCCGAATAGTCCCAATGCGTGAGCGAATAAGGATAATAGCCATGCTTCAAATAATCCTGGAAGAAATGCAACGGCTTAACGTGGGCACATATACGAGATGCTATCTCTTCGTGGTTTCTCAGTATCTCGTCCAATGTATAGGAACGCAAGCGGCATCCCGTTTGGATATTGAGGTATTCACGGAAACTATAGCCGCGCAGGTTGTACATTTTAACGATATGTCCAATGTCCGAATTGCCTTCGATAAGACGCATAACGGGCGAAGCCGAGAAGACGATGCGCAGGTTGGTGTAATGGAAATAGCAGTCGCGCAGTTCCTTAGACCAATTGGGGTACTTGAAGACTTGATCAATGAGCAGAGTCTGTCCTCCGGCCTTAGCAAACTCCCCGGCAAACTCATAGAGCGAGTGCTGGGTAAAGAAGAAGTTATTAAAGTTGACATACAAGATGGTACGGCGTTTATCAGGCTCCAATGCCAATTGCTGTTTAGCATAGGACAACAGAAAATCGGTTTTACCGACACCGCGACCGCCTTTGATGGCAATCAAACGATCTTTCCAATTGATTTCGTCCATCAATTGACGACGAATAGGCACATCTACATGTTCCACCAAATAATCGTGTGTTTTATAAAAACTCTCCAGCATGTTCCAACTTTTTGGGCATTAAACAAAATCGGCTGCAAAATTACAAAATTTTTTTGGAATTCGCAAGTGGATTTGACATTTTTTTCAAAAAAATGTTTCTATAGATAAAAAAAAGCTGTCTAACGGTGAGGTTAGACAGCTTTTGTACAACATTGCAATTTATTTAGAAATTGCGCCGCTTGGGCAAACATCCGCACATGTTCCGCATTCTACGCAGATGTCCGGATCAATGCTGTAACGATCGCCTTCGGAAATAGCTCCCATCGGGCACTCATCTTTACAGGTGCCACAGGCGATACAATCTTCTGAAATCTTATAAGCCATAATTTCGTGTTCGGCACCAAGTTCGCAAGGGCTGATACCATATTCATTAAATCAGCAGGCGACTTGGGCCTCCACTCTCCCCACAACCTCTTACGAGCTTTTGGGGACCCCGTTAAATATTTAGAGCGGAGGGGATTATTATTAAATCGAGTGCAAAATTACAACAAAAAATTGGAATATGCAAATTTATTTCATTATTTTTTTGCAGAAAGGGCAGCTAATAGTTTTTGGTTAGGTCCGGTAAGGCCTTTATCTACGAGACCTTTTTGCTTTGCAAAAGCAGTCCAGTTCTTAGCCCCTTTTTCCTTCAGAGGCAGACCTAACTGCAAGAAATGGCAGTAAGCAATACCGAGTGCGTCGGTAGCGTCCAGTTTCTTAGGTCGTTGAGTTTCGTCCATCTTGAGCATTCGGAATAGCATATCTGCCACCTGCTGTTTGGTAGAATGTCCATTACCGGTGATAGCCATTTTGATTTTCATGGGACTATACTCATTGATGGGCAGGTCACGACTGAGTGCCGCGGCGATAGCCACTCCTTGGGCGTGCACAATCTTAATCATCGTTTGTGGGTTCTTATCCACGAACTGGGTCTCGATGGCCAATTCAGTAGGATGGTATTGGTCAATCAGTTCCTGCAAGAAGAAAAATTCCTGCTGAAGTCGAGCATATTGGTCTTCTAATTTATGCACATCCTTGACGCCAAATGTGACCACTTCGGTTTTGGAACCGACGGTCTTGAGCAGGGCGTATCCCATAAAGAGCGTTCCCGGGTCAACGCCTAAAATAAGGTGTTCGTTTACCAATTTATCTATCATCACTCATCCTCCTCATCTACCATATAAACGTCTTCGTTAGCATTATGCATGTAATACTCTTCGCGTGCAAAGCGTTCAAGGCTATCCTTATGGTTGAGCATTTGAAGTTGATGCTGGGCTTTTTGGATAGCATGATCAGCCTCTTCAATAGCCTCTTCGGCCTGGTTAATCTGGCGATAGCGACGCAGGTCCTTAATAACACTTTGTTCGCCAACAAAGAGCAGAATAACTCCGAAGATAATCAGAGTCAGCACGTACTTATTCAGCACCCATTGATTAAGGATGTCCCATATTTTTTTCCAGTCTATATTCATTTAACAACACATTTTTTCAGTTTATCGGCGGTTAGAGTAACCTTGCCTTTAGGCTGCCATTGCACAATAAAAGTAGCTTGTCCGTGGAAGAGCGGCATAGTAGGTTGCTGCATGGGATAGAGGCATGTCGGGTCGCCATTGGCTGCTCCTATGAAGCGCACATTTTGGGGCGTTAACGTAACTATATTATCGGCATTAGGGCATAGGTTGCCCTTCTTATCCACGGCGCGAACAGTGAGGTAACGCAGGTTGGTTTGGGTGGGTTCGTTTTGGTTAGCCCACTCTACTTGTAAGGCGTAAGGTTGGGAGGCCGTCTGAATGGTTTGTTGAGCCACCGGTTGGTCTTGTTCGTTATAAGCCACCACGCGTATTTCGCCAGGTTGGTAGGTCACATTAGGCCACATAAGTCGGTATCGCGTAAGTAATTCGGGTCGTGGAGCGCTGCCCCAAGCAGGTATATCAAACTGTCCAACAGTCGGCATTGAACTCACACCTTCAATCACTTCGCCTTGTGCGAGACGAGCGGCTTCGGAGGCTGTAGCAAAACGCAGTTTTCCTTGACTAACGCCATTGACAAACAGTTCGGCA
This sequence comes from Paludibacteraceae bacterium, assembly GCA_024399955.1. GTDB lineage: Bacteria > Bacteroidota > Bacteroidia > Bacteroidales > Paludibacteraceae > Colicola. Next base: position 117,286 of record JAKSNH010000004.1, on the reverse strand, counting down.
GAGGGATAGGAGGTATAGACATAGACTGGGGTTATCTCTCCCACTCTATCGGGATGTGTCCAGTGGGGTAAGACATGCAGCGTTGGTTGCTGTTTATTCCACTGCGAGCAATAGAGGTAATAGCGGTCTTTAGGCAGAGAAGCGAGGTCAATGATGCCGAAATACGAACTATGTGCAGGCCAAGCATCGGTGTCGTAAGGGGAAGGCTCACCAAGGTAATCAATGCCGGTCCATACAAACTGACCAATGGTCCAATCATAATCGTCCTGCAACTGAAAATCCTGGTCCGGCAGTCCTGACCAAGCGCAATACTCCACGTCGTAACCACTGCTTTGGCGGTCAGCATGGATAGCATCAGGTTGTATGACAACAGGATAGTGGTAGGTACCGCGAGAAGATACGGTGGAGGCTGTTTCGCTGCCTAAAATCAGTTTATTGGGCATTTGACGGTTGGCCTCCACATAACGTGAGGTGCGGTAGTTGAATCCAGGCACATCAAAGACAGGTGCAAAACCGTTATAAATCACATCTTTGACCTGATCCATACCACACGTAAGGGGGCGTGTGGGGTCCTCGCGGTGGCATATCGCCTGCAAGTACTGAGCCGTGATTTCTCCGCCAACTTGGACTTGGTCCCAGACCTCATTACCAACGCTCCACATCACTACAGCAGGGGAGTTGCGATAATGGCGAATCATATTAACTATATCTCGTTCAGCCCAATCGTTAAAGAACGTTGAATAGTCGTTTTTGCACTTGGCATATTTCCATACATCAAAGGACTCTACGACCAGCATTAGTCCCATTTGATCGCATAGTTCAACTAGTTCGGGAGCCGGCATGTTATGGGTTGTACGAACGGCATCACATCCCATTTCTTTGAGCAGAGTTAATTGGTGACGCAACGCATCTTTATTCACGGCAGCGCCTAAGGGTCCTAAGTCATGATGCAGACATACACCTTGGAATTTACGTCTTTGTCCATTGAGCGCAAAGCCTTGATTAGGCAGGTACGAAATAGTTCGTATTCCGATGGCAGTCTCCTGCCGATCCACTTGTTGCTCTCCATTCCAAACGGTTGTGCGTGCGATATATAAATAAGGAGTCTGAGGCGACCATAATAGAGGTTTATTTATTTGGGTTTGTCCTTGTAAGCCTTGAATAGTAGCCACCACTTCGTTTTGGTACAGGATATCGGTTTGTACGCGTGTTTGGGGCGTGGCATTCTGCACCGTTATGGAGGCCGATATGACGGCAGAGGACGAATCGGCAGACAAAGTCACGAATGATGTGCCCCAAATGGGGATATGGGTGCGAGCCTTGCTAATCCAATGCACATTACGATATAAACCGGCTCCAGGGTACCAGCGACTTTGTTCTGGCAGGTTTTCCAAACGCACAGCGATGGTATTTTGCGGACGCAGATAAGGGGTTATATCCACATAAAAACTATTGTAGCCATAAGGCCATGACATGACTTTCTGGTCATTTACATACACCTCGGCGCGGGACATAGCCCCATCGAACAGTAGATAGTAAACGCTATCTTGCGACACAATAGGCAATGTCACTTGGGTCTTGTACCATGCTGCACCCATCCAGTTGAGTCCGCCACTTCGTCCTGTTTTCCAAGAAGGCTTGGTTTCACCATTCTGTACGATGGTGACTTGCTGCAAGTCGTTTTGGCGATCAAACGGCGTAGTAATCGCCCAATCATGGGGCACAGACACCGACTGCCAGGCAGTTTGAGGCATCTGATGAGGCTGACTTTCCATGGCGAACTGCCAGGAAGTAAGGAGGGTAAGTATGGTAGCTATCAGACTCATTTCCACAAAGTAATTAACGCATTATTCATCGTGCCTTTGGATGTAAAAGCACCCATGTTATAGGCTCCCCAGCCATCTTTGATGTATTCGGCAGGTTTCCAGTTGTTATACACTTGGGGTTCCCAATAGAATATACCGGCAAAGTAATCCAGCGCATCCAAGCGTTTACGAATATCGGTCATCACTTGGGTAGCACCTGGTACATTAGCGGATAGTGTACCTATTTCGCACAACATGATGGGGCAGTTAAACTCGCTATGCAGCAGTTTGATGTTCTGTTCCGCCAGTTCGTTCATCTCCGGCCAGTATTTATGCGACCATTCGTACATCATGGGATAATGGCTTAATCCGATGATGTCGAACTTACCGCCATTCTGTTTCATCTTGCGGAAGAACCAGTTATTATTCTCGTAGGCGTTGTCGATATGCACGATGACCTTGGCATCTGGGAAGACGCTCTTGACGGCATCATAGCCCACAGCGGTCATTCGGGCGTAGTTTTTCCAACCATCCTTGGTATCTCCTTGTTCAGTCCATAATTGTCCTAAGGGCCATAACATACCGTTCCTTGTTTCGTTGCCTACTTGCACCCATTCCGGGGTGACACCTATTTGCTTGAGTTGTTGCAGGACGAAGGTAGTATGTTGTGCGACGGAATCACATAGTTGGTCAATAGTGCAGGTTGTCCATGCCTCAGGTGTGTATTGCTTACCGGGGTCTGCGAAATAGTCCGAGTAGTGGAAATCAATCATGACACGCAGTTTGAGGTCAGCGGCACGTTTGGCTTTAACGAGCACATCGGGGGCGTTACACCACCCTGTTGAATGATTGACAAAGACGCGCAGGCGCACACTGTTCATACCTGAATCGCGCATTAGGCGCATACACTCGGTAGCCTTACCTTCACCATCATAGAAAAGGACGTTATCCTGCTCTTGTTCGGTTAACCAGGAGCAATCAGCACCTTTGGCATAGCTGCCAACCGGCGCAGGAATATAAGGATCTACCGGTTCAACGTCCGATTTATTCTCCTTGCAAGCACATAGTGAGACAAGGATTAAAGTCATCAAAAGGGGGTGTTTCATATTAGATAAATTTATAGGCTGTACGTTCATAATACACTTCTCCCGGACGCAAGATAGCATTAGGGAAGTTAGGATGATTCGGGCTATCGGGGAAGTTCTGGGCTTCCAAGCAGATAGCATGTTGCACGTCGTAAGTAGTGCCGGACTTGCCTTCGTTTTGTTCAATCCAGTTGCCGGTATAGACTTGCAATCCTGGCATCGTAGTCCAAACCTGCATGGTGCGTCCATCAGCCTCAACAACAGCAGCCAATTCCGGTTCATGGTTAGTCTGATTAGCCTTACGCAGCACCCAGTTATTATCTATGCCTCTGCCGGGAGCGAAGAACGGGTCATCGATGCGGTCGCCAACCCGAACGGGCTGCCTAAAGTCCATCGGAGTATGGTCAACAGGCTGGATTTCACCGGTAGGGCAAGCGGTATCATCAAATGGTGTGTATTGGTCCGCGAAAACCTGCAATATATGGTCTCTAACCGAACCACTACCTTCGCCCGCTAGATTAAAGTAAGCATGATTAGTAAAGCCAACGATAGTGGGTTGGTCGGTCTTGGCCTCAAACTGGATAGAGAGTGCATTGTCTTTCGTGAGCATATAGGTGACATAAACATCCAAGTTACCCGGATAGTTTTCTTCGCCATCTGAAGCGCGATAATGCAAACTAACACTATGACGCGTTTGTCCGACTATATCCCATATTTTCTCATTAAAACCACTTACTCCGCCATGTAGGGCATTGGTGCCATTATTGATGGGCAGTTGATAAGACTTACCATCTATGCTAAAGCGTCCATCCTTGATGCGATTGGCATAGCGACCAATAATGGCATTGAAGTACGTTTCTTTTTGCTGCCATTCCTCAATAGTCTTGAAGCCCAGCACAATGTCTTTTTTCTCGCCTTGCTGATTAGGCACAATCAAGCGTAGCAGTTTAGCGCCATAGTTACTAATCTCTGCCGTCAAGCCTTGACCGCCGTAAAGGGTAATGGTTCTAATCTGTTTCATCGTGCATTGTTAATCGTCAATTTTCTTCACTCCGTCTCCTATTTCAGCCACATAGAATTCGGCTGTTAGACCTGTTTTGGCTTTGTATTCTTTTCCAACTTGCTCAATGAACGTTGGAATTGCTTCGTCCTTAACCAGGGAGACGGTGCATCCACCAAATCCACCGCCGGTCATTCGGCTACCGATGACGCCGTCAATTTTCCATGCAGCCTCGGCCATCGCATCCAATTCGGGACCTGTTACTTCGTAGTCGTCACGCAAGGACACATGGCTTTGGTTCATCAGTTGACCAAAGGTCGCGATGTCACCTTTTTGCAAGGCTTCTACGGCATCGGTCGTGCGTTTCACTTCGGAAATAAAGTGCCTAGCACGCGGATTGGTATAGTCTTTTTTAGCCAATGCTTCGCGGCTTTCTTTAACGCGGTCGTTGTAGGTGCCGGAATCCAATTTATGTGGAGAATGAGTATTGGCAATCACCACTTTGATGCCATCTAATTTAACGGGAACTAATTGGAACTCCAAGGTTTGGCAATTGAGGAAAATAGCATGGTCTTTCTTGCCCTGTGCCGAAGCGAATTGGTCCATGATACCGCAGTTAACGCCGGCATACTCATGTTCGCTAAGTTGTCCTATTTTTGCGAATTCTGTTTTGTCATATCCAGCATCAAGCACATCGTTAAAGGCACAAGCAGTAACCACTTCGATAGCAGCCGAACTGCTTAAACCGGCTCCGGCAGGCACATTACCCCAGAAAAGCAGGTCATAGCCTTTGGTGAGTTGGAAGCCACGATTGATATATTGGGCAATACAGCCAAGAGGATAATTGGCCCAGCAACGATTGGACAAGGGATGAATATCTGACACGGACACTTCTACATTCTCCGAGATATTCAGGCTTTGGAAACGCAGTTTATTATCGGTATTCTCTGCCAATAGCAAGTACGTACCAAAACTGAGAGCACAAGGGAATACATATCCCCCATTATAATCGGTATGTTCTCCGATTAGATTGACGCGACCGGGGGCAAAATAGATAGCCTGCGGTTGTTTACCATACGTCTTTTCAAACGCTTGTTTAAGTTCCTTTGTTTCCATAGTAGTTATTTATTTTTGTTTTTTGACCATACTAATGCGTACATCAGCATATAAACCAGGCAGACAATAAGGAGAACATAACTAAATAGGTATGCCTTACCTACTCCACCAAAGAAATCTGAGGTTATGCCTTGTAAGAAAGGTATTATTCCACCGCCACAAACGAAGGTCATGAATATACCTGATGCAGCCGGAGTGGCATTACCTAAACCTTCCACAGAGAGGTTAAAGATAGATCCCCACATCACACTAGTGCATAATCCGCACAGAACCATCAAAACCATCGATACCGGCAGTTGTGCATTATCCAAAGGAATGACAGCTGATTCGGGAAGGAGCATGATGGTAATCAATAAAGCCATACATAACGCGCAAGTTGCAATCAGCATAGTGCGAGAAGACACTTTACCGCCTAATGCGCCACCTAACAGACGGCCCACCATCATAGATATCCAATAAAGACCGACAATCGTTCCGGCAATCACCGGACCTACTAATGGATGATTACTCATGTATAGATTAGCCATATTAGGGATACCCACCTCTAAGCCAACATAGAGGAAGATTGCGATTGCGCCTAATACGAAGTGACGGAAACGCCAAGGCGAATTAGCACTACGATTAGCCAAGCGAGCCTCACGCTGTTCCGGCGTCTCGATATGTGGCTCAGGAATACGGCTAAAGAGTAGCACAAAGAAAGCAATTAAGAAGATAATCATTGCCACCATCATAGCAGGAGCGGCATCCATAACTTGCGCTTTAGCAATTTCGCCACCAATCAAATAACCTAATAAGATAGGAGCTAAAGTGCCACCAATAGAGTTGCAAGCACCACCGAATTGAAGGAGACGATTACCTAAGTTACCACCACCGCCTAACGTATTCAGCATCGGATTAACAACACTATTGAGAAGGCACATAGATAAGCCGGCGATGAATGCACCTAACACGTACATACCAAAGCCGCCAACCGTACCACTAAGCCATTGGATGCCAACACCCAATAATCCGACTAAGACTGCTGTGATAGCCGTAAATTTATAACCCTTGCTGCGCAAAATCATACCGGCAGGAATACCCATGCAGGCATAAGCCAAGAAGTTAGCCAACGACCCTAATTGCGTAAGGGCATTGGACACTGCATACTGGTTTTTAAGGATGATACCCATAGACCCTGCAAAGTTGGTCACAAAGGCAATCATAAAGAAGAGTAAATACATTACCGCAATAGCCGGAATGTTAAGAGATTGTTTATTCATAATGTTTGAATTTAAGGATTAATTTTGGAGTTCATTCATTTCTTGTGCAAAGATACAACTTTTTTTGCATATTTACAAATAAAAACAAAAAAAACTTTTTCTCAATACAATAAACCAAACAACCATAGAGGCAGTTTGTTCCCATAGGATAATTCTATTCCATCTGAGGCAACAATTCCATTAGGCAGATTAGCAATTTGTTTACCACCTTTTGATGCGCCACCTACCTCTATCGTCCATTTGCCATCTACTAAGAAATCTCCATTGCTGGTATATTCCACCCTATGTTTCGCTGCACGTAACTGTCCCAATAAGAAAGCCTCACGGCGTGTTCCCACATTAATAGTATCCAGTGTTAAGGCCTCCATCAAATTGGGGTTTTCCAAATAAATTTTATCCGGCTTTTGTAATTTTTTGACACTCGTCTCATCTGAATAAAGCAAATTCAATAACTTGGCTTCACTTAAGTGCTGCAAATACCCCAATAAGGTCTGCCTTGAAACTTCAATCATAGCACTTAATTTGGTTATATCTACCTGCAAAGGAACATTGGAAGACAAGACTGCTAATAGACTCAATAACTTACGTACCTGCGCGACCTCCACACCACGCAATTGAGGGAGTTCTACATTGAGCATATAATGCACCACGTTTTCCACCTTCATCAGATAATCATCACTACCTTCCAAAACAAAAGGATAGTATCCATTCGACAGATACTGGTCAAAATATGCTAATGGATGGCATTGAGCAGTCACAGCCTGACACACAGACAATGAATCATTTAATAAATCCTCAAGTGTCACCATAGGTAACTCAATATGATGTACTAACTGCATATACTCTCTAAACGAAAGTCCAAATATATCATAATGCACACATCTTCTACTTAAATCAGCATCTCCCGCCATTAAATTGAGCAAAGAAGAAGCAGATACTACAACTGACAAATCAGGATAGTCGTCGTAAATATTTTTCAGCTCTCTACTCCATCCAGGATATTTGTGAACTTCATCTAACATCAATAATTTTCCTCCGTAATTATAGAATTGTGCTACAAAGTCCACCAAACTATGTTGCACAAAATAAGCATCATCAACACTTACGTACAACGATGTTCGCAAATCACAATGATGCATTTTGAGATATTGCAACATGAGTGTTGTTTTTCCAACTCCTTTAGCCCCTCTTAAGGCAATTAAACGCTTCCCCCATCCGATTGTATTCATCATACTGCGAACATAATCAGTTTGAGTTAATTGAAGTTTCCGGCTACATTTATTGATAAGTTGTTCCATTGTAATGTTAATTTGATATATTCCTTCTTATTTGTATAATGCATTTAACACATTTTCTCATAATATGTCTAACTCATTTAACAAATTCGACTGCAAAGATACAACTTTTTTTGCATATTTGCAAGAGATTGGGCATTTTTTTACAATAACTTGCTAAATAAGTATTATATAAGTACTATATAAGTGCTGTGCTTATCGGGTGATTAACGGGTGATTAAGCAAGGGTGCTGCAAAGGTACAACAAGAAAGCAAGCACCACAACACCATCATCAACAAAAAAAAGAGGCCCGAAGACCTCTTTTAGTTATCTACAGAATCTGTAGAATAGTTGTTTAGATTAAAGACCTAAAACATTAACCAGTTTGTCACCCTTCTTGATGTAAAGAGTTCCATTGATGAAATACTTACCATCATTCTTGATAGCAGCCTTAACCTCTGCAATACCGGTAGCTTCACACATTTTCCAACGATAGGTTGCAGCATCGCTATAGTCAATGGTGACAGTAGTCTCGTCACCTAAAGTCAGATTAGGAGTACCACCCCATTCACCAGTCTCTGGGTTGAGCATTTGAATTTCGTTCTCCCAACCAAGGTTCAGATCATAGAACTTGTACTCACCTTGAGCAGCCTCTAACTTGATATACCAAGTGTTCTCCGAAACCCAAGTCATCTCTGTACCGGCATCCCAACCACCGGGAGTAGCAGAACCAACGATAGCAGGAGTGATGTCTTGGCACATTGCAGGAGCTTTCAGATAGATGTCATAATCCAAAGCAACAGCGCACTTAGCATAACGATACTTAGTCTCATCGCTATAGTCAAGATTAACTACGATAGGATCGGTTTCGCCATCAGGCAGAACTTGGTTAGCGAAGTTAGCCCAAGCACCCGTTGAATCTTTATATTGGAGTTCGTTAGCCCAAGGATCACCACCGTCAGTAGGAACAGCAACAATCTTAAATTCGCCACCAACAGCAGTGCGGATATTCAAATAGTAGTTGAAGTTAGCTTCGTCAGCCTTCATCGGAGTACCTTTCCAACCATCGAAACCACCAATCAACATAGGAGCAAAACCACCGCAAAGAGGAGCATCTACAACAATGTGATAGTTGGCATAAACGATCGAGCAAGGATCGTTCTTCCAAGCGTTAGAAACGAGAACAACAGGAGTCGTCTTGTCATAACCCTTCAGGTCAGACTCACCTGAATAACCGCCAGAGATGTTAACCGTACCACGGATGAGTTCCCAAGAAGCAGCATCACCGGTTTGGTAGTCCCAAGACCATGCGCCATCAGGAGTAGTGTGAACGGGTTTACCTTCGATTGATTCACTTTCGTCCTCAATCTGAATTTGATACCAGCCATCAAAACCTTCAACGGCTTTGAACTTTTGGCAGTTGTCAAAGGACTCAACGGAACCTTCACCCTTCGCCCAGTTGTTGTACGTACCTACGAAGTAAACGTCACCACAAACCTTGCTGAAATGAATAGCAACGGTCAGTTTGCCTGCTTCGAAGTCGAGATCACTGTCAGCCGGAACGGGTCCGTCAAACGCGAACATGCTAACGCTCATCAGCGCAGCTGCTACAAATGAAAAAATCTTTTTCATAATTTTAAACTTAAATTTTAATTATTAATAATTATTTCAACACACCTTGATGTGTGTTTTGTTTTCTTAGTTAGAACCATAGCCGTAGCCATCACCACCATCCATTGCACCGGGTTTATCCACGATGTCTTTCTTGAAGTTGGGATTAGCCATCTTATCGGCAGAAGGAACAGGATACCAATTCCATTTAGCATCTACAGAAGTATATGTATCCTTTCCACCACGACCTTCCCAAGCATACTTATTAGCATCAGCAGCAGGTCCGGCAAAGCGGTCAAAACGAATCAAGTCGCTACGACGACGTCCTTCGCCCCAGAACTCACGACACCACTCATCAATCAAGAAATCTTCGTTAATGTCTTCAGCCGTAATCAGTTTAGCATTCGCACGTGTGCGGAGGATATTGATAGCAGCTGCAGCTGTAGCTTTGTCCTCAGTCGAACGGAATGCAGCCTCTGCTTTAATCAAATATGCCTCGGCAATACGCATCAAAGGAACGTCTGTATCCGCCCATTCCGAGCTGGAACCAACGGATTTAGAAGGATGTTCAGCCGTAGAATAAACAGCCGAGAATTTCGGGCAAGCCCAACAATCGTAGAAATCAGCCGTCTGACCTCCTTTCAGTTTCCAGTTGCTGGTCGTAGAATCGGTATAAGAACAAAGGATAGCGCGGTCATCTTGCGCGAGTGCTGGCATCTCATATTCGTCCGCCTTGATATTGGCGGCTTTTGATTTCTCGAAGAACTTATACACCATTTCGGGCGAAGTACGGAAGCACTTCCATTGGGTAGAAACGCCCCAAGGAACCATATTCGCATCACGCGTAGCTGCAATCAAGAATTGTACTACACCATAACTTTGGCAATACTTACCATCCTGATAAATCATCAGCACAGCTTCATTCTCTGCACCATTGATGTCATTATCTGCCATAAAAAGTTTTTGGTATGCGGTATAAACCACCGTATCAATATCCTTTCCGTCCGCATCCTTCAGATATGCGGTAGTAGGTTGCTCGTACAATTTATAATCAGAAGCAAGGGCTTTGTTGGCATATTCCAAAGCCTTGTCCCATTGTGCAGTACCCTTATCAACACCATTGGGAGAGGTGTAGATTTCGGCATTGAGGTACAAACGAGCTAATAACAAGTTAGCAGCCGTTTGATCTACACGGTACTTGTTTACACGCTGAACAGGCAGAAGAGTTAATAACTCCGGCAGTTCTGTATTTACCAACCAATCATAAAGTTCCGGGCGAGTGTAGAAATGCGGATAGTCGGTAGATTCCCGAATAGAGAAAGGAGCCACATAGAACAAGTCAAGCAGATAGTAGTAGTTCAAAGCACGGATGAAACGTACTTCGGCTTTCTGTTTCTCAGACTCAGCATCACTACCGGCATTAGCCAAGAAGTGGTTACATAATTTAATGTCAATATTGAAGCGGTAGTATAGACCCTTAACAAGGTCATTTTGACCGTTCCAGTTCATAACACGGATGTCTGCCAATCCGACATCGTTCCAAATCCACCAACCTTCGTCAGTAGGGAATTCGTTCAACTCCCACATCAAACGATAGAAAGCGGAAGTACCTTCGTCCAAATCATCAATATCTCCATCTCCGGCAGGGCCTTGTTGACCGGTTAGAGCCAGTGTTTGGTAACATTTAGTGAACATTTGATTCTGGTCAAATGCAGTAGCAGAGTGCTCGTCCAATGGCTTGGTGTTCAAGTCATCTACGCAGGCTGTCAAGGTAAGAGCAGCTGCAGCAATCAAGAAATATTTATTTATAGTTTTCATATCTCAAAACGTATTAAATTGGATTAATCGATTCTTTTTAATTAGAATTGCAGGTTGATACCCAAAACAGTTGTCATAGAACGGGGATAGATATTGTTGTCAATACCACCGTTTACTTCCGGATCCAATCCGCTATATTTGGATATTACGAACGGATTGCTGACGGTGCAGAAAGCACGACCGGAGAGAGCCGAATTCTTTGTTTTGAAACTATAACCCAATGTAATATTATCGCAGCGTAAGAAGGAAGCGTTTTCTACGAAGTAGTCTGTACGGAACCACTCTGAGAATCCACTGCTTTTACCTTCAGGATCTTTGTAGATTACATCGGACTTCATACCATCGTTCCAGTAAGCATCGAAGCACTGGTTCAAGATACCATGATAGTAACCGTCCTTATTGATTTTACCGCTCTCGATGTATTGCATATTATTAGCCTTCACGTCGTTGTAAACATAGTTACCGATGTTAGCACGGAAGGACATACCCAGGTCGAAGCCGTAGAATTGGAACTTCATCTGGAAGCCCATCGTAACAGGAGCAGCGGGGCTGTGTTTGTAGTATTTATCACGCTCGTCAACTTGACCATCGTTGTTGCGGTCCACTACGTAGTAGTATTTAGAGCCGTCTTCGCGCACGCCTTGTTTTGCCTCATATACATAGAAAGAAGAAACAGGTTTACCTACAGCATGTTGTTGAATGGTGTTACCCGTACCGGAAGAAATACCACCGGTTGGGATAGGCGTCTGTTCTTCGCCGGTGGTCAGTTTGTCAATCTTGTTGACATTGTAGGTAAGGTTGTAACCGAAGTCCCATTTGAATTTACGTCCGTAATCCAAGATAACCGCATTGAGGGCGAACTCAACACCTTGGTTGGTAAGAGAACCAACGTTAGCAATTACGCGGTTACGGAAGTTCGTACCAACAGCGCAAGGAATAGTATTCAACAGGTCATCCGTTTTACGATAGTAATAATCAATATTACCGGTGATACGGTTGTTGAGGAAACCGAAGTCCAAACCTACATTATAGGTAGTGGTCTTTTCCCAAGTCAAATCCTTATTGAAAGCATTAGGACGATAAGAAGTATAAAGGATGTTACCATTCTTATCCTTTACATATTCGCCAGCCTGAGGATTAACCGTCTCATTATCCTTATTAATCGTAGCAAAGTTATCACCACCAACAGGATAGTAAGCAGCAGGGTTCTTGGTCAGAGAATAAGTTGACATATATGGATAGTCACCTTGGTTAATCTCCTGCTGACCGGTAATACCATAACCCAGACGGAGTTTCAAGTCGTTACAGATATTCTGATCCGGCATAAAGGTCTCTTTAATCTTCCAACCCAAAGCCACAGATGGGAAGATACCCCAACGATGGTCAGGTGCGAAACGTGACGAACCATCACCACGGATGGTAGCAGTAATCATCAACTGGTTCCAACCGATATAGTTCAAACGACCGAAGAAAGAAACAAGGTAACTCTCGGTTTTGAATGTGCTATGGGAAACATTAGCAGGTGTACCAGCCAAGAGAGGATCGTTATTGGTTAACGGATACATACCATTACCATTGTTCTCAAAGTCGTTATAGAAGTGTTGCCACTCGTAACCAGCCATGATGTCGAAGTGTTGTTTAGCCTCTTCCCAATCATGTCCCCACTGTGCGTAGCAGTTGAATTGGAGGTTGTATTTATGCTTAACATCCGTTCCGTTGTAGCCATAGTAGTGACTATCGCTACCATAAGCACTATTGCTATACTTCTGCTTACCATAGCTGTAATCAGCACCAAAGTTAGCGTGGAGGTGCATATCCTCAAAACCATGAATCATATAGTCAGCCTCAAAGTTACCTACGAAGGCACCTGAATTGGCAATACTGGACTTTTGGTTAAGCGCAGCTACAGGGTTGTAGGTGCAGTTATCCTTTGGTTTGAGATACCATACATCATCGTTATAGGCAGCAGGTTGGGTTGGTTGGAAATAACCACCAAACAGGGCATTAGCCTCTTCCATTGTAGGAGAAGCATTACCATAAATACTGGTAGCGCCACCGCGAACAGGTTGAGTAGGATCCATGGATAAAGCGGCTCCAACTACGCCCGGTTCGTAGCTATTGTAGATATACATACCTTTGGCGTTGATGTTGAAGTTCAGGTGCTTATCCAAGAACGACGGAGACAGGTTCAGAGCAGCCGTTACACGTTGCATTTGTGAAGTCTTAATCGTACCATTGTTGAGCGTATAACCAATGGATGCGCGGTAGGGCATATCAACGTTCTTATTTTTAACGCCCCCCATGAGAGAAATATTATGGTCGGTAGAAATAGCGGTACGATAAACCTCGTCTTGCCAATTGGTATTTTCCGTTCCTAAGAAGGACATAGCATCATGGTTGTGACCTAATGCGGTTGCATAAGCGCGAAGTTCGTCTCCTGTGAAGGTTTGAATCTTATTGGTAAGAGTACCAAAGCTAACATTACCATCATAGGACACTTTCAGTTTAGAACCGGAAGCACCTTTCTTAGTCGTAATAATGATGACGCCGTTGGATGCACGGCTACCGTAGATGGCAGTTGCAGAAGCGTCTTTCAAAACCGTAAAGGTCTCAATATCGTTCGGGTTCACCATAGAAAGTGGATTAGCAGCACCAGGAATACCATTGTTATCCATTGCCAAACCATCAATAACGATAAGAGGATCGTTACTTGCGGACAAGGATGATCCACCACGAATACGAATGCTGGCACCTCCACCAGGAGTACCACCGTTATCCGTAACTTGTACGCCGGCGATTTTACCGGACAACATGTCTTGGGCGTTGGTAACAAGACCCTTGTTCATTTCATCAGGTTTGATAGCGGTTACCGAACCGGTAGCATCGTTTTTCTTAACAGTACCATAACCTACAACCACTACATCCTCTAATACTTCGGTATCCTCACCCATCTCAACCTTCATGATAGCCTTAGCCGGCAGTTCGAGAGTTTTATATCCAATGTATGAGAATTGAAGGATAGCACCATTTTGAACAGTTATTACAAAGTTACCATCAAAGTCGGTAATTGTACCGTTGGTAGTTCCTTTTTCAACAATATTGGCACCAATAATTGGTTCTCCTAAAGCAGCATCCATCACCGTACCACTAACGGTAAGTTGCGCCATAAGAGAAGTAGCCGCCATCAGTAAGAGAGCAACCATTCCAAGACGAATAGAAAAATTATGATTAGTTTTCATATTATATTAGTATTTAACCCATGTTAAGGGGAATTCGTTAAACGTTGCAGTTTTATTCGTTACCTCTTGGGTCTCCTTATCACGAGTTACCGAGAAATCAGAGAAGTCAAGATACTTTATCTCACCAGAGAAGTCTGTCAAAATAGTAAACTTCTTAGCAGAAGCCATAGATTTGAGACTCCAAGTCATGTCTCCCTCGATTTTGATAGAATCAAGAACTACAACTTTTGTTGTATCCTTTGCATAAGACCACCTCTGATAGTTTGCATTTCCGGTATTCTTAAAGGCTTCGTTACGAGAGAACGAGAATGAACCCTTAACAATATATTTCGGACAAAGCGTATCCTTTACAATACCCATGTGAGGTAAGATAGTGTCAATCACCCAATGTTTTTCAGGTTTTGGCTCAATGTGTTTAATCGTATCATAGCCAATAGTATCCTCCCTTTCTTGAGTCCAATATACGATAGTGTCTATTGTCCAATCTGAATTAGCAAAGTCCTCATCTACAGAACCAATAGCAGCAATCGTTGAGAAGTTTTGATTACAAACATAACCATCTTCCGTTAAGAAGTTGTTATTCTCAAACTTGATTACCTCTTCTTTACCTTCGCCAACAGGGAAGAGCGTGTAGTATTGTCCCACATTCTGTGAGCCAAGATCACCCTGAAGATAGGTAAACAACTGAGAAGAATACGAATATTCCGTTCCTTCACCCCAAACTCCAACGGTTTTCTTAATCGTGTCCCTAGACACAAAGTTATACTCCACCGTTGTCAAAGACTTAGCCTTCTCGTCTGCTTTAATAGCAGCACGGAAGGGTGTTTTTCTAAATGTCTCTAAAGAGACGCCGTTAATAACCTCCATTGTGTTGTAGTTTTCCTTACACGAAGTAAAGCCAATCAGCACAACAGCCGTTACCAACAAGCCAAATAGTACTTTTGTTTTCATGATAAGTAAAAATTATTGTTTATTAACATTTTGATTATATTTTTGCACTTTTAGTAACATTTTGTTATTTTGAATTTATCGACTCATTCTATACTCACCCTTCCCTCACCGTATACTGACCATTCGCTCATCCTTCGGTTAGCAAAATGATAGTAAACGCGAACATTATGTAACTAATTGTTATTCCTTTTCTTTTACTAAAGCAACACTTACAGCGCCTAAGAGCAGAAGCACACCGGCAACAACCAGCATACCTACTTGCGCGTCCGCGCATATATATTTAAGGACAACACCACCAAGTAAAGCGGCGATAATCTGCGGCAAGCAAATCGTGCAGTTAAACAGGCCTAAGTAGTAGCCTATATTCCCTCCTTTGAGCGAGTTTGTTAAAATCGTAAACGGCAAAGCCAACATTGCAGCCCATGCAGCACCAATTAACAAGTAACTACCAAAAAGCACATATTGATTATGCACCATCCCAATAGAGATAAAACCAATAGCACCAACAACCAAAGAAATAGCATAAGCGCCCTTATTACCAAAATGTTTCTCAAGGAAGGGTAACACCAATGCCCACAAAAGTGAACCAACAGCCTGCACAGCAAACACTACACCTACCCAAGAACCAGCATCCTGAAATTCCGAAGCTCCTGCTTTAACGCCATCCCAGCCGAAGCAAGATGTCGCAATAGCACCATTGGAATAATTCCACATAAACAAGAAAGCAGCCCAGCAGAAGAACTGAACTAAGCCCACAGTCCAAAAAGTAGAAGGAGCATCAATAAGCAACCGAATAAAACTTGGTTCTTCCTTCTTCTCCTCCTTAGCTTTTAAATCAATACCATGGAATTCAGCATACTCTTGCGGGTCCATTTCTTTTACCGTAACAAAAGTATAGAGACAGCACAAGATAAGTATGGCCGCTCCTACATAGAAACTCCATTTTACGCTATCAGGAATAACACCATCAGGAGCAGTATTAGAAAGACCAATCCATGTAAAGAATATAGGGAATAAATACGCACACACTTGTCCAGCGTTGCAAAGGAAAGACTGAATAGAATAAGCCAATCCCTTCTGCTCCTCATTCACCATATCACCCACCATCATCTTAAATGGCTGCATAGCGATATTGATAGACGTATCAAGGAACATCAGCGAGAACAAACCAAACCACATCGCCGCATTTAGTCCTAAGAACACACTTTGTGCAAAGGAGAAATTACCCACATTAGGCAACAATGCCATCACCGCAATCGCGATGAGCGCGCCCACAAGCAAATAAGGCTTACGACGACCCAATTTGCACCAGGTCTTGTCGCTATACTTACCAATTAATGGCTGTACAATCATTCCCATCAATGGAGGAAGTATCCAAAAGAAACTAAGCTGATGAGGATCAGCACCTAACGTAGCAAAAATGCGAGAAATGTTTGCGCTCTGAAGTGCATAAGCAATCTGAACGCCAAAGAATCCAAAACTGAGATTAAAAAGCTGTCTAAAAGACAAATCGCGTTTTACCATGATATATTGATTTATGTTGCCATCTTGGGGTTGAATCAATTAAGTGCCCCAAAATCGACTACAAAATTACACTTTTTTTTTGAGGTGTGCAAATTTTTCCGTCATTTTTTAAAAAAAAATTTGGTAGTATCAATTATTTTGCTTAATTTTGCACTAAATTTGAAAAAAATATACATTGAACATATCGTATAAGATCGATGATTACACATGAAGAGTTAGTTGCTGCGCTGCAGCATAATTTTGGGTTCGATAGTTTTAAGGGCAACCAAGAGGCTATTATTATGAACGTCATCAATGGTCGTGATACCTTTGTATTGATGCCAACCGGTGGAGGAAAGAGCCTTTGTTACCAATTGCCCAGTTTAATTATGGACGGGGTGGCGATTGTCATCAGTCCTTTGATTGCGTTGATGAAGAACCAAGTAGATGCTATGCGCAATTTTTCGGAAGAAGATGGTGTAGCCCATTTTATCAATTCTTCCCTATCCCGCCCTGAGATTGCTACCGTCAAGGAAGATATTCTTGCCGGCAAGACAAAGTTACTGTATTTGGCTCCCGAATCGCTGAATAAGACAGAGAACATAGATTTCCTGCAGGGGATTAAGGTTAGTTTCTATGCCGTAGATGAAGCTCATTGTATTTCAGAATGGGGTCACGATTTCCGTCCCGAATACCGTAATATACAAAGTATGACCGAGCGCATCGGGCGCGCGCCTATTATCGCGCTTACGGCAACTGCCACCCCTAAGGTGCAACACGATATTCAGAAGAATTTAGGTATGCTGGATGCAGAAGTATTTAAATCCAGCTTTAATCGTCCCAATCTGTATTACGAAGTACGTCCCAAAACGGACGATGTAGATAAAGACCTGATTCGTTTTATTCGCAGCATGAATGGTAAATCGGGTATTGTATATTGTTTGGCGCGTAAGACGGTTGAGGATTTAGCAGAAACCCTTCGTGTAAACAATATCTCTGCGTTGTGCTATCACGCAGGCATGGAGGCAGCACTTCGTACTTCCACGCAAGATGCCTTCCTAATGGAGCAATGCCAAGTCATTGTGGCAACCATCGCTTTTGGAATGGGTATTGATAAACCGGATGTACGTTTTGTTGTGCATTACGATATTCCTAAATCCTTAGAGGGTTACTACCAAGAGACAGGTCGAGCCGGACGCGATGGTGGTGAAGGAATATGTTTATGTTATTATTCACCTAAAGATATTGAACGGCTGCGCAAATTTCAACAAGGTAAGCCGGTGGCTGAACAAGAAATCAGCAATCAATTGCTATTTGAGACGCAGAGTTACGCAGAATCACCTATCTGCCGTCGTAAGTTGTTACTGCATTATTTTGGTGAGGACTATACGGAGGACAACTGCGGTAGTTGCGATAACTGTCGCAAGCAGTATAGGATGGTGGATGAGAGCGAGTTATTAGGCATTATTTTAGAGACTATTCTCCAATTGAACGAGAAATTCAAAGCCGAGCATCTCGTAGATATTATGCATGGTAATACTACGGCAGCCATTCGTAGTTACCATCACGACGAGTTAGAGAACTTTGGCGTGGCAGAGGACGAAGACGAGGCCACTCTGCATGCCATTATTCGTCAGGCGATGTTAACCGGTTATATCAAGAAAGATATTGAATCATATGGTGATTTGAAGATTACCCCGGAAGGCCATCGATTTATGAAGCGTCCAACCGTCTTTGAGGTGCCATTGGAGGTGCATAACGAGGACGAGGACGAGGAAATTGAAATGAGTTTAGGCGGTTCTGCCGCTGCGGACGAAGTGCTATTCTCCATTTTGAAGGATATGCGCAAGAAACTCAGTAAGAAACTGGATGTGCCTCCATTTGTTATTTTCCAAGACCCATCTTTGGAAGCGATGGCCACCAGTTATCCTATTACTTTTGACGAATTGCAGAACATCCCGGGTGTAGGTGCCGGCAAGGCCAAACGTTACGGAGAAGAGTTTTTAAAAGTAATTAAGGAGTACGTGGACGAAAACGAGATTATTCGTCCAGAAGACTTGCGCTTCCGCACTAGAGCCAAAGACTCCACTCGTAAGATTAGCATCATTCAGGCCATTGACCGTCGCGTTGCATTGGATGACTTAGCCGAATCAAAGGGTATGTCAATGGAAGAGATGTTGGAAGAGATTGAAGCCATCGTTTATAGTGGAACCAAACTGAATATCAATTACTTTATTGATGAGGTAGTAGATCCCGACGAGAAAGACGAAATCATTGAATACTTCCAAAACGCAGAAAACGATAACATCAAAATTGCCATGAAAGTATTGGGAGAGGACGATTATGATGAACTGCACGTTCGTTTAGTGCGCATTAAGTTCCATTCTGATCTTGGAAACTAAGTGACAAAAACAAGAATTGACATATTAACGTTAGGTTGCTCTAAGAACTTGGTAGATTCAGAGCGGCTGATGGCAAACCTGGAACAGCAAGGTTTTCGTTGTTATCACGATGCAGAGCGTCCAAGTGGTCGTATTGTTGTCATCAACACATGCGGTTTCATAGGGGATGCCAAAGAAGAAAGCGTTAATACGATTCTGCATTTTGTAGCTCGCAAGCAAGCCGGGAAAGTAGATCGCATCTACGTAATGGGGTGTTTAAGTCAACGTTATTTGAAGGACTTAGAAGACGAGATTCCTGAGGTAGATAAGTGGTTTGGAAAATTTGACTACTTAAACTTGGTGAAAGAACTGCAAGTGCAGGCTCAATCGGCATCAACTTCGGCCTTTAAGCCACGACATATCACTACTCCTAAACACACCGCTTACTTGAAGATTAGTGAAGGCTGTAATCGGTTATGCTCCTATTGCGCTATTCCATTGATAACTGGTCGGCATACATCACGTCCAATAGAGGAGATTATGCAAGAAGCCGAGTGGCTGCAAAAAGAGGGTGTGAAAGAGTTGAATGTAATCGCACAAGATTTGAGCAGTTATGGGTTAGACTTGTACAAAGAGCACAAACTGCCGGAATTGATTGACCGATTAGCAGG
The DNA here is from genome assembly GCA_024399955.1 of Paludibacteraceae bacterium. Lineage (GTDB taxonomy): Bacteria > Bacteroidota > Bacteroidia > Bacteroidales > Paludibacteraceae > Colicola. Next base: position 97,572 of record JAKSNH010000004.1, on the reverse strand, counting down.
GATTGATGGTATTCGTTGGATTAGATTACACTATGCCTACCCCACCGATTTCCCTGACGGATTATTGGCAGTAATGGCTAAGCATCCTAATGTATGCAAATATTTAGATATCGCGTTGCAACACTGTACGACACACATGCTTACACAAATGCGTCGGCATATAACACAGGAGCAACAAGACGCCCTTATTGATCGCATTCGAGAGGCAGTTCCCGGCATACATATTCGTACTACGCTGATGGTTGGGCATCCGGGAGAGATAGAAGAGGACTTTGAACAACTATGCAATTGGGTAAAACAGATGCGCTTTGAGCGAATGGGAGCTTTTGCTTATTGCGAAGAAGATGGCACTTACGCAGCAAAACATTATACAGATGACATCCCTGAGGAAGTAAAACAACGCAGGCTTAATACGTTAATGGCCATTCAGCAGCAGATATCGGCAGAGATACAAGAAGCCAAAGTGAATCAGACCTATTCGGTATTGATTGATCGTCGAGAAGGAGATTATCTAATTGGGCGCACCGAATGGGATTCACCCGAAGTAGATTGCGAAGTGTTGATTAAACAAGAGAAGACGAAGGCAGACCCTATTGGGCAATTCGTTCAAGTACGCATAATACGTGCTGAAGAGTTTGATTTATATGGACAAATAATTCAATAGTATATATCATGGAAAAGAAAATGAATTGGGTAGATTTGAAGAAAGTAGTTGCCCACAAGACTAAATTGACAGAAAAGGAAGTAAATCTCATCTTAACAACATGGCTTGACGAAATGAGCGCAGCCATCAATCGCGGTGAAGATGTTCATATCAATGGTTTAGGCACTTTCCGCAAAAAGAAAATGGCGGCTCGCAAAAGCGTAAATGTAAAAACAGGAGAAACCATTGTCATTCCGGCCAAAGAGCGTATCACCTATACGATGGCAGCTAATGTAGAGGACCAACTCAATAATGCTAAACCAACTATTCTGCCTAACGAAGTTGACCCATTGAAGAAATTAGGAGGACAAGCAGAAGAAATTGTAGATTTATTGGGCGAAATGGGTCAAGGTCCAAAGGCGAAGGTTGAGGTTGACGCAAGTGTTAAAGTAGATACAGAAAAAACAGATAAAGCACCTATTATCATTGTGCAAGAGGTGAAGAAGGAAGAGAAAAAGAGAAAACCACGGTTAATTTGGGGCATTATCATTGTCATCCTTATTCTTTTATTGTTAGCCGGATTGTTCTTCTTCCAAAATCGCATCCAACAATGGATAGATTCCACTAGTGAACGAACCGAGATGGTTGCAGATATTCCAATGGACATACTGGAATGTGAGGATGCCGACACTCTCAATCTGCAAGAGGTTCAAGAACCCGCTGAAGAAGTTCAAGTGAACGAGAACGAGAACATGAACGAGAAGGAGAACGAGAGCGAGCCGAAGATTGTTATTCCTGCCACAACGAAAACAACGCCTAAGGCTAAGAAAGAGTTTGTGCCCGTTGATTATCAAATTCCCACTAAAGCCTATTCTGAATATGTCACTAAGACTCGTCTTAAAGCCGGTTCAACATTGAGTGAATTGGCCGATAAGTACTACGGCAATCGTGAATTATGGGTGTATATCTTTGATGCCAACAGAGACCATATTGCTCGTCCTAATGAAGTTGAAGTAGGTACCATCATCCGTATTCCTGTACTTGAGGACAATGTTATTCAACAAAGCACTCCTGAGATTCGCAATCGTACTGAATTCTTAAGAATGGTATTCCTTGGAGAAATATAATTTTGGCGCAACAATATATCCACATAGCAGGTGCCCGAACGCATAATCTCAAGAATGTGTCGGTTGACATACCCCGGAATAAACTGGTAGTGATCACCGGTTTAAGTGGCTCTGGTAAATCCAGTTTGGCCTTTGACACACTTTATGCAGAAGGTCAGCGGAGGTACGTAGAGTCACTTAGTTCGTATGCTCGGCAGTTCTTGGGACGCATGCAAAAACCTGATGTGGATAAGATAGAAGGAATACCTCCGGCTATTGCTATTCAACAAAAGACGATTTCTCGCAATCCTCGTTCGACAGTAGGTACCGTAACAGAAATATACGAGTACCTTAAACTTTTATTCGCGCGCGTAGGGCGTACATACTCGCCTGTGAGCGGGACGGAGGTTAAACGACATACTATTCGTGATGTAGTATGTACTATGGAGAGTTTACCGGTGGACACAAAAGTGATGCTGCTCTCCCCCATTATTTTGAGTGAGAACCGCCCACTGCGCGAACAGTTCCGGATATGGATAGAGCAAGGTTTCTCAAGGGTTTATGACTCTATTACCCACGAAGTGACCTATATGGCAGATGCCACGTATTCACAAGATGACTTGCAGCATGTTTATTTATTAGTGGACCGCATCGTTGTGGATTACGAGCAGGGCACATCCAATCGCTTTGCAGATTCTGTGCAGACGGCTTTCTTTGAAGGGCGAGGAACATGTGTGCTATGGAATTCAAGCAACGAAGAGTTACAACTCTTCTCCACTCGATTTGAAGCAGATGGAATTACTTTTATTGAACCCACAGAGCACTTATTTGATTTCAATAATCCTCTTGGAGCATGTCCCAGATGTAAAGGTTCAGGCAATACAGATGGCATAGATATCGATTTGGTAATCCCTGATAAGAGCAAGTCGATTTATGAAGGTGCTATTGCCTGTTGGCACGGAGAAACGATGCATACATGGAACGATGAACTTGTCTATTCAGCATCTAAATTCGGGTTCCCTATTCATACGCCATATTATGCTCTTACTCCGGAACAGAAGGAAGTAATTTGGACAGGAAATGAGTATTTCCATGGGCTGAATGATTTCTTCCTCTTTTTGGAAGATAAGCAATACAGCAAGATGCAGTACCGTATTTTGCTTAATCGCTACAAAGGCAAAGCGTACTGTCCTGAATGCAAAGGATTGAGACTGCGAAAAGAGGCGGAGTATGTGCAGATAGCAGGAAAGAGTATCCAGCAATTGGTAACAATGTCTATTGCAGAACTCAATGCTTTCTTTGCCAATTTGCATTTCACCGATAATGATGCTATTGCGGCTGCGCCATTGCTGAAAGAGATCCGTGCAAGACTGCAATTCGTAGAAGATGTAGGATTGGGTTATTTGACACTTAATCGTTCAGCCAACACTCTTTCCGGAGGAGAGAGTCAGCGCATCAATCTGAGCAAGTCATTAGGTAGCAGTTTAGTGGGTTCATTGTACGTCTTGGACGAGCCCAGTATAGGTTTACACCCTCGTGATACGGAACGACTCATTCATGTATTACGTGAACTGCGAGACCTCAAGAATACGATTGTTGTAGTGGAGCACGATTTAGATATTCAGCGAGCAGCAGATTACCTGATTGAAGTAGGTCCCAAAGCCGGACAGAATGGCGGAGAGATTATTTATAATGGTATTCCTAAACTGGAGGATGTACATTATACTATTCCTTCCACTCGTCGCAAATGGAATGATTATATTGAATTATGCGGTGCGTCCGAGAATAATCTTAAGAATATCAACGTTCGTTTTCCATTGCATACTATGACGGTTATCACCGGTGTGAGTGGTTCGGGCAAGTCCAGTTTAGTGAGTCGAGTTCTTTATCCTGCACTTAAGAAATATTACGGTGGTGTAGCAGGGCATACAGGAGATTATGGTAGCTTAAAGGGAAGTCTCAATGCCATTAAGGATGTGGAATTTGTGGACCAAAATCCACTCAGTAAATCCAGTCGCTCCAATCCGGTAACCTACCTCAAAGCATACGATGAGATTCGTGCACTTTATGCCGAACAGCAATTGGCGCAACAATTACGTTTTACTCCGGCTCACTTCTCGTTTAACACTCCCGGAGGCCGCTGTGAGATGTGCAAAGGCGAAGGCACTATTACGATTGAGATGCAGTTTATGGCGGACTTGGTTCTGCCCTGTGAGCACTGCCACGGCAAGCGATTCCAACGCGATGTATTGGATGTACTATATCGTGGCAAGTCTATTTATGATGTACTTGAGATGACGGTGGATGAAGCGATTGAGTTTTTTAGTGAAGATAAACGTTGCGACAAGATTGTGCGGCGATTACGTCCTCTGCAAGAAGTGGGTTTGGGATATATTCACCTTGGCCAATCCTCCTCTACTCTATCCGGCGGAGAGAGTCAGCGTGTCAAATTAGCCTCCTTCTTGGACGAAAACAAACAATCGCCTACTCTATTCATCTTTGATGAACCGACAACAGGTCTTAGTCTAACCGACATACGTACCTTATTACAAGCCATCAATCAATTGATTGCTCGAGGGCATAGTGTTATTATCATTGAGCATAACCCCGCGGTTATCTTGGCGGCAGACCACGTCATTGACTTGGGTCCGGAAGGCGGAGATAAAGGTGGTTATATAGTGGCAGAAGGTACGCCCGAAGATATTATTCAATGCGAACAATCCTATACCGGTCAATACTTACGAAACGATGCTAAGCGTTGAACATTTATCCATAGAATTCTCGTCCAAACCTATTTTAGACGATATCTCCTTCCTGATTAACAAGAAGGATCGCATCGCTCTTGTAGGTAAGAACGGAGCAGGCAAGACGACACTGCTTAGACTATTGGCCGGCGAGTATGAGCCCACTTCCGGTGTTATCTCGAGAGATAGCGATTTAACGATTGGTTACTTGCCACAAGTTATGCTCTTTCAGGACAATAAGAGTTTGTGCGAAGAAGTGATGACGGTCTTTCAAGGCGAAGATGAGGCTCGTTTCATTGCCGAGATGGACAAGACTATTATTGGACTGGGCTTTGAGCGCAAGGATTTTGAGCGTCCATGTAACGAGTTCTCCGGCGGTTGGCGAATGCGTATTGAGTTGGCTAAGATTCTGCTGCGTCACCCTGATTTGCTACTATTAGACGAACCTACCAACCACTTAGATATTGAATCTATACAGTGGCTTGAGCAGTTCTTATCACAGTCCAATAGTGCCGTCCTTTTGGTCAGCCACGACCGTGCCTTCCTCAATCATGCTACCAATCGCACAATTGAGATTACGTTAGGACGTATATACGATTACAACGTGCCTTATGACCAGTTCGTTCAGTTGCGCCAGGAAAGGCATGAGCAGCAAGTGCGTGCTTTCCTCAACCAACAAAAGATGATTGAAGAGACCGAAGCTTTTATTGAACGCTTTCGATACAAGGCCACCAAGGCGGTGCAAGTACAATCACGCATCAAGCAATTGGATAAATTGGAGCGTTTAGAAGTTGATTTAGAAGATACCAGTCGGTTAAATTTGCGTTTTCCACCCGCCCCTCGTAGTGGAGACTTCCCCATTATCATTGAGGAGTTAGAGAAAGTGTATCAAGGAGCTGATCATCCTGTTATATCGCACGTTAATCTTACTATTCGCCGCGGAGAAAAGGTCGCTTTTGTGGGTAAGAATGGTGAAGGTAAGACCACGTTAGTGCGTTGTATAATGGATCAATTGGATTATTTTGGCAATCTCAAAGTAGGTCATAACGTTAAGATTGGCTATTTTGCGCAAAACGAAGCCAGTTTATTAGACGAGAGCAAGACCGTTTTTGAGACGATTGACTATGTAGCCGTTGGCGATATACGCACTAAGATTCGCGATATACTTGGTGCCTTTATGTTCGGCGGTGAGGCATCCGAGAAAAAAGTCAAAGTACTGTCCGGAGGAGAACGCAGTCGTCTTGCTATGATACGCTTGCTTTTGTCTCCGTGCAATCTGTTGATTTTAGACGAGCCTACTAACCATTTAGATATGCCATCCAAAGATGTGCTTAAAGCAGCGTTGAAGGACTTTGATGGAACAGTTATCTGCGTGAGTCACGACCGCGATTTCTTAGATGGGTTGGTGGATAAGGTATATTACTTTGGCGAGGGGCACGTACGTGAATACTTGGGTGGCATCTATGATTTCCTGCGGTCACGGCAATTGACGTCTTTACAGGACTTAGAGCACAATACTCGTTCCTGTCAATCAACTGATGCCAAGGAAAGCAATTCGCAAGCTAAAGAGGACTATGCTCAACAAAAAGCACAAGCCGCAGCCAAGCGCAAGAAAGAAAAACAGATTGCAGAGACCGAGGCAGCCATAGCACGATTAGAAGCGGAACAAGCTCAATTGGAGAGTCTCTTAAATAACCCGGCTAACCAAACAACTGAAAATTTTCAACAATACGAACATATCAAACACGAGATTGAACAAAAAATGTACGAATGGGAGATATTGAGCGATATATAATTGAATTTCTCTGCTACGGTGATACAAAGGTAGCTCAACGCGTGCGATTAAGTTCGGACGTAGATTGGACGTTGCGTTATCCGCAGTTAGATCAAGTGCCTGCTATGGAGCGTGTAGGTGAGGAGGTAATTGTTTCCCCTGACCTTATCTACAACACTTTCTTTTTTATCTCTCGCGCAGAAGAGTTGCTTAATGACAAACGCGATAAACACGGGCGTTTTATGGCGTCGTACTCTATTTTGGGAGAGAAGAACCGATTACAGACACCTCTGATTGATGAGTATAGTCGGATGCTGATGGAGTTATTGGAAATACCTCTTCCTTCCCCCGGTTTCTCAGCGATTCATCTTACACATGACGTTGATACCATTGAATATTATCGTCACTTGCGTGGAGCAGTAGGAGGTCTATTACGAGGCCAGGTGAAAGCCGTTAAGGCATCGTGGCAAGACTTGCATAACGATCCGGCCTATACCTTCCCTTGGTTGCAAGAATTGGAACGACCCTACTCCGTCATTTATTTCATCAAAGACACTTCGGGCTGCGGATTGGACTATCCCCAGTATAATTTGCACGGCAAAGATTTTCATTCATTCCTCAATGACACAAAGGGTTCAAACGTTCAATATGGCTGGCATTCCAGTGCTCAATCAAGACGTCTTTCTGCCACTCATCGCAGCGATGTTATAGACTACACCTTGCATCGATCACATTACTTGAATTGCTCTATTGAGCGAATGCAGCAATTGGTTAAGATGGGAGTTAAGGACGATTATACGATGGCTTTTGCCGATTGTGCCGGTTGGCGATTACAGACCACTCGACCTGTACGTTGGATTCATCCTTTGACCAAACAACTCACACCCTTAACCTTACACCCTCTGACAGCCATGGATGTAACACTCAGCAATTATATGCAGTTGACGGAAGAAGAGGCTGTTGCCTACATGCAGCAATTGCTCGCTATCGTGCAACGCTATCATGGCGAGGTGAACCTATTATGGCATAACTCTAATATCAATGCATTAACCTATCATAAAAACCTCTATCCACGAGTTCTTCAGATGCTATGAAAAACATACTTGTCTTAACCGATCCTATAGGCAAACCCAGTTATGCTCCACGCTTGCGCTTCATTTGTAATTACTTGATGGCGCAAGGGTATTCCGTAACCGTTTATACCGAAAAATGGGAGGAACTACAATTTGCGCACAGCTACCCTATTATTGAATGTACGTTATATCACACTCATTTAGATTGGTTTATCAAGAGTGTTTGGTCCTTACTCACCGATTGGAAGAACCGCTATTTCTCTATGTGGGTACAGAAGGATACGGAGCGCGAGAGTTATGATATGGTTTTTTGTACTACCTTCTCCACATTCCCTTTGCGAGCAGCCGTAGAAGTAGCGCACAAAAAAAGGATTCCTCTCTTTGTAGATATACGCGATTTGGACGAACAAGTACCCGGTGCTCAATATCAAATGCACCGTTCGTGGTGGTTACACCCCTTCCGTAATTGGTACAAAAATGTTAATATTAAACGAAGAAACAAGGTGTTAAAACAAGCCGATTGCATCACTACCGTCTCCCCTTGGCATGTGGACTTTATCCGTCAGTTCAACCCCAATGTGCATCTTATCTACAACGGGTTTGATCCCAAACAGTTCTTCTATGAGGCCGTTCCTGCACCTCAATTCCTCATTTCATATATAGGACGCATTTATGAGTTTCAGCATAAAGACCTCATTGAGCAGGCAGTTCGTGAACTGAATATCAGCGATATTGTTCTGAATTGGCACACTCCTGAATATCGGTCTATCCCAATTACCGAAGTAGGAGAAGAGATTCGTCGCAGTAGTATTATATTGGTGCTGACCTCAACTCAAACGCATGGTGTGATGACTACCAAGTTCTTTGAGGCTCTTGGCTGCGAGAAACCCATCTTGTGTATTCCTTCGGACAAAGGATGTCTTGCCCAAGCAATGACTGAGACGAATGCAGGATTGGCTTCGGATGACATTGATGAAATCAAGCAATTTATTTTAGATAAATACAACGAGTGGAAACAAAACGGCTTTACTCGTCAACTCGTTCGTAACAAAGAACAATTTAACCGTGAAAACCAAGCAAAACAATTTGAAGACCTGTTCAGTCATTATACCTGTCTATAACGCAGAACCGTTTTTGGCCAGTTGCCTTTGTTCTATATCGGCACAAACATATTCGGCTCTGCAAGTAATAATAGTTGATGACGGTTCCAGCGACCATTCGGCAGCCATCGCACAATCTTTTTGCGATGCAGATTCTCGATTTATGCTTGTTAAACAAGTCAATCAAGGACAAGGAAGTGCACGAAACAACGGTCTGAATCATGCTATAGGAGAGTTCATTATGTTTGTTGATGCCGACGACACGTTGGATACCGAATATATTGAGCAACATGTCCTATCCATTGGTAATTATGACATGACGCAAGCCGGTTATCAACGCGTAAGGGAAGATGGTATCATCATAGAAACTCGTTTACCACGGCATAAATATCAGTTTACATCACCTTGTATACGTCTATATCGTCACGAATGGTTACGCCAAAAGGGTATTCTATTCCCAGTTGGCATGATTTACGAAGATGTTATTTTCTCGTTACGTGTTTGGGCAGCACACCCGTCTATCACCTTCGTGCCATCTGTGGGGTACCGATATTTGCTTAACCCTCATTCAACGACCTCTACAAAATCCTCTCTTCATCAGCAAAAGCTCTACCATGCCATCCGAGAGACCAAAGCTCCCTTATGGCTCAAGCTATACACTCGTCTTCGTCTATTTATTCATTTCTTGAAATCATGAATACCATCTTAAATCTTCTTCATAGCGAAGTTATTCCTGCCATTGGTTGTACAGAGCCTATTGCTGTTGCTTTATGTGTGGCTCGCGCCAAGGAGCAATTAGGCATTGAGCCAGATACCATTGAGGTGTCGCTCAGCAAGAATATCTTTAAGAATGCTATGGCTGTTGGCATCCCTAATACCGGAATGACGGGACTGCCGATTGCTATTGCATTAGGCGCCACGATAGGTCGTGCTGAATTACAATTAGAAGTTTTGCGAGACACCACTCCTCAGGCTGTGGAATATGCGAAGGCATACATGAAGCGTGTTCCTATTCGTATTAGCATAGCCGCTGACGCACCTGATGTGCTATATATTCATGCTATTGTGCGGTTCGGAGACCGCTCAGCCGAATCCACTACGATTGGTTCTCACACCGGCGAGGCCTCTGCAACAACGTCCTCGTACACCATTCGTTCGCTTAAGGAAGTTTATGACTTTGCTATGACTGTTCCTTTGGAGCAAGTTACTTTCTTGCGTGAAGGAGCAGAAATGAATATTCAAGCCGCCCAATATGGATTTGAGCATAAATGCGGTCATTGCTTAGGGCAGATTCTTTCGCATCAAGGCAATAGTGTATTGGAGAAGATTTTGGCATACACCAGTGCGGCCTGTGATGCACGTATGTCCGGTGCGATGGTGCCGGTTATGTCTAATTCGGGCAGTGGTAATCAGGGCATCAGTTGTTCGGTGCCGGTATTGATCTATGCGCAACATAATCATGTATCCGTAGAACAGTTGCTGCGAGCACTCACGCTAAGTAATTTGACCGTCATCTATATCAAGCAGTCCTTAGGACGATTATCTGCCTTGTGCGGTTGTGTAGTGGCAGCCACCGGATCTGCGGCAGGTATCACTTACCTCAAAGGCGGTGATTACACTGAAATCACTTATGCCATCAAGAATATGATTGCCAATATATCCGGCATGATCTGTGATGGTGCCAAACCCGGTTGTGCCCTTAAAGTGACCAGTGGTGTTGCTACTGCTGTTATCTCGGCCGCCCTTGCGATGGAACATAGTTTTCCGGATGCCACCGAAGGTATCGTTGATGATGATATAGACCGCACTATCCATAACCTCACCCATATCGGTCACGATGGCATGACACAAACTGACGACCTTATTCTGTCTATTATGACCCATAAGTGCTTAGAGGTGCCTCCGGGCACACCGATATAGTGCTTAGAGGTGTCTCCGAGCACACCGATAACAAGAACAAGAACTATGACATTATATCCGAATTGTAAGATTAACCTTGGTTTGCGGATTGTACGCAAGCGGGAAGATGGTTACCACGATTTAGAAACCATTTTCTATCCTATCTATGACCTTCATGATGAGTTAGAGATTGAACCATCATCAACGTTTAGTTTCAGCGCAACAGGATTAGCATTAGATTGTGCTTCGGAGGACAATCTGATTATTCGTTGTTATCAAAGTATGGCAAAGCGATATCCACAAATAGGGAACGTTGCTATTCGGTTCAAGAAGAATATTCCTTTTGGAGCCGGATTAGGTGGGGGGAGTAGTGACGCGGCGCATACGGCTATCGCGCTTAATAAACTCTTTGAGTTAGGATTAACGAAAGCTCAATTAGCCGAAGAAGTACGACCATTAGGAGCAGACTGTCCTTTCTTCATCTACAATACTCCCTGCTTTGCCGAAGGAATAGGAGATCTTCTCACGCCTATTGATTTATCGTTAAATGGGCTACGATTGGTGATGATTAAGCCATCTGTATATGTTTCTACACGGGAGGCCTATTCAGGTATTCAGCCTAATCCATCTCCTCTCACACTCTCTTCTTCTCACCCCCTCACCCTTTCCGACATTAAGCATTTCACCAATGATTTTGAGGGTACTGTTTTTCGTCAATATCCTATTTTGGCACAAATAAAAAAGCACCTACAAGATATAGGTGCTATCTATGCTGCGATGAGTGGCAGCGGTTCAACTATTTACGCACTCTTTGAGGACGATGCGGAACGTAGTGCCGACGCCCAATTCGGACGACTTAACGAAGAGTTTGCCTCGATGGTAATCTTCAATGATACGCTTCGCTAAACTGAGTCCCAATCCCCAACCACGTTTCTTGCTGGTATAACCGGGCTGAAAGATTGTTCCGAACAAACGATGGTCGATACCCTTGCCGGTGTCAGTTATATCTATGTAGATTTCTTCGTTATGAGAAGAAGAACGAGTTACCTGAATGGTTATTTGACCTTTGCCTTCCATGGCGTCTAATGCATTCTTCAGCAGGTTCTCCATTACCCAACTAAACAACGGAGCGCTTAAGTTGACATTTACGTCCTTATCTGCGTTTACGTCAATACCGACCTTATTAGATATTCGCATGCGCATATAGGCGACCGTTTCATCAATAATAGGCAGAAGGGCTGTTGTCTTCAGTTCCGGTTCGCTACCCACTTTGGAGAATCGTTCTGCGATGACTCCTAAACGATCAATATCCATACGCATTTCCGGGATGAGCGTATCGTCCGGATAGCGTGCTTGCAACAGTTCTTGCCAAGCGTTCAGCGACGAGATAGGGGTTCCTAATTGGTGAGCCGTCTCCTTACTCAATCCTGCCCAAACACGGTCTTGCTCGCTGCGCTGAGCTGTGAAAAGGGTAACCACAGCAATCAGCACAAAGAGGAACACAATGCCACACACAATATAGGGGAAAAAACGCAGACGAATAAGTAATGTGGACTCATCGTAGTAGATATATTGGATAATCTCGTCCGAAATACGCAATTCAATCGGTCCATTCAATTCGCGAGGGTCGGCCACCGGTGTTTGCACATTGCGTGAATCGATGATATGTCCCTCGGCATCAACCATATAGACAGGTATGGTGGTGTTGGCTTCTATGATAGACAGGTAGAACGATAAGTCTTCGCGTTCGTCAGCCTGAATCAATCGGTTAGTCGCCTCTGCCCATAATTCAACACGCTGCTGCTCTTCCTGACGTAGTTGCTTGGCTAAATGACTGGTATAAAGCAACGATGCCACTACAATCAGCAATGCCACAATGACGATTAATGATCCTATATGATATGGTGATAATTGGCGTTTCATATTTTTTTTACGTTTCGTTCACCCTTCGCTCTACTCCCGTTAAGGACCCTTGCTTCACCCTTGCTTCTACTACCGATATACTACCGATAAGCACCCGACGAAAACAGGCAGAGAACAGGCAGAGGATAGGCAGGTTATTTGTGGACTGATTTGAGGTATCTGTCGGCTTCGATTGCAGCCTTGCATCCTGAACCGGCAGCCACGATGGCTTGACGATAATGAGGGTCTGCGCAATCGCCGGCAGCGAATACTCCCGGTACAGCTACCAACTCACCTCCGGAAACGGCAGGCAATCGGAAGCATTGAGGAGAAGCACCATCGGTTATTATATAACCTTCCTCATCTAAGGCAAGGAAGTTCTTGAACAAGTCAGTATTGGGTTTATGTCCAATGGCCAAGAAGAAGCCATTTATAGTGATGTGACGCACCTCTTGTTCGGGCAACCCTTGACGATAAATCAGGTCAGCACCTTCCACCCTATTCTCACCGGTTAGACGCAATGTGTTACATTCGAAGAGCACCTCAATCTTGGGGTTGTTCAGTACGCGGTCTTGCATAATCTGCGAAGCACGTAGGAAAGGTTTGCGCACAATCAGATAGACTTTTTCGCACAAGCCGGCCAAGTACTCTGCTTCCCCACAAGCTGTATCTCCACCACCTACGACTGCAACTGTTTTTTTGCGATAGAAGAAGCCATCGCATGTAGCACAAGCGGATACTCCCTTGCCACGATATTCTTCTTCGGAAGGAATACCTAAGAATTTAGCGCTGGCTCCGGTAGCAATAATAACTGTATCGGCCGTATAGACATCGGTATCTTCTACAACGACTTGTTTAGGGGACGAAGTGAGGTCCACCTTGGTCACTATACCCGTCACGAACTGCGTTCCAAAACGCTCTGCCTGACGGCGCAAATCGTCCATCATCTGAAATGGTTGCACTCCTTCCGGATAGCCGGGGAAGTTCTCCACTTCGGTAGTAATCATTAACTGACCACCTAATTGAGGACCTTCCACTAAGATAGGTTGCAGATTAGCACGAGAGGCATAGATAGCCGCAGTATAGCCGGCAGGGCCGGAACCGATAATAAGACATTTAGTATTCATCGTAAGTCGTTGATATAAACACCGGGTTTAGATATCTGAAACGCAGGTGCAGTAGAGATATAATGTGGATTTTTAAGTCGTAAAGTAGTGGTTCGTTTAGATTCTTTTATTTCCACAAACGAAGGCATTTCCTTTTTTATTTTTAGTATGACGTGAGCCGTCTCCATCGGTACACCTTGTGGCACCATAGTGACGGTGATTGTGCCATCCTTAGCCGTTGTTTCGCGTATAGTACAAACCTTCTGCATATACTTGACAAAAAGCAACGGATTAGATTCCATTAGTGTTTCCTTACGCGGTTTAGACAACATCAGTTCGTCGGCATCGGGGTCATATAGATAGAACGTCGCTCCATCATAAGCGACTTCATAGCCGCGAGACTGCCCGATAAACGACTCACCTTGCATCGTCACCTTGCCGGGAGTAGTCAGAGGGGCTTGTCCCTGCTCCTGAATAGAGAGGGAGAAATCCGACTGCAAGATATTCGTCTCAAGAGACGACAGCAAAGTGGACAAAGCCGATAAAAGTACAAAAAGTATCATACACCTAACTGCTGCAATAATTGTTCCAAACTCTCCGGATCCTGAATCAAAACATCACGCCCCTTGGGTCCTTTGTTCGGTCCGACGATGCCGGTAGCCTCCAATTGGTCGGATAATTTGCCGGCACGGTTGTACCCTATTTCAAATGCGCGTTGCAGGCGCGAAGTCGAGCCTTCTTGCTTGCTCACCACATAACGGGCCACGTCGGCGAACATCGGGTCTAAACGATGTGTATCTACACTACCCGGCTTAGCCGCATCTTCCTGACCTTCCGGCACATAATCCGGCAGTTGATACGGTTCGAGGAAGTGTTGTTGTTCGCTGATATGATTAACCAAAGCCTCCACTTCGGGCGTATCAATGAATGCACACTGGATACGTGTCAGATTACCACCACCCGAATAAAGCATATCACCCTTACCAATCAGTTGGTCGGCACCCTTGGCATCTAAGACGGTGCGGCTATCCACAACGGATTGTGTGCGGAAAGCGATACGAGTAGGAATATTGGCCTTGATAGTACCTGTCACAATCTTAACATCCGGACGCTGCGTTGCTAAAATCATGTGCATACCTACGGCACGGGCCTTCTGCGCAATACGCTGAATAGGACGTTCTACTTCCTTACCGGCCTGCATAATAAAGTCTCCATATTCGTCAATAACGATCACTAAGTATGGCATGTACTTATGGTGCAGAATCTTATGAGTAACCACGTTCTCCACATCCTTGACAGGATTGAGATGACGGCTATTGAATTTCTCGTTATAATCCTCTACGTTACGGCAGTTAGCGTCCGCCAATAGCGTGTAACGATCCTCCATTTCGATTACCAATGAATTGAGGGTATTGATTACCTTTTGGCAGTCCGTAATGATGATGTCTCTATCTTCCTGATCCGACATAGCCGCCATATAATGGCGAATAAGGGGTTTATAGATACTGAACTCAACCATCTTAGGATCCACCAGCACGAATTTCAACTCGGACGGATGCTTCTTGTACAACAACGAAGCGATGATGGCATTCAGACCTACAGACTTACCCTGACCAGTAGCACCTGCAACGAGTAAGTGTGGCGTCTTGGCCAAGTCAAAAGTGAAGACTTCATTGGTGATAGTACGACCTATCGCTACCGGCAGTTTCATTTTGGCTTCCTCTTGGAATCGCTTGGAAGCAATCACAGAGTGCATCGAAACAACTTGCGGTTTCTCGTTAGGCACTTCTATACCCACCGTACCTTTACCCGGCATTGGTGCAATAATACGAATGCCGATAGCCGAAAGCGACAGCATAATATCGTTTTCCAGGGACTGTATCTTGGATATACGTGTACCGGCTTTGGGCACCACTTCATAGAGGGTGACGGTCGGACCAACCGTTGCTTTAATAGACTCAATCTCAACATCGTAATTGCGCAAGGTCTGTGCAATACGATTGGCATTAGCCTGCTGCTCAGCCGGGTCAATCACGGGAGCCGTCTCGTTATCATATACTTTGAGCAAGTTCAGGCTGGGGAACTTGTAGTGTTCCAGGTCCTTGCGAGGATCGTACGGACCCATTTTCTCCCACTTAGATGCCGGATCTTCCTCGGTTAATTGCACCTCTTCTGTTTTTTCTATATCCAATTCGGGAGCCCCGGGCACTTGCTGTTCTTCGGACTTTGCTTCCGGTTCCTCTATGGTAACTTCGGGTTCGGTAGGCACTTCCGGTTCAGGTTGCTCAACAATCTGAATCTTAATTTCCTCGGTATCTATTGGTTTCTTCACCACAACAGTACCCTCTTCGGGTTGCCACTCCATGGTATTGTCTTCGGTAGGTTCTTGAGCATCCACCGTTTCGAGTGCAGAACCACGATGGCACTTGAGCATAAGGTTATTCCAAGCCTTTTCTACCTTATCGATGAAGTTCTTATCCACGATTATCAAGAAGATTACAAGCACCAGCAGAATACATGCAATCATACCAACCGGATGGATATAGCTGGTACCTAAATTAGCCAGCCACTCGCCATGCGCCCCACCCCAGCGGAAGAAAGTAGATACACCACAAAGGAGTTGTATTTCACCTAACGTAATGGATCCCCATATGATGCCGATCAATGAGCAGAATAGCACCTTCCACGGACGAATCGTAATGGCATGCACCATGGATAAGCCGTATAAGAAGCCCATCACCAGGAAGAGCACCGAGAAGACACCAAATGTACCATCTACCATGTATCGAGCCAGGTAAGCCCCCGGCAACCCTAACCAGTTATGAATTTCCATACGATGCTGACTCTTGACTGTTCCGTCCATTTCCATGATAGACGCATCTGCTGCACCGGTCCAAAAATAACTAATAAAGGCTAAACTAACTAAGAACGAGAGAGTAAGCAAAACTAAACCCGTGATGACACGAGCACGACCATCTCCCGTTAACGACTCCCAACGATCACGCCATGACATGGAGGCCAATCGTTTATGTTCTTCCGAAGCAAATCTTTGAGGTTTTCTTGGCATAATATACGCATTTTAACTCACAAAGTTACAAATAATTACGCATATATACAAAGGTATAGCATATTTTTTGCAAATATTTACGATTTTTCTTGCATAAATGGAAAATTATTTATAATTTTGCGCGTTAATTTGTGCATTTATGGCCCAAAACGAAGAAAATATAGCGAATCAATGCCGGTCTTGCACCTTTGCGGAGCGTTGTCATCAAGTGCCGGAGGACTGCTACACCAGCCGTCAACGCTGGAAAGCGGTAGCCTTGGCTTTCGCGCTGCCTTTTTTCATCATCTTAGGTGGGGTGATAGGTTTGAATGCTCTGCGTTATAGCGAAATGGTGATTGGCATATCGGTGCTGATATTTGTAGCTATTTACTACTTCATCTTGTGGCTATGTAAGCCCAAAGTATAAGTGCAATTGTTTAAAAAAATATATTATGAATTTAATCACTATTTCACTGCTCGTATTGGGAGGAACAGGATTAGTAGCGGCTGTGCTGCTATATCTGATTGCCCAGCGATTCAAAGTAGAAGAAGATCCGCGCATTGACCAAGTACAGGAGGTGCTGCCTGGCGCCAACTGCGGAGGATGCGGTTTTGCCGGTTGTCGTGCTTTAGCCGAAGCTTGCACCAAGGCCAGTTCATTAGACGGGCTGATGTGTCCTGTAGGCGGTGCTCCCACCATGGAAAAAGTAGGAGCCATCTTAGGTTTAGCAGCTCCGCAAGGCGAACCTAAAGTAGCTGTTGTTCGCTGTAATGGTACGTGCGAGGCGCGTCCCAAAACAAGTGAATACAATGGGACGCGCTCATGCGCTATTATGCACAGTATGTATGTGGGCGAGAGCGGTTGTGCTTTTGGGTGCTTAGGTTGCGGCGATTGCGTAGCGGCTTGTCCGTTTGATGCTATCCACATCAATCCCGAAACAGGGTTGGCCGAAGTGGACGAGGCTAAATGTACCGCTTGCGGTAACTGCGTGAAGGCATGTCCGAGACACATTATCGAATTGCGCAAAAAAGGCGAGAACGGTCAACGAATGGTGGTGTTGTGCGTTAATCAAGACAAGGGTCCGGTAGCCAAGAAGAACTGCGCAAACGCTTGTATTGGCTGCGGTTTATGCGCTAAGGTTTGTCCGCAAGAAGCCATTACAATCACCAATAACGTGGCTTATATTGACTTTGATAAGTGCGTTGTATGCCGAGAGTGCGAACCGCAATGCCCCACTAAGGCGTTGCATGCTATCGGCTTTGCTGATACACAAGCCGCAGCTCCGGTGGTAACTACCGAAGTAACCGAAGGCGAGAAGAAAGGGTTTGACCCTGTTATCGCAGCTAAGATTAAAGCATTACCAACTCCAAAGGCAGTGTTCCCACAGTGCTTGAGGTATTAGTTGAGAATTGAGAATTAAGAGTTAGAGATTATGAATACATTCAGAATAGGAGGAGTTCATCCTCATGACAATAAAGAGTATTCGGCTCATCAGCCTATCGTAGAATGTCCGCTGCCCAAGCAGGCTATTATTCCGTTAGCCCAACATATTGGTGCTCCGGCCAAACCGATTGTGCAAAAAGGAGACCATGTTAAAGTTGGTCAGATGATTGCCGAAGCCGGAGGATTTGTTAGTGCATCTGTTCACTCCAGTGTATCCGGTGTAGTTACCAAGATTGATGCTACCGTTGATGCATGGGGACTGAAGATGCCTGCCATTTTTATCGACGTAGAAGGCGATGAATGGTTGCCGGAGATTGACCGCAGTTCAGATGTTCGCAGAGACTGCACCATTGAAGCCAAAGAAATCATTGATAAAATCAGTAAGGCCGGTATCGTGGGATTAGGCGGAGCATGCTTCCCTACTCACGTCAAACTATGTCCGCCTCCCGGACAAAAAGCCGAGGTGCTGATTGTGAATGGTGTCGAGTGCGAACCTTATTTGACTTGCGACCATCAGTTGATGATGGAGCACGGCGAAGAGATCATCATCGGAATTCAGATTACGATGAAGGCCTTAGGTATTCACCGAGCCATCATTGGTATTGAAAAGAATAAACCTGACGCTATTGCTCGGATGCATGAGTTGACGCGCAAGACCCTTGGCATTGAAGTAATGCCGTTGCAACTTAAGTATCCGCAAGGAGGCGAGAAGCAGTTAATCGATGCGTGTATCGGTCGTCAAGTGCCCAGTGGAGCACTGCCTATCGCTACCGGAGCCGTAGTAGATAATGTAGCCACTATCTATGCTATCTATGAGGCTGTGCAGAAGAATAAACCGCTTATCTCTCGTGTAATGACTGTTACCGGTAAGTCCGTAGCCAAACCCGGCAACTACTTAGTGCGCTTTGGTACGCCACTCACTCAGGTTGTTGAATTGGCAGGAGGAGTACCCGAAGATACCGGCAAGATCATCGGTGGTGGACCTATGATGGGTCGCGCTATGAACAATATCAATATGCCTACACACAAGCGCACAAGTGGACTGCTGTTCTTGCCTGAGAGCGAGAGCCGCCGTGGAATCGAAGAGAACTGTATCCGTTGCGGTAAGTGCGTAAGTGCTTGTCCGATGGGACTAGAGCCCTATCTGCTGAGCCGTCAAAGCGAACTTAAGATGTGGGACGAGATGGAGGCACATAACGTAATGGACTGCATTGAATGCGGTTGCTGCCAATTCACCTGCCCAAGCCATCGTCCCTTATTGGATTATGTACGCAGCGGCAAGGCCACTGTTGGTGGCATTATTCGCGCTCGCAATGCAAAGAAATAAGGTGCTTAGCGCACTCTAATAAAACGTTGGCAAGAACTAATTAGAAATTAGAATAAATAAGATATGAAAAATTTAATTGTAGCACCGGCTCCGCACGCCCACAGTGGCGATAGTGTCCGGAGAAATATGCTCCTGGTGATTGCTGCCTTGATGCCTGCTTATGCCGTATCATTGGTTGCTTTTGGTTGGGGAGCATTAATTACCACCCTGATTAGTGTAGCAGCCTGCTGTATCACGGAATGGGTGATTGCTAAATGGGTACTCAAACAGCGTCCCACCCTGTGCGATTGTTCCGCTATTCTGACAGGTTTACTATTGGCATTTAACCTGCCCAGTAACCTGCCTTGGTGGATTATCGTAATTGGTGCCATTGTGGCGATTGGAATTGGTAAGATGACGTATGGCGGATTGGGACAAAACCCATTCAACCCTGCCTTGGTAGGTCGTGTTTTCCTGCTTATCTCCTTCCCCGTCCAAATGACTACTTGGCCTCGTCCATTAGGTTTTAGCAGTTCGTACGTTGATGCAACTACAGGAGCCACTCCTCTGGCAGCGATGAAGCAGATTGTGAAAGGCAATGCCGACTTAGTTAGTCAATTGCCTGACCTCAAAGATGCTTTCTTTGGTTTTATGGGCGGTTCATTAGGTGAAGTGAGTGCATTGGCACTGATTGCCGGAGGCATCTTCCTGATTGGCATGCGTGTCATCACTTGGCATATACCGGTTAGTATCCTTGCTACGATTGCTCTTTTTGCATGGATAGCCACTCCCGAAGGATTCGCCTGCTCACACGAGTATATTCTCTACACTCTTCTTACCGGAGGTATTATGTTAGGTGCTTTCTTCATGGCAACAGACTATGTAACGTCTCCGATGACGGCTTGGGGCAAGATCGTCTTTGGTATCGGCATCGGTTTGATTGTAATGGTTATTCGTACGTGGGGTGCTTATCCCGAAGGTATGTCGTTTGCTATCCTTATCATGAATGCCACCGTACCTTTGCTCAATAAAATCAGACCCAAACGGTTTGGCGGTGGTGCTTAGAGCACACCAATAAAAGTGCTTAGAGCACTCCAGTGCCTCCGGGCACACCGATATAACGTAAACTAATTAAATTATACAGATATGGCAAAATTAGAAAGTTCATTTAAGAATATGGTGCTATCGCTGACGCTGATTACCCTGGTAGCCGCAGCCGGACTGACTGCCGTTTATATGGTGACGCAGGGTCAGATTGAAGCACAGAAAGAGCAGGCTCAGAATGCTGCTCGAGTGGCAGTATTAAACGGCCAAGAAGGAACCGCTATTGAATGCACCGCCGATGGTTTTGGTGGTCCAATCCGTTTGATGGTAGGTTTTGCAGCAGATGGTACTATCTTAGGTTATGAAGTGCTGGAGCAGCAAGAGACGCCGGGATTAGGCACACACATCGTAGATTGGTTCAAGGACCAAACTAAACCCGGTCAATGCATCGTTGGTCGTCAGGCCACGGGTCAGTTAACCGTCAGCAAAGATGGCGGTGACGTAGATGCTATTACGGCAGCTACTATCTCATCTCGTGCTTTCCTGCGTGCTATCAATGCCGCATACGTTGATTGGAAAGGTCAGCAGGGCGAACAAGTAGAAGCGATGACCGGAGCCAGTCTGCGCGTAGAGACTTATCCTGCAGATTCATGCAAGGGTCACCATCACGAAGGAGCATGTTGTGGTCATTGCGAAAGAAAGGAGGCTTGTCATGAGTAATGCTTGGAAAACATTAACGAACGGCATCTTCAAGGAGAATCCTACTTTTGGATTGGTACTGGGTATGTGTCCTACTTTGGCCACTACCACCAGTGCGGTCAATGGTATGTCGATGGGCTTAGCCACACTGTTTGTGCTGGTTTGCTCTAATGTCGTGATTTCGATGCTCAAGAACGTCATCCCGGATAAGGTGCGTATTCCTGCCTTCATCGTAGTAATTGCTACGTTCGTGAGTATTCTGCAATTAGTGATGCAGGCTTATGTACCGGCTATCTATGCTACATTGGGTATTTTTATTCCGCTGATTGTAGTTAACTGTATTGTCCTTGGTCGCGCCGAGGCTTTTGCATGCAAGAACAGCATCGGACTCAGTGCCTTAGATGGTATCGGTATGGGGTTAGGCTTTACATTGTCTCTTACCCTGATTGGTGCTATCCGCGAGATATTAGGTACAGGTTGCGTATTTGGTCAACACCTCTTCTCTGATACGTATGGAGCATTGATCTTTGTGTTGGCTCCGGGTGCTTTTATCTGCCTAGGATATGTAATGGCATTGGTGCAAAAGTGCTTAGAACACTCCAAATAAATAATTAATTCATAACGACTATGATTTACTTTTTGATATTCATTTCGGCGATATTCGTTAATAATATCGTATTAAGTCAATTCTTAGGCATTTGTCCATTCTTAGGAGTCAGCAAGAAGATTGACACGGCTCTTGGCATGGGTGCCGCGGTGGCTTTTGTACTCACTTTAGCCACAGTAGTGACGTATTTACTCAATAAACTGCTCATCCTATGGGGATTAGAGTTTATGCAGACTATCTTGTTCATCTTGGTGATTGCAGCGCTTGTGCAGATGATTGAGATTATCCTCAAGAAGATATCTCCATCTTTGTATCAGGCATTAGGCGTCTTCCTGCCATTGATTACCACTAACTGCTGCTTATTAGGTGTAGCTATTTTGGTGGCTAATGGCACGGAAAAACTGCCGGCAGGTGTCACTAATCCCGGATTATTAGAAGGTACGATTTTTGCTTTTGCTACCGCTTTAGGTTTTGCTTTGGCACTTGTGCTCTTTGCCGGTATTCGGGAGCAACTTAGTATGAATAAGATTCCTAAGGCTATGCAAGGCACGCCTATTGCTTTGGTGACTGCCGGTTTATTAGCAATGGCCTTTATGGGATTTAGTGGTGTAGTTTAATAATTGATAATAATATGTTTAAACAAAAATTGATTGTATGTTTTGTAAGTCTCTGCGTTAGTGGCTTCGTGATGGCCACAGAGCATTTATTGACCTTGGAGAACTGCCGTCAGATGGCATTAGAGGACAATAAGCAGGCGCAGATTGACAAGGAGAATTTAGAGGCCGCCACGCTGATGCGCAAGGCTGCTGTAGCTAATTTCTTTCCTAAGTTCTCTGCTAATGGAGCGTATCTGTATAATTCGGAGCAGATTCATATTGTGCCGGATGTACTGACACTCTCGTCAGGTGCTACGCTGTCCAAGAACGGATTAAGCACGATTGGTTCAACCGTTATCGGCCAACTGATTAACAAAGGCATCGGTAATACGTATGACGAGTTGTACAAACAACTGACGATGGACACCCATCACATGTTTGCTGTGCAAGTAGGATTTGTGCAGCCCATCTATGTAGGCGGTAAGGTGATTCAGTACTACAAGTTAATGCGTTCGTACGAGAATATTGAGAAAATCAAGAGCCATAAGAACGATGCACAACTCATTGTGGACGTTGAAGAGGCTTATTGGCGTGTGCTGAGTGTATCCGAGAAGCGCAAATTAGCCCATCAGTATGCGGGTTTGATTCGTAAACTGCTGGCTAATGTAGAGGCTGCTGCCGAAGAAGGAGTGGCTACTAAGGCCGATATACTTAAAGTGCGCGTTAAACTCAATGAAGCCGAGACTAATGTCGCCAAGGCCGAAGACGGTTTGGCTCTCAGTAAGATGGCTCTTTGCCAATTAGTCGGACTGCCTTTAGGCGACTCTATCGTATTGGATGATACCGGATTGGACGAAGTGATTATCACTAATGATGAAGTATCGATGGATGAGATACTGAGTCGTCGCGAAGAACTGCAAATGCTGTCCGAAGCCAAGAATATGGCCAAGGCAGGAGTTAAATTAGCCAGTGCCCCACTCCAACCTAACTTAGTGGCTTCGGCTAATTATATCGCCACCAGTCCGAACCTGCAAAACGGCTTTAATAAGGACTTCAAAGGTTTCTTCTCGGTGGGTGTGGTACTGAATGTACCTATCGCGCACCCGAACGATATACTGAACTACAAGGCCGCCAAGCATAAAGCACGTACGGTGGAGTTACAGATGGAAGAAGCATCTGAGAAGGTTCAACTGCAAGCCACTCAGGACAAGCACCGCGTCGTGGAGGCTAATAACTCTTTAATCCGTGCCAAAGCCAATATCAGCAATGCCGAGGAGAACTTACGCTTTGCGCAAGCGGCGTACGAAGAAGGAGTGGCCACATCCACCGACCTGATGATGGCACAGACGGCTTGGCAACAAGCTTATTCCGAGAAGATTGATGCCGCTATTGCACTTCGCATGGCTGAACTCACCTTCCGTCAACATACCGGAACACTTAAATAATACTGACAACTATTAAATTATAATAATATGGCAAATCAACAACAATTTGATCAAAAGCAAGGTAACATGATGTTGGGCCTAATCGTGCTCTTCTCTGTTATCATCATTGTAGCATTAATCGGCATTTTAGCCGTTAGACCTCAGCCCATCCAGATTTCCGGAGAAGCGGAGGCATCTGAGTACCGTGTATCGGGTAAAGTGCCCGGACGTATTGAACGCTATCTGGTAGAAGAAGGCGATTTTGTGCATGCAGGCGATACGCTGGTTGTTATTTACAGTCCCGAAGTGGAGGCTAAGTTGGAGCAAGCCAAGGCTGCTCGCGCTGCTGCAGAGGCTCAAAACCAAAAAGCCATCAATGGTGCTCGTGCCGAGCAAATACAAGGGGCATACGAACTGTATCAGAAAGCGTTGGCTGGCGAAGAAGTATATCGTAAGTCCTTTGAACGCGTGAAGAAACTGCACGAACAAGGTGTTGTATCTACTCAGAAGTACGACGAGACCGAAGCGCAATACAAAGTGGCAGTAGCCAATCGTAATGCGGCCGAGTCGCAGTATAACATGGCGGTTAAGGGAGCTCGCGAAGAGGATCAGGCAGCAGCCAAGGCCATGGTACAGCGCGTAGATGGTATGATTCACGAAGTGAATATCGCCAAGGCTGAGCGCTACCTGCTCTCGCCTATTGATGGTGAAGTAGCCGATATGTTCCCCAAACGCGGCGAGTTAGTTGGACAAGGTTCACCGGTGATGTCCATTGTGGATATGACCGATGTATGGTTTCACTTTGCTATCCGCGAGGATATGTTAGAGGATATCACTCTGCATTCCGAATTTGATATTCGTATTCCTGCTTTGGGCAACGGCACATGGCGCGTTAAAGTGACCTATATCAAGGTAATGGCCAGTTATGCTACGTGGCGTTCCACACAGACTAATGGCAGTTATGATGTTAAGACGTTTGATGTCAAGGCTCGTCCATTAGGCGAAATACCGGTAGGATTACGTCCCGGTATGACCGCTATTATTGTTCGTTAATGATAAAAAGCATTGACCGTGAATTTCAAAGAAATATTTAGTACGATTTTCCGTGTAGCCAAGCGCGAGATGAAGATTATGTACTATAAGCCGTTGTATTTCTATTCAACGATTATAGTTTTCTTCGTGAGCTGCATTTTCTTCCTGAGTCTTCTGCATGAAGGAGCAACGGAGGATATGCCTATTGCGGTCGTTGATTTAGACCAGACCTCTATTTCCCGTCGGTTGGTGCATGAACTCAATTCCACGCAGGGTGTACAATGTGACTTCCGATGCGCCACATTTGAGGAAGCACGTATAGCGATGCAGCAAGGCGAAGTATATGCTATTTTGGTTATTCCCAAGCATTTTTATTCAGAGATGCTGGATTTCAAGCGTCCTACGCTGACTTTCTACACCAACATGGCTTATACATTAGCAGGCACGACGGCGTATAAGCAGCTTTTGTCCTTTGCTAATATGGTTTCGGGAGCCTTCCAGCGCGAAGTGCTGCGCAAGAAAGGGCTGCCGGACCAACTTATTATGCAACGCATTCAGCCCATCACGGTAGATGGTCACATGCTGGCTAATCCCACCAGCAACTACGCTGTTTATCTATGCAGTATCCTTCTGCCGGGTATATTGGGACTGATTGTGCTCATCATCACCATCTACACACTGGGTATGGAGTTAAAGTGGAAGACCTCCCGCGAACTGATGGCGGAGGCTAAAGGCAATATTATTTTGGCACTTGGTGGTAAGTTTCTACCCCATACTATCCTGTATTGTATGATGGGTATATCGCTTAATTTGCTGCTTTTCCGTATTTTGCAGTTTCCCATGATGGGAGATTTATGGACCGTTAATGTAGCGGTGGTATGCTTGGTATTAGCGATGCAGGCGATGGGTATTGTGATAGTAGGTCTCTTGCCGGTCCTGCGTGATGCTATCTCCATTGGTGCCTTATATGGTATGATGGGTTTCTCATGTTCCGGATTTACCTTCCCTGTTACCGGTATGTTGCCGGCGTTTAGGGGATTAGTGAATATCTTTCCACTGCGTCACTATTTCAGGATTTATAGCAACGAGGCATTGATGGGTAATCCGTTTGTGGACTCGCTGCCTATCTTTATCTATTTAGTGATTTTTATGATCCTACCCTTAGGAGTAATGATTCGTCTAAGGAATGCATTTATTAACCAAAATTACCCGTTAAAATGACAAGAGACGAATTAAAACAGAAAGTGAAGCATGAATCCAGCATGCGTCGCGTAGAAAGCAATATCATCCTTAAGATACATGATACATGGAATGTATGTTGTGAGGAGTTCCGTCGTATTTTCCATGATCCGGGTGTTATTGTGCTTTTCTTTGTGGCAGTGATTGCTTATCCGCTGTTGTATAATGTATTGTATTACAAGAATGCCCTGACCGAAGTGCCGGTAGCGGTAGTGGATATGGACCACTCTACGGAGTCGCGTAAGTTCATTCATGATTACCATGCTACCAGTGAAGTAGAGGTGACGCACATGTGCATGTCGATGGCGGAGGCGGAAGATTTGCTTAAGCATGGCGTGGTACGAGGTATCTTGTATATCCCCTCGGACTTCAATAATAACCTGGCTTCAGGTCTCAAAACTGCTACGTTATCGTTGTTCTGCGATATGTCCTCGTTCCTTTATATGAAGAACGTCTATTTAGGAGCTAATAAAGTGATGTTGCAGGACATGTACGATATTCAGATTCAGCGTTATGAGGCGATGAATATGGATAAGGAGTTAAGTTGGGCGATAGTGCAGGCTTCTCCGTACGAAGAGAACGTGATGTTTGTGGAGAGTGGAGGCTATGGCCATTTCCTCATTCCGTGTGTGTTGGTATTGATTTTGCACCAAACCCTTATCTTTGGTATCTCTATGCTAACCGGAACGGCAGCACAGGAGAACCGTGAGGTCTTTATTTTGCCTGGACGCAGACGTCGTTATTCAACGTTCCGTATCTTGATAGGTCGTGGACTGGCGTATTTCATTATTTACATGGCGATGGCGAGTTACACGGTTATCTTAGTGCCGCGTCTATTTGGTTTGCCACAGGTGGGTCAGGTAGGAGATATTCTTAAATGGATGGTACCGTTCCTTATCTCAACTATCTACTTTGGTATTCTGCTTTCGTCCTTTATGAAGGAGCGCGAAACAGGTATGGTTATGCTGATGCCTTCTTCGCTTATTTTCCTATTCATGAGTGGTGTTAGTTGGCCTGTGCTCAGTATGCCGGAGGCCTGGCAATGGGTTGGTAGTTTTGTGCCCTATACTTGGGGTGTGCATAGTTTCCTGCACTTAAATTCAATGGGTGCCACCTTAGATACCACTTCGTATGAGTATATCATGATGTGGGTACTCTCGATTGCGTACTTTACGGCATCGTGTATTGTTTATCTATTGCGTGCCCGCCGTTA
This sequence comes from Paludibacteraceae bacterium, assembly GCA_024399955.1. Taxonomy (GTDB): domain Bacteria; phylum Bacteroidota; class Bacteroidia; order Bacteroidales; family Paludibacteraceae; genus Colicola. The sequence goes on along the minus strand of JAKSNH010000004.1, from coordinate 70,575 downwards.
TGAGAAGAGACGTTTACATGAGCAGTATGGCGAAGACCTGACTACGATGGAGCGTCGCGAGTTAGATGAGTTGATTCACAGTCAGGAGGAGGCGGAGATTCGTGAGATGGAGGCGAGCCTATTGCAGGCTTTTCAATCCGCCAAGAAGCACATCACCCGTGCTCCGGACGACGATGCCCAAGAGGATATTGACACCAGGTTTGATGACTAAACAACGTCAACATCAAAAGCAACGTGTTCCATTTTGGAACTAGTTCAATCAGGAGGCGGTCGTTGGGTTAAACGTGAAGTTGGCTTCTATAACTTAGATGCCATTATTTCGGTAGGATTCCGCGTAAATACTATTCGTGGCATGTGCTGATGTGGAAGTCAAAATGTGTTTTGGAATTGAATTTAAGAATTGTTATGTGGTAGAGATAAAATTCTGCGATGTTCCAGAAGTCAAGCATTGTATAAAGATTGAATTGTAAAATTGCGTTTCGGTGGGGATAAACATTCTCATATGGGAAATATCCCCACCGTTATTTTAATACTTAGCGTTTGTCACTATGAAAAGAATTATTGTTGTCTTAGACATCATGTTCTTTATATCAAGTATCTTTGCACATCCGATTACTTCAAAAATTGCTGTTATTATGAGTGATGAAAAATCGACAGAACAATTTTTAGGCGATGAACTTGATTTGGGATATCCGCTTATGGTTAAGCAAACTTTTTTATTTAGCGAAAGGCTCTCTGATAGTTTGATATGTTTCCATTCCGGAGTTGAAACAAGTATTTTTAGAAAATGGTATTACCGAAGAAGAATGGGAATCATTTGCTACAATGCTATAAAGTATTAATAAATAAAAATTTTCAATTTATGGAGTTAAAAACAATGAGAAATATTTACCAACTAAAAACATGGGAAGTAATAATTTTTGTTATCATTAGTTCCGCCATATTTACCTATATTGACACTCCTATATATCAACTTGTCCATTTTATTCCCTCCTATTGGGGGAGAATAATTTGTGAATTCATACTGGGAGGTGTGCTGTTAGGATTATATTTACTTTTAGCAAATACAATTGAAACAGGTCACGTTACTTGGGGACATATTTCGATATCCTATACATTCAGAAATCTTAGTATAGGAATTTTGATCGGAATAATTTGTATCTGTTCAATCATTTTATCTTTGATGGTCTTTAAGTGTTATACCATCGAAGGATTTTCTTTCCCTGGAATGTCTTTGTTATTGAGTTTGGCATTCTATCTTATAGGAGCATGTTGTGAAGAAATTGTCTTTCGTGGCATTATTCTCCGGTTTATTGGCATCAAATGGAACACCGTTGCAGCTTTCGTTATAAGTTCGGTACTTTTTGGACTCATTCATATTTTTAATTCAGGAATGACATGGATGGGATTTGTAGGGATAACATTAGTGGGGTTCATGTTGGGGGCATCGTATCTATATAGTGGGTCTATTTGGATGCCGTTAGGAATTCATTGGATATGGAATGTGTTGGAAGATAGTGTCTTTGGAAGTGCAGTTTCCGGTAGTAGTGCTGATACCTCTATAATTCAAGCCCAATTTCAAGGATCTGATTTAATGATAGGTGGCAGTTGCGGCATAGAAGCATCCATTGTCACAATGGTCTTTGCAACAATAATAACTATATACTTTTTATTATATTCAAGAGAGGAATTAAAATCCAATAATAAATTATTGTTGTCCGGTAAAAGTTGAAGAATTAGGATAGTTACAAAAAAAAATCGGGCTGATTCTCTTCGAGAGTTAGTTATCGGTATGATAACCCTTCTCTGATATAAAAATCACTTAAATTCGGTAAAAAGTGTATTTTTTTGCAAAATTATTTGGTCATATCAAAAAAAAGCAGTACCTTTGCACCGCAGTCCCGGTAATTCCTCTCCCAGACTTAGTGCTGGTGATGAATCCGGGTTTTTCTTTTATTATGCTATGACTGAACTTGAACTTTTACAATCCGCATTCTCTACTCAACGAATGAGCAAGTATTTGCGTTATCATCATGACGATTCCGATGCAGCTGTTCAACACTACAAAGCAAATATCCGATTGGCAGAGTCTTTTTACACCAGTCTTTCTGTGTTTGAAGTCGTTCTAAGAAATGCTTTAAGTTCAGAATTGAGCGCAATGACAAAACGCGATGATTGGTATGAAGTGTTCTCAGAAACGCCGCAACTTAAAAACCTAAGTATAGAAATAGCGCAGGCAATTCATCATATTCAAGATCGTGGAGAACTAGTATATCCTGACAAGGTCATATCTGAACTTACATTCGGATTTTAGGTTATGCTTTTAAATAGCCAATATGAGTTGTTCTTATGGAAAGCATTGCGAAAAGCATTCCCATACATGCCTAAGAATCAACGGCAACGTAAAAATGTCTCAACACCTTGTAATGTTCTACGCAAATTAAGAAATCGCATTTTCCACCATGAGGCTATTTGTTGGGACTTGAATTATATCCATCAAATTCATACAAATCTGTTAACAATCCTCGGTTGGATAAACCGAGATATGCCAGCTTGGTTAGCAACAATAGATCATTTTGAAGCGACCTGGCGAACTGTTTATCAAGAATTGAGGGAAAAGAAATAACTCCCAAAGTTTCCTGTTATTTGGAAATCTCAAAAATTCTTTGTAATTTTGCATCGCAAAATGCAAAATTACTGACCATTGATAATTGAAACAATATGGAAAAATCGAACAAAAGATCGCAAGATAGGTTGGGTATAAAACCACTACAAGATGGCGTGTTCTTCCCTGTCGCAATGCCAGACTCTGAATTACCGACGTGGTATGCCGGATTTTTATCTTCTATCAAAACGGAGATTTCTGTCAGCCGTCGTCGCGTAATGATATCTGCCAATACACAAATGATGATGATGTATTATCATATTGGCAAACAGATTCTTGAATATCAAGCGTCAGAAGGATGGGGCGCAAAAATTATTGACCGTTTATCTGCTGATATTAAGAAAGCGTATCCTGAGTTGAAAGGTTTTTCACCTCGCAATTTGAAATATATGCGTAAATTTGCAGAGACATGGCAAGATGAAGCAATTGTGCAACGTAGTGTTGCACGATTATCATGGCGTCATAATATTTGCCTCATGGAGAAAGTCAAAGAACCCAATCGTCGCTTGGCATACGCATTAGCAGCATATAAATACGGCTGGAGTTATAATATCTTGGAGTTTCAATTGGAGGCATATACATTGGAGCGCGAAGGCCAATTGCCCAATAATTTTGAGCAGTCGTTGCCTGAAATGGATTCTGATATGATGCAATATCTGTTCAAAGATCCTTTTTTGTTAGATTTTACGGGAGCAGATTCTCATAGTAGAGAAAAGGAGATAGAAGATGGCTTATCGGCGCATATTGAGAAATTTCTTCTTGAATTAGGACAAGGTTTTTCGTATGTGGGGAGACAGGTTCATTTGGAATGTGGGGGAGATGATTTTTATATTGATATGCTTTTCTATCATCTCAAACTGCGTTGCTTTGTTGTTGTGGAACTCAAGGCAGTCGATTTTAATCCGGGTATGATGGGGCAGTTGGTTATGTATCAAAACATTGTGGATAGGGTCTTACGTCATCCTTCTGATGCTCCTACTATTGGCTTGTTGTTAGTCAAAAACAAGAACGAGACTGTAGTTAGATATTCTTTGGAATCTGTCAATAAACCAGTTGGGGTTGCTTCTTGGGAAACAGAAATAACTCAATCGATGGCAGAAGATTTAAAGTCATCATTGCCTTCAATAGAAGATATAGAAGCATCTCTTGCTGAACAAAAACTAATCGAAAAACAAAAAAAATATACAAAGTGACACCAAAATGACACTTTGAAACAGTACCTTTGCTGGCGAAAAGGAGCAAAAAGTACAATTTATTCATCTAACTGCCATAATTTGGCATTTTGAATCACTACTTTTGCAGTGTTAAATCAATGAAAGGAAAAATTATGGAAAAAGAAGAATTACAAAACACAGCATCTGATTATGAAATTGTAAGACATCTCATTGAAATCACTCTCAAGGAGATTAATGGTGGGTTTGACAAAAACGAACTTGCATTTTTGTCTATGGAAGGCAAGAATGAAGGTCAAATACGTGATAAAATTGCATGGCGATTACATACGTTATTAGAACAGTCTTATCAAGGTCAATACCTTGTAATTAAGGAATGGCAACCGAAAATAAAATGGAATAGAGAACGTGTAGATTTAGCTATTCTAAAAATGCAATCTGGCAATCCCGCATATGTGGTTGCTTTGATTGAGTTTAAGGCACAGTCAATTGTGCGCCCAGAGAAATGGTATTTAGAAGAATTTGCCCACGATGTAGTTAAAATGTGCAAATTCGCGCATCAAGATAAACTTGCAACCAGTGCAGATTTATACTTTGTATTCTTAGAGACAGGACAAGGTGCAGATGATACAGGTAAACCTTATTCACAAATGCTTGCATCGCTCAAATATACCTCGAATACTCAATATGGAACACCTGAACAATTGCATTCGGAAATGAAAAAACATTTTGAGCAATTCCCGTCTCTTGCAGGTCAAACTTTTGAAAAACGATACAATCAAACCTATTATGGTTTCTATTTACAAGAGGATGTGCCAACCAACATCAACACATTTGAGGTACAACCATTAGGAGAAATTCATCAGTTTACATCTTGTTTAGGTGCATTTATTTGGGGACCTGTTAAACCTAATAACATAAATATATTGACAAAAATTATTGATTAATACTATGAATTTTCCAACCGTTCTAACCGAAGAGGCTCTTATGGAGATTACTGCTCAATATATGGAGCAGATTGCCTCAGGACATATACAAAACTTACCGAATATAATTGTTCGTTATAGTGTGGGCGATATACAGTTTTATGTTGCTCGCTTTGGTGATTTCTTTTTCTACGAAGATAAAATGTATGTTTTTGATACCCAACCTGCATGGGAATATCTGCACGAACCAAAGGCGGTGATAGGTGCTTTCGGTCGAGAGTACCTCATCGTGGCTTTGCCCACAAAGTGGCATTTTGCGGTATTCAAACGCCTTTTGTTGACCATGACGGGCAACCTATTTTTACGGGCGATATGTGCAATATTCATCCGAAAGATAATTGGGCAAATGAAAGGAACTATCATGTGGTTTCGGCAAACACTTATGAAGGATATGGCTTCCCGATGGATAATTGTATGCTCTTATTACAAGACCTTCCGGAACCTCCTAAACGTGTCGGTACTATCTTTTATAAATTGTCGTTTGATAAGATTAAAAATACTTGGGTCGCAGCAGAGGATATTTCTACGATGTGGGGCACGAATCCTAATTTGCAAAAACATTTGGAATGGGGTAAGATAACTCCTAATTTTGAGAAAGACGATATGTCATATACCGTTGTCTCTGCTATTACAGGGCAATTCGATTGGAATATGACGTTTCCGAAAGAGCAATCTCGTCCTTATTTCGGAAGACCATCCAAACGCGTGTCATCGGATAGAATAAACACATTACAAGATAACGAAATTTTTGTGTTCGGTAGCAATAAACAAGGGGTTCACGGTGGCGGTGCTGCTCGGTATGCAATGGAGCATTTTGGCGCAGAATGGGGCGTGGGAGAAGGACTGACAGGGCAATGTTATGCGTTACCAACGATGGAGGGAGATGCCTCGTTTAGACAAGCAGTTAAAGATTTCTTTAATTGTGCCAAGCAACATCCGCAAAAGCATTTTTTGGTAACAGCGGTCGGTTGTGGTATTGCAGGATATACGGTAGAGCAAGTTGCACTTTGGTTCGCACATGCTGTGAATCATCCTAATGTCTATCTGCCTGAATCATTTTGGAAAGTTATCAAAGAAAAATATCCATATATACAATGAGTAAACGTTTTCTAATAATTGCCATTTCGTTGCTGACTTTGCCTTTGTGGGCAAATGACGATGTGACGATAGACAAAGAGAATTGTACCATCACTAAGGATGGGAAAACGTACCCTCTATATGGTAAGATTAAAATAGTAGAATCGTTTCCTGATTTGGAAGTCAAATTAGTGGAATCCTTCCTAGATCAATGTGGTAAGAATCAACAACTTGTGCGTGGTCGGCACTAGAAGTTGTCCTAAATAATATGGATTGAAGATTTGAGGATATCATCTTCTGCGCCTTCCTATTTGCTACTATTGGCATCTATAATGGCTACTTGGCTGATTCTTAATTAACTAATTGCTCGCCGTTTCGACATCGGGTTTTTGTCGGGTGTTTATAATCCCCTGCGACTCCCCCCTAAACCCAGCCTAAACCAGCCGAGTTACCGAAAAACATTCAAACATAATCCCATAACATGGCAATAATTGGGGAATTATAAGTGATTTTTGCTCTTTTTATTTGCATATTCCAGAAAAAAGTAGTACCTTTGCAGTCGAAATAGTGTGATATATATGCCGTTGTGCTAGTTTATTTCGCATTTTTGATTTATTTGTGATTTTATGAAATAGAATAATGTGTTATGAAATTAATTGAACGTTCATCGTATTTAGATTGCCTTAAACGAATGCAAGGTACGCCGCTTTGATATCCGTGGCAAAAAATACATTGCATCACAAGATAAATATTATTTAGCAGATCATGCGTTCCGTTTTGCTAAATTAGGCACTAAAAACATGGATTATGGGAGAATATATGAGAACATAGTGGCAATGGAATTGCAGCGTAGAGGATATGAAGTGTATGCCGGAATGTTATATCAAAAAGAGATAGATTTTGTGGCACTAAAACAAAACGAGAAGATTTACATACAGGTTTGTGATGATATATCCTCCATAGATACACAGCATCGAGAATTTTCTCCCTTATTGCAGATACGTGACAACTATCCTAAATGGCTTATTGCTCGTACACGTCATCCTGAATATGACTATCAGGGAATTTTGGTGAAGGACTTGGCTAATTGGTTAATTGGCTAATTGCTTGTGTTTTCCGCGTAATTTCCGTGTGATTACCGCCTGATTGCCGCGTTAGTCTACTAGGATATAAAGCCCATCCTTGCAAGGCACATGTATGCAGCATTCCCCCTCCGTGTCGAAGTTGGTCATGACCATTTGCAATGTCAAAAATCTAAAAGTAAGCACCTATTTGCAATACTTTTCGTAGTTATTTAGGAACAGGTGGACGGCTTCGCGGAGGGTGCCATAATGTTCGCCTCCGGCAGCGTTCTTATGTCCGCCACCATTGAAGATATCTGCAGCAAATGTATTGACGGGTCGGTCGCCCTGGCTTCGGAAACTGAGTTTGATCTTATCGGTATCTTCCCGCATAAAGACGCTATAATAGATTGAACTGATTTGCAAGGGCATATTGACTATTCCCTCGGCATCACCACTGCGGAAATTGAATTGTTTGAGTTCCTTACTACTGAGTGCAATCAACGCCACATGATGCTCGGGGAAGACACGCATCTTGGTATGTAAACAGTACCCCACCAGACGCATACGTCCTTCGTGGTACTGATTAAAGACCTTATCGTAACACTCATCCTTATTCACTCCGGCACGCATCAGTTCCGCCACAATCTCGTACATCTCGGCATCGTTGCTATTGAATTGGAAATTGCCGGTGTCGGTCATCATGCCGGTGTAGATGCAGGTGGAGAGTTGAGCGTTGAGCGTGTAGCGTTGAGCGTTTAGAGGTGCCTCCGGGCACTCCGATATAGAAGACTGTATGTATTGGAGGATGAAGCGATAGACGAGTTCGGAAGCAGAAGCACACTGGGGATAGGAGATGGTGACATCAGCCATATCCGACGGATGCAGGTGATGGTCGATCATAATGATTGGAGTGTGGGGGCAGGTGGCAGGGGACAGGGGGAAGGGGGCAGAATTTTTGGTGAACCAATCTGCCATTTTACCACTGCGTTTGGGTTCCTGGAAGTCGGTGACAATAACCAAATCGGCGGCATCTAATAACGCCGTTGCTGCATCAGGATCCTTATCAAAGATAACATCATCTTGCGCTCCGGGCAACCAACTTAAGAAAGCAGGAAATTCATTCGGCACAATGACCGTGACACGCTTGCCGAGGTCTAGGAGGAACCACCGCATAGCCAACGACGAACCCATAGCATCTCCGTCAGGGGAGATATGCGTTACAACAACAATCGTTTGTGCCTGATCAATCAGTTGCTTGGCACGAGAAATGAGTTGAGTATCAATTAACGGATGAATCATATATCAAGCATATAATAACCAGCCGGTGAGGCCGGAAAGGAGGATGAGGAGAATGGGGTTAGAGAGAAGGGACAGGTGGCAGGTGGCAGGGGACAGGTTACAGGTGGCAGGTGACAGGTGGCAGGTGGCAGGGGACTTTTTTTTGAATAGAGGCAGGAGCATGAGGATGAAGACGACGGCAAAGATGATCCAGCTGGTGTATTCAATAAACGATGCCGGAGTCATGAGTGTATACGCAGCGTGAGCCACCAAGAGGACGACTAAGATACGAATGACACGCATGGTGATTTGGAACGTTTTATTCTGCTGAAAACGGTTCCTAATCGCTTCATACACATAACATATTGTGAGCATAATGACCAAACTAGGTATGACGATAGCTACACTGGCTAATAACGCCCCCCATACACCTCCGACGGCATAGCCCACGTAGGTGGCGCAGTTCATACCTACCGGTCCGGGAGTAACCTGACTAATCGCCACTATATCCACGAACTCCGTTTGCGTCAGCCACCCCCGCGACAGGACTTCTCCCTGGATAAGCGAGATAATAGCCATTCCTCCACCAAAGCCCAATAAACCGACTTTGAGAAAGACGTATATGAGTGCGAGATAGGTCATATTTTTGTGGCGAGGCGGATAACAGTGGCAGCGATGAGTGCAACTACCGCAGGACGAACGCCCTTGAAGATAGCCTCGATAGTGGGATTATCTTTGATGTCACGAAAGAACATAGCGATGAAGATGATGATGATGATGGAAGGCAGTACGGCACCTAATACGCATGCTAACACCCCTTTCCACCCTGCGAGACGATGCCCGATAAAAATAGCACTATTCACAGCAATCAGTCCCGGAGCCGCCTGCGCCAATGCAATCATATTAGCATACTCTTCGCCATCCAACCAATGATGTTTATCCACCACTTCCTGCTCAATCAACGGCAACATAGCGTATCCTCCACCGATGGTGAAGGTACCAATCTTGATGTATGTCCAGAAGAGTTGAAGAATCATTATTCTCCTTTTTCGTGCATTTGTTGTTTAATGAACTTCGTCATCATATTGATGGCGGCGTTGTTATGTCCGCCCTGCGGGATGATGACATTAGCGTATCGCTTGCATGGTTCGACGAACTGCTCATGCATAGGTTTAACGATACGTTGATACCGTTCAATGACCGCTTCTACGGTGCGCCCGCGTTCCACTATATCACGCTTGATCACGCGCACCAGTCGATCGTCAGGGTCGGCATCTACAAAGACCTTCAGGTCCATTTGCTCCCGTAACTCAGGGTTATGCAGCGTTAATATACCTTCGACGATAACGATATCATTGGGTTCGACATGAATAGTCCGGTCACTGCGTGTGCTGGTGATATAGTCGTAGATCGGTTGCTCAATCGCTTGCCCAGCCTTAAGACTTTGCAGGTGATTACTGATTAGTGACCATTCGAAAGCATCGGGATGGTCAAAGTTGATTTTTTGCCGGTCCTCGGGGGGGACATCGGACGAATCGTTGTAGTACGAATCAAGAGGGATAACGGTAACTTCGCCTTTAGGAAGACGTTCAATAAGTTTTCTAACCACCGTTGTTTTACCCGAGCCGGTGCCGCCCGCAATGCCGATAATAAACATAGGAAAAGATGAAATGTTTGTTTTCGGACTGCAAAAGTACAAAAAAATTTGCATATATCCAAAAAAAATTGTAACTTTGCGCGGTTTTTTGAAATTATATATGAAAATAGCAATTATCGGTTACGGCAAGATGGGTCACATGGTGGAGCAGATAGCGATTGCCAGGGGGCATCAAATCGTTTGTCGCATAGATCAGGACTTGGAAGGTTTTGATAGTGAAGCGTTTGCATCAGCAGACGTGGCTATTGAGTTCAGCACCCCTGCCAGTGCCAAGGATAATATTTTACGCGCGTGGGAGCATAACGTGCCCGTCGTGTGCGGGACGACAGGATGGGACGTGGAGGAGTTGAGAGGTAAGAGGGAAGAGTTAAGAGAGAAGACCGGACGGGAGTGGTTGATATGGAAGAGTAATTTCTCGATTGGGGTGAATGTGTTCTTTGAGCTCAATAAGCAATTAGCCGCCCTTTTGGCAGCCTACACTCAATACACACCATCTATCACCGAAGTGCACCATATTCATAAATTAGATAAACCCAGCGGCACAGCGGTTACCCTCAGAGAGGGATTGACGATGCACAATGCACAATGCACGATGCACGAGGTGCCGATTGAGTCGATTCGTGAAGGAGAGGTGGCAGGCATACATACCGTAGTATGGGATAGTCCGGAAGATACTATTACTATTCAGCATAACGCCAAGGGCCGACAAGGCTTTGCTTTGGGAGCGGTGATGGCGGCGGAAGAGATGGCAGGGAGAGACCCCCTCAGTCCCCCTTCGAAGGGGGAAGATAGGTAGTAGGTAGTAGAGAAATAGATAATATGAAAAGTTTTCAGGAAAGAATAGCAGAAGTGACCCGTAAGGGATGGATTGCTGCGAGTTGTTGGGGGCTGGTTTATATAGCCTTTGTAGTGTGGGTAGCCTGGGGCGACTGGGCTTCGTTAGGATGGCTGGCATTATTGCCTGTCATAGTAGATGCTTTCACCACTAAGTTCATCAACTGGAGTTGGTGGCGCAAGTATAAAGACACGAAGCCGGTGCTCTTTACTATTTGCTCATGGATAGATGCTATTGTGTTTGCATTAGTGGCGGTGTATTTCATCAACGTGTATATATTCCAAAACTACCAGATTCCTTCATCCAGTTTAGAGAAGAGTCTGCGCGTAGGTGATTTCCTGTTTGTGAGCAAGATGAGTTACGGAGCTCGTGTGCCCAACACGCCGCTTAGCATGCCTCTTGTGCAACACACTTTCCCTGCGTGGTTAGGTGGCGGCAAAAGTTTCATTGAGCATCCGCAATGGGGTTACAAGCGTCTCAAGGGCTGGGACAGTCCTAAGAAGGGTGACATCATCGTGTTTAATTTCCCTACCGGCGATACCGTCTGCACATTGATGCAGAATCCCGATTATTACACGCTCTGCTATTATTACGGCAAGGACAATGTGACCCGTCGTAAGCGCGTATTCGGTGACATCGTATATCGTCCCGTAGATAGACGTGAGAACTACGTCAAACGCTGCGTAGGTGAGCCAGGAGATAGTCTGCAAATCATCGACGGAGTGGTTTATACGAATGGACAAATCGAGAAAGACTACGAGGGACGGCAGCATAATTACTATGTTGTTACGGACGGACATTTGCTGTCTAATTCGTACCTGACTAAGTTAGGCATCAACCAGGACGACCGAGAGATGGTGCGTTCCGGCGTGTATCTGTTCCCGCTCACTCAAGCCATGATAACGGAGTTGCGCAAGAACAGTCATATTCAAATGATTCAGCGTCAACCGGAATCGGAAGGCGGAGAGGTGTATCCTTTAGGGCATAATAACTGGACCCGTGATAACTACGGCCCTATTTATATTCCTAAGAAGGGGGACAAGGTGATGATTACCGAAGATAACTACTGGCTCTACCAACGCATCGCTAACGCCTATGAGCATCAGCCGATGCAGATTGGGCAGGAGTATGAATTCCGCATGAACTACTATTGGGGCATGGGTGATAACCGCCATAAGTCGGCGGACAGTCGTTACTGGGGCTTCATTCCTGAGGACCATATCGTAGGTCGACCCATTTTTATTTGGTTGAGTATAGAAAAAGATAATCCATGGTTCAGGGGTCATATCCGCTGGAATCGTATTGGTAAGAAAGCGTGGGAGTAGTGCCAACAACATATTTAGGTCCGCTCAGTTGGTTCCTCCAATTGCCTGCCCTCATCGAGGTGAATGAGACATTTGAGAAACAGACCTTCCGCAATCGATGTCTGATTCGTTCCTGTGCCACGAAGGACCTGATACGACTGACTGTACCGGTGCGCAAAGTCGAGACTAAGCAGTTCACGAGGGACATTGAGATCAGTTACCAGCAGCATTGGCAGCACCAGCACTGGATGGCTATTCGGTCGGCATACGAACATACACCTTATTTCCTCTATTACGAGGACTACCTGAGGCCTTTCTATGAGAAAGAGACTAAGTTCCTAATTGACCTCAACGCAGGACTGACGGAAACGATATGGCACTTATTGCATAATGAACGCCCTATTAATGGTGTCCCCTTCAGGGGAAACCTCACGGAAGGGGCTTATACCAGCTCTTGGTCCGGCAAGACATGGACCGACCGCCATCCATGGCAAAACGAAGTAAGTATATTAGAGACCTTATTTGAGAAGGGTCCGGAGACATTGAGATATGCAGATTGATTGGAAAAATTTATCATTCGGTTATAACGAGACGGACTATATCGTTCGTGCCTCGTATCACGGTCGCCGTTTAGCAGACGGCACGTTGGAAGGCACGTGGGGTGAACCTGTTGCGACACGCAATAAGATACTGTCCATACACGCTTGTGCTACTGCCCTGCAATATGGTCAGGAGGCGTTTGAAGGATTGAAGGTCTTTCGGGGCATTGATAACAAGATTCGTGTATTCCGTTGGCAGGCTAATGCTCGGCGCATGCAACAATCCGCAATCGGACTATATATGGCACCGGTGCCCACTGAGTTATTCGGCAAGGCCGTTGAGATGGCGGTACGCAAGAATAAACGATTTATTCCGCCATACGAAACCGGAGCCACTTTGTACCTGCGTCCGTTATTAGTTGGCACCACTCCTAAGTTAGGTGTCGGTCCGGGTTGGGACTTTGAGTTCATCATCATCCCTTCACCTGTCGGTCCCTACTACAAGACCGAAGGCGATGCTATTCCCTGCCAGACGTTCATCGTCAATCGTCACGTGGATCGCGCCGCAGCGTTCGGCACAGGTCAGTATAAAGTGGGAGGCAACTACGCTGCATCGTTTAGAGGCATCGAGACTGCACATCAGCAAGGGTTTGACTGCATGTTCCTGGATAGTCGGCAACATAAGTACATAGATGAGTGTTCGGCAGCTAATTTCATTGGCATCAAGTACGGCGAACAAACTCAATACATCACTCCTCGCAGTTCGGCTATCCTGCCCAGCATCACGAATGACAGCCTGATGACCTTGGCTAAGGAGCAGGGCATCAAGGTGGTGAGACGACATATACGTTTGGAGGAACTCAGCGAGATGGACGAAGCCGCAGCCTGTGGCACGGCCTGCGTCATATCACCTATCGACAGGGTTATTGACCCCGATAAGAACAGGATTTACACCCTACCCCAGGCTCCGGGAACGGTGCTGATGGGACTGAGACGCACCCTACAAGATATACAATATGGACGCATTGAGGATAAGCACCATTGGTGCAATATCATCCAATAAACAATAAGCAATAAACAATAAACAATAAATAAATTAATTCGTATGTTTGACAATCAACCTAAAGGGCTATATGCTCTTGCACTCGCCAACACAGGCGAACGATTTGGCTACTACACGATGTTAGCCGTTTTTGCACTTTTCTTACGTGCTAATTTTGGATTGGCCCCTGCCACCGCCGGATATATCTATGCCGGATTCCTGGCTTTTGTGTATTTCTTGCCACTTGTAGGTGGTATATTAGCCGACAAGATTGGTTACGGCAAATGTGTGACGATCGGTATTATCATCATGTTCCTCGGTTATGTGCTTTTGGCCATTCCATTGGGAGGTATCGATAATGGCAGTGTGGCTCTGCCGATGACTGCTATGTTTGCTGCCTTGGTGCTGATTAGTTTCGGTACCGGTTTATTCAAGGGTAACCTGCAAGTGATGGTAGGAAACCTCTACGACGATCCCAAGTACGCTGACCGTCGTGACTCGGCTTTCTCGCTGTTCTACATGGCCATCAACATCGGTGCTATGTTTGCACCAACCGCTGCCGTCAAGATTATGGCTTGGGCGCAAGAGAGTTTGGGTTACAGTGTGAACGACAGTTATCACTTTGCTTTCATGGTGGCTTGTGCATCGTTGATTCTCAGTATAGCCATTTATTACGCTTGCCGTCCTTGGTTCAAACACGTTGAGTACACCGCCAAGCAGCAAGCCGCTTCCGGACAGAAAGTAGAGGAACTGACACCTGAGCAGACCAAGAAACGTATTGTGGCTTTATGCCTCGTGTTTGCCGTTGTCATTTTCTTCTGGATGGCCTTCCACCAAAATGGTCTGACCCTCACTTACTTTGCTAACGAGTTCGTTAACCCTGTTTGCACCGGCGTACAGACGATGGCTTTTGATATCATTAACCTGGTGATGGTAGTGTTTGTTATATATGGTTTATTCGGATTATTCCAAAGCAAGAACGTGCGTGGCAAAGTGATATCCGCCATTGCTATTGCTGCTCCGATTGCTGTATTGGCTTATAAGTACCTGCATATCAGTGCCGAAGGCATCACACTGGCTGCTCCTATCTTCCAGCAGTTCAACCCCTTCTATGTAGTAGCACTCACTCCTGTCAGCATGGCTATCTTTGGTGCATTAGCCGCTAAAGGCAAAGAACCTTCGGCTCCACGCAAGATTGCTTATGGTATGTTAGTGGCTGCTGCAGCGTATGTACTGATGGCTGTTTGCTGCAAGGGACTGCTCACACCCAGTGCGCAGGAGTTGGCACGTGTGACCGGTGAAGCCACCTTTGTGAATGCAAATGTGCTCATTGTTACCTATTTGATTCTGACCTTCGGTGAACTGCTGCTCAGCCCAATGGGCATATCGTTCGTAAGTAAAGTCGCTCCTCCGCAATACAAAGGTATGATGATGGGATTATGGTTCGTGGCTACTGCTTTAGGAAACATATTAGTTGCCGTTGGTGGTATACTCTGGGAAAACATGCCATTATGGAGCGTTTGGACTGTCTTTGTAGGAATATGTCTGCTCGCTGCCATCTTTATGTTCTCAATGATGAAAAAACTTGAAGACGCAACCAAATAATATGAAAGAACAACTAATTAACATCGCTGAATATATTGAGTCCTTGGAGCAACGCATCGATGCACTGGAAAAGGCCAATATCGCTTTGCAGGAAGTGATTAACGGCCTGCAAGAACAAATAGACAATCTGAACATTGAACCGGAAATGCCGGAAGAACCGGAAACTCCGGAAGAACCAATAATGCCGGTAGAGCCGGAAATACCGGAAGAATCGGAAGTAGAGCCGGAAGTAGAACCGGAAACTCCGGAAATTCCGGAAATCCCGGAACAACCGGAAGAACCGGCTAAGCCCGAACCGAAGCCACAACCCGAACCGGTTGTAGGACAGGCTGTGGCAGATATACGCAAAGCCATCTCGTTAGGAGACCGATTCCTGTTCCAACGGGAGTTATTTGCCGGGAAGGGTGAACAGATGCAACAAGTGCTGGATGACATCAATAGTCTGAGTTCCTTGGACGAGGCTATCTCGTATATCGGTCAATTCGGTTGGAACACCGACAGCACCACCTACGAGTTATTCATTAACGTGCTCAAACGTCGTTTTAACCACTAACCCACTATGCTCTACGTCGTTCCTACACCGGTTGGTAATATGGAGGACATCACCCTCCGAGCCCTGCGTATCCTTAAGGAAGTGTCGCTCATCTTGGCCGAAGATACCCGTACGTCGTCTGTGCTGCTCAAGCACTTTGACATCCATACTCCGTTACGGTCGCATCATAAATTCAATGAGCATGAGACATCCGATGCGATGGCGCAGTTGGCCCTTAGTCAGGATATAGCACTTATATCCGATGCAGGAACACCGGGTATTTCCGATCCGGGTTTTATGCTGGTTAGAGCCTGCGTAGAGAAAGGTGTGGAGGTGCAATGTCTGCCCGGAGCCACTGCTTTTGTGCCGGCATTGGTGGATAGTGGACTGCCTAATGATAGGTTTTTCTTTGAAGGCTTCCTGCCGCAGAAAAAAGGTCGTCAGACACGATTGCACCAACTATCGCAACTGGACCATACGTTCATCATCTATGAATCGCCCTTCCGGCTGCAAAAAACCTTAGAGCAGTTAGCCGAAGTGGCCGGTAAGGAGCGTCGGGCATCCGTGAGTCGCGAGATCAGCAAGGTGCATGAAGATACGCAACGCGGCACGTTAGAGGAACTCATCGAGCACTTCAAGCAACAACCGGCCAAAGGAGAAATAGTTATTATCGTAGAAGGAAAAAATGAGTAGTTTAAGTAATATGAAGATCCTGGCGAAAGAAACCGCCATTTATGGTCTTTCGTCTATTATCGGCAAGTTCCTCAATTACTTGCTGGTGCCATTGTACACGTATTTATTTGCAGAATCGGCTTATGGGGATGTCACGAATATGTATGCGTGGACCGCACTATTATTGGTTGTTCTAACATATGGAATGGAGACCGGTTTCTTCCGATTCGCCAATAAAGAGGGGTACGATGCACCATCAGTATATAAAACGGCATTCCTTACTATTTTCTCTACGTCGCTTCTGTTTGCGATGGCCTGTGTTATATGGCAGCAACCTATTGCCGATTGGTTAGAATACCCTACGCATTCTGATTTTATTGTCATGATGGCTATCACAGTCGCCATGGATGCATTTGCCAGCATACCCTTCGCGTACTTGCGTTATAAAAAGAGACCGCTGTTATTCGCTGCCCTCAAACTGCTGTTCGTGGTGCTCAATATAGGCTTTAATCTCCTCTTTATCGTTCAACTCAAGAAAGTGGATGTCTTCTATGTGTTCCTAAGCAATGTCTTGGCTACTGCTATTCAAACAGTCATACTGATTCCGTTCACTTTGCCTCGTGGAGGAAAATACTCGTTTACCGTATTGGGAGATATGTTTAAGTACTCTTTGCCGCTGTTGGTGTTGGGTATAGCAGGCATTATGAACCAAACGCTTGACCGTATTTTATTTCCTTTCTTGTACAACGGCGCTGATATGAAGATGCAATTAGGTATATACGGAGCGTGCTTCAAGGTAGCCATGGTGATGATGATGTTCACTCAAGCCTTCCGCTATGCATACGAACCATTCGTCTTTGCCAAGCATAAGGACCGCCAGTCCGTGGAAGCGTATGCCGACGCCATGAAATACTACATTATCTTCTCCTACCTCATTCTATTGGGTGTCGTGGTGTATCTGGATATATTCAAGTACATCATTGGCCCTGATTATTGGGTGGGACTAAAAATAGTGCCGGTCGTACTATGGACGTATGTGTTCCAAGGTGTGTACTTCAACCTATCGTTCTGGTATAAACTGACGGACGAAACGAAATGGGGTGCTTACTTCTCCTTAATCGGTTTAGTAATCACACTGGTGCTGCAAATAGTCTTTGTGCCTCGTATCGGTTATTGGGCTTCCTGCGGCAGTAGCCTCGTATGTTACTTCGTCATCATGCTGCTCAGTTACTTGGTGGGACGCAAGCACCTGAATGTACCATACGACCTTAAACGTATTGCTCTTTACACCATCCTCATTGCTGTCATCTTGGGCATCTTCTACCTGATACCCTATCCCGCTCAGCATCAAATGACCTACCGAATGGCGTTCGGCACAGTACTCATACTAATCTATCTGTTCGTCTTCTATAAATGGGACCTCAAAAACTTACTACGTAAGTAAGAAACAAAAAATAATAATCAATAAAAGACCTTATGTTTTCAGGAATTGTAGAACAAATGGCACAGGTGGTTCGAATCGAACAGGACCAAACCAACAAGCATTTTACCTTGCGTAACCCTTATCCTGCCACGATGGGTATAGACCAATCCATTGCCCATAATGGTGTATGTCTGACGGTTGTTAAGACTGAAGGCGACCTCTATACCGTCACGGCTATGCAGGAGACCTTGCGGCTCACCAACCTCGACTTAATCAAAGAGGGCGATTGGGTGAACCTCGAACGAGCTATGTCGGTGGATAAGTTGCTGGATGGACATATCGTGCAGGGGCACGTTGACTGCCGTGCTACATGCGTGGAGGTCAAAGAGACCGAAGGCAGTTGGTACTATCGCTTCTGCTATGACAGCACACAAGAAATGATTCGACGCGGATACTTCTGCGTAGATAAGGGTTCAGTCACCATCAACGGCGTGAGTCTCACGGTGTGCGAACCCGAAGTAATCGATGATAAAGGGTATGTATCGGTTTGCATCATACCTTATACACATCAAGTCACTAATTTTCAATATATCCAAGTCGGCACCGTCGTGAATATCGAATTTGATATCATCGGTAAGTACTTGGCACGAATGAATCAACTAATCAAATAAATATGGATAACTTATCATTTAATTTGGGCACATCGGTTGCTCAGTATCTCATGCAGTATGGCGTAGCTGAATTGGATTACGCCGAGTTCAAAAAAGGCGTGGACTTTGTTCTAAACGCTTCCAAAGAAGCCAAAGCAGCCGGGGAGAAATTCCTGGAAGAGAACAAGAAACGTCCTGAAGTCAAAACCACCGCTTCCGGTTTACAATACGAAGTGATTGAATCAACACTCGGACAGAAACCTAAAGCGACCGATAAAGTTAAAGTGCACTACGAAGGCACCCTCATTGACGGCACGGTTTTTGATAGTTCATATCAACGCGGCGAATCCATCACGTTCGGACTCAATCAGGTCATCAAAGGTTGGACCGAAGGACTGCAACTAATGTCCGTCGGCAGTAAGTATAAACTCTATATCCCCTACGAGTTGGCTTACGGAGCACAAGGGGCAGGAGCTTCCATTCCACCTTACGCTGCACTTATCTTCACCGTCGAACTGCTCGGAATAGAGAGTGCCTAAAGCATATCATGAATCCATAACTAAATAATAAATAACAAATAACAAATCATAAAATAACAAACAACAATGAAAAAACTATCAATCTTCGCCTTCGCCGCTCTGGCTATGATTTCCTGCGGCAACACCTATAAGGCACAACAAGTGACCTTAAACGACATGAATGACTCTGTTAACTTTACACTGGGTTTACTCAATGGTCTCCAACTCAAAGCCTACCAAATGGCTGCTGACTCATCCGACGCTGCTGTCGCTGAGTTCATTAATGCTCTCCAACGCGGATACGATGGAAAAGTGGAAGAACTGTCGCCTATCGCTGAAGTAGGTCAGAACATCGGACAATCCGTCAAAAGCTTTGAAACAACAGGGCTCGTGAACCAAAAAACATGGCCTATCAACGAAAAGATATTCTTCCAAGGACTAATCAACGGCATCTTGGGAGACACCGTCATGATGCACCCTGACGAGGCTCGTAATTTCTTCCAATCTCAATTCCAAAACATCAACGATTCCACCATAACCGGTAAACTCGTGCGTGGCAAATGCGGCAAGAAAGTGGCTACTATCGTATTAGAAACCACACTCGACTCTATCAACTATGCTTTTGGTGTGGCTAATGGCACCGACGTGAGAGCTTACGTGCTGGCCGAAGATACCACCGGTGACGGATTCAATGAATTCGTGAAAGCCGTCAATGCCGGACTCAAGAAAAAATGCATCAATCCACAAAATATCGCAATGGGAGAACAAATCGGCAAAACAATCAAGGAACAAGAAGCCAATGGATTAGTAGGTGTAGAACAATTAGTTACCGACTTTGAACTCATCAAACAAGGATTCATCAACGGTCTGTACCAAGACGAAAGTCAATTCACTCAACAAGAGGCCGCTGAATATATCCAAAACGCTATCGCTTCCCTCAAATATGGCCAAACCAAACAAGAGGGCGAAGAGTTCCTGGCTGCTAACGCTACCAAAGATGGCGTCATCGTTACCGAATCCGGACTACAATACGAAGTGATTAAAATGGGAAAAGGTCCTAAACCTTCTGCCACCGACCGCGTACGAGTACATTACCATGGCACTCTCATCGACGGCACAGTCTTTGATAGCTCCGTAGAACGTGGCGAACCCATCACATTCGGACTCAACCAAGTCATCGCTGGATGGACAGAAGGTGTACAACTCATGCCTGTAGGCAGTAAATTCCGCTTCTATATACCACAAGAACTGGGGTACGGCGCTCGCGAAGCAGGATCTATTCCTCCGTACTCCACACTCATCTTCGAGGTTGAACTGCTTGGTATAGAGAAATAAATTCCTAGTTCCCTAGTTTCCTAGTTAACTAGTCAATCCCTATGGGCGAAATTGCTAAACAAAGTATCAAAGGCACGATGGTCACGTACTTAGGAGTGGCTATCGGATTTGTCACAACGTTCTTCGTACTAACCCGTTTCCTCACTTCCGAGGAAATAGGGTTGGCACGAGTACTCATTGATGCCGCTACGTTATTCGTAGGTTTAGCGCAATTAGGTACGTCCTCCTCCGCTTTCCGCTACTTCCCCTATATGGAACGTAGTCACGGAGCTTTTTTCTGGACGACACTCGTTCCGCTCATCGGTTTTGTGCTCTTTGGGGCTTTGTACTGCATCCTGTACGAACCCCTCTCGCAGTTCTTTGGCGATAAATCGCCTCTCTTCATATCGTACTATTACCTGGTACTGCCTATCTCGTTCTTCTTGCTCTACCAGACTATCTTCGAGACCAACGCCAACGTCCTTTCGCATATCGTCGTACCTCGCTTTGTGCGCGAAATAGTAGTGCGACTATCCATGCTCATTGCATACTTACTATATGCCTTCCATGTCATATCATTAGACGGCATGGTATGGGCTATTTGTGGCACCTATGCCATTGCTGCACTCATCAATATAATCTACCTCATCGTCATCACTCCTCGTCCGCTCAGCGATCTATTCTGCCCTGACTTCTCCTTCCTGCATAACCATCGAGAGGTAATTAGGTCATACATCCTCTATACCCTCTTCCTCATCGTTACGGCCATTACTTCTGTTTTGGCACCTACGCTGTCGTCTTTCTTCATCACCGCACAAATGGGACTCAGTTACACAGGTATATTTGCTATCGCTACCTACATCGCTGTGATGGTTTCTATACCTTACCGCTCCGTCACTGCCATCACCCAACCGGAGATGGCCACCGCTATCAAAGAGAATGACACACCTACTATCCAGCGGTTACTCAACCAAGCCTCCACCAACCTCATGCTAATCGGTGGATTCATACTGCTGGCTATATGGATTAACATAGACCTTATCTTCCTCATCCTGCCTAATGGCGCCACCTATGCTGTAGCACGACAAGTAGTGCTCCTATTAGGGTTAGGTCAGTTATTAGTGGCATCGTTTAATATATTCCTGCCTACCCTCTCCTATTCTAAACTCTATGCCTTGTCGTTGGTTAACTCACTCGTACTAACCATCGCAGCTCTGCTGCTCAATAACGCCCTTATTCCTGTTTATGGCATGGAAGGAGCTGCAGCAGCTACACTGCTATCCGACCTTATCTATTATGCTCTGGTAGTAACAGTGGTTAGTATGGTCACTCATACCCGCCCCTTCTGCCGACAACACCTGTATATCATCCTATTGATTATCCTTATCTTCGCCCTCAATTACATCCTATCCTACGCTTTTGCTTCATGGTCAACCGCCATCAGTGCTATCGTTCGCAGCGTCATCCTGCTGGGCGGAGGACTATATATCGTTCATATCACTCACCTATCTCCTGAATTGTATGCGTTACTTCGTCAACTTCATATATAATGGCACCTCCTTCCATGGTTCGCAAACGCAACCGAATGGCATCACGGTGCAGCAGGTGATGGAAGAGACTTTCTCTACCATCCTGCGGCAGCCTATTGCTCTCACGCTGGCGGGACGCACCGATGCCGGAGTACATGCCTTATCGATGGTGGCGCACTGGGATATGAACGAACCGTTGTCAATTGAATTAACTAACCTCGTGACTCGACTCAATTCGCTGCTGCCCGACACCATCGCTATACGTGCTATCTATCCTGTGAGCGACGACGCGCATGCGAGGTTCACAGCTGTCTCACGCACCTACGAATACCGCGTTGTGGAGTATAAATCGCCCTTTGACCTGAATCAAACTACCTATGTCGCTCCCGGACTCGATTATACACTGATGAATGAAGCAGCCACTCACTTGCTCGGACGACATGACTTCGCTGCGTTCTGCAAAGTGCATACCGATGTCAAAACAACCTTCTGCAACGTCACTCAGGCTGAATGGACTGTTCTCGGAGATGGACATGCTGTGTTTACTATCACCGCCGATCGATTCCTGCGTAATATGGTACGAGCCGTGGTGGGCACACTATTTGAAGTGGGCAGACATAAAATGACTATCCAACAATGGGACGAGGTCATCGCATCCCTTAATAGATGCCAAGCCGGACAATCCGCACCACCACAAGGACTGTTCCTAACACATATAACATACCCAGATGCCATCCAATCATGAAACGCTTTATTTTCATATTCACTATCCTCATCTTGCTAATCTGGCTACTGATTGGCGGAGTTTGGTATGCCATCCGATCGGAACGGGTGCAGGGATGGTTAGTGAACTATGCTACGGAGCGACTTAGTGAACGATTAAACGCCGATGTTAGTATCGACCATCTGTATTGGGACCTGCCATCTCATCTCACAGTAACCGGACTGTATGTCAGTGATGATCAACGAGATACACTGCTTTATGTGCCATCCCTGCGAGCACAGTGGGATGTATTGGCGATGCGTGATGGTATCCTTGCCTTCCCATCAATCTCCCTTACGCAACCGTATATACGGTTTGTTCAGGATAGTGCATCCACCAATGCGGACTTCTTACGCACCCTATTCACGGGTAATGCGCAACCGATGCCGTATGTTGTGGATCTTCAGGATATAGCTATCCATCAAGCATATATTCATTATATCCATCGTCCGTCCAATCGTGATATAATGGTGAAGGGACTCACTACCGAATGGAGTTTGATGATGGATCCCAAGGCTTCGGAACCCATTGCTAAAGTGCATCACGTCACCATCAAAGCCTCCACCTCCGGAGTAGATGGGTTTATCCAAACACAACTGCATGGATCGTTAGACTCTATCTACGCCGATCAAATCCAACTCGTCTATCGCAACCAAAATATCTTCCGCGGGCATGTCCAAGTTATACATCCTACCCATCAGGATAGCTTATATGCCCATATCACATGCGATGATCTATCCGCTAATGCCGTCACAGCCTATGGATTGGCATCGGATATCCTTCGTCGTCCCCTTGCGCCACCTCAAGCACTGCGCCAATTAGGGCAACTGCACTATCAGGGACAACTCACTTTCCATAATCAACACTTATCTGTGCTCGGTGCACTGCGTACCGCCCTTGGCACTGTCCAAACCGATGTGACAGTGGATACAACTCTCAACTATACTCTTCGGGCGTCCTCCCGTTCGCTGCGCTTATCGCGGTTCGTGGAAAACATGCAGTTGCCCCCTCTACAAGCTTCGGTTACGGCAGAAGGCACATATGATGCTCAGCAACCACTGCAAATGGCGTTCGCGGCATCGGTACAGGCTCAGTCTCCTCAGTTAGACTGCGATATACATGCCGAAGGCACAATGGCGGATTCTCTCACTATGGACATAACCATGGCGTTGCCCGCACTCGTTACTGATCGACTATTCGGAACCGACTCTGTGAATCGACTATCCGTTAATACCAATATGACGGCACATTGGCAGGCTCCGCTCAATACCAACCTCATCACCCACGCCATAGGATACCTACATCTCGACACCATATCTTTGATGGGACATCATCACCAACTCGTCATTCCCTATGCCGACATAACAGCTTCGTATGACTCTCTGCATCTGCTCATCATCGAATCGCCTGTCCTCAATGCCGACATAGCCGGCTCCATGCCTTGGAACATGGTGCCCGGAGCAATGCTCAGATATGCGCATCAGGTACTACCTTCCTTAGTACCAACCTATGCAACACCGCCCTGCGGACAACAACTGCAACTGCACGCTGAATGTAATTCGCTCACCGAACTGCTACAAGTATTCACTTCGTCCCCAATGGTCATTCCTGATACATTGGTGATGGATGGCTATATAAATGATTTGGATAGCGTGTATGACTTCGCGGCACATGTGCCTGTTATCCATTCCGGTAACTTCAGTTACGACAGCATAGCATTGTCTCTCACCAATGTCACACCAGACCGCTCCATGACGTTCCATATACAAACCAATCAGCATATCCGGGAGCAGGATTCTACACGACTGCAGATAGATAGTCTCACCTACATGGTGGATATCACTGCACAACAGGATACCATGCTGCTATCGTTCCTCTTTACCCCCATGGACTCGCTGGATATGAATCTAGATGTAGCCTGCGTAGCCGCCTTCGCCAGGGACGAGGATAATAACCTCCGTATGCATACCCATATCCTGCCTACCCGATTCGACTTAGGTACCAAGGTGTGGTCCATGGAGGAATCGGATATCACCTATACCGCAGCCGATACAACATGGCTTATCAATCACATGCGACTCTATACTGCCGACCAATCCATTGCTGTCCATGGTGCCATATCCAATAACCCTGCGGACACCGTTAAGATTGACCTGCAGGATATCCAATTAGGTTATTTCCTATCGGCTACCGCTGTGCTCAATGCCGTCGATATACAAGGAGCAGTATCCGGCTGGGTACATCTGTTCCGCAAGGAAGACCGCACGCAGTTCGAGGCAGCTGTGTCCATGCCACATGGCTATATCAATGGCGCCGACTTAGGACGCGTATCAGCTACCGCTACGCTCGATTCGGTGTCTAATCATATCATCATAGATGGTCTGGCGCAACGTGACTCTATGCTTGTGGCTACGGTACATGGACGAGTTAAGAATGATCCTGTTTATTGGGAACTATACATCGATGCCAATGGTGCACCCTTGTCGCTCATTAATCATTGGACCAATGGTATCTTAGATAACATCAACGGTCAGGGCTATGGCCTCATTCATGTCTTTGGATGGAAACTGCATACTTTTGTTACGGCACAGGTCTTAGCCAAGGATGCACATATCACTGTGCCTTTTACCGGCTGTACCTATTCGCTCACCGATACCATCGTGTTGGATACCACGTCTATCTCATTCTCTAATATCCGTTTGTATGACAAGGATGGCCATTCGGCTATCTTAGATGGTGCCGTCACCCATGATAATTTCCAGGATATCCGCTTTGACCTCAATATACGCTGCCATAACCTGCTCGGATTTGATATGCCTAAGTTGGAAGACCAGATGTACTATGGTAAGGCGTATGCGTCGGGTAAGGTGCATATATACGGCGGTCAGGAGGTGAATGTTGATGTAGATGCCATGGCTACCGAAGGAACGGATTTTTATCTCACTACCACGACAGCATCGTCAGCCACTAATTCGGACTTTATTATCTTCCGTTCGGCTAACCAACCGATGGTAGAGGACACATTGGAGGCGGAAGTTACTCCTGCGGTCATTGTGCCCACTACGCCGGTGCATCTGCGTTTTAATATCGACCTCACTCCGCAGGCTAAGGTCCATCTGCTCATGAACTCCCATAACGGAGATGGCTTGGTGGGACGCGGCGAAGGCTCAATAGCCCTGTCTATGAACACCAATACCGGCGATATACAGCTCTTAGGCTCTATTCGACTTCAGTCCGGCGAGTTCACCTACTCCATTGCTAATATAGTGCGTCGTGAGTTCATGATTGCCGATGGTTCCACCGTTACTTGGTCCGGCAATCCGCTTAATCCGGAATTAGACGTTACTGCGCGGTATAGATGTACCGCATCGCTCAAGGACCTCTTTGGCACCGATGCCTCTACCATCACCTCTCGCTCGTCTATCCCTGTCGATTGTGTTATTAAGATGCAAGGCAACTTTGATGATCCTACTTTCTCGTTCGGTATTGAGTTCCCTCAGACCGAAGAGTCCGTCTCTGCGCAGATTTACGCTGTCATCAATACGGAATCAATGCTGATGCGTCAAGTCATCTATCTGCTGGCATTCAATCGGTTCTTCACGCCCGAGTATATCCGCACCGCCACATCCGGTGGTGGCAGTGGCGAGGCATATAGTCTGCTGTCCTCTACTGTGACGGGACAGATTAACTCGTGGCTCAGTAAACTCACCGATGTCGTGTCGTTTGGTTTCAATATGCGTTCGGATAATATGCAGGCTAATTCGG
Source organism: Paludibacteraceae bacterium (assembly GCA_024399955.1). Classification (GTDB taxonomy): domain Bacteria; phylum Bacteroidota; class Bacteroidia; order Bacteroidales; family Paludibacteraceae; genus Colicola. Next base: position 44,185 of record JAKSNH010000004.1, on the reverse strand, counting down.
AGTATGAGTACGAAGCTAATATCCAATTGCAGCCTGTTGATCGCTTAACTATCAATGGTAATGTGGGTTATCGGTATAATGACTTGTCTAATCGTCCTTTCTTTGGTGATGCGGATATTGAGTATGAACTCACCAAGAACGGTAAACTCCGTGCTAAGGTCTATACGCATTCGGTGGATAAGTACTCTATGCGACAGGCTAATATGCAGGAAGGTGTAGGTCTTATCTTCCGTCATGACTTCAATCCGGGCGATGCCAAACGCCGTCGCGCTATCCGCCAGCAACTCCGCGAACAACGCCAGTCCGCCAAAGTTCAATCCCAGTCCCCCAAAAAGTAAAAAGTAAAAAGTATGCTAATAAAATGCTACACAGCTGCCCTACAGGGCATTAATGCAGCCCTCATCACCGTTGAGGTTCATGCTACCAATGGTTATGATTTTTCTTTAGTTGGGCTACCAGACAATGCCGTCAAGGAGTCTCATGACCGTATCTTTGCGGCTATACAAGTTAATGGACTCAATACTCCTCGTCGTGCCCTTACGATCAATATGTCTCCTGCCGACCTTAAAAAAGAAGGAGCATCCTATGACCTACCATTGGCCGTAGGAATGTTAGCGGCCACGGAGCAGGTCAACACAAGATTATTAGACCACTTTGTGATGGTTGGAGAACTATCTCTTGATGGCAGTCTGCAACCCGTTCACGGAGTTTTGCCAATTGCTTTGATGACCAAAGAGCAAGGATTCAAGGGTATTATCCTGCCCGAAGCCAACGCTCGTGAGGCAGCTGTCGTGGAAGGTATTGAGGTGTATGGAATGAATCACCTACTTGATGTGATTCGTTTCTTAGAAGGCACATTCATTCCGCAACCATTGCACATCAATGCTGCCGAAGAATTTGCTCAGGCAGCCTATACTGCTGATATTGACTTCTCCGATGTTCGAGGACAAGAGAACGTTCGCCGTGCGATGGAAGTCGCAGCTGCGGGAGGTCACAATATGCTAATGGTAGGTCCTCCGGGGGCAGGTAAATCAATGATAGCCAAACGTTTACCTACTATTCTTCCTCCCCTTACATTGGATGAAGCATTAGAGACCACCAAGATTCATTCCGTAGTAGGTTTATTGCAACGTGACCAATCGCTCATCATTCATCGTCCGTTCCGTTCTCCTCATCATACTATTACAGACGTTGCCCTTTGCGGAGGCGGATCTAATCCCCATCCGGGAGAGATTTCTCTTGCGCATAATGGGGTGCTATTCTTGGATGAACTACCCGAATACAAAAGAGCCACATTAGAGGTATTGCGTCAGCCTTTAGAGGACCGTCATATTACTGTTGCACGCAGTAAAACAGCCATTGATTATCCGGCATCGTTTATGCTCGTGGCAGCAATGAACCCCTGTCCTTGCGGACATTACGGTGAGAATAACCCTCTTCACCCATGTGTTTGTACTCCGGGACAAATTCATCGCTACCGCGATAAAATATCGGGGCCATTGTTAGATCGTATTGATATTCAAGTTCCCATTCAAGCAGTCTCCTATGATCAACTCCGGTCAATGCAACCCGGTGAATCGTCTGCCGACATCAGAACACGTGTTGTTAAGGCAAGACAGATACAGGCTATGCGCTTCGCCGGCACCGCTATTCATTGTAATGCACAAATGACATCTAAGCAAGTACGTCAATACTGCACTTTAGATGCCAAATGTGACCAACAATTAGAGAATGCTATGAAGACATTAGGTCTTTCCGCACGCGCATACGATCGTATTTTAAAGGTTGCACGCACGATTGCAGACCTGTCAGGCATCGAAACTATCCAACTGCCACATATCATGGAAGCTATCTCTTATCGTCAATTAGACCGAGAATCGGTGTTTAATTAGACGTACAAGGTAATAACCTTTGCAGGTTTTTGCGACGAATATTTTTTGTTGTTTTGTAATAAAATTTATTTCATTGCATTTGTGACACTTTGCACAGAAAAGGGCGTTTTGAATAGCAAAATGATAATCGCGATTTTGAGCTTCATCCTATATGCACCCTTCGTGCACCGTCCGTTCATCCTTCGTTCATCTCAAAATATCAAAATGTCACAATTTTGGTAAATTTAGATTGCAGAATAGTTTTTTAGAGGGTTGCGTTTTGAGCAAATTCGGTTGCGAAGTTACAAAAAGATTTGATTTTTGGCTCCCGCAGACTACGCAGAAATTTATTTTTGACGGTGGCGTGACCGCCACAAGTTCGGCGCTTCGCGCAAAGATACGCCAGTATCCCACCTAAAATATAAAGTAGCGCGTAAATCTGCGAGATCTGCGGGAGACAATGCCAAAGAATAGCAAGGGCCCCTCGAGAGTGTCGAGAGGTCCTTGAGTTCGAATTATTCTGTGTAGCCTGAATTTTGCCTCCAAGAAGGAGTTTGTTGCAAGACGTTATGAGGCAAGGGGAATAAGTTATATTCCGCAGGGAATGTACTTTTTACACCATCGTTCTTGCCACCCTTTCCTTCCCAGTTATAGGTATTCTGCCCTCCAAATCTGCCGAAACGAATCAGGTCAGAACGGCGACGTCCCTCAGCATAGAACTCACGTCCCCACTCATCAATCAGGTTATCCAGCGAAAGTGAAGTTAATGTTGTTGCATTAGCGCGGTGACGCAGGGTGTTGATAGCATCTAAAGCCGTTAATGTTCCTTGCTGCTGTCCACCTCGAGTAAGCGCCTCGGCATAAGTTAAGTAGGCCTCTGCCTTACGCATCATAGGAATATCTGTCTCTGCCCACTCTTGGCTTGACGGAGAATAAGAAGACGAATACCCTAAGTTAGTCCATTTAGTAACCGCCCAACAGTCATAAAATGCATCAGTACCATTACCGGATTGCAGTCCACGAACCTTCCAAGACTTATTGTTGTAGTAACTGCACAAGATAGCGCGGTCATCACCAACGGCATTAGCCACACATTCTTCTTGGATATTAGGAGCATCATTAAGCGAAGCAAACAACGACACCAAGGTCGGCTTAGAACGAACACACATCCAATCACCATTCAATCCGTAATCGGGCATGCCGGCTATGCGAGTAATGTCTATTATCGCCGTTGAGCCACAGTAACTATATGCTGTTTGTGAGTTATTGTCAGAGGCGAAGATGATTTCCTGTGCAGCCGTATTGCCGTAACTAAAATGTTCGGCATCGTTATCTCCGGCAAACAGGTGTTTATACTCGGTTGCCAATTGATAATGCGAGTCGTTGATTACCATAGCAGCATATTGTGCCGCTTCGTCATAGAACGATGTGCCTCCAGTATAGACTGCGCCATTCAGATAAACGCGGCTCAATAGTACCCACGCCGCAGCCTTATCCACGCGGTAGTAAGACACACGTGAACCGGCATCAGGCAAGTCAGTCAAGCATGCTTTAAGTTCGTCCACCACAAAGTGGAAGACCTCTGTGCGAGTATTTTGTGCCGGTTCGGTTGCCAAACAGGGTTCATCTATGATAGCGACATTGCCATACAAGTCTAATAAATAAGAATAATAGAACGCGCGCATGAAGCGAACTTCCGCACGCTTAGTTATGATAGTTTGCTCGCTCTTGTCCTTAGTTAGATAAAGGTATTTATTGCATAAGTTAACATTATAATACAAGCGTCTAAAGAGACCTTCAAAGAGTTCATTGTTACTATCCCATGCATTGATACGTAACTGAGGTATACCAAAATCCGGCCAAATATACCAAAGGTGGTCGGCAGATAATTCATTGAGATACCACATCGTACGATAGAATCCGGTAATTCCTTCATCCTTATTAGGAATATCCGCATATCCCACAGGCATCATTTTACCGGTTAATATCATACGCGAATAGATGTCAGCGAAGATTTCGTCGGGGTTTTCTGTTGGGTTCACGAACGGATCTGTTATTATAATATGCTTCGTATCAGAGGCATTGCCACTATGTATGGTAATATCGGTTGCTCCCTTCTTAAGCGGGCTAAACATAATATATCCGTTTCCAATTTTATAATCAAATAACGATGGATCCTGCACATCCAACCATACTGAATCAGACGAGCAATACGGTTCCATCGCGTAAAAAGCCGATGGAACAGCATTGTCTTTAAACTCCGCATAATTAGGCATCTGAATAGTATCTACTTTTGTATTAAAAGTAATGGACTTAGTGTGATAAGGATGCCACGTAAGGCTATCAATTTGGGTTAACATATAACCAGTAGAACCTCCCGATTTAAACCACAATGTTAAATAGGTCTTATTGATCGCGAGGCTATCTATTTCAGATAATTTGTACGCTTCACAGGGCGGGCCGTAACGAAGCCAAATGGTAAGCTGGCCAATAGCGGTGCCGATTACCATAGACAACAATATGCTTAGTAGTAGTTTTTTCATTGTTTTATCATTTTATAAGGTACATTATTAATCATCAGCAGGTATGTTCCAATCTCCAAGCCCCCTACAGCAATCGGCATAGGATTTTCAGACACCTGAATGGCAGTCACCAAATTGCCTGACATGGAATAAATCGAAATCTTGTCGTTTGTGTCTACGCCGGCAATATAGACAATATCTTGCACCGGATTGGGATAAACTAAAATCGCCTTATCCGCTTGGATTGTATTAACATCGGTAGGCTGATTATCCACCACGATTTTTGTTTCATTAGATAAAGGTACTCGCGCGATGATATTTCTATTCACATCGCGAATCACCATATCTCCCCCTTCAAAGGTGGTAGGACCTAAGTTACTCGCTAACTCTATCAAATCCGGCTGGTTGAGCCGCTTGATAATAATTTGAAAATCTGCTTTAAGAGTGCTACTTCCCAACAAAATAGAAAGCAGCATTACAATAATCGGTTTTCTATTCATATATAGTATTTTTATGGTTAATCACACTTTTCCAGGCTTTTTTGAGCCATTCATCACACTTTTCCGGCTGCAAAATTACACAAAAAAATTGATATACACAAGAAAAATGCAAATTTATTTGCGTATGTTAAATTTTTGTTGTATATTTGCACCAAATTTGGATTTTCCAAAAAATTATATGTTTAACCAGGTCTTTGAGCAAGGAGAAAAGGAATTAGTATCCCCGAGTCCAGGGCCACAAATCACAACAACAATGAAACCTACTCATATTGAGCATTTAGGAATCGCTGTAACAAGTTTGGAAGAGGCAATGCCTTTCTTCGAGTTTTTAACCGGTAACAAGTGCTACTCCATCGAAGAAGTAGCAGACCAAAAAGTGCGTACAGCATTCTTCAAAGTCGGACAAACTAAGATTGAGCTGTTAGAGCCCACATGCCCCGAGTCAACCATCGCTAAGTTCATCGAGAAGAACGGCGGTCGCGGCGGCGTACATCACGTTGCCTTCAACGTAGAAAGTGTAGAAGAAGCTCTTAAGGAAGCTGAAGCTGCCGGTATTCAACTGATTGATCTCAAACCTCGCAAAGGTGCTGAGAACCTGATGATTGCTTTCTTGCATCCAAAGAGCACCAAGGGTGTGCTGACGGAGATTTGCGAACAGCCTTCGTCGGAGCAATAACCTCGCAAAGGTTGATTGCCACTCCGTTTAATCAACAGGCGAGTTATGCTCCTCCTCTCCTCATCGGTGTTGCCACCTCTTCGGGTAGAGAGAATAGTGCGAAAGCGCACTTATGGTACATCTCAGCCAAGAAAAAAAAGAAAAAGAAAAAAAGAAAACTAATTTAGAATTATGGATTCAGAAAAAATGCAAAAGCTCGTAGATTGCCGCGCTAAGGCTATGGCCGGAGGCGGAGAAGCAGCCGTAGAAAAGCATCATGCTAAAGGTTGCTACACCTGCCGCGAGCGTATCAATATGCTTCTGGACGAAGGTTCGTTCGAAGAAGTTAATATGTTCCTTACCCACCGTTGCCACGACTTCGGAATGGATAAGAAAGTGTTCCTGGGTGACGGCGTAGCTGTTGGTTCAGGTACGATTGATGGCCGTTTGGTATTTGTTTTTGCTCAAGACGCAACCGTTATTGGTGGTTCGTTGAGTGAGACGATGGCCCTTAAGATATGCAACGTCATGGACCAAGCCATGAAATTAGGTGCACCTATTATCGGTTTGAACGACTCCGGTGGAGCACGTATTCAGGAAGGTGCATGCGCCTTAGCCGGTTACGCAGAGATCTTCGAGCGTAACATCCTGGCTTCCGGTGTAGTTCCTCAAATCAGCGTTATCTTTGGCCCCTGTGCCGGAGGTGCCGTATATAGTCCTGCATTAACAGACTTCATTATGATGACCGAGCAGAACAGTTATATGTTCATCACCGGTCCGAAGGTAGTGAAGAGTGTGACGGGTGAAGATGTAACCGTAGAACAATTAGGTGGCGCTAAGATTCACGCCAGCAAGTCCGGTGTTACTCACTTTGTAGCTCCTACTGAGGAAGAAGCCATGGCAATGGTTCGTAAGCTGGTTAGCTTCATTCCGCAAAACAACATGGAAGAGGCTCCTATTGTGCCCACCAACGACGATCCGATGCGTATGGAAGACGGTCTAAACGACATCGTTCCTAACGATCCTAATAAACCGTACGATATGCACGAAATTATCAACCTGATTGTAGATGATGGAGATTTCTTTGAAGTGCATAAAGACTACGCCAAGAATATCATCTGTGGTTTTGCTCACTTCAACGGCCGTTCCACCGGTATTATTGCCAACCAGCCGAGTTGGTTAGCCGGCGTATTAGACTGCGACGCCAGCCGTAAAGCTGCCCGCTTCGTACGTTTCTGCGATGCCTTCAACATCCAAATCCTGACCTTGGTGGATGTTCCTGGCTTCTTATGCGGTACGGGACAAGAATACGCAGGTATTATCGATCACGGAGCTAAACTGATGTTCGCATACGGTGAGGCTACCGTTCCTAAGGTAACTATCACCATCCGTAAGAGTTACGGTGGAAGTCATATCGTGATGAGCTGCAAACAGCTGCGTGGCGATATGTGCTACTCATGGCCTAATGCAGAAATCGCCGTTATGGGTGCCAGTGGTGCCGTAGGCGTGCTGCAAGCTAAAGTGCTCAAGACCATCGAGGATCCTGAGGAGAAAAAGAAATTCATTGCCGAGAAAGAAGCAGAGTACAAGGATTTGTTTGCCAGTCCTTATCAAGCTGCTAACCGTGGTTATATTGATGACGTTATTGAACCGCGCACCACACGCGCACGTATCATCAACGCCTTTGAGAAACTGCAGACCAAGCGCCTGACTAACCCTGCTAAGAAACATTGTAATCTGCCCTTGTAATTATGAATTTCCTTGCATTAACAACGACAGATGTAGATTGGAGTTTCATTTGGATGGTCACTATCTTAGGCTTTTGCCTGGTGCTGGTGCTGTTGTTCATCTTTGTGTACATCATGAAGGGCTTAGGCTGGATCATGCGTGATCGCAGTCAAGACGCCCCTAAGGCACCGGTGCAAGAGGCAAAGCCAGCTGAGCAACCAACGGCATCCGAGGCGGACATGGCCGCTGTAGCAATGGCGCTGTCGCTCTACTACGGAGTGCACGATATAGAGGCTCCTAAACTGACTCTCAAAGGTCATACCACCGCATGGAATGACAAAATTTTCGGAATGAATAATATCTAGATAACTAGAGCACTAGAAAACTAGAAAAAACAATTACAACAATGAAAGAATTTAAATTCAAAATCAACGGAGTAGATTATACTGCATCCGTAGAAGAAATAGAGAATGGCAAAGCCAATGTAACCGTTAATGGTCAGACTTACCAAGTAGAAACCGAGAAGAAAGCAGTTGCTCCTAAGGCAGCTCCTAAGGCAGCTCCCGCTGCTGCTCCTGCCGCAGCACCTGCAGCAGCCGCTCCCGCCGCTCCCGCCGCTCCCACCGCTCCTATAGCCGGTGGCGCAAAGGTGGTTAGTCCCCTGCCCGGTTCCATCATCAAGGTGCTGGTAAGCGAAGGACAAGCCGTTAAGAAAGGCGAAGTGCTGTTGCAACTGGAAAGTATGAAGATGGCCAACGATATCGCAGCTGAATGCGATGGTACGGTTAAACAAATTTGCGTAACTGCCGGTCAAACAGTTATGCAGGATGATGTACTCGTAGTTCTTGGCTAATCATGGACGGTCTGTTTGAATTTTTCCAGTCAATGGGATTTATGCAGATAACGTGGCAGCAAGGTTTGATGCTACTTATCTCCTTTTTCCTGTTGTATCTGGCTATCAAGAAACAATACGAGCCGTTGTTGCTTCTGCCTATTGCCTTTGGTATGCTCCTTACTAACCTACCGATGGCAGGCATGTTTCATGAGGAGTTATGGGCAGCATTTCTTGATCCTGCTTCTGATGCCTACCATAGTTACGGTGCTATCCTGAAGGATGCCGGACTATTGGATGTGATGTATATAGGTGTAAAAGCGGGCTTGTACCCCTGCCTGATTTTTATCGGAGTAGGTGCAATGACGGATTTCGGTCCGCTAATTGCCAATCCCAAGAGTTTCCTGTTGGGAGCCGCAGCGCAATTAGGAATCTTCGTTACTTTCCTATGCGCCAACGCATTAGGTTTCACTCCTGCCGAGGCCGGTAGTATAGGTATTATCGGAGGTGCAGACGGTCCAACCTCTATCTTCCTGACCAGTAAACTAGCACCTCATCTGTTAGGTCCTATTGCCATTGCTGCTTATTCATACATGGCCCTCGTTCCTGTTATTCAGCCGCCTATTATGCGATTGCTCACAAACGAGAAAGAGCGCAAGATTAAGATGAAGCAATTGCGTAAGGTAAGTAAGACCGAGAAGATAGTCTTCCCCATCATCATTACTGCTATTGTGGCATTGGTACTGCCTGACGCAGCTCCGCTCATCGGATGCTTGATGTTAGGTAACCTGATGAAGGAATGCGGTGTAGTAGATCGTTTGAGTCAAACAGCTCAAAACGCACTGATGAACATCGTGGTTATCTTCCTTGGACTCAGTGTAGGAGCAACTGCTACCGGCGTTACATTCCTGAGTGTAAAGACATTACTGATTTTAGGAATGGGTATTATAGCCTTCTCGTTAGGTACAGCCGGTGGAGTGCTATTGGCTAAGTTCATGAACCTTGTCAGCAAAGACAAGATCAATCCGCTAATCGGTTCAGCCGGTGTGAGTGCTGTTCCTATGGCAGCTCGTGTTAGTCAAATGGAAGGTGCAAAAGCCGATCCGTCTAACTTCCTGCTGATGCATGCTATGGGTCCCAATGTAGCAGGCGTGATTGGTAGTGCTGTGGCTGCAGGCATATTACTGACTATGCTTGGATAACACATGAAAGTTACAAAGAAAATAGTACTTGAGGAAAGAGACATGCCTACTCAATGGTATAACATTGTAGCAGACATGCCTCAGCCGCCTCAACCTATGCTTGATCCTCAAACTCGCAAGCCTATTACGGCAGAGGATTTGACTTCACTTTTCTCGGAGCAATCCGCTCGGCAGGAATTAACCACCGAACGGTTCATTGATATTCCGGACGAAGTGCGCGACCTATATCGTATTTGGAGACCAACTCCGTTGGTTAGGGCAAGCGGTTTGGAGAAAGCCTTAGACACTCCTGCTAAGATATACTTCAAGAACGAGAGTATTTCTCCGGTAGGTTCGCATAAACTGAACTCGGCCATTCCACAAGCTTACTATTGTAAGCAGCAAGGCATTCGTCACATGACGACCGAAACCGGTGCCGGACAATGGGGCTCGGCCCTCAGTATTGCGTGCAAACACTTCGGATTGGATTTGACTGTCTTCATGGTTAATTCCAGTTACGAACAAAAGCCTTACCGCAAATCGGTTATGCGCACTTATGGTGCAGATGTTATCCCATCGCCTTCACCAGCCACTGAGGTTGGTCGCGAATTACGGGAGCGTTTTCCCAATACACCGGGCAGTTTAGGAATGGCCATCTCGGAAGCCGTTGAGCTGGCACTTAACCAGCCTGACACGCGCTATGGAATAGGGTCCACGATGAACCATGTATGTCTGCATCAGACCATCATTGGCGAAGAAGCTCGCAAACAAATGGAAATAGCCGGAGACTATCCCGATGTAGTGATTGGATGCTTTGGCGGAGGAAGTAATTTCTCCGGTATAGCCTTCCCTTTTATGAGGGACAACTTATGCAACGGCAACAAGACACGCTTTGTTGCAGCCGAGCCGGAAGCCTGCCCTAAACTGACAAAAGGACGCTTTGAGTATGACTTTGGAGATACGGAAGGATTTACGCCGCTTATACCGATGTACACCTTAGGGCACGATTTTGAGCCGGCCGCCATTCATGCCGGAGGCTTACGTTACCATGGTGCAGGAGCAGTGGTGAGTCAATTGCTCAAGGACCATCTCATGGAAGCCGTTGATGTGAACCAATTGGATTCGTTTAAGGCAGGTATATTGTTCTCACAAGTGGAGGGTATCATCCCTGCACCCGAATCAACCCATGCTATTTATGCTGCTATTCAGGAAGCTTTGCGAGCCAAAGAAGAAGGAGTGGAACGCACTATCCTATTCTGTTTATCAGGTCATGGACTAATCGATATGGCCTCATATGATCGATACTTTGCAGGCGAGTTAAAGCAGTAAACTATGCGGTTTAAGATTATCACATTAGGATGTAAACTTAATTTTGCCGAGAGCTCAGCCCTCGGCAAAGTTTTGATTGACCGAGGTCATAGTCGCTGCAAAGCAGGCGAGACGGCAGATGTGGTTATTGTTAACACCTGCACCGTAACCGATCCGTCTAACTTCCTGCTGATGCATGCTATGGGTCCGAACGTAGCCGGTGTTATCGGTAGTGCTGTCGCCGCCGGTATTCTGCTGACTATGTTAGGATAATTAGTAAGTACATACATTGACAAAAAGTAAGGAGACGCATTTTGCATCTCCTTCTTTTTTGTCTATTAGTTTACTTCTTAATAAGCGCAGGTAACACCTATACCAACCAAATCGTTGGTGCGCTCGAAATGCAAGGTTGAACCTAAATCCGCCTTCGTCACATCACGTGTGGTGTAGAACGTGTGCAGATAACCGAGGTCCAGGTTCCAATGCTCGTTGCAGTTGATACGGAGACCGACGTGCAGGTTATGGCTGGTGAGCGAATAACCTAATTCGGATATTTCCTTATCTGACTGACCAAAGAAACTGCCCGTATAACCGGCAGACAGGGTAATATACTTGCAAGCGTCCCAATCCAAGCCGACAGCGCACTCGTGCGTGCCCTTGTTGCTGTCATAATCGTCAGCCGATTTCTTAGCATGCTTCTCGTCGTAATAGTGATAGGTAGCTCCGATACGAACGGCAGAAATAGGACTATACTCAGCACTGATATTGAAGATGGTAGGCAGGTCGTTACGCACTTTCTTGCCGTCGGCGTAAGCAGAAACCATCTTATCCACCATCGGGCTATTGCTGGACTTATTCTTCAGATTGATATAGGTCTGCACCTCCACCTTAGCCGATAAATTCCAATGCTCGTTGATGCGGTAATCAATACCAATCATCGGCGTAACGCCAAAACCTTTCTGCTCGCAGTCCAAATGAATATCCTCTAAAGCACTTGTGTATTCTTCAGGCAACCCGGGTGTATTTTTTGTAATGATTGGGAATTGAGGACCTGTACCTGTATATATGGACAACGCTGTTACATCGCCCGTGTAGATATTATTCATATACACACCGCGGACACCTAAACTAACGCTCAGATGGTCCTTAATAATCTCGTAACTGGTTCCCAATGTAAGACCATAGATATAACTGGCACCCGTGAGGGACATCTTCATGCCATATTTACAATTCGCACCCGGAAACATCTGTTGAATATCGGGGAATTTTTTGAACATTTCACTACCTACTGCCAACTCAAACATGCCCACTCCTTCTTTGTACTTGCACTTACCGCCGCCACCGACGATATTAAATCCTGCTTGGATATTCCAACGATCCCAGTTATAAGTCAAAAAAACAGATGGAATAACAGGTGCCATCATCTTGCCCCGGAACGTTTTGGATGTCCCCGTATTGCCCTCACCCAACGCAAACACCGGGCAATCGTATGTTACATCACGATTCTGATACGCCATCTGCCAGTTGACGTTCACATGGATTCCGTTGGATAGGAACGCCGTTCCGGCAGGGTTGTAGAACACACCGTCCTCGGAGATAGCCGTCTCACGGACAGGGTTACGTAAATACGCGGCGGACTGGTTCGAGTTGTTACTCAAGCCGCTCGCCATTAGTGTGGTCCCACACAGGACCGTCGAGAAGAATAAAAAACTTCTTTTCATACCTCTTTTTTTTAAAAAACAACAATATTTTTCTCCAACATAGCACCCATTTACTGCTATTGCAGTGCAAAGATACATCTTTATTTGCATATATGCAAAAAAAAGTGTAATTTTGCAGCGTAAATGAAAATAAAAATCGTCACATTAGGTTGCAAACTTAATTTTGCGGAGTCCAGTGCGCTGATGAACACCCTCATCGCACGGGGTCACACGCGTTGCAAACGCGATGAGCAGGCCGATGTCGTTATCGTCAACACGTGTACGGTGACGGACACGGCGGACCATAAGGATCGGCAGGCTATTCATCGTGTTAAGCGTGAGAATCCGCAGGCACGAGTGATTGTGACAGGATGTTACGCCCAACTTAAGCCGCAGGAGATAGCCGATATGGTGGAAGTTGATCATGTAGTGCTAAAACGACACGATATCTTCCAAGGTGCTTATTCTCGTGAAGACCGCACGCGATGCTTTTTGAAAGTGCAAGACGGATGCAATTATTTCTGCACCTACTGCACCATCCCCTTCGCACGCGGGCGCTCGCGTAATCCATATACACGCGATATCGTGCGCGAGGCTCAACAGGCGTTGCATGACGGAGCCAAGGAGATTATCCTAACCGGCGTTAATATAGGTGATTTTGGTCGCAGCACCAATGAGACGTTCATCGACTTGCTTCATGCCTTAGACACTATACCCGATGTAGAGCAGACCTATCGCATCCGTATATCCAGTTGCGAGCCTAATCTACTGACGGACGAGATTATTGACTTTGTGGCACAAAGCAAGCACTTTGCTCCGCATTTCCATATCCCTTTGCAGAGTGGCAATAACGAAGTGTTACAGATTATGCATCGTCACTATACGCGCGAACTCTTTCAAGAGCGCATTGAGCATATCAAGCGCGTGATGCCGCATGCTTTTATTGGTGTAGATTGTATGGTAGGAGTGCGTGGCGAAACCGAAGAGCGGTTTAACGACTATGTCGCTTTTATCCGCCAGTTGCCGGTTAGTCAACTGCACGTATTTACGTACTCAGAACGAGCCAATACACGTATGTTGGAGATGGATTTATATGTTGTTCCGCAACAAGAGCGCGAACGACGCAGCAAAGTGCTGCACGCTATTAGTGCAGATAAATTAGCGGCTTTCTACCAGGAGCATAAGAGTCAAACAGGATTGGTGTTATGGGAGAGCAAGAACGACCATGGTACGATGTATGGATTCACCGAGAACTACATCAAAGTAAGTGGCAAATACGATAAACAAAAAGTGAATACTTTTGAATGTATCACGATATAAAATAAGGCTGTCGATTGACAGCCTTATTTCGTATTAATCGTGCTTTCGCACAGTTTAGCGGCATCTGTATCCGGCAAACACTCCAGTCCCTGCACCGGGATGATCTGAATGACCGATGCAATAGTGTTATAGAGAGCGTCCATCATAGCAGGCACTATCTTGAGTCCACTGGATGATGCTAACATATACGCATACGCTTCGGGTAAGGACAAAGCATGAATGGCATTTGATGGGGCTTGCGTGAGTTTGACGATACCTCCTACCGGCACTTCTCGGTTGATATAACAGGGCGTTTTGCCGCTCCAAGGCGAACCATAAACATGCACCTCGTTATTGGGCAATAGGCGCAAAACAGGATTATCGTCATTGAGTAGCCAAGCCTCCGGGAAGGTCTCTAACCAGAGACGCGAGTGGGTGGACTTACCGGTGCCGGACTTGCCTAAGAAGAGGAATCCCTTGCCATCCTTCACGGTGACAGAAGCATGCATCTCCAAGACGCCTTTGTCGGCCGTACTAAATGCATAGATGAGCATAGCGGCATTATCAATGGCGAACTTGATTGCGTTAGGGTCAGCCTGCAATCGCACTTGAGAGAAGTCCTCGCTAACACGCATGGTAGCACAGACAGGAGAGGTTTTATACATGGAGATTTGAATCTGCCAGTCCTTGCCAACATGATACACTTCGATACGCGGCATATCGTCGTCCGACGAGTCGGTAAAGACATGTTCCATCGTGGGTTCTTGTTCCACTTCACCAATAACTAAGCGGAAGAGCATCGGCTCGGCAGGTTGCTCCACGCGGAAGGGTTCGTAGTTAGTAAGCAACGCCAACGCCTGCGAATCACCTTCGATAGCAAAACCAAACCCGGCTACTTTATAATTTCTGCTTTCAACCATGAATCAATCGTTGCTTGTGAATCATTAAGTGCCTGTTCAGGCGTTACTTCGTACTCCTCAGTCAGGTAATCAGCCAATCGTTGAGCATCAAAGTCTTGTCCATCCATCACGCGCTGCCATAGATAAGCAGCCGTCTCGTTCATAGTAATCATACGATTGAAGTTAATCTGCTCCAATCCTTCGCCCACCAAAATAAACTCATTTCCTAAGGGACGTAATTTGAATCCTTGTTTAATCTTCATACTATACTAATCTAGGTGTATGTCTATACACTTTTAATAATAATCGTCTTAATGGCAGCAGCATTAGCCATAGTCGTCCGCGCGTAAGGGGTTTACGATGGCCCTTAGGGGATATGATGCGCTGCACTTTAGCCAGTACGTCGCTGCGCGAGCAATGCTCCTGACCGAATAGATTGCCATCACCCATGAGTGTAACTTGGTCGCCTTGCAAGGCTATGAGGCGATGCAGTACATAATGGTTCGGAGTTATTTGCGCCAACACGATATCCCCCACCCTAAGTTGGTCTGCTTTGATTAGAATCACACTATCCTGCCCGCCTTCGATAAAGGGACGCATACTGACTCCCGTCGGCGTAAAGGTGACACTTTTACCCTCGTGCAATAATCGTACCATCTCAGGAATAAGCACCGTATTATCTACTAAATGGGGCATAAGAAGTAGTTTTTTTCTAAAATTCGTTGCAAAGATACAAAAAAATTTGCATATATGCCAATTTTTTTATAACTTTGCGTGCAAAATCAACATTTTTTCTTGTAAAATCATGAAACGCGTTTTATTTCTCTTGGTCGCAACCTCTTTTTTAGTGGGGTGCAGACGCCAATCTTCCTGCGAACCAACCGTAGTTAATCCTATTATGCCTATCCACTATACGGGGGATAGTATGCATGTTTATTTGACGGATTACCTACCGGAGTTCACCTTTGACGAGCACATCCGCATTGTAACGGATGAACATTATCAAGTGACCGCCCTTGCGCAAGGCGAAGTGAACCTATATGGAGATAATCAATTAGGTAACCTATCGGTGTATATCGATAGCACTTTCTACTGCGACTTATGCGTTGTGCCGCATAAGAGTTTCAAGCCTGGTTTACGCACGATTGCTGTGAATGACACCACTATTCGTTTGGGCATTCAGGAGCAAGGTCAATGGGTAACGGAGCCATTACACGTGAGTGCCTATTATCAGAATGATTGGTTAGCCGGAGCTAATCTGGCCTTCCAAGCAGGAGATACTGTTTTTCAGTTAGATATACGCGCTCTGAAGAACGAGAAAGGTCGTGCTTTTATTCGCCTTTATGCAGAATCAGGGAATGTGGTTTATAACGATGTACTTATTCCTATGCAGGACGGTCATCCTATTCAGGATGCTACTCTACTGACCCGTCATGATGACCAAGCGCAAGTGCTCTACTCGATTCTCATAGACCGCTTCCATAATGGCAATACAGCCAACGACTGGAAGATGAACTCGCCTGAGGTGCTGGACGTAGTGGATTATCAAGGTGGGGATTTCAAAGGTATTACGAATAAGATTAAAGAAGGCTTCTTTGATAGTTTAGGTATTACGACGTTGTGGATTAGTCCTATTACGCAGAATCCTTGGGACGCATGGGGCAAGTATCCGTTCAAGAATGGCAATAAGTATGACCCCGCTATGACCTATACTAAGTTCTCGGGCTACCACGGTTATTGGCCGCTTTATACGACCGTTTTGGAGCAACGTTTTGGAACAGATGCTGAGTTGAAGGAATTATTAGCTACCGCTCACAAGCATAATATGAACGTCATCTTGGACTATGTAGCTAATCACATGCATATAGATGCTCCTACTTATCAAGAGCACCCGGATTGGCATACCGACTCTATCCTGCCCGATGGTCGTCGTAACTTTGAGTTATGGGACGAGGCCCGTCTCACTACGTGGTTTGATGTGCATATCCCCACCTTGGATTTAGAGCGTAAGGAAGTATGTGAGGCAATGACCGACAGTGCTTTGTATTGGCTTACTAATTATGACTTAGATGGTTTCCGCCACGATGCTTGCAAGCATATTCCCGAAGGCTATTGGCGTATGCTCACCCATAAGATGACTACTCGTTTCCCCAATCGACATATATGGATGATTGGCGAGACATACGGTTCGCCGGAGTTGATTAACACTTACGTCAAATCAGGTATGCTGAATGCGCAGTTTGACTTCAACGTCTATTTCACCGCCATTCATGCTTTTGCAGGAGACGGTTCATTAGCCTCTATCCAAGATGTTATCCTGCAATCCTTAGCCACCTATGGTGCTCACCACACAATGGGCAATATAAGTGGCAACCACGACCAGGCTCGTTTTGCCAGTTTAGCAGACGGAGCGGTGCGGTTTGACGAAGATTCCAAAGAAGCAGGTTGGACGCGTGATGTAGCACCGGCATCGGACTTGGCTTATACTCGTGCTATCCAATTGGAAGTGCTTAACCTGACTATCCCCGGTGTACCTTGTATCTATCAAGGTGATGAATATGCCGAGATTGGAGCAGGAGACCCTGATAACCGCCATCTGATGCGCTTTGACGGACTAAACGACAACGAGCAGACTTTCCGCAAGAAAGTAGAGCAACTCATTGACCTGCGCCGTCAATCCATGGCTCTTATGTATGGCGACTTCCTGCCTATCTACGCAGACGAGGACACATTGGAATACGAGCGCGTTTATATGAACGAACACGTGCGTGTTAAGATAGTTCGCGATCAACAAAGTGAAATAGAAATTTGGTACGAATAAAATAACCCAAATGTAACATTATGAGAAAAGTACTTATTTTTGCACTGGGTCTGTTGGCCCTCACCGCATGCTGCAAGAAGCAGCAATGCTGTCATGAACTGCGTCACACCTGCTGGTCATACGACGCTACTATCTATGAGTTGAACACTCGTCAATTGACTCCTGAAGGCACTTTTGCTGCAGCCGAGCAAATGTTGCCGGAAATCAAAGAGAACGGCATTGATATCCTTTGGATTATGCCTTGTCAACCGATTGGTGTCATCACTCGTAAAGGCACTTTAGGCAGTTACTACTCTATTAGAGACTACTGCGCCATCAACCCTGAGTTTGGTACGATGGATGACTTCAAGCATTTCCTCAACACCGCTCATGAGTTAGGTTTTAAGGTTATTTTGGACTGGGTAGCTAACCACACCGCTCCGGATCATGCATGGACTCAAAACGACGGCTGGCATTATCGCGACAGTTTAGGCAACCTAATGGTGCAATACGATTGGACCGACATCTCCAAACTCAACTATGACAATGCCGATATGCGTGCCGCAATGAAGCAGGCTATGCGTTTTTGGTTAGATAGTGTAGGTATTGATGGTTTCCGTTGCGATGTAGCCGGCGAAGTTCCCACGGATTTCTGGAACGAGGCTATGGGTGAATTGAAAGCAGAGCATCCTGCTATGTTCACACTTGCCGAGAACGAGGACAAGGCGCAAGAGTTGACAGAGACCGCTTTTGATATGTATTATGGTTGGACACTGCATCACTTGATGAACGATGTAGCACAAGGCAAACAAGGCGTTGAGGCTTTGTGGAACTACTTTGCACAATGCGACACCACTATTCGTCCGGAGGCTATCCGCATGAATTTCACCAGCAACCACGACGAGAACAGTTGGAACGGCACCGAATACGAGCGCATGGGTGATGCCGCAGATTTATTTGCAGCCTTCACGTATGTCGTACCCGGTATGCCATTGATTTATACGGGTCAACCCAGTGGTAATAACCACCGCCTGGAGTTCTTTGAGAAAGATATGATTGATACGTTGATGCTGAATGGTGGCAAGAAAACCGAACTCTATCAGAAGCTCAACGCACTGCGTGCCGACAACCGCGCCTTGTGGAGCAACGAATTAGGTGCACCTATGGTACGTATCGCTTGCGATAACGAAGCTATCTTTGCTTGTGTTCGCCAGAAAGCTTGTCAGAAATGCGGCAGCAACACCGTCATTGCCATCATGAATATGTCCAATGCCGAGCAAACAGTTAACCTGCAATTAGGCGACTTGGCCGGCACATATAACTGCTTATGCGGTCATGAGGTTGAGCTGAACGAAGAGCCACTCACCTTGGCTCCGTGGCAGTGGATAATCGTTACGAAGTAACGGTGCTAAGAGCACTCTAATATAAACGACAAAGAGCAGGCCCGGCCTGCTCTTTTGTTATAGGGTGTTAAGCATTTTGAATAGGAACTTAGTGAAACCCTGTTGGTGGTTGCCATAATTACCAAAATCGTATTCGATGTGCGGACCGCCTGCAGCATGCTGTTCAAACTGAGAGCGAACCTCATCCGCATTGATAAAAGGCACCGTTTGGTCGTCCTTAGAATGGAAGATATACATCGGTGTTTGTGGCATATAGTCGGACGGCAACGCATTCTCCTGCAGTTCTTTATATAACCGCTGCGTTTCCGGATTAGTTAGATCCATTCCTTCGGACGAAAGGATTTTGCTAAGGTGATTCTCGCCTATCATCGCCGTTATCTGCGTGCCATTATACTTCTTGGATTTGAGCCACTCCTCATAGTGACTCTTGAGTGGTTCGCGGAAAAAAGATGCCACATCCAGGGGATTCTCCATTCCTTCGGACATACCAACAATCAGCAAGGGCACGGCATAGGGGATGCCTGTTTTATCGTGCGCCATGCAATACTCATAAGTATGCGCCACATTATATGGACCGCCACCGCAGTATGTCTTCTTGATTTTGAATAGTCCTTTATACTCTTTGTCCGTCTCTAATAGCCGTTGGGTGAACATAGCAGCAGCACCGCCCTGACTATATCCGACGATAATGATCTCCTCACTCTCCACCATGATTCGTCTGTCCGCCAAGAAAGGTCGCACCGCCAATGCCATATCTGCCACATTATGGGCAGTCAGATCTTGTTGCAAATACGGATGCACTCTATCCATACTGGCACCATAGCCGATATAATCGGGCATAACGACCACATAGCCTAATGCGGCTAAAGTAGCCTCAAGGGGGCAGGTCATAGAAGGGACTTCATAATTAGCCGCTACCGTGAAGTGAGGACAGATAATGACGTTATGTATTCGTCCGTGAATAGGATAAAAAACGGCTCCGGACAAACGCACCTCTTTGCCTTGTAAATCGATTGAGTAGTACGTGCCACATATCTGACGAATCTTATAGGACGTAAATGATTCTACTACACCGCGTGCCACGTCGGTTAGGTTCATTGAACTGGCCTTGTGAGGCTGTGGGGCAGAGGACGAATCCGTGGATAGATTAAAAGTATCTACGTCACAGGTCTGCTCCGAATAGGGCACAAAGGTCTTGCCATTATTAGGCATCTTGGAAAAATCCACTCCGTACTCGGGGTTGAGATGGTGGCAGGCGCAAAGGAAGACGCATGCTATAACACAGACTATGTAATTATTCTTACTTCTCATAATTCATAATTCTCAACGTTCTCATCAGAATTTATATCCGACACTCGCAGAAAAGATGCGGCTTAGGATCATGACGATATCGTTTCGTCCTTGCAAGGCGCATAATCCTCCCATTTCGACTGTGCCGAAGAAGCCATTATGACCGAATTGTACTCCGATAGTCGTTATGCCGAAGCCCGGATAACAGATGGTTTGTTTATGTCGAACAGGGTCCGTTTCGGAACCGCCATTGATAGTCAATCCCACAAAGGCTGAACTATATAGGTTCACCCAGGGATGGCGATAGTAAGTAAAGCGCACCGTAGGTAAGAAGCTCAGATTATAATAGTTGTGCTTTGACCTATCGCGCAGGTCAGTCCACCCCATTCCATTGAAGTCCACTTGCATTCCGGTGCTCAGCCACCAAAGCCAGGAGTATTGATATTCCGCAAAGATATGTCCCGTCAAGTAGCGAATAGAGGCATTGGGTTTGCCGATATGTGTCACTTCATACTGCGTAGCACTTTCAAAGAAAGCATCACCATAACCCAATCTGACTTCGTGGCGCAAGCTATCCCATGCCATAGGAGGAGGCAGAGGTTTAGCATGCACCTGAAAGGCAAGGCATACACAGATAAGAAGGCATATATAGATATGTTGTTTCATTGTTCGTTACTAAAGTAGGGCAGACCGAGTCTGCCCCACTTATCAACTTTTCTGACTAAACCGAGTTTGTAGCATGCCTAAGCTCTGGTCCTCCATGAGACGAATTCCATAGCGGCGATGCCATTGGTTTTTCAAACTATGCAGCCACCCCTTGCACGCGTACGCGTATATATACGGGTGCACATATAAAATAAGGTTCTTGCCATGTTCCTGGACTTCGCGGGCAATCTCTTCCTCCAATTGATCGGTAAACAACAACGAAGGTTGGATTTTACCCTTGCCCATACAAGTTGGGCACACTTCCATCACATTCACTTCCACCGCTGGGCGCACACGTTGGCGTGTGATTTGCATCAAACCAAATTTACTGAGTGGCAGCACGTTGTGCTTAGCTCGGTCATGCTCCATCAGTTCACGCATGTGTTCATAGAGTTGATCGTTATGCTCCTTTGTATCCATATCGATAAAGTCGATAATGATGATACCGCCTATATCGCGTAATCGGAGTTGATGAACGATTTCGTCTGCAGCCAACATGTTGTACTGAAAGGCATTCTCTTCCTGGTCATCGTAGAGTTTCTTACTGCCGGAATTGACATCGATAGCAAAGAGGGCTTCTGTGCGATCAATAACCAAGTACCCACCATTCTTAAAACCAACCGTTCGTCCGAGTCCCGTCTTCATTTGACGCGTGATATCGTACTTATCAAAAATCGGTTGTTTGCCTTTATATTGGCGGATGATCTTGACCGATTGGGGAGCAATCATTTCAACGTACTGACGAATTTCGTTATAGACGGCCTCATCATTCACTTGAATGGAATTGAAATCGGGTGTAAACATATCTCGTATTATTCCGATTGTTCGTCCCAGTTCCGCCATTATCAGTCGTACTTCCGGATCCTTCTTACCTTCTATTACCCCTTTTTTAGGTTGTTGCAAGGTGCGGATCGTTTCCTCCCATCGTTTAACAAGCAGTTTAAGTTCATTATCCAATTCCATCACGCGTTTATCTTCGGCTAATGTACGTACAATAACGCCAAAGCCCTGCGGTTTGATAGATTGGATTAGTTGTTTTAAGCGACTGCGTTCACTTTCTTTCTTAATTTTGCTGCTTACCATCACCTTGTCGGCATAGGGAATTAAGACCATGTTACGACCGGCAATACTCAGTTCGGCAGTTAGCCGAGGTCCTTTGGTATTGATTGGTTCCTTAATCACCTGTGTAAGCAGTAAATCACCCACTTTGAGCACATCAGCTATTTGTCCTTCCTTACCTACTTCAGGTTGCCGTTTAACGGCAGTTAGGGCAGGCACTTTGCGACGGTCGCTGACGGCCTTGGTTGTGTATTCACGTAGTGTTAGAAACTCTGAACCTAAATCCAGATAGTGCAGAAAAGCTTCTTTTTCATGACCTACATCCACGAAGACTGCATTGAGCGCGGGCATCACCTTTTTAACTCGTCCGTAGTAGATATTTCCTACGCTGAAGTTATCTTGATCCCTTTTCTCCCGATTGATTTCCTGCAAGCGGCCATCTTCGGTTAACGCAATGGTAATCTCCTCCGGTTGTACGTCTACAATCAGTTCGCTTTTCATACTTTCATTAAATAAAATAAGGCCTTGTAGCAGCCACCTTGCGCCCAAGATAGTTTACGCCACAAAGCCAGTTTAACTTATCGCCAAGCGTAAGGTTTACTTATGCTTATGACGATTCTTACGCAAACGTTTTTTACGTTTGTGCGTAGACATCTTATGTCTCTTATGCTTCTTTCCGTTTGGCATAATAGTAAAAATTTATAGAGTGAATAATTATTTACTTTTTATCATTAAGCAATGCGTTAAACTGCTTAGAAGGTTTAAAGGCAGCTATCTTGTGCTCAGGAACTAAGATAGACTTATGTGCTGACACATTACGAGCGTACTTTTCGGCACGCGTTTTAGTAATAAAACTACCAAATCCACGAAGATACACATTATCCCCTATCGTAAGCGCTTTTTTAACATTCCGGATGCCAGCCTCTACGATGTTCAGAATGGTACTTTTATCGTAACCGGTCTGAAATGCGATTTGATTAACAAGATCTGCTTTTGTCATAATACCAATAGTGTTTATTTCTCTTTTTGACGAATTAGGGTGCAAAGTTACGTAAAATTTCGCATACATGCAAATTTTGAGCAAAAAAAATTTATTTTTTCAATATTTTTTTGTAATTTTGCACAAAATTTCAATGAACAAGGAGTATTTTTATAGTCAATTAGCCTCTTGGTACGAGACCCATCATCGCATTTTGCCATGGCGAGAGACCGAGGATCCATATTGTATTTGGATTTCGGAGATTATTTTGCAGCAGACGCGTGTTGATCAAGGCATGGACTATTACCTTCGATTCATCGAACGTTTTCCCAACTTAGCGTCCTTAGCCGCAGCCCAGGAAGATGAGGTTTTGCGTTTATGGCAAGGATTAGGGTATTACTCACGCGCCCGTAATATCTATAAGGCTGCGCATCAGGTGAACGAGATGCCACGCACGTACGAGGAGTTGCGGCAGATGGCAGGTATTGGAGACTATACAGCAGGGGCGATTGCCAGTTTTGCATATAACTTACCCCACCCTGCCTTGGATGGCAATGTATATCGTGTTTTAGCACGTCTCACCGACTGTGAGATGGCTTTTGACACCAGTGCCGGCAAGAAACATTTTCATCAGGTAGCGGAGGAGTTATTAGACCGTGAACATCCACGCTTGTTTAATTCGGCGATTATGGAATTTGGAGCGTTGTACTGTGTACCCAAGCGCCCCGACTGTGAGCATTGCCCATTGCAGATTTTCTGCGAGGCTTATCAGCATAACACAGTGGACCTATTGCCGGTTCGTAAACCTCGTCCCAAGATTCGTGATAGATACTTCCTTTATACCATTTATCTAAGTGATAATCAAACACTTATCCATCAGCGGCAGGGGAATGATATATGGCGCCATTTATGGGAGTTTCCTTTGGAAGAAGTGGATGAGTCTCGTTTCGAGCAGAAGCATAAACGGCATGGTATTGTGCTCACGCATCAACTTAGCCACCAGCGACTGCATGCCATTTTTACACTTAAGCAAGTGCCACAATTACCTACTCTGCCCGGCACTTGTGTTGTACGTTTAGGCGATTTGGACGACTATGCCTTCAGCCGCCTGACTCTCCGCACCTTAGAACAACTCCTGCCACATTAGTCCTCGTCCATTGGCTAATTGACTCTTTTTTTTCACTTTTATTTGCATATATCATATTTTTTTTGTATCTTTGCATAGTGAAATGAGGGATTATTTAGGTTGTTGCCCGTAGTATTAGGGGGCGTGGATAGTTCGCGCACGGTTGCTGAATAGTCTATTAATCGTCTATTTATCCTCTATTAATCGTCTATTAATCGTCTATATAGCACAGGGGGGGTTAGAGTTTAGTGTTTAGAGTAGTTGGAGAGTTTAGAGTTGAAAGAAGAAAGAAGAAAGATGAAAGATGAAAGATGAAAGATGAAAGATAAAATACAAAGATAAAAAAAAGGAGAATTAACTATGAATGCAAAGACAGAGTACCCGATAAAATCAATTTCGGGAGTCATTAAGAAAGAAAAAGATCGTGATGGGAAGCTGTGGGTAACCCGTCAGAAAAAGTATGGAGGAGAAGAGGTTGGTCCAGTAGAGTGCTATCCCATGATGCCTCACCAAGGAGAATGGTCTGAGCAATGTGTTGCGAATCGCGCCATTTATTCAGAAGCGCTCAAACGCATGTATGCAGAAGCCAGAGACGAAGAGAAGGCAAAAGAATGGATAGCGCGATTTAAACGTTACCAGCAAAATCCCCAAGCCGAAGAATGGGCACATATTGCGCCCAATCTGCCTATTGCTAAGCCTCAAACAAGTGTCTTTAGGTTGTATGACAAACCGATTAAACCAAAGGTTTATGCCAACCTTAGAGGGTTTATGTTGGCAGTCATTCGGGCAGAGATAGTCAATCGTGAGAAATAGGTCTATAGGTCATTTTTTAGGCTGTACTAACGATAAAATAGTATATTTATCCATTCATACCATTCACCAATCAATGATATAACTGCTTATTTTACAGACATATACGCGGCTCCCCAAGCCGCATACTACGCAATTCCCAAAAGTTGAATAACAGTCTCAAGATTCTTGAACTCCTACAATCCCTCTATTTATGCACCTTGACAAAGATTCTAGCCTAATATTTGACCTATACGCCGAGAAATAGAGTTCTCTTTGTTGACATAAGCACTTGATTTTAAGACAGTTATACAATCTATTGGAGTCATAGCGATTTTTTCGCCACATAATTTTCGCTGCAAAAGTACAACTTTTTTTGAAAATACCAATTTTTTTGCAAATTTAACATATGCGGACACAAAAAAGTCCCGCTCACCACGTGAACGGGACTTTTTGCGAATATCTAAGCGATTAGGATTCTTACTTAGGATAGGGAGTAAGATTAATCGGCGTTGATATTACCACCACCGGAAACTACCGGAATGTATTTATCCGTAGGAACGGGTCCAACACTGCCAACCAATAAATCAGATGTGGCACGTACTTTGATTTCCTCACATAGAGGAGTTAAATATAACTTTTTCATATTTTTATTCATTATATTCATAAAAATTTGGAGCTTCGGCTTCGTCGAGTTGCAAAAGCGAGCTTTCACTCGACTTGCACGAACCTTCATATTTGCTATTTGCTAATTATTTTACTTCCATGCCTTGGGCGTTAAACATCTTTCCCTCGCGAACGATGATGAACTGACCATTGCGGAGGAACTTGCCATTGTGCATTGCGCATTTATCGGAGTGCTCGGAAGCACCATTGTCAATCGTCTCAAGGTTTGTGGCTTGTCCACGCGGAACACCCATAGCACGCAGAGGTGCTTTGTGCGGTTGCACGGAAGTAGCCACTTCGTCCATATCCAGATATGCACGGCAAGCAGGAACGGTAACGGTGTAGCCGCTTTCCACTACATTGACAGCACCACCGGAGATAGCAGCGTAAGCGTGGTCGGCATCGTATGCCAACGTTGTTCTTGCAAACGAGCCGTACAGACCGCCTTCGTTACCTGCCTCGCTATATGCCATAGGAGCCGTTGCGCTGTGGTTGATGGTGAGTGTACCGTCTTCTGTTGCCTCAAAGATATAAGGCTTGCCTGCTTCAAGGGCAGAAACTTCTTCCAGATAGAGTGCCTCCTCGCCTGCGTTGTAGTAGTTCACTTTGTAGAACGTAACGCCGCTGAAATCAGTTGCTGCATACGGCAGGCAAACGGTTCCCCATGAGTTAGCGGTTACGATGCGAGTGTAAGGCGTAGCCAAACCCTCAATCTTTACGTATGGTTGCGTCAAAGTGCTTGCCAAATCTGTTGCAGAGGAGTGAGCGATAATGTCCGTTGGGTTTGCTGCACTACCAGCCTTCAGCACATACGCATCGGAGATATAGATATTAGAAGCAACGTCACCTTCATATTCATTGCCGCCACCGATACCGGCACCATATTTGCCGGTTGCCGTAATTGTACCGCCATTGATGGTGATATTAGAGCCGGAACCATCAGATCCGCCACCGATACCGGCACCATATTTGCTGGTTGCCGTAACAGTACCGCCATTAATGGTGATATTGGAGCCGTTTGCCTCAGATCCGCCACCGATACCGGCAGCCTCATCTCCACCGGTTGCAGTAACTACACCACCATTGATGGTGATGTTAGAGCCGGATCCCCCCCGCGCTCCGCCACCGATACCGGCAGCATCATCTCCACCGTTTGCCGTAACCGTACCGCCATTGATGGTGATATTAGAGCCGTTTGCCTCTTCTCCACCACCGATACCGGCACCCGTCTCACCACCGGTTGCAGTAACTTCACCGCCGTTGATGGTGATATTAGAGCCACCTGCAAACACTCCGCCACCGATACCGGCAGCCCAAAGTCCACCATTTGCCTTTATCGTACCGCCATTGATGGTGATATTAGAGCCGTCTCGACCATTTCCGCCACCGATACCGGCACCACCGTCTCTACCGGTTGCTGTAACTTCACCGCCATTGATGGTGATGTTAGAGCCGTCACCATAAACTCCACCACCGATACCGGCAGCCATTTCTCCACCGGTTGCAGTAACTACACCGCCATTGATGGTGATATTAGAGCCGTCACCATACATTCCTCCACCGATACCGGCACCTTGACTTTCACTGGTTGCAATCAGTTGCCCCGATTGTTCGCCTGTAGATTGGGCATAGATAGTTAGGGAGTTGCCTTCACCGGAAACTTCGATACCGGGAGTCCAGTCATAATAATCTCCCGTTGCGGTGAGTTTAGCACCGTCAGCAAGGATAAGACGAACATCACTGGCGCAGACTGCACCTTTGGAAAGTTGCACATCAGTGCCTTTTACTATATACCAAGTGGTATTACCAGCCGTACCCCAAGTAACAGTAGCGGAAGCGTTCTCTACTTCGGCAGCAACGATTTCTTGCTTCTCGCCGTTCTCGTCAAGGTAAGTAGTAAGACCGGGGATAGAACTTAATTCGAACTTACCGCCATACCAATTGCCATCTTCGTCCGGTAGCGTTCCTGTCCAGTTGTCAGGCAAAGTCAAGAGGGCGGGATCGGGGTTACCAACGCCGGAAAAAGCATCTTCACCGATAGCATTTTGGCAAGCATTGCCCAAGAAGGTAACGGATTGCAAAGCGGTGCAACCAAAGAAAGCCTTCTCACCAATCTCCGTTACAGCAAAGGTCTCGTCCAGATACGATGCGGTAGCAGGAACATTGTAGGATGTGCCTTCATAACTATTGGCAATCACTTTGACTGCCTTGGGGTCAACGGCAGTAACCTCGAACTTCAAGCCGGACTCTTCGTCCAAGAATTGGTCACCGACTTCGAGAGGAAGAGCTCGGATCACAAAGAGTGAGCCCCACGGTTCTGATTCTTGATACGCCTCTACGCTGAAAGCAGGAACATAAAGGGGCATATCTCTAATAACACCAGACCAGAAGGCACTCGTTGGGCACTCAGGCGGTAGAGATGCCTTGCATGTAATGGATCGCAATTGATTGCACTCGGCAAAAGCCTCTTCTCCAATCTGCTGTATTGATGCAGGAAAGGTGATAGATTTCAAAGAAGTGCACTCGTAAAAAGCCTTCTCTCCAATCTCCGTTATGGCAAAGGTCTCGTCCAGATACGATACGGTAGCAGGAACATTGTAGGATGTGCCTTCATAACTATTGGCAATCACTTTGACTGCCTTGGGGTCAAGAGAGGTAACCTCGAATTTCAAGCCGGAAGCTTCGTCCACGAATTGGTCACCGACTTTGGGAGTAGCAGGTTCTACCGTTGCATATCGTTTGCCAGCCAAACTGCTTGCGAGGTCGGCACCTGTATTGGTAATCACCGTGGTAGGAGGATTATTGCCATCGGCTTTCACGATGCACTTTGTAGCCACGAAGATATCCGAACTAGGAGACGAAGTCGCTTCTCCGTCACCAATACCGGCAGCACTACTACCACCTTTTGCTGTAACCGTACCGCCGTTGATGGTGATATTCTCGCCACCTGCAAACTGTCCGCCACCGATACCGGCAGCACCATCTGCACCGGTTGCTGTAACCATACCGCCATTGATGGTAATGTTCAAGCCCTTTCTGCCGTCTCCACCACCGATACCGGCAGCAAAGCCTTTACCGGTTGCCATAACTATACCGCCATTGATGGTGATATTAGAGCCGGAACCCATATCTCCGCCACCGATACCGGCACCATCCCGTCCACCGGTTGCTTCTACTATACCGCCATTGATGGTGATATTAGAGCCAACACCTTCCTGTCCGCCACCGATACCGGCACCATCCCGTCCACCGTTTGCTTTGAGTTGCCCCATTTGGTCACCCGCAGATTGAGCATAGATAGTGAGCGAATTACCTGTGCCGGATACTTGGATACCGGCTTTTTCGGAAGCTCCCGTAGCGGTGAGTTTGGCACCGTCAGCAAGGATGATATTAACTGCACCGTTGCAGACGAGAGTGTTGGTTGTTACATTAGTGCCTTTCACTACATACCAGCCGGCTGCCAAAGTAGCAGAAGCGTTGGTGATTTCGGTAGCATCAGCCGTTTTGGATGCACCTGTGGCATCAATGTACGGTACTGTTTCTGCCCACAGTCCTGCGCATAGCGTCAGGGCTGCAAATAAAGAAAATAGTTTTCTCATAAGATTAAGTTTTAGTTAATAAATAGGGTTAATTTTATTTA
Source organism: Paludibacteraceae bacterium (assembly GCA_024399955.1). Taxonomy (GTDB): domain Bacteria; phylum Bacteroidota; class Bacteroidia; order Bacteroidales; family Paludibacteraceae; genus Colicola. The sequence goes on along the minus strand of JAKSNH010000004.1, from coordinate 15,233 downwards.
GTTACATTAAGACAAAAAACAAACCTACCCCGACGAGTAGTCGAGATAGGCAAGGTCTATCTTATATATGTATATTGCTTATTTGTGCGCGAAGAAATACCCCCCCCCATGTAAAGGCAGATGTTCGCAGTAATATGCAGATAATTAGAGGTCATTTTGTATTAAATACCAGTTCTAAACCTTGTGCACGATAAAATGGGAAACGAGTATCGCTGGAGATAAGAGGAATATGTTCTGTAATCGCTTGCGCGATAATCACATGATCAGATGGATCATCATGACCGTCTTTTAATTGTAACTGCGAGTATGTAAGCATGTGTTCCGGTTTCAAAGGAAGTAAGACAATCCTACTGTCCAAAATACCACGAATTAAGTCCTCTTCTGAATGCCATTTCTTGGATAATAATTTCTTTTTTCGATAAGCTACAATCAATTCTCGTAAGGATTCAACGCTCATGCATAACACGGAATCATAATCAGTCAAAATGGCATCTACATTTCGACTGATAACATCCTGTTCATCCATCATATAGATGAACATACAAGTATCCAAAAGGTAACGCATAATCTTATACAAGTAACATAGGATCGTTAATAATCAGCGTTCCTCTCAATTTCTGGAAATACTCATACACAGGGTTTAATTTCTTTGGTTCTTGTTTGTTGTCTTTCGTTTCCATAATACTACATTTTCCCAAATTCTTAGCCACAAGGGCACGATTAATTTCATTTTTCGCTGCAAAGGTACAATTTTTTTGGCATATACGCAAAAAAAAATGCGTCTTTCGGTAAAAAAACGCATTTTTAGTATTCAGTACTCAGTTTATAGCTCTGCGCCAAGTGCATTATAGGTCTTGGCACCCTTGCGGATAATGAGTTGTCCGTTATAGATAAACTTATCTAACGTTGACGTTGACGTTAACGTTGACGGCAGCGCCGAAGGTTGTTTATCCTTGACGGGACGGCAAGCAAAGCCGTAGTAGCGAAAATCGTTCTCAATAGTTAGGCCGGTTATATCGGAGAAATACACCGAGATGGCCTTATTGGGGTCGGTCTTACTCAAATGCGATGTGTAGTAATAGAAGTCCGCATAAGGTTGGTTGATATAGATGCCCTCCTTAAATCCTACTGCAGGCAGGAACATACGTGCATTCTCATAACCCGGTACTTTGCTAGTAATCATATATCCGGGTACCGTTAATGAATCCACCCACGTCCATTCGCATTTAGCCACCAGTTCTTGCCAATCCGTTGTATCCGGCATGCGCCAACCATTGCCACAAAGAGCCTTAGCCACTTCGTCCACATCCTCTAACTCGGTCTTATTATCCACTACTCCACTCTCGGGATTGGTGTTGTACTTAGTCAGGTTATCCATCGTACCAAAGGGATACGTATCCCAAAGTGCACTGCTGGGATTGACTACACTTCCCCATGCAAAGTAATCGCCACGTTCATCAAACGAGGTGGCGTTGATATTGCCGGTTGCCCATAGTACATTCAGTCCCAAATCCACAGGGGAACATCCGGCTTTTTGATTATACACGGCACGTACATTAACGCCAATATAGCGGCTAATGACATGTATAATCATCTCTTGCTCATCAGGGAAAGAGAAATAATCACCAAATTTATCCTCGTGGTTGGCGGTCATATAAGCCGATACAACTTTCTCCTCATATCCTTTCCATATATCATTCTCGCGTATGCCTGTATAAGGAAAGAAAATAGACCGGTCTTCATATCCGGGCACACGGCTGGTGAGACGTATGCCAAATACACCATTCTCCCTGACGGTATCGTGGGTACAGTTAGTCCATAATTCAATATAATCATGCTGGGTAGGTGTACGCCAATCGCTGCCCCAAAAAGCAGTAGCAGCATCGTCTTCCGGCAGAAGGACCATCAGCCCATCTACCGCACCGGACATACTATTGGTGCAGTACTTAGTTAAGTCTCCATTCTCGCTCCATTTATAGTGATCCCAGTCAAAAGAGCGTTGATAACCGGATTTCTGTCCGGGAACAGCATAATCGGGCGTAACATCGCCATAAGCAAAGAAAGCACCCGTACCACGGACGCTATCCGCACCAATGTTCATCGTAGCCCATTTAGTGCCGGAAGGTAAGCCCAAATCCACATACTCATGCGTTTGGGCAGATGCAGCAAACAAGGTGCCGCTTACAGTCAAAATGACCAATAAAAAGTAAACAAGTCTTTTCATACAAAAATAAATTTAACGCAGACGCAGACGTAAACTGCGGCTTGGAGCCGGTTAATAGTAGGTTACGTTTGCGCCTGCGTCTATGTTAGTTAGTCTTTAGTCTTCGAAAGCAGCTTCGGCAGCGGCGCGAGCGGCTTGGATAGCTGCATACTCCTCTGCGTTATGCACGCTTAGGCGTTGGAACTCACGCAGACCGGTACCGGCAGGGATGAGGTTACCGCAAATAACGTTCTCCTTCATACCTACAAGGTTATCTACACGGCCTTGGATAGCGGCTTCGTTAAGGACTTTAGTGGTTTCCTGGAAGGAAGCAGCGGACATAAAGGACTTAGTGCCCAATGCTGCACGTGTAATACCTTGCAGAATCTGCTTAGCCGTAGCGCACTCGGCGTCACGAGCAACGGCCAGTTTCTTATCCTTACGACGCAACGATGAGTTCTCATCATGCAGACGGCGAGCCGTAATAATCTGACCGGCACGGAGTACCTCCGACTCACCGGCATTCGTCACTACTTTCTTGCCCCAGATACGATCGTTCTCCTCTAAGAAGTCAAGTTTATCTACTAACTCACCTTCGAGGTAACGTGTATCACCTGCATCGATAATCTCTACCTTGCGCATCATCTGACGAACAATGATTTCGAAGTGCTTATCGTTGATTTCAACACCCTGTAAGCGATAAACGCTTTGGGCTTCGTTCACGATATAGTCTTGCACAGCCGTAGGACCTTGGATAGCCAATATATCTTCAGGCGTAATAGCACCATCAGACAAAGCCACACCGGCACGAACATAGTCTCCCTCCTGAACCAAGATCTGTTTGGTCAACGGAATCAGATAACTCTTCTGCTCACCATAACGGCTGGTAACTGTAATCTCGCGATTACCACGTTTAATCTTACCGTAACTAACCTCACCATCAATCTCAGATACAATAGCCGGATTGGACGGATTACGAGCCTCAAAGAGCTCCGTTACACGGGGCAGACCACCGGTAATATCACCGGCTGAACCAAAGGCACGGATTTGGGTGAATAGGAAGTCACCTACCTTCACCTCTTCACCATCGTTATGCGCCAACATAGCCTTGGTAGGCAAGTTGTACGAACGCAGGATGGAACCATCCTTAGCAACGATATTAGCCATTGGCATCTTGGTCTTATCACGGGTATCGGTAATCTGAACTTCCTTCTTACCGGTCTGCTCATCGACAGAGGTCTTGCAGGTGATGCCTTCGATTACATCGCTATAGCGCAATGTACCGGCTTGTTCGAGAACGAGCACAGCCTTATAGGGATCCCATTCGCAAACAACCGTTCCTTTGGGATACTCCTCTCCGGGAGTGATGAACAGTTTACTTGCATAAGGAATATTGAACGTAGTGAGTACCACGCCGGTAGCAGAATCAACCAGTCGCATCTCATTGAGACGGCTAACTACGATGGTATCGCCTTCGTCCGTCTTGATAGTACGCAACTCATCAATCTCGATGCGTCCGTCACGAGTGGTAGCATAGGTGTTTTGAGTAGCAGCATTACCTGCCAAACCTCCGGAGTGGAAAGTACGCAGAGTCAACTGAGTACCCGGTTCTCCGATGGCCTGAGCAGCGATTACGCCGACAGCCTCACCTTTCTGAACCATTTGACGGGTAGCCAGGTTACGACCGTAACACTTAGCGCAGACACCATGTTTGCTTTCGCAAGTGAGGACGGAACGAATCTCCACTTCCTCGATGCCGGCAGCCTCGATAGCCTCGCAATGCGGTTCACGAATCTCTTCACCCGCTGCTACAATCAGATTACCATTCTCATCATGGATATCATGTACAGACACACGTCCTAAGATACGTTGAGTAAGTGTAGCTACAACGTTATCGTTTTGCTTGATAGCACGAGCCGTCAAACCACGCAACGTACCGCAGTCCTCTTCGGTAATAATGACATCGTGAGATACATCCACCAGACGACGGGTCAGATAACCGGCATCGGCAGTCTTCAGAGCCGTATCAGCCAAACCCTTACGGGCACCGTGGGTACCGATGAAGTACTCCAACACCGACATACCTTCCTTGAAGTTAGACAGAATCGGGTTCTCAATAGATGTACGCGTGTCGGTCGTTCCCGCTTTCTGAGGTTTACCCATAATACCACGGATACCTGCCAACTGTTTAATCTGCTGTTTATTACCACGAGCACCAGAGTCCATCATCATGTAAACAGAGTTGAAACCTTGGTCGGCCTCAGCCATGTGTTTCATCAGGATGTCGGTCATCTCGGCGTCTATCTTATTCCATGTATTAACAACGTTGTTGTAACGCTCATCATCGTTGATTTCACCAAATTGGTACAGTTGCTCAAAGTTATCTACCTCGGCATTACCTTTCTTAACGAGTTCGGTTTTCTCTTCGGGCACGAGTATATCGTTGAGGTTGAAACTCAATCCACCTTCGAAGGCCTTGCGGTAACCGAGGTTCTTGATATCGTCCAGGAACTGAGCGGTACGAGCTACACCACAGGTCTTGATGACCTTAGCGATGATCTTCTTCACCTCACCTTTCTTCAAGGTAGCATTCTGATAACCTACTTCTTCGGGCACGAACTCATTGACGGTAATACGACCGGGAGTGGTCTCAATCATCTCGCCATTGATACGCACTTTGATGATAGCGTGCACATCCACTCTACCCTCGTTCAGAGCGATAGTAGCCTCTTCAGGACTATAGAAAGTCAGTCCTTCACCCTTCACACCCTTACGCGGTTTGGTGATGTAGTACAGACCCAAGATCATATCCTGAGAAGGAACAGTAATAGGATTACCATTAGCGGGATCAAGGATGTTATGCGAACCCAACATCAGCAGTTGAGCCTCCAGAATAGCCTCGTTGCTCAAAGGCAAGTGAACGGCCATTTGGTCTCCATCAAAGTCGGCGTTAAATCCGGCACAAGCCAGCGGATGCAACTGAATAGCCTTACCCTCAATCATACGAGGTTGGAAAGCCAATATACCGTGACGGTGCAGGGTTGGTGCACGGTTGAGCAGTACAGGGTGTCCTTCCATCACGTGCTCCAGGATCTCCCAGATAACAGCGTCACGACGATCGATGATCTTCTTGGCAGACTTAACCGTCTTTACCAATCCGCGCTCAATGAGTTTACGGATGATGAACGGTTTATATAGTTCGGCAGCCATTTCTTTAGGCAGACCGCACTCATGCATCTTGAGTTCAGGACCAACCACGATAACCGAACGAGCGGAATAGTCCACACGTTTACCTAATAAGTTCTGACGGAAACGTCCTTGTTTACCTTTCAGCGAGTCGCTCAGGGACTTCAAAGGACGGTTAGCCTCGGACTTGATAGCGGTGGTCTTACGACTATTATCGAACAGGCTATCCACAGCCTCTTGCAACATACGTTTCTCGTTACGCAGAATAACATCCGGGGCCTTGATTTCTACCAAACGTTTCAGACGGTTATTACGTATGATAACGCGGCGGTAGAGGTCATTGAGGTCAGACGTAGCAAAGCGGCCACCATCCAGCGGAACCAACGGACGCAGTTCAGGAGGCGTAACAGGCACTATTTGCAGAATCATCCACTCGGGACGGTTCTTGCCCTTGGAAGCACGGAAAGCCTCCACTACTTGCAGACGCTTAAGAGCCTCTTGCTTCTTCTGTTGACCGGAATTCTGGTCAGCCTCAGCACGCAGAGCATAGCTCAGTTCGTCCAAGTCAATCTTAATCAGCAAATCATAGATAGCCTCAGCACCCATCTTTGCAATGAACTTCTTAGGATCGGAATCCTCCAGTTCTTGGTTGCCTTCGGGCAGACGGCTGATTAACTCTTCATAATCTTCCTCCTCCAACAACATACGATCGGCCACTTCTTCGTCACCAATCATCTGACCGGCTAATACACCGGCTTGGAGCACGAGGTATTTCTCGTAGTAGATAACGCTATCCAATTTCTTGGTAGGAATACCTAACAGAGCAGCCATCTTGCTGGGCAGAGAACGCAAGTACCATATATGAGCAACCGGCACGACCAAACGGATGTGACCCATGCGCTCACGACGAACTTTCTTCTCGGTTACTTCTACGCCGCAGTGTTCACAAACAACACCTTTATAACGGATACGTTTGTACTTACCGCAATAGCACTCATAGTCCTTGGTAGGACCAAAGATACGCTCGCAGAACAAACCATTGGGTTCGGGTTTATAGGTACGGTAGTTAATTGTTTCAGGTTTGAGTACCTCTCCGCACGATTGTGCTAAGATTTGGTCCGGCGAAGCGAGACCAATGGAGATCTTAGTGAAACCTGTTTTCTTAGTATTATTATCTTGTTTATTGTAAGCCATAGTGTCGTAGATTTATTCCATTGTAATAGACAGGGCAAGGCCTTGCAACTCGTGAATTAATACGTTAAGCGACTCTGGGAGTCCCGGTGTAGGCATCGGTTCGCCCTTGACGATAGCCTCGTATGTACGCGCACGACCTGTTACATCATCGGACTTAACGGTCAATATCTCTTGCAGCGTATGAGCGGCACCGTGAGCTTCGAGAGCCCAAACCTCCATCTCACCGAAACGCTGACCACCGAACTGAGCTTTACCGCCCAGAGGTTGTTGCGTAATCAAGCTGTAAGGACCGATTGAACGAGCGTGCATCTTATCATCTACCATGTGGCCTAACTTCATGAAGTAAGTAACACCCACGGTAGCCATCTGATCGAATGGTTCACCCGTCTCACCATTATAGAGCTGGGTCTTACCGGCGCGAGGCAGACCTGCCTTGTCGGTCCATTCATCCAACTGACTTAATGTACAGCCATCAAAGATAGGCGTAGCAAACTTAACACCTAACTCTTGTCCGGCCCAACCTAATACAGCCTCGAAGATCTGACCGATGTTCATACGAGAAGGCACACCCATTGGGTTAAGAACGATATCCACCGGAGTACCATCAGCCAGGAACGGCATATCTTCTACACGCACAATCTTAGATACAATACCCTTGTTACCGTGACGACCGGCCAGTTTATCACCGACGCGAATCTTACGACGTTTAGCCAAGTACACCTTAGCCATTTGGATGATACCATTAGGCAGTTCATCACCGATGGTGAGGTTGAACTTATCACGTTTGAGTTGAGCATCTAAGTCTTTGAGTTTGCTCAGGTAGTTCACCACGCATTGTTGAACGAGGTCGTTCTTATGTGCATCGGTGGTCCAACCTTCTAATAATACCGTAGCATAATCTACTTGTCCCAGACGCTCTTTGGTGAACGTTTGGTCCTTAGCAATCACTTCGGTACCAATCAGGTCATAAACGCCTTGACTCTTGCGGCCCTTCAATAATCCTGACAGTTTGTCAATCAGTAATTGACGCAAGTTCTCAGCGGCAACCTTGTATTTCTCATCCATTTCCATGATGACGAGTTTATCGGCTTTCTTCTGCTCGCGATCCTTAATAGCACGCGTATAGAGCTTGCGGTCGATAACTACACCATCCAACGACGGAGTGGCTTTGAGGGAAGCATCCTTAACATCACCGGCTTTGTCACCGAAGATAGCTTTGAGCAGCTTCTCTTCGGGCGAAGGATCAGACTCTCCCTTAGGAGTGATCTTACCTACCATGATATCACCCGGCATGATGTGGGCACCGATGCGAACCAAACCGTTCTCATCCAAGTCCTTGGTAGCTTCCTCGCTAACATTAGGTATATCAGCGGTGAACTCTTCCAATCCACGTTTCGTTTCACGTACCTCCAAGAGGTTCTCTACTACGTGAACGGATGTGAACATGTCTTCACGAACAATGCGCTCGCTCAGTACAATAGCATCCTCATAGTTGTAACCTTTCCAAGGAATATACGCTACTTTGAGGTTCTTACCTAAGGCCAACTCACCGTTTTCGGTAGCATAACCTTCGGTTAATATCTGTCCGGCCTCAACGCGGTCACCTTTACGAACGATAGGACGGAGGTCCATGGTTGTATCTTGGTTAGTGCGTTGGAACTTAGGCATCTTATAAATTTTTTCTGCTGAATCAAAGGAGATAAACTCCTGCTCTTCATCACGGTCGTACATGATATGGATGGCATCAGCATCAACATACGTAACCATACCGGCACCCTCGGCTACAATCTGGGTGCGGCTATCACGAATCAGTTGACCTTCAATACCGGTTCCAACGATAGGAGCTTCGGGGCGCAACAATGGTACACCCTGACGCATCATGTTAGATCCCATCAATGCACGGTGGGCATCGTCATGCTCCAAGAAAGGAATCAAAGCAGCAGCAATAGAAGCAATCTGGCAAGGAGCCACATCCATCGCGTTGACCTCATTAGGAGCGACAACGGGGAAATCAGCACCAAAACGTGATTTAACCTTATTGCGAATAAACTTACCACTCTCGTCCAACGGTGCATTACCTTGTGCCACCGTCATCGGTTCTTCGTCCTCAGCCGTCAAATACATAACATGGTCGTTATCCAAATCAACCACGCCGTTCTCGGCTTTACGATACGGAGTCTCGATGAAACCAAGATCGTTAATCTTAGCATAGATACACAAGCTGGAAATCAAACCGATGTTCGGTCCTTCAGGAGTCTCAATTGGACAGAGACGACCATAGTGGGTATAGTGTACGTCACGCACCTCGAAACCGGCACGATCACGACTCAAGCCACCAGGACCTAAGGCAGACATACGACGCTTGTGCGTAATCTCAGCCAAGGGGTTCTGCTGATCCATAAACTGACTCAGCGCATTGGTTCCGAAATAACTATTGATGACGCTGCTGATGGCCTTAGCATTAATCAAGTCGGTCGGGGTGAAGACCTCATTATCACGCACGTTCATACGCTCGCGGATAGTGCGGCTCATACGAGCCAAACCGATACCGAATTGGTTAAAGAGCTGTTCACCAACGGTGCGAACACGGCGGTTGCTCAAGTGGTCGATATCATCCACCTCAGCATTGGAGTTAATGAGCGATACCAAGTACTTGATGATCTCAATCATATCTTCCTTAGTCAGCACGCGCGTATCGTCCGGGATATTCATCTTAAGCTTACGGTTGATACGATAACGTCCAACCTCGCCCAAGTCGTAACGTTTCTCACTAAAGAAGAGGTTTTGAATAACCTCGCGAGCCGTTTGGTCATCAGCAGGCTCGGCATTACGCAGTTGACGATAGATATACAGCACAGCCTCCTTCTCAGAGTGAGACGGGTCTTTCTGCAACGTATTGAAGATAATCGAGTAATCAGCCTCACGAGCCTCGTCTTTATGCACGAGAATGGTCTTGACGCCAGCCTCAAGGATGGTCTGAATCATCTCTTCGGTCAGCACGTTTTCTCGCTCCATGATGATTTCGTTACGTTCAATGGAAACAACCTCACCGGTATCCTCATCTACGAAGTCTTCAGACCAGCTCTTCATCACATTACCAGCCAATGTACGACCAGCCATGTTGGCTAAGTTTTCTTTGGTAGCCTTTACCTCTTCAGCCAGGTCAAAGCAATCCAAAATATCTTTATCACTCTCAAAACCGATTGCGCGAAGCAAAGTGGTTACAGGGAGTTTTTTCTTACGGTCAATGTAAGCATACATGACTTTATTGATATCCGTAGCGAACTCAATCCATGAACCGCGGAACGGAATAATACGAGCGCTGTACAGTTTAGTACCGTTGGAGTGCATCGATGTATCAAAGAACACACCCGGTGAACGGTGCAACTGACTTACGATGACGCGCTCTGCACCATTGATAACAAAGGTGCCCTTGGGAGTCATGTAGGGGATAGTACCGAGAAAGACGTCCTGAATGACGGTATCAAAGTCCTCATGATCAGGATCGGTACAATACAATTTGAGTTTAGCTTTCAACGGAACGGCATACGTTAAGCCGCGTTGTAAGCATTCCTCAATCGAGTATCTGGGGTGATCAACTTGGTAGTCCAAGAACTCCAGAATGAAGTTATTGCGTGTATCAGCAATAGGGAAGTTTTCCGAGAACACACGGAACAGGCCCTCTTTCTTGCGCTGCTCAGGTGTCGATTCCATTTGCACGAAATCGCGGAAAGACTTTAATTGAATATCCAAAAAGTCAGGATACGGGAATTGCTTCTGCATTGCCGAGAAGTTGACTCTTTGATTTTGTTGGTTTGTAGCCATGTTTATTAACGTGTTTTAAGATTAAAAGCACTATTTTTACCAAATTTTTAACATATTTAAGATTTGGCCTCTTTTCAGAGAAAAAGGTTTAGACCCCGATTTTAGTCGGGATCTAAACCTGAAACAGGTAACTTACCTGTTAGGATTACTTGAGTTCTACAACTGCACCTACCTCTTCGAGGGCTTTCTTGAGAGCCTCAGCAGCGGCTTTGTCAAGACCTTCTTTTACGGTAGCAGGAGCTGCGTCAACGATATCCTTAGCCTCTTTCAGACCAAGACCGGTTTGCTCCTTAACAGCCTTAACGACTTGGAGTTTTTGAGCGCCAGCTTCTTTCAGAACTACATCGAAAGATGTCTTCTCCTCAGCGGCAGCAGCCTCACCGGCAGCAGCAGGAGCAGCAACAGCAACAGCAGCAGCTGCGGGTTCAATACCATACTCCTCTTTCAATACTTGAGCGAGTTCATTAACTTCCTTAACAGTAAGGTTTACCAATTGTTCAGCAATAGCTTTTACGTCTGCCATAATTGTATAATTTTAAATGGTTATTTTTTAAATTGTTAGTTTGCCGGATATTCCGGAATTATGCTGATTTATTCAGCTTTTTCACCCAGCGTCTTGAGGACACCATGGATGGTTGTTCCGCCACTTTGCAGAGCGGAGATAACGTTCTTAGCAGGCGATTGCAACAGAGCAATAACGTCGGCGATAAGTTCGTTCTTGGATTTGATAGCGGACAACAGATCCAGGTTCTCAGCACCCATATAGATTGTTTCTTCTACATAAGCAGCCTTGAGTTGGGGTTTTGCGTCCTTATTGTTCTTCTCCTTCTTGAGGAGCTCTTTAATCAGCTTAGCAGGAGCATTTCCGGTGTTGCAGAGCATCAGAGCAGTATTGCCCTTGAGTGCAGCAAACAGAGATGCGTCAATACCTTTAGCCTCCAGAGCCTTTTGAAGGAGGGTGTTCTTAGCCATCACCAACTTGATGTCTGCTTTAAAGCAGGCACGACGCAAATCGCTGGTTTTCTCAGCGTTAAGGCCTTCAATGTTGGTCAGGTAGAAGTGCGAGTACGAACCGATTTGGTCTTGCAGCTCTTGAATAAGAGCGGTCTTATCTTCTTTTCTCATACTTGTTTTCTCCTTTCAAATTACTCAAAAGATTTGGTGTCAACCTTAATACCTGCGCTCATCGTGCTGCTCAAATAGATACTCTTGATATAGGTACCTTTGGAAACAGCGGGCTTCAGCTTAATCAGCGTTTGAACGAATTCAGTTGCGTTTTGAGCGATAGCCTCTGCGGTGAAGCTTACCTTACCGATTGAAGTATGAACAATACCAAATTTGTCCACCTTGAAATCAATCTTACCTTGCTTAACTTCCTTAACGGCCTTAGCAACGTCCATGGTTACTGTACCGGATTTGGGGTTAGGCATCAAGCCACGGGGACCCAGCACGCGACCCAGAGCACCAATCTTACCCATGTATTGGGGTTGAGTGATCATAACGTCGAAGTCGGTCCAACCGCCTTTGATTTTTTCTACATATTCGTCCAATCCTACGAAATCAGCACCAGCTTCCTTAACGGCAGCTTCCTGATCGGGACCAACGAGTGCGAGAACGCGAGTTACTTTACCGGTGCCGTTAGGAAGACTAACGACGCCACGAACCATTTGGTTAGCCTTACGAGGATCAACGCCCAAGCGAACGTCAATATCCACGCTTGCGTCAAACTTAGTGGTGGTAATTTCTTTTACCAATGCAGCTGCTTCAGCTACAGTGTACAGCTTACCTGCTTCAATCTTCTCAGCAGCCAGCTTTTGATTTTTTGTCAATTTTGCCATAGTTGTGTGAAGATTAATTATTTAACGGTAATACCCATACTGCGAGCTGTACCTTTGACCATTGCCATAGCGCTCTCTACGGTGAAGCAGTTCAAGTCAACCATCTTATCGGTGGCGATTTGACGGCATTGCTCTTCCGTAATATTAGCTACTTTCTTACGGTTAGGTTCAGAAGAACCACCTTTAATCTTAGCAGCCTCAATCAGTTGCACAGCAACAGGAGGAGTTTTGACGATGAAGTCAAATGTTTTGTCTACATAAACAGTAATGATAACTGGCAGAACCTTGCCTGCCTTTTCTTGCGTTCTGGCGTTGAACTGTTTACAAAACTCCATGATGTTCACACCTTTTGAACCCAGAGCAGGTCCTACTGGAGGTGCAGGATTGGCAGCGCCACCCTTGATTTGGAGTTTAATAAAACCAGCAATTTCTTTTGCCATAGTTTTGTTGTTTTAATAGTTTTGCGATACTTACGTTACGAAGTAACTCTCGCGGTTAATAATAAACTATCGAGTAGTCAAGCGGCCCGTAACATTGCCTTCTACTCTTTTTCTACTTGATTGAACCCTAACTCAAGCGGTGTTTGACGATCAAAGATAGTAACCACCACTTTCAGTTTGTGTTTGTCTTGCAAGACTTCGCTGATTACACCATTGAAGCCATTGAAAGGTCCATCGGTAACCTTAATCTTCTCACCTACCATGTAGGTTTCGTCCATCATCAGTTCTTCTTCCGTTACATCCACGTCTCCCACAATCTTATTGATTTCGGATTGAGGAACGGGTGCAGGCTTGGTATTACTCTTGCTTTCGGACAAGAAACCTAACACATTCGGAATATTACGCAATAATGGATAACACTCATCGGTTAAGTTACACTCAACCAATACATAGCCTGGTAATAGATTACGTTCTTTAACGGAACGTTTACCATTTTTGAGGACCACAACCTTCTCGGTAGGGATCAGCACCTGCGACACATACTCGCGGAAAAGGGACGAAGTAACTAAGGCACTCTCGATATACTCCTTTACCTTATTCTCCTTCCCGCTTATTGCGCGTAGCACGTACCATTTAAGATTATTCTCAATCATTATGTAGATAATTTAGAATAAGCCGTAAACAAACGTCATAATCGATTCGAAACACCAGTCCATCAGCCACACAATCAGTGCCAGTATGAGGGAAGCAATCAACACCACCACTGCGCTTTGACCTAACTCTTTACGTGTTGGCCAACTTACTTTGTGTACTAATTCAATGTACGATTCTTTAATGTTTTCTACGAGTTTCATATAAGTAGATTTTTAGTATGCGTTTTTATTGTTTACACGCGCAACCAAATTGGCCCCGAGATCATCCTTAATCACAATGAACTAAGGCGTCATCGACGTCATTTGGAAGCTATGTTGTAACATTTGTCCGGGCAACCGGATCTTGCACGGAAGGCAGGAATCGAACCCACATTAACGGTTTTGGAGACCGCTCTCCTACCATTGGAGGACTTCCGTAAAAAGTTCGGAATAATTCCGAAACTTTTTCCGTGAGTCTTGGCGTTGCCGAGTTGCAAGAGCGAGCTCTCACTCGGCTAGCGCAAGACTTCCGTATGATTATCTTAACAGATATTAGTCAAGAATCTTCGTGATTTGGCCTGAACCAACGGTACGACCACCTTCACGGATAGCGAAACGCAGACCTTCAGAGCAAGCTACAGGATAGATGAGCTTAACAGTGATTTCCAAGTTATCGCCAGGCATTACCATCTCAGTTCCTTCCGGCAGAGTGATCTCACCGGTAACGTCCATAGTACGGATGTAGAATTGAGGACGATATTTGTTGTGGAATGGAGTATGACGGCCACCCTCTTCCTTCTTCAGGATATAAACAGAAGCCTTGAACTCCTCGTGAGGTTTAACAGAACCTGGTTTTGCAATAACCATACCACGTTTAACCTCGTCTTTATCAATACCACGGAGCAGCAAACCTACGTTATCACCAGCTTCACCTTCGTCCAGCAATTTGCGGAACATCTCAACACCGGTAACAACAGATTTCTTACCTTCGCAGCCAAGACCATTCAACTCAACCTCGTCACCGACTTTGATGATACCGGTTTCAATACGACCGGTAGCAACAGTACCACGACCAGTAATAGAGAAGACGTCCTCAACAGGCATCAAGAAAGGTTTATCAACGGCACGTGTAGGCAGTTGGATCCAGCTGTCAACAGCGTCCATCAACTCCATAACCTTCTCTTCCCATTCAGCAACACCATTCAGTGCACCAAGGGCAGAACCGCGGATAACAGGCGTATTGTCACCATCGAACTCATAGAAGCTCAACAGTTCACGCATTTCCATTTCAACAAGATCCAACATCTCAGCATCATCAACAAGGTCGCACTTGTTCATGAATACAACCAGACGAGGAACATTCACTTGGCGAGCCAACAGAATGTGCTCACGAGTCTGAGGCATAGGACCATCAGTAGCAGCAACAACGATGATAGCACCATCCATCTGAGCAGCACCGGTAACCATGTTCTTTACATAGTCAGCGTGCCCCGGGCAGTCAACGTGTGCATAGTGACGAGTAGCCGTTTGGTACTCAACGTGAGCGGTGTTAATAGTAATACCACGCTCTTTCTCTTCAGGAGCATTGTCGATAGAATCGAACGAACGGAGCTCCGACAAACCTTTCTTAGCCAACACAGTCGTGATAGCAGCGGTCAAAGTAGTTTTACCGTGGTCAACGTGACCAATAGTACCGATGTTAACGTGTGGTTTCGAACGGTCAAATTTCTCTTTTGCCATAATTCTAGAATTTTATTAACGTTAATAACAATAAATAATTGTTAGTTGTAGTTTTTTCTATAAGTTCAAGCGCATTCAGGGCATAATACCCCTCGCGCGTACCTTATTATATTGTCCAACTTGTGAGCTGCTTCCGAGAGTTGAACTCGGGACCTCATCCTTACCAAGGATGCGC
>JAKSNH010000003.1 GCA_024399955.1 Paludibacteraceae bacterium | reverse complement strand
GCTCGGGCTCAGGGAGTGCCCATAGTTGATGGGCACATATTACAAGCAGTAATATGCAGACGATTCGCCGAGATAATATGTAGAAAATATTCTTGCTCATTGCTGCCCCTAATCCTCGAAGGGAGTCAATTTGTTCATGCAAGAGGTTGTCTTCTGACTTATCTCAGTTCTTGTTTGCAGCCTTCCCGGATTTCTCAGTTATAACCTAATTTCCAGTGACTTATAGATACCAAACAATTCCTATAGAGAATCACAGCAGCGGGTCTGTGCAGGACTTTCACCTGCTTCCATTACCAATTGCGACTGCAAAGATACACTTTTTTTTCGATACATGCAAGTTTTTATGTAAAAAAATGAGGTTACCACTGATTTTTTACCTAATATGACACCGTTTTTTATTTTTACGTTATTTTTACACCTGCATACTTCGCCATTTTGGAGAGTCGAGGGTCGGTCGAGGGTCTCTCGACACGCTTGGAGTAGGTTTTCACGGGGCGGCCGGGCCGCGTCTAAAGTTCCGTAGCATCTCCGTAGCATGTAAAGACCTACTAAACCCCACCGGAAGCCCCGCAAAAAGCGAGGATTTTGGCCGGTTTGGGCGGGGGTTAGGCGGTGGTTAGTAGGGGCTTACCTTAGCTGCATGTGGTCCCGAAATGGTCGCCTACTTTAGACGCACTTCGTCGGAGCGGCAAGTTCGCAAGGGTTGATTGCAAATTCCATCGAATTGACGAATTGACGTTGACGAATTGACTTTTTACCTCCATTCGACCCTTAATCAAGGGACCCTCATCGTAGGCTCATCCTAGGCTCACCGTAGGCTAAAACGATTTTTGAATTATGCCCCCAAAAAGTCAAAAAGTCAAAAAGTCAATCGTCAATCGGAAGCGATTTCGTATTGGGGAATTTTTCAAAAAGGTAAAAAGTAATTCCCAAAATAGAAAGTTATATGTCGCGCGCGAGGAATTGCAAATTCCATCGAATTGACAAATTGACATATTACATTTTTACATTTTAATAATTAACTTATATATATAATTCTATATTTTGTAATTCAATAAATCTTAATAATCGGTTAAGAAAAATGGCATCCGAAAAGGAGCCTAGTTTTATAGATGTAAAAGTTGTAATAAGCAATTTGTTGCAAATAGAAATAGATTATCATCTACAATCATTTGGCAAGAGTACTTAGAGAGTAAACAGACTCTATCCGAAATAGCTACAAAGTATCATCTTAGTATGTCTACCATTCAGAGGATGTTGCGTAAACAAGCACTCGTATGGGCACAACCTTCCCTCATTGGTTTGAGTGGTTATGTACATATAGATGCTACCTATTGGGGACGTAATTGGGGAATCATCCTTGCCATTGATGATGCAACAGGGCAGGTGCTATATATTGCCTTCATTAAGCATGAGACGACACAATCCTATATAGACGCAGTAGAAGCCATCGTGGCTGCCGGATATATTATTAGAGGCATTATTATAGATGGTAAGCAAGAACTGTTTACTGCATTTAAGGACTATCCTATACAAATGTGTCAGTTCCATATGTTACAAATAGTTAAACGCTATCTAACACAAAATCCAAAGATGATTGCCGCAAGGAAATTGCAAGCTATGTGCAGGGGTATGATCTGCCAAGCAAAAGAGGACTTTGAAAAGGATTATACAACATGGAAAACACGCTGGAAAGAGTTTCTTAATAAGCGCACAACACATAAGAACGGTAAGACCTATTACTTACATAGACGCATTAGAACGCTTGTTAATAGTATCGACTTTTACTTGCCTTACCTCTTTACTTTTCAATCAGCAGAATGCATAGGAATGCCAAATACCAACAATAAGATAGAAGGAACATTTACGGACTTAAAGAAGAACCTCAATAACCACAGTGGTCTAACCAAGGAACATAGGCAGCAGTTTATCATTGCCTACTTTCAAAACAGGATGAAAATGCAACCTAATAATCCTTAATCTGGGGATTGCGTAGTATGCGGCTTGGGGAGCCGCGTAATAGCCAAAATTGGGCGTAATGAGCTAGCCTACTTTTTGACCTATAGACCATAAATTAGTGCATTCAAAGAATGCTGAACTACCAATTGTAGTAACCGCAGACGGAATAGTCATAGAAATCAAATCGGAGCAACCCTTTAACACTCCGGCTGTCTTTATTGAGTTTGGAAACATTCAAGGGCTACCTTTGGCAAAAGGCGTGCGTAAAGCAGAGGAGAAGATTGGTCTGCATATTGTAACGGATAGCCCTGTCAGTTCATGGGCGGATACCATCCATGTCTTTGAGTTGCTCGATAATATCAATAAGCAGCTACATTGCCTACACACCACAGAGAGTATGTGTACTATGGATAGCCCCACCTTGGTTCAGTCCCAAACAGACCATGATTTTGATGAACTCCAGAACGACATAGAAACATACTCATGCCATGTAACGGATGTCAGTGCCTCCACGCGCTCATATCTTCCTTCACAGAGCGTCTCTGTTAATGTAGAAGCACAAGTGCAAGGGTAAAAGACTAAATCCCCTTAAACACAACAATCCCCAGAACCATTCGCTCTGGGGATTTGTTTTATTTATCTGGCATTTTCATTATGCAATATACCTTACCGTAAAGATCACCTTCTATAGTATAAGGATTCGCATGCTGAATATCGTTACCTCGCCCCATTTTACTCATCCAACAGTTTTTTATTCTACTTTCTCGCGCAGCGTGAGTCATATGATTGTTTTTTGGATCATAGTACAACGCAACCCTAATAAAACCTTGTTCATGCTCCCATGAGTCACATTTGACAAAACCTTTCTTTTCAAAGGCATCAACAAGACATTCAATATCTAAACCTATTTTAGCGTTTTTTGGCCACCATGGGCATCCATCAATTGGTAGAATTTCCATCCCGTTATTATCAACTGGTGGCCACATCCACTTGTCTTTTTGCATTTGATATGCCCATGCAATGCAGTTATAGTTTGGATCTTTGGGGCTCATTGGAGATGTTTGAAAAACATTATCATCCTTAAGTCCAGGGAAACCACGCATCAAATCTCCTTTATCCATAATTTACAAGCTTCTGCTATGGTAAGGTTGGGATTGTTTGAAATCTTTCTGCCAAAAATATAATTCAATGCCCACACTAATGTGGATGGCTTACGTTGCAGTTCTTCTTTAATAAGAGGAATCGCATATCCTCCCATTGAAACAATTGCCTTGAAATCTTCATCGCCAACTATTGATGATACAGAAGACATAAACATCGTCTTTTCTTCCCAGCGTTGTAAATGTAACTGAAAGCGAAACTTATTTGACAAATAAAAGTTATCATTATTATCAACAACTTGAATATATCTACTTGTTTTTTCGCTATTGATAATCTTGCTTAAATCATCTATGTCGGAATAAGAAAACACAGGAACTGTAGCAGCAATACCTACAGCAAGAGTAAGAGGTTTTAACTGATTTGTTATTCTTGGGAGTTGCATAATTGTTTGGTTTTCTCAGTAATTGTTTCAAAAAATATCTTGTTTTTGATATTTCGTAAATTTTCTAGACTTTCCCCTATTGTATCAATATCAAATAAAAGTTTTTGCTTGTCTAAGACATCTATATCAAACGTATAAATATATTTGTTTTGAGGAACATTCTCCACATTATGGTTCACTATTGTATAGATATCAGTATCTGGAACATCCATCATCAACCGGAAACCATATTGATGTAGTGGGTATGATGAACAACCATCTAACGAAGTAATCAATGTGTTAAAATACTGCTTTGGATCATTAAAGTCAGGAAACGTAAATCTATTAACAAAACGGATAGATACCCTTAACATCTCGGCAGACATAAATAGTGGGGAAATAATTTCCAGCATTTGAAGAGCATCTGATTTGAATTGTTCCCATCCCTTATAAGGATTTTCATCAATATATGTAACTGCCTCCGAAGTAATCTCAAACTTAGTTTTTTGATTTGTGGAGATATACAAGTGACTTCCTACTTCAGCATTAGACACCCCACTCACCTTAGATTCTCCTAATGGGAATGTTGTTTTGCCAAAATCAATACCAACTTGGATATTACTATGACGAAGAGGCAAATGATTTTTCAACAATTTATCATATTCCAATATAGAATCAACCTTAAAATTTGGAATTTTAAATTTAAGTTGTGCCAATGCCACAACTACAGGCGGCTTGCTAAGTATAGGGTACATATTTGTGACCAATAATTAACTTGTATTTTTGAAAATGGTTTGCAAAATTACAACTTTTTTCCCATTTGTGCAAATTTTTTGATAAAATTCTCGATAAAATTTTCATTTTGCAATCTGCAATCCTATCTTCAATAATAAAAATCCTAATTTTATTACTCCTTTTTTTTGAGCATCCAAGGAGGAGGAAGCTTACGCCCTGCTGGCATAACTTTCTTTTCATCCAATTCGCCAACTTTCTTGGCATAATCAAATAATACAATTAACATATAGATTGCTCCTAGTAACATTGTACCAATCATCAATCCCAAACGGAGAGAGTCTCCTAATATTTCGATAGGATAAAATGACATACCTATGGTTACACTATAGACAAGTGCAAATATGCCACGGACAGACAATTTAATACGAAGTTTCTCTTTGGGATTTTTTCCCTCACCATCAAAATAGTATCCGACGATAGCATCCTTGGATTTTTTCTTGTTTGCTACTAAAGTAACACACGATCCAATAGCCATTATTAGAGGGAAAGGCATAAATACGTATCCAAGTTTAGGAATATTGCCGTTGCCTAATTCTGCATAGGCAAAAAAGTACCAAATAAACAACAAGAACATCAAAATTGCATGTAATTTCCAAAAGCGCTTTTTCATAAGTAATAAATTTATGTTAATAACTTAATTCAAATTTCACTGCAAAATTACAAAGAATTTTTGAGATTTCCAAATAATAGGAAACTTTTGAAGATTACTTCACTCTGGCACCGGTGGCGGAGTGAAGATGTCCGTTATGGTGAATATACAACTTATTGCCGTAGATGAATTTATTGCCTACATTTTTATCTATAGTCAAATCTTCCAGTCCTGTCGGCATTGTTGTCTCAAACGATCCACTATATGTTTGAAGAGGTTGTGCAGACGCATCTTTGGCAATAACTGCGTAAGTATATTCTGTGCCCGGCTCCAAACCATTTATGGTAAACTTATATCCATTTGATGTCATTTCAGCAGCAGAGGAAGTACGAACTCCATTACGGGCAGGAGCTGCAAAAGTGATGTCAATCATTACGCCTTGATTATTAAAAGTAATCGTGCAGAATAATTCGCCATTCTTACGTATTTCCAAAGTGTAAGTATCTGCGTTATCCGTTTGTGGCCAAGTGATAGTAACAGAATTATTGTCTGGAGTTATTATTGGTTCCGTAGCGGGAACCTCTTCGGCTCCGATAGGTAGTATATTGGTAAATGCTTTCCACTCCTCGGCCTGTTTATAAGCATTAACCGATTGAGCAGGTACATAAACGGGAATAGATTTATCAACACTTTCAAAACAAGAACCGCCGCAAGTGGGAGGATTGGTAGCATAACATGTTATCGAGGTCAAACAATGGCAAGCCAAGAAGGCCTCCCACCCAATAGCTGTGACGGAATTTGGAATCGTTACCGAGGTCAAGCCATCGCAACGTGCGAAAGCCTCACCTCCAATTGTATCTACACCCGCAGGAATAACCAAATCTTTTACTTCTACATCGTTAATATAGAAATTATGGCTATAAACCATTGGATTAGCATAACTATCACTAAAGTATATCTTGCACCAATCAGCTATTGTTCCTGTATAATTCGTTTTGATTAAATTGGAACAACGTGCGAAAGCCCAATCTCCAATCGTGGTGACGGAGTTGGGAATAGTTATCGAGGTTAAACTGCTGCAATTATAGAAAGCATGACTTCCTATCGTTGTGACTTTGCCATCAAAAGTAAGTATACCGGTGCCATTGGAAAATTCATGAGATGTAATGGTAACATTGAAAGCATTGACATGTAAGCCCTCACCAACTGTGTCGGTTATTTCTGGCAATTTTTCCGTTGCCGTGTAGGTAATGATGTTACTCGCAGGAGAGATAACAGGACGCACGGATAGCCCAGAGTAGCGATCGTAGTAGATCCAAACCACGCTGTCCGAATTAAAGCTGAGGTTGTACGCGGAGCTCGAGTAGCTCGAGTAGAGCGAAGAAGACCAGCCGTAGCCATAAGAATCGACATAGTAGAGCGATGAACCGAATCGGTAGCCGGAAGCAGGCAAAAAGATACTATTACCATTCGGACCTTTTACATCGTAGCCATTGATACTATTCTTCTGAGTCCAAGTCCATGTGCATTTCGTGCGCAATTCATCTTGTTCTGCCTTGGTCGGCATACGCCAATTACCGCCCCAATTCACATGAGCGGCATCATCTTCCATGTCAAGAACGGCTTTGTTGTCCACTATGCCATAAATGCTATCCGTACAATACTTGATTAGGTTGTTTTCACTACCTTGACAATGCTTGTATGTGCTCCAATCATAGGTAGTCTTTGGACTGGTTTCGCCCCAAGCGAAATAATCGCCATACCCTTCAGGAGTAGTGGCTCCTACATTCATATTTGCCCATAACGTACCAGAAGGCAGACCCAAATCCACCATTTCCACACCTTTCGGAGCATCAGCATACATGTTGAGTGCAGCACAGGTAATTGCAATTAAACAAAAAGTTAGTTTTCTCATAAGTAATAAATTTACGTTAATAACTTAATTCAAATTTCACTGCAAAATTACAAAGAATTTTTGGAATATGCAAGAAAAAAGCATTAAAACTTGATATTCCACAAAAAAGTAGTATCTTTGCACCCGAAAACATCCGCTGTATATTCAATATGTCCTCCTGTTTATCGTCGCGGAGCGACCACAACTATCTCAACTGCGGTGCAAAGTTACTAAAAAAATTGATTTACACAAATATTTGTGCAAATTTTTATCAAAAGTTTGCCGATGTCGGAAAAAAGTTGTATCTTTGCACCCGAAATCGCTAAACAAATTTTCCGATGAAGTATTTATCAGTATCAGATTTCGCCTCTCTGCATAGTATCAATGAGCGTACTATTCGTAACTATTGTGCCACGGGCAAGTTAGAGGGAGCGTTTTTAACCGGCAAGACATGGACTATTCCTGAAGATGCTGTTTTACCTAACAAAGGTAAGCATGCTAAACGTGTTTCGCCACTCTTGGCACGATTGCGTGAGGAGCAAGAGAGCCATCTAAAAGGTGGCATCTACCATCGTACACAGATAGATTTGACATATAACTCCAATCATATAGAGGGAAGCCGTCTTACCCATGACCAAACGCGGTATATCTTTGAGACGAATACCATCGGCGTTTCCCAACATGCTGTGCGTGTAGATGATATTGTGGAAACTATCAATCACTTCCGTTGTATAGACCTTATCATATCTCGTGCAGAGGAGCGGTTAAGCGAAGGACTGATAAAGGAACTGCATCGTCTGCTTAAATCTGGCACACAGGATAGCCGACGAGATTGGTTCGCTGTAGGGGATTATAAGCGTTTGCCCAATGAAGTGGGGGGGATTGAGACCACTTCCCCCGAGCAAGTGCATACTGAAATGGTGGATTTGTTAAAAGAGTACAACGCTATCAAGCATAAATCGTTGGATGACTTATTGGATTTTCACACACGCTTTGAGCGCATTCACCCTTTCCAAGATGGTAATGGCAGGGTAGGACGATTGATTTTGTTTAAAGAGTGTCTAGCCAATGGTATTGTGCCCTTTATCATCACGGAAGAACTGAAGATGTTCTACTATCGTGGTTTGCAGAATTGGCCTACAACACAGGGGTACTTGCGTGACACCTGCCTCACGGCACAAGATAACTATGCCGCCTTGCTTACCCACCTACGAATAAAGCATTAGGTTACTTTGAATCTCACAATAAATAAAAGAAGTTCTCGTCATGTCCATATCTATCTCTTTTGCAAATGCAAAATTACAAAGAAAATTTGATATATGCAAGAAAAAAGCATTAAAACTTGCATATTCCACAAAAAAGTTGTATCTTTGCAGTCGCTAAAAAACAAAGCCGTGAAAGAATTGCGTTACGATAAGGAAGATTTGCAGCAGGCCCTTCGTGTTATGAGGGAGGGAGGCATCATTCTATATCCTACGGATACCGTTTGGGGAATTGGCTGTGATGCCACCAATCCGGATGCAGTACGTAAGATATTCGCGCTTAAGGAGCGAGAGGATAGTAAATCCATGCTCTGTCTCTTGGATGGACCGGGTAAGTTGCAAGGTTACGTAGATGTGCCCGATGCAGCATGGCAACTGCTGGAGGCAACTGCTCCGGAAGAGGGCTTGGAACAACGCCCAATGACCATCATCTATCCCAATGCCCACAATGTCGCGACTAACCTCATCGCCGAGGATGGTAGCATTGGTATTCGTATTACCAACGAACCGTTTAGCAAGGCTTTATGTGAGCAACTTCATCATCCTGTGGTGTCCACCAGCGCCAATAAAAGCGGACAACCTACCGCCAAGAACTTCCAACAGATAAGTGCCGAAATAATCAACGGTGTAGATTATGTGTGCCACTTTCGCCGGAATGATACAACCGAGAAAAAGCCTTCTGTTATCATCAAAGTGGGAACAAGTAACGAGATTCAGATTATTAGGAAATAATGAATACTTTTCGTAAACAACAACTCAAATACCTTCTTGCCGATATCCTATCGGCTGAACTGGTGTGGATATGTTTCCTCATCTTCCGTTGGTTGGTGTACGAGGGGCGTGTTTTTACGATGGATACAGTGCTTATTCCTGCCTTTAACTTCTGGTTGCCACTCTGTCTCTATCCTATCGGCTGTATTGTGGTGTACTACCTCAGTGGCTACTACTTGCGGCCGTTCCATAAGAAATTAGGTAAGGAGTTTATAACCACTTTCTTCAGTTCCTGCATTGTGGCATTAACAGCTTTCTTCATCGTCATCATCGATGACCAAGTGCAGGATTACAGTCGCTATTTATGGTCCTTGCTCGTCCTTTTGGGCTTGCAGTTTGTGCTTTGCTATATCCCGCGTTTATGCATTACGCTCATCTCTCGTCATAAGATGTTGGAGCAGCCCAGTTGCGTCATCGAGCAAACGCCCACCATGAGTGATAACGATTTCTACCATGCTATTGCCAAGGCTTATCAAAGGGGAGAGACCATCTATGTAGTGCCTCGCGTATATGATATCCTAACCGGTGCTGCCCAGATTGGTGAACTCACCGACACCCCCTATATCTGCATATCCGATTTGAGTATATCGGATGTGGGATTATGCTCTAAACGAGCCTTGGATGTCGTCATCTCTGCCACTGTTCTAATGGTGCTTTCGCCCCTGTATTTACTCATCGCCATCTTAGTCAAACTGTCGTCTCCCGGACCGATTATCTATCGTCAGGAACGAATTGGCAAGCATGGTCGTCCATTTATGATTCTTAAGTTCCGCACCATGTATCAGGGGGCCGAGGAGGAAGGGCCACAACTGTCTGCTGATGATGATCCGCGAGTAACGCGTGTGGGCAAGAATTTGCGCAAATACCGTTTGGACGAATTGCCGCAGTTCTTCAATATCCTGCGTGGCGATATGTCTATCGTCGGACCTCGTCCCGAACGACCATTCTTCATTAAGCAAATCGAACAAGAGGCTCCGTATTATTGCTTGCTATACAAGATCAGACCGGGATTAACGTCCTGGGGACCTATCAAAGTCGGATATACCGATACCATTGAGAAAATGGTGGAACGACTCAAATACGACATTGCCTATATGGAGAATATGTCCATCGCACTGGACCTGAAAATATTATTCTACACCATCGGAGTTATCCTGGATGGAAAAGGTAAATAAACGAATTATGAATTACGACGAAACAATACAAAAAGCCGAATCTATCGTCAAGGACTTAGAGCAGGCTGAGGCTTTATCCATGGAGGATTATAAAGCCAAAGCAACCGAGGCCAAACAACTGTTAGACCTTTGCGAAAAACAATTAACAACGATGGAAAAAGACTTACTCGTCTGACAGACGAACTAAGACATCGCGATACGAATTGAATATCTTGGATTTACTTACCATTCCAAGATATTTTTTCTTTTCATCTACTACCGGTAAGTTCCAAGCTCCGGTATCCTCAAAGACCTCCATCACCTTCTCCA
Source organism: Paludibacteraceae bacterium (assembly GCA_024399955.1). GTDB lineage: Bacteria > Bacteroidota > Bacteroidia > Bacteroidales > Paludibacteraceae > Colicola. The sequence goes on along the minus strand of JAKSNH010000003.1, from coordinate 173,343 downwards.
TGGGCATATCAGCCGACAATAGAGCCGGAGGTGAAGTCATCAAATCCTCTACCGTAAAGCGATTATACAGCCGCTGCTGGAACATGATATTGCGTATTTCATCCAACAGCAAAATGCCCTTTAGATGCTTTCTATGATCTACCACAGGGAAGATATTACGGTGACTATTGGCAATCACTTTCACTAACTCGCCTAATTTCATTTGAGGTTGCAACTCAATCAGGTCTGTTTCCAATACTTGATCCAGGTGCATCAGCGTCAACACCGAGCGGTCTTTGTTATGGGTGAGCAATTCGCCCTTCTGTGCCAAACGCATAGCATACAAACTATGAGGCTCAAACAGCAGAATAGTCAGATACGAAACAACACTCACAATCATCAGAGGCATAAACAGGTGATAACCACCGGTGAGTTCGGCAATCAGGAAGATACCGGTCAGCGGAGCATGCATAACACCGGCCATAAGTCCGGACATACCTGCTAATACAAAATTACTCTCCGGCACATTCAGTCCAATCAGGCTTAGTATGCGAGCCACAATAAAACCGACTATCGCACCCATAAAGAGCGAAGGCGCAAAAATACCACCTACACCTCCTCCACCATTCGTGGCAACGGAAGCAACAATCTTAAAGAAAAGTACCAACAGTAAATATCCAACCAACACCCACGATGCGGTACCTAAATACGCAAACGGACTAGCTTCAATCGTGCTGGACGCATTGCCGTTAATTAGGTCCGTAATCACATCGTAACCCTCACCATAAAGCGGTGGGAAGAGATAAATGAGCAATCCCAATACACTGCCGCCAATCAGAATCTTAACACCAATCGACCTGACATGCTTCTTAAACAACCCCTCTAATCGGTTCATACCCCGTGTGAAATAGAGCGAAACCAGTCCGCACAGGATGCCTAAGATGATGTAATAAGGAGTGCGCACCAGCGAGAAAGACTCCACTTGCATCAGACTGAACATCGATGTTTGGTGGGTGTAAATAAACGAGATGGCAGAGGCCGTGACGCTGGATATCAACAATGGCGCCACACTGGTCATCGTTAGGTCCATCATCAGTACCTCCAGGGTGAAGACCAATCCGGCAATGGGGGCTTGGAAAATACCTCCTATTGCTCCGGCTGCTCCACAGCCAATCATCAGCATCATCGTCTTTTGGTCCAAACGCAGCAACTTAGCCATATTACTGCCAATAGCTGCACCGGTCAGCACAATAGGTGCCTCGGCTCCCACCGAACCACCAAAACCAATCGTCAGGGCTGAACCTACTACCGACGACCATGTGTTATGCAGTTTAATAATGGATTTACGCTGGGAAATAGCGTATAGGATCTTGGTTATACCATGCGATATATCGTCGCGCACCACATAGTGCACAAACAAGGACGCTAAGGCGATACCAATCATGGGACCTAATAAGAACCAAATATGGCTATGACCTTCGGCTAACTGATTGGCTATCAGATACTTAATCAGATGTATCAGTTCCTTCAGAATAATGGCAGCCACAGCGGACAAAATACCCACCAACAAACTGAGAATCAGCACGATATTCTTTTGGCTGATGTGCTTCTCGCGCCACTCAATAAATCGATCGTATGTTAGTCTTGTGTGTCCCAACCTATGCCTTTGTATTTACTCAAATCCCATTCTTCATCTACTTCGTTCAGGTAGATAGTCTGCGGTGCTTCCTCCTCTCCGGTCTCGGCCTTAACTTCGCGAACGGTCACATCAATCGGTGCATGAGAAATCTCAATAACCTGATTCTGCTCTTTCTGCAATTCTTCAAATAGAGCATCCTTCAATTCATTGATTCCTAATCCGCTGAGCGAAGAAATAAGCACAATCTTGATACCAAACTTAGCCTCTAATTTGGCCACTTTAGTCCGCAGTTTCTTAATGCCGGCTTCGTCTAACGTGTCGCATTTGCTGATGGCTAAGATGCGAGCTTTACTTAGTAACTCCGGATTGTACTTCTCCAATTCGGACAGCAAAATATTGTATTCTTTATCCAACTTTTCGCTGGTGGCCGGCACCATGAATAGCAGCACAGCATTGCGTTCGATATGGCGCAAAAACCGGAGCCCCAAGCCCTTGCCTTCGCTGGCTCCTTCAATGATTCCCGGGATATCTGCCATGCAAAAACTGCGATTATCGCGGTAACTGACAATACCTAAATTAGGGGTCAGAGTCGTAAACGGATAGTCTGCAATCTCAGGTTTGGCGGCACTAACCACACTCAGCAGCGTGGACTTACCGGCATTGGGGAAGCCCACTAATCCTACGTCTGCCAGCACCTTCAGCTGCATAATCACATTGCGCTCTTGGCATGGCTCGCCCGGCTGCGCATAACGAGGAGTCTGGTTGGTAGCCGTGCGGAAATGCCAATTGCCTAATCCTCCACGACCACCTTTGAGCAGAACAATCCGCTCACCATGTTCCTTCACTTCACATAACCACTCTCCCGAATCACCATCATAAACTACGGTACCGCAAGGCACTTGGATAATCTTGTCCTCACCATCCTTACCAAAACTGCGACTTTGACCGCCATGACCGCCATCAGTGGCCATGATATGCTTTTGATACTTAAGGTGAAGCAACGTCCATAAGTTGCGATTACCCTCTAAGATGATGTGACCGCCTCGGCCACCATCGCCGCCATCCGGACCTCCCTTGGGAACATACTTGGCACGGTGCAAATGCATGCAACCTGCACCGCCTTTACCCGAACGGCAATAAATCTTAACGTAGTCTATGAAATTTCCGGAAGGCATTATTGTATATGACTAATAATGGTCTGAACTTGTGCAAAGGTATAATCCGGATTGATGTTACTATTGATCATGAAATACTCATGACGATTCACATAGTAAGCACTTACCGGCTCTGTTTCTGCGCGATAAACCTGCATTCTCTTCTTAATGGTTTCCAGATTGTCATCTGTGCGACCGCTCTTCTTACCGCGGTTGATCAGACGCTCTGTAATCACATCTTCAGATGCAAATAAATCCAGCATATAAGCGGTCATCTTGCGACGACCTAACATCTCGGTCAAAGCCTCTGCCTGAGCAACTGTTCTGGGGAATCCATCAAAGATAACACCCTTGCAATCTGCCTTCAGACTGTCCAAGAAACGATCCAATAAATCAATCATCTTGGCATCCGGAATGAGTTGACCTTTGGAGATGATGGCTTCCATCTCTTTGCCTAATTCGCTGCCGGATTTGATCTCTGCACGCAATACATCACCGGTGCTTAAATGCTCTAAACCGTATTTCTCTACAATGAGCTCGGACTGTGTCCCTTTGCCGCTACCGGGAGCTCCGCCTAGTATAATATTCAACATAATCTAATAATTTTTGGTGTTTTTCGTGGGGTTAATTTTTTGAAAAAAAACGAGTTGCCCTCTTGAGCAACTCGTTTCATGGGTAATTGACTAATTAGAGAGCCAATTTAGCACCAGCTTTGAATTTAGCAACTTTCTTTGCAGGAATAGTGATAACCTGTTTGGTTGCAGGATTGATGCCCTTATGAGCAGCTTTGTTAACTACGGAGAAAGTACCAAAACCAATGAGTTGTACGTTCTCACCCTTCTTCAAAGAAGCAACGATAGCGTCGATGGTTGCGTCCAAAGCAGCAGCAGCGCTAACTTTTGTCAATTCAGCCTTTGCTGCAATAGCAGCTACGAGATCAGCTTTATTCATACTAAATAGGTATTAAAGGATTAATATTAATCTGGGGTTAGCCCCATTTGTTTCTTTATCGAGTGCAAAGTTACAATAAATTTTGAATATACGCAATACTTTCTTAAAAAAAAATTCACTTTTTAGGCAATTTTTGCAAAAAAAATCGTTTTTTAGTGTTTTTTTTATGGTCATTTGGCAAAAAATTTGTACTTTTGTACCCGAAATGAGAAACTTACCAATTATAACTAAGCGATTACTGCTGGCCAACCTTATTGTTTGGCTTATTGATACGGCCTTGAAGCAGCGAGGCATTTACTTAACCGGTTTATTGGGATTATGGAACATTGGTAGTCCTTACTTCCATTTTTGGCAACCGCTCACCTACATGTTCATGCATGCTGACTTCGGACATCTGTTCTGCAATATGTTTGCCGTGCTCATGTTCGGTCCTGCTTTGGAGGAAAGTTGGGGCGCCAAGAAATTCCTCCTTTACTATGCCGTCTGTGGCTTAGGTGCTGCCGCCGTTCAACTACTCACATGGTACCTAACCGGCAATCCAGGTGTCGTTATTGGTGCCAGCGGTGCCGTCTTTGGCATCCTCTTTGCCTTCGGATGGCTCTTCCCCAATGTACCGATGTTCATCCTCTTTATCCCAATCCCCATTCGCGCGCGTACCTTTGTATATATATATGCAGCCATCGAACTCTTTGCCGGATTGGCTGACTTCTCCTTTGATAACGTGGCGCACTTCGCCCACCTCGGCGGCTTCCTCTTTGGATGGCTGTTGCTGCTGATTTGGAGGCACCCCTGGCATAAGTTCCCTCGCATCCGTCGCGATGATGACGACGAAAAGAAAGGACGTGACTTTAGTGATTACCACTATCAGGAACCTATCCGATAAACAAAAAAGCGCATCGCTGCGCTTTTTTTATTTCGGCTCCATCGTTACCAACGGAATCAACATCTCCTCCATCGATATACCTCCGTGCTGGAAGGTGTTGCGATATACTTGAGCGTAGTAATTGAAGTTATTGGGATAGCCAAAGAAGTCCGTCCCCGTGCAGAACATATAACTCGACGACACATTCGGGCATGGCAGTCCTACTCGCTCCGGATGCTGAATCTCCATCACGTTCTTGCTCTGACAATTCAGCGCCTTGCCTACTTTGTAACGCAAGTTCGTATTGGTGTTCTTATCTGCTAAAATAGCCACCGGTTCACTCACGCGAATCGTGCCATGATCGGTTGTCAGCACTACTTTATAGCCCAGTTGTGCGATGCGTTTGAACATATTTAGGGTGGGCGAATGTTTAAACCAACTCTGCGTCAAACTGCGATAAGCCGCCTCATTGGCTATCAATTCACGCATCATCTTGCTGTCCGTACGCGAATGCGACAACATATCAATAAAGTTGATAACTACCACATTCAATGGCGACTTCAACTGCCTGAACTGCTTGGTTATTTTCTCGCAGAAATCACTCTCGTTAATCTTGAAATACGAAAAATCATACCGCTTGCGGAATCGATCTAACTGCGTCTGAATCAAATCTTTCTCATTCAGGTTCTTGCCTTCTTCATCCTCTTCTTCCACCCATAAGTCGGGCCACATATTGCGAATGCCCAAGGGCATCAACCCCGAGAAAATAGCATTCCGAGCATACTGCGTAGCCGTCGGCAAGATACTCGTGTATAGATTCTCATCGGTAATCGTGAAGAACTCCGACAGCATCGGCTGCAGCACTTTCCATTGGTCGTAACGGAAATTATCTATCACCACAAAGAACACCTTCTCTCCCTTGTCTAACATGGGGAAGAGCACGTTCTTAAAGATATCCGGCGACATCATCGGACGCTCGCCACCATTGAACCATGCCTCGTAGTTCTTGCTGATAAACTTACAATAGGCACTATTGGCCTGCTTGCGTTGTTGGTCTAGAATCTCGCGCATCGAACTGTCTGCCTCGCTCAACTGCAAATCCCATTTAACCAGCGTCTTATGAATGGCCATAAACTCAGCCAACGTGCTGGCGGTATCAATCATATACGATATGTCCGACCACTCCTCGCGATAGGTGCGATTGGCCTCCTGCTCCACGATGGCCTTGCTGTGGATATGTTTTTTGAGGCACATCAGAATCTGACTGGGATTGACCGGCTTAATCAGGTAATCAGCAATGCGCTGACCAATAGCCTGCTCCATAATCTGCTCCTCTTCGCTCTTGGTAATCATCACTACCGGCACTTCCGGACGAAGATTCTTAATCTCCTCCAGCGTCTCAATCCCACTCAGTCCCGGCATCTGTTCGTCTAAGAAAACAATATCCGGTGCCTGCGTTTCACAATAGTCAATAGCGTCCTGACCGTTATTAACGGTTACTACATCATAGCCTTTCTCCTTGAGAAAAATGAGGTAAGGCTTGAGCAACTCAATCTCGTCATCAGCCCAAAGTATTTGGCTCATAGTTTCTCCATTTAGTGATTAAACGTAATATATCTTCCGGCCACTCGCTGTCAAAAAACATGCGCTCACCGGTGCGAGGATGCGTAAATCCTAAGGTCTTGGCGTGCAGCACCTGACGGGGACAGAGCTCAAAGCAGTTTTGTATATACTGCCGATATTTCTGAGTGGGCAGACCCTTCAGAATCTCCATGCCACCGTATTTCTCGTCTGCAAACAGAGGATGCCCGATGGTTTTCATGTGCACTCTGATCTGATGCGTCCGTCCGGTCTCTAATCGGCATTCCACCAGCGTCACGTAGGGGAATCGCTCTAAAACGCGCCAATGGGTAATCGCCTCTTTGGCCTCCGGATGATCCTCTATATCGTACACCTTATATAACGTACGATCGCGCGTGTCGCGTGCGAGTGCCCCCTCAATCGTCCCGCTCTCTTCCTTAAAAGTGCCCCAAACTAACGCGTTGTAAGTACGCTCGGTGGTGTGCTCAAAGAACTGCAACGCCAGGTTAGTCTTGGCCTCAGGTGTCTTAGCTATCAGCAGTAAGCCACTCGTGTCTTTGTCTATTCGATGCACCAGCCCGATACGGGGATCGTTGATGTCAAACTGCTCCCCAAAGTACCATGCCAGGGCGTTCAGCAACGTGTGTTCGTAATTGCCATGACCGGGATGCACCACCATGCCCGCCGGCTTATTGATAACCAGCAGGTCCTCATCCTCATAAACAACCGTCAAGGGGATATTTTCCGGCTGAATAGAGTAGTCTTGCGGCTCGTGATCCAGCAGTATCTGAATCATATCTCCGGGCTTCACTTTATAGTTACTGGCCACCGCTTTGCCATTCACCCATACATGCCCTGCGTCAGCAGCCATCTGAATACGATTGCGGCTCGTACCTGCCATGTGTTCTGTCAGGTATTTATCGATGCGCAAAGGACTTTGCCCCTTGTCCACCTCCATCCTCATTCGCTCAAATAACTCCTCGTCTTCCATCATAATTGGCTAATTCCTAATTGGCTACTTGGCTAGAAGAACTCTTCTTCATCTCCCTGATTATCTGCCGTCACCACTTTCTCCGGATTGAGACTCAGATACAACTGTACCGCCATTCCTTCCAGCACGTGCGAATCGCTTTGTGGCTCTTGCCTATACACCATAAACAGGTCCTTATTCTCCTCCGTCACTTCTTCGTCATAATGAACGTTTCCAACGGTCAGATGCTTCTCCATCAGCAGTCCTCTTACCTCTGTTACACGCTTACCTCTCACATCCGGCGTAATCACAATGGCAGTTCCCTTGCCTTGACCAACTACCAGCACCACCGACTCTCCTTCGGTCAGTTTATCTCCGGCCTCCAGGGATGTCTCTCCTTGACGAATATCCAGCACCAAATCCCTGTATTCACAGGGTTCGTACAGCACTTCGGACACCGTCAGATTCAACTGCCTCAATATACTTTCGGCCTGACGGTAACTGATGTCGTGCAGTTCAGGCAGGGCCACTTGACGACGGCTGCTCGCGTTCACTACTACATAAACCGCGCGTCCGCGCTTAGCATGCGATTCGGCTGGAGGCGTCTGCTCAACAATCGTGCCCAATGGCACGCGTTGCGAGTACGTGGAGTCAATCACGTCTATGGTCAATCCTGAATTGACCAACAACGCTTCTGCCTCAGGAATATACAAGCCTGTGATCTGTGGAATCTCCACTTCTTCGCCGTGATGGGTGTAACTACGCATCCATAATATAATGGATATAACGATGGCGATTACAATCGCAGCGGCAAGTAGCACATTTTTGCCATAAAATTTCCAATCCGAACTGGATTTTTTGCCTTTTTTGTTAGAAAAATACATAAAACTGCAAAATTTTTGTGCAAAATTACAATTTTTTTTGGATATATGCAAAATTTGTTGTAATTTTGCGCAGTTTTTCGCGGCTTAAGGTAAAAAAATACTTGTTTGCCCTCCGAAAACGAACATAAATAACACTTTAAAAACTAGTTTTAAGTTATGAAAAAAATGATGTTCATTGCAGCTATCGCTTTCTGCGCTATGAGCTGCGGTAACAAGGCTGCTGAGGCTCCTGCAGAGGAAGCTGCTCCAGTTGAAGAAGTTGTTGTTGAAGAAGTTGTTAACGACTCTCTCGTAGAAGAAGTTGTTGAAGAAGTTGTTGAGGCTGTTGCTGAATAATTTCACTTCACAAACAAACACACGGGACTACTTTTTGGTGGTCCTTTTTTTGTGTCTTAGGTTGTGGATAGTCCTTGCATGGTTGCCAAATAGTCTATTAATCGTCTATTTCTCCAATCATATAATTTTTAACACAATTCTCCTAAATTATTAAAAATAATTTGTGTATGTCAATTTTTTTTTGTACCTTTGCATGCTCTTTTGAGAGAACATTAATCGTTGAATAATCTTTTCCCTAATAGTATGAAAAACACCTTTTTACACCATGTTTCGTCTGTTCGTCAGGCATCTTTAAAGTTTTTAACCCATTCTATCACCCTCTTAATGCTCCTCGCATTAAGTTTCTCGTCCCTGTGGGCGACCTTCCTTGGGTAATGATGATACTGCTTTGTGCCGCCCTCGCGTATGTGCGTGCACGCTCGCGTAAATATAATAAGGAATTAGAAGATAAAGCTTAATACAGGTATGATGAAACATTCAGTTAAAATACCTCTCCTGACGCTGGCTCTTCTTCTATTAGCCGTCCCGATGGCGTATTCGCGTGAAGGTGCCAAATTCAGTAATGGGCGATACCAACTCCAATCTCGCAACTCACGAGTGGCTCCAGGATTGGGTCTGACCGTTACCGCCCTCTACTACTTTGGCGACGTAGATATGCTCGGTATAGCGTTTAAGGAAGGTTTCCAAAAACAAAACCTCCCCGCTGGCGGACAAATTAACTTCGCATATATGATGCCTGCTTGGAATACAGCTAACTGGCGTTTCACCCTCGCCGGAGGTTGGATTCATGGTAATGATAACACACGTAGTGGCGATTACCACAAAGGATTCTTTGAGACGTATTTCGGCGAATTAGATGCCGGTATCGAATGGTACCCCTTCCGCCAAGCCGGATTCTATCTCTATGCCGGTTTGGGTGCTAACCTTAACTCCGCTAAGTACGATTTTACTCGTGCCAATCGTGGCAAAGGCCAGATGTTCAGCTTCCTCCCTATGTTCGTCGGAGAAATAGGATGGAACTTCGCTGTCAAAAACTCCTGGTTCCTCGGAATAAACGCCTCTATTCATAATGGCCTTGTGGATATCAATCACATGAACCTTGATGGATGGTATTCCGGTAGCCAAACAGGACGCCCTGATGGCTACTTCACCATCGGTCTAACACTATCTTGGCGTCAAGGTAATGGCAAGAACCGACTCTGCCCTTGCCGAATATGAAATAACTAATTGCGGTGAAAGATATAATTGAAAAAATAACTCAAACAACCGACTCCATCACCGACGATAACCTCAAACTCGTCTTAGCACAGACCCTTCTTAATCAGCAACGAGCCGGACATATATACGTTAAATATGAAGCTAAACAAAGTTGCTTCCATGTAACCGTCAGAAACTAAATGCTTTTTTGCTAAAAAAGTAAACTTTTTTTGCTTAATCAAAAAAAAAGTTGTAACTTTGTACCCTAATTTAGATTTAAGATGCAATTACTTCTACAAATTCTTACCCTTCTTGGTTCGGTTGCCATGCTGATGTATGGCATGAAAGTGATGAGTGAGGGTCTGCAAAAAATGGCTGGTAGCAAACTCAGTAATGTACTGGGCACTATGACTACTAACCGTTTCTCCGGCGTATTAACAGGTGCTTTCATTACTGCCAGTATCCAGTCATCAACCGCTACAACGGTGATGACTGTTTCTTTTGTTAGTGCAGGAATATTGACGCTTAGACAAGCTATCTCCGTTATCATGGGTGCCAACATCGGTACTACCTTTACCGCATGGATCATGGTGCTCGGCGGTGGCTCCCTTGATATGCGATTTATCGTTTATTTCGCTATTGTATTAGCGGTCATCCTTATTTATACCAAACGCAAAGCCAATATGGGTGAGTTCATCATCGGCTTGGCTCTCATGCTACTCGGATTGACGACCCTAAAGATTAACGCTAACGAAATGCACTTGGATGAAATACACGCTGTGGTGAACTTCTTCGCATCTACGTCGTCCTTCGGTTATGGCAGTTACTTCCTCTACTTGGTAGTGGGAGGTATGCTCACCTTTGCCGTGCAGTCTTCGGCTGCCATCATGGCCATCACGATGACCCTTTGCTCGTCCCATATCCTGCCTATTGACATGGGTATAGCCCTTGTCATGGGTGAGAACATAGGAACAACCATCACCTCTAACGTAGTTGCTCTATCGGCTTCATCACAGGCTCGAAGAGCCGCTATGGCGCACTTGGTATTTAACGTGTTTGGTGTGATATGGGTGCTCTGCGTCTTCCGTTGGTTTGTAAGTACAATATGCAACCTGTGGCATGTGGAGTTCACTCCCGGACAAGTACAGGATATAAGCCCTGACCAACTAAATGCCATCTTGGCTACCTTCCACACCGCGTTCAATGTATGCAATACCTGCATTCTAATAGGCTTTGTTCCACAACTCGAGAAACTCGTTTGCCAAATTATTCCGAATAAGATTAAGGAGGAAGAAGGACAACTCAAGTTCATCACCGGTGGTCTTATGTCCACTTCCGAATTCTCTATCCTACAAGCTTGGAAGGAAATTCATGTTATGGCAGACCGCGTGGCTCGTATGATTGGTATGCTACGTACCCTGTACGATACCAAGGACGATAGCGAATTTGCTTCTACTTTCTCTCGCGTAGAGAAATACGAAGGCATATCCGATCGTATGGAGGTGGAGATAGCCGGATACCTCAATAAAGTGGCTGATGGCCGACTCAGCGAACAATCTAAACACGAAGTGCATAAAATGCTGCGTATCGTGTCTGAATTAGAGTCCGTTGGTGATGCCAACTACAACATCGCTCGCTATATCAAGTTCCGCCACGAAGGTAAATATCAATTCACCGAATACCAGAACGACAATGTCGCCCACATGTTCGACCTGCTCGATACAGCCCTGCATAATATGGTTGCGGTGCTCGAGGATGTCAATTATATCTCGGATAACGACTTTATGGCGGCTTGTAACATGGAGCACGAAATCAATAACTATCGTGACCTATTAAAAGCTCAAAATACCGTCAATATTACCGAACATAAATACGCATACCTCATGGGCGTTAACTATATGGATATCATTAACGAATGCGAAAAAATGGGTGACTATATCATCAATGTTAATGAGGCCGTTAGTGAACGTAAATGCCAAGATTAATTATCAATATAAATCAACAATAAACAATTTATTATCATGTCAAAAGTAACTGTTGTAGGCGCAGGTAACGTAGGCGCTACATGTGCAAATGTGCTGGCCGTTAAGAAGGTCGCAAGTGAAGTCGTTCTAATCGATATCAAAGAAGGCGTTGCCGAAGGTAAAGCCATGGATATCATGCAAACCGCACAACTCATTGGTTTTGATACCGTTGTTAAGGGTGTTACCAATAAGTATGAGGAAACAGCTAATTCAGATGTTGTCGTTATTACCAGTGGTATTCCTCGTAAACCCGGTATGACTCGCGAAGAACTCATTGGCGTAAACGCCGGCATCGTAAAGAGCGTGGCTCAACAAATCCTGAAGTATTCGCCTAAGGCTATCCTTGTAGTTGTATCTAATCCTATGGATACAATGGCTTATCTGACGATGAAGGCTACCGGCCTCAAGAAGAACCGCGTTATCGGTATGGGTGGCGCTTTGGATAGCAGCCGTCTCAAATACTATCTGAGCCAAAAACTCAACTGCAACGCCCGCGACGTTGAAGGTTTCGTTATCGGTGGTCACGGTGATACAACCATGATTCCTATGGCTCGCTTCGCTACCTATAAGGGAATCCCTGTTACTAACTTCATGACCAAAGCTGACCTGGACGAAGTTGTTAAGGCTACTATGGTTGGTGGTGCTACCCTGACCGGACTGCTCGGCACCAGCGCTTGGATGGCTCCCGGTGCCAGTGCAGCTGCTGTGGTTGACGCTATCATCAACGACCAAAAGAAGATGATTCCTTGCTCCGCTTACCTCAATGGCGAATATGGATGCAAAGATATCTACATGGGTGTTCCTTGTATCATCGGTAAACGTGGTATCGAGAAAATCGTTAAACTGCGTATGACCAACGCTGAGAAAGAACTCTTCGCTGCTTCCTATGCTGCTGTAGCTAAAACAACCGGCATTCTCAAAGAGATTAACGCACTCTAATCTTACGATTATTTAGCGTATAAAATGGCAATTTCTATCCGAAGTTGCCATTTTTATTTGCACATATCGGAAAAAAGTTGTAAGACAGTATCTGTCCGTACTTTCGCGGCAACCCACTATAGTCATTTTGTAGAAGTCAATTTTATTAAAACCCCTCTTGCAACCAAGTAGCTAAATCTTTAATCAAGATGCCTTGGTAATCATACTCAGGATGACGAGTACGAGCGATTAGCCATTTAGGATATGCGTCTTTTATTTTCAATAAGGGTGCTAATTCGCGCTCTTTCGTCTCAAGAGAAGATATATCATCACTAACTTGAATATAAATCTTTTCACTACGCCTCATTGCTACAAAATCAATCTCCTTTTGATATAATTTTCCAATGTAAATATCATATCCCCTACGCCGTAGTTCTAAATATACCAAGTTTTCGTACATTCTGCCATAATCCATATTCCTTGTACCCAATATAGCATACCGCAAGGAAGAGTCGGCTAAATAGAACTTATTAAGGGATTGAAGATATTTCTTCCCCCGAAGGTCATAACGATTAACTTGATAAAAAACATACGCTTTGCACAAATAATCAATATAGTCCGATATCGTATGGTTATTGGTTGATATTTCCATACGATTTAATTCTTGACTTATTCCGTACGGAGAACTGATATTGCTTACATTGTCCATTAAATAATTACCTAAATGAGATAATACTTGATTATCTGCCAAATGGTATTTATCTACCAAATCGCGTTGTAAAATAGTAGTGTAAACATCTTTGACATATTGAGTTCTTTTAGTAGCAGAAGTATATACGTAACTTCCACTAAATCCTCCCTCTATCACATATTGGTCAAATTGAGCCTGTAAATCTACACTTTCTCCAAAATAAGCTATGTATTCCTTAAAACTAAAGGGCAAGACTTCTATTAAAATATATCGACCTGTAAATAATGTAGCTAAATCAGAAGATAAAAGAAAGGCATTTGACCCTGTAAGATAAATATCGTACTTTTGCATCGAATGCAAACTATTTATCGCCAACTCAAACTTAGAACACATCTGTACCTCATCAATACAAAGCACATTGTGCATATTAGGCAGATAATGAGCTTCTACATATTCATGAAGCGCGTGGTATTCGCATAACGACTCAAATGCCAACTGCCGTAAATCTATGAATATGACATTTACATTATTTTCAGAAATCTGTAACCATTGTATGTAGTCCAATAGCAACTGACTTTTCCCACTTCTCCTAATTCCGGAGATAATCTTTATATCCGGAGTATTATTAACTTCTTGTATAGAATGTAATAATGATGTCCTTTGAATATGCTTCATTTCTAAAACTTTATTTTTTTTACACTTTTGGAATTACGCTGCAAAGGTATAGAAAAATTTTGATATATGCAAATAAAAATGCAACTTGGGGTAGGTTTTAGGCGGAGTTTTCGCTATCTGCATGTGGTTGCGTCGTTGGGGCAGCAGCTTTGTGCACAAAAAAAACGTTGCCGAGTCTCACGACTGAGCAACGCCAAACACTTATGATTATATGCGTCCTCTATGACGCATTTGGGATTAGGCTATTATTGTGCTCTTGCCCATACGGCACGCAAGGTCATAGGAGCATTTACTTGCGTATCGGCATCAACGAAATCCGGAGCGGCAGCACGTTTAGTAGTAATCTGTTCCGTTGTCCAGCCCATAAAGGTTACACTAGTTGCATCGCAGGCATCAGTAGAAGTTAAGGTAGGTAATGCGCCTAGTGTTTCACCAGTATAATATTCTTTTTTACCTTGAGCATCAAAGCCTCCGGCGTTGACAGGGTTATTGTTGTTAAGCAAAGTAACGACAACTTTGGTATCTTCAGCAAAAGTCACATTAATAGTGGTAGAAGCGGTGATGTCGGATACAGTAGCTGAGCCATCCGTAATAGCCGAAGGTGTACCTCCACCGGTAGTAGCAGAAGTAGTAACGGCTGTTGCGTGATAATGGGTATCGGCTGTAATATTGCTCAAATTAACAGTAACAGGTTCGTCTGCACAAATGTCTGTACCAGCCCCAGCCAAAGTGAATGAACCATGAGAAGGAGAGCCTTTGGTGATGTTAATGAGGTTGGAACAAGTTGCACAAGAAGGATTGGAGTTGTAGGTAGTGGTTCCACTGCTTGCAGAGATTTTGTAGATATCCAAAACTGTTTGACCAGAAGTACCTCCAGAAGCACCACCCATGCGCCAATATTGGTTACTCAAATCCGAACGATAAGACAAATATCTACCATCCGTTGTCAATTTGAATGTACCATCATCTAAATCTTCCAGTTCCCAATCCACCGTAGTCGCGCCACAATATAAATTATTGGAACTATTGTAGATATATCCATTCGTAGCGTCTCCTAAAGTGAAGCCATCTGTTGTGGCAGTTACTGTTAGCCAATTCTTATCATTTCCTAAAACGGTTTCAATATCATTATCAAAAGTCCATTTATTGACATAGGAGCTATTTGTTGTTTCCTGGTACATCGCAACCGTCGTTCCATTGGCAACAATGACAATTTTATCTCCGTCAGCCAATGTGCCTCCCTTTGCCATCTTGACCAATGAAGGAGTTCCTCCTCCACCACTTTCGGTTTTACTATAAACAGCATATAATGTGCAATTGGAAGAGGGTTTGTAGTTGCTATTTGCAGCATATAAAGTTGGGGCAGTTGTTGTTTCTGCTTGCGAAGCAGTAGCCCATCCTGCAAAGGTCCATCCGTCTGTACCACAAGCACTACTTGGCGAAGCAACAGGCAGATTTACACCTGCGCCAGCGGTACTTTCAGTTGATGAAGATGTGCTGCAAGTTCCTGAACCTGCATTGAAAGTTACGGTGTATTTTGGTGCAGTAACTGTAATCGTAGCAAACTTTGAAGTAGTAGTACAGGTGCTGCTTGACGCAACGCAGTAATAATACGTAGTACCTGTAGTTGTGGTTGATGGAGTATAAGACGATGAGGTTTGACCGGTCAGCGTAGTTGCACCCGTTGTGCTTTTTGAGGAGTTGCTATACCATTGATAAGTGACATCTGTACCAGTAGCAGTTATGCTAAGATCGTTTGCAGTAGCACCTTTGGTATATACAACCTCCGTCTCAGACAAATCATTTGTAATCGTCGGAGCGGTACAAGAAGGCTCATCTGCTTTGTAAAAATTGGCTTCTGAAAATTGAACATACTTATTACTACCACCAGAAACTGTTATTTTATATGAAATTTTATAATAACAATTTGACCAATCCACTCCTGTTGGACAAGCAAAAGTAGCCGTACTGCTTGCCGAATACGAAGTAGTAAGCGTACTTTTGACTGTGCCTCCTCCGTTCTGAGCAGTAGAAACTATTAATCTGATTTCCCCTACAGAAATAGAGCCACTATTTGTTCCATTTGTGACTTCTACTTTAGTTATTTTGTCGGAGATAGCAGTTTTGCTATAAATATCTCGGTATGTATTGGTGATACTTTTTCCTCCTAAACGCCAAGGTATCATTTTTGAGTTTCCTGTAATATTCCATGTGATGCCATCAATCGTCACATCGCAATTTCCTGCATAGGAGTCATTACTTCCTTCAGCAGGAGTTAGTGTGTAAGCAACAAGATCTGCTCCCCACGCAAAATTGGCACTCAGCATAGCGAGGATGGCGAGTGTAAAAAACTTAATTTTTTGCATAATTTTATAATGTTTTAAGGTTAATTAATCTAATTTCCGTGCAAAGGTACAATTAAATTTCCATATATCCAAATTTTTAACTAAAAAAATATCATTTTTTTGCGAATTTAGTTATTTTAATGTTTTAGGTCCGCGAAAATGTACCTTTAAATGGAACACGATTTAGGGGGATGCGGCGAAGCAGCGCTCAATAATGAGCGCGAAATGCACAACGGAGAGGGGACTGTTTAGAACGGGGAACGCATGGTAGCATCAGGGGTGCCAAATGTTATGACAATGTTATGACAATGTTATGACAATGTTATGAGAATGTTATGACAATGTTATGACTACTACCCTACTTAAGAGGTGAAAGCGTGGAGTAAATAATAAAGGCGCAGAAGACGTTGTTAATAAAAAAAGGGCTGCCGGAGCAGCCCTGAAACGGTGGTAACACCGACGAGTTAGCGTTTGTAGTTTTCCCACTTGGTGTTACGCATATCGCCGGACTTGAGGAATTCCTCGTGCATGGCGAGCGCGCAGGACAATGTATGAGGAGTTTGAGCGACTTTAGACATCTCGAGGTACTCGTTCAATAACGGACGATACTCGGGGTCCACGCAGTTATTGATGATTTCGTGCGCACGTTCAACAGGGTTCTTACCACGCAAATCAGCAATACCATGTTCGGTAATGATAATCTTAACCGAGTGCTCAGAGTGGTCGAGGTGGCTAACCATAGGAACGAAAGCCGAGATGCAACCATTCTTGGCGGTGGAAGGAGTGGTATAGATAGAGATATAGGCGTTTCGAGTGAAGTCACCAGAACCACCAATACCATTCATCATCTTCGTGCCACAAACGTGAGTGGAGTTGATATTACCATAGATATCAGCCTCGAGGGCGGTGTTGATGGTAATCAATCCCATACGGCGGGCTAATTCGGGGTTGTTGGAAATCTCCTGTGGACGAAGAACGATTTTGTCCTTGAAGAAGTCCATATTATCGATGATGTCCTGCAGTTTATCAGCGCCGATGGTGAGAGAGCATCCGGAAGCGAACTTGATTCGTCCTTCTTTCATCAGTCCAACCACAGAGTCCTGAATAACCTCGGTGTACATCTCAAAAGCAGGGATGTGCTTGTTCTCACCCAGTGCGCCTAACACGGCATTAGCCACATTACCTACGCCACTTTGGATAGGCAGGAAGGAAGCTGGGATACGTCCGGCTTTCATCTCCTCTTCGAGGAACTTAGCCACGTTATTACCAATCTTTTGGGTTGTTTCATCCAGCGGAGTAAACTTACCTACCTCGTTAGGACGGTCGGTATGTACGACAGCCACTACTTTCTTGGCATCAACGGTGATGCAGTCGGTACCGATACGGTCGGATGGCTTATAGACAGGAATCTCGCGACGTTGCGGAGGATCTTGGGGTTCGTATAAGTCATGCAATCCCCGCATGGTCTTAGGCATAGCTGCGTTCCACTCAATGATGATCTTGTCCGCCAATTCGCAGAAAGTGAGCATATTACCGACACCGGCGGTAGGAACGATTTCGATTTTGTCGCCTTTCTCCACCACATCGCAAGCTTCGATAATAGCGAAATCAGGTTTGGGCATAAAGCCAAAGCGCAGTTCTTGAGCCAGTTCACTCAGGTGCAAATCAAAGTAGTGAGCACCTTGTGCATTCAGTTCGGTACGCAGGTCCTTATTGCCCTGATAGGGAGTACGGAACAAGATGGCGTGAGCGCGTGCTAAAGCACCATCGCAAGAGTCACCGGTAGAAGCGCCGGTGTACATACCAATTTTAAACTCTTTGCCTTCTGCATGCAAAGCTTCAGCCTTGCGAGCAATAGCAGAAGGAACATCTTTGGGTGCGCCGGCAGGAGTGAAACCTCCCATGCCGCAGATGGCACCATTCTGGACGAGCGCCGCAGCCTCGTCAGCAGTCATAAAAGGAAGCATAGTTTTATTGATAATTGCTAATTGATAATTGTTAATTGATAATTGCTAATTGATAATTGCTAATTGATAATTGATAATTGCTAATTGATAATTGCTAATTGATAATTGCTAATTGATTATTATTTGCCGCCACCGATAGCGTGGTATAGGTTGACGTTGGATTGAAGTATATTGCGATAATTAGAAATCAGTTCCAGTTCGGCCGCCAGTTTATCATTTTGTGCAGTCAGCACCTCTAAGTAGGTGCCTTTGCCATATCGCATTTTGGTTTGTGTGGCCTCTAATGCGCGAGTCATGCTGGCTACACGAGCTGTTAAGTCGTCCGTTTGTACTTGGTAGGACAATCGTGAAAGAAGTGCATTATTGACTTCGTTTCCGGCTTTGAGCAACGCATTGGCGTAGTTCCATTGCATTTCTTGCTGTTGGCTTTTAGCAATTTTGACCTGCGCAATCAGTTTACCTCCGTTGAAGATTGGTTGTAGCAGGTTGCCGATAGCGTTGAATAATAATCCTCCGTTCGCCCATCCGATAGACCCACCAATGGAGATCGATGGGCAGCAGTTAGCGCGCGCGTAGTTGGTATTATAGAACGCGCGTTCTAATTGATGTTCGGCTGCGCGTACGTCCGGGCGCACATTGAGCACACGTAGGTTGACCGAGTCGATAGACTGCACATTAGAAGACTGTATTTTTCCCCGATGAATAGGGGCATTATTGGAAGCCAAGAGCAGTCGCATGGCGTTCTCGGTGATTTGGCGATTAAGGCGGATATTCTCCACTTGTGCACGGGTATTGAAATAACTGCCTTCAAAGTGTGCCACGGCAGCTTCGTCGGTCATACCGGCTTTTTTCATCTCTCGCATCGTATTGACGGAACGTAGCAGATTGGCTACCGCCGAGTCAGCCACGATGATTTGTTCATCCATCATGAGCAGTGTGTAGTAGGTTTCGGCTACTGCTGCAATCAACTGGGTGCGAGTAGCTTGCTCCAAGTCCAATGCTTGTAGGTGGAAGGCGTTGGCCATACGTTTTTGGTTGGTGATTCGTCCAAATATGTCTATTTCCCACGAAGCGGATGCAAAAGTATAGTTGGTGAATGTATTGCCGGGTGAAACAAACGTAGTCACGGGAGTTCCGCCGGCGTTGATGGATGGCAGGTAAGATAGTTTAGCTGCCTTGAGGGCATGTTCAGCCTGATAGACGTGCTCGTGAGCCACCTTCAAATCCAGGTTATTGGCCAGGGCTGTATCAATAAGTGCAATCAGATAAGGATCCTGGAAAACATCTTGGTAGGAAGGGATGGCAATAGCTTGATCTTCCTCCGTTACTTGTGAATGGTACTTACCATAAATACCACACGAAGTCATCAAAATAGCAAGGATGGCCAACAAGCCGATATGTCGATTAATACTGGTCATATTCTTTCTCTTTATCAAGTGGTTTAATCTTTTCTTGGATGGTTTCAAAGACAACGAACAAGGCAGGTACGAGGAATAATAATCCGATACATCCGATAAGCATTCCAAATACGGCACCCACACCTAAACTGATATTACCGATGGCGCCCACGCCCGTGGATGTGAGCAAGGGCAATAGACCAATTACCATTGTTCCGGCAGTCATCATGATTGGTCTGAGTCGAGCCTTAGAAGCCTCCAGAGCCGAGTCAACGATACTCAGTCCTTCGTGGCGTTTTTGCAGGGCAAACTCAACAATGAGAATACCTGTTTTAGCCAATAAACCAATCAGCATGACAACACCTGTTTGGAGGTAGATATTGTTGTCCAGCCCAAATATCTTGGTGAATAAGAACGCTCCCATAATGCCTAATGGCACAGCCAGCATGATAGCAAATGGGATGACGAAACTCTCGTATAAGCAGGCGAGGATGAGATAGATGAGCAATGCCGAGATGGCAAACATAATACCTATTCCTCCGCCTTGGCTCTGTTCACGGGTCATGCCACCGAACTCAAATGAGTAGTCGCGTGACAACACTTTGTCGGCAGTTTGTTGCACGGCACTAATCAAGTCACCTGTTGATTTGCCGGGAGCCGGAGATGCGTTGAATTGGATTGAATTGAGCATATTAAAGCGTGACAGAGTGGATGCACCTTTCATTGGAGCCAGTTGTAAGAACGAGGCTAAAGGTGCCATTTCACCGGACTTTGTGCGAATAAACATTGTCTTGAGGCTCTCGGCTGTTTGGTGGCTCTCGATTGTACCTTGTACCATCACTTTATACACCTTACCATACAGGTTAATATCTCCGCAGTACGCACCGCCCATGTAAGTAGCCAGGGTGCTAAGCACTTCGTTCGATTGCAGTCCTGCCTGATGGCACTTAGCTACATCCACCGAAACGAGGAACTGTGGGTTATCGGTGCTGAAACCGGTATAAGCGGCTTGGATATTCTCGTTCTCATTGAGGGCGGCGATAAACTCCTCCATTTGAGCAACAAAGTCCTGCATGTCACCACCATTCTTATCCTGCAAGTAAATCTCGGCATCGGCACTGCTGCCGTAACCGGGAATCATTGGCATTTGGAAAGGAATGACCGAGGCATCGCGATAGACATCGCCTAATTGGTACACTTTCATCATGACATCGGCAATTGAGTAGAAACCACGTTCCTCCCAAGGTTTGAGGGAGATGACGAAGAATCCGGCATTGCTGCTGCGACCCGACATAAAACCATAACCAGCCACCTTGGAAACGGTGTTGACTTCGTCTATTTTCAGGATTTCTTGCTCCATGTCGGTCATCAGTTCAGACGTTACCTGCAACGATGTTCCTGCCGGCATGATTACTTCGCACAGGAACATACCTTTATCCTCTTGTGGCACAAAGCCTTTGGGGGTAGTTTGCATCACCCATACCATGATTAGTCCTGCGGCAATGACGATAGCGAATGATATCCATGTATGTTTGACGAATGGGCGAATACCGTTTTTATATTTCTCGCTCCAGCGTGTAAATGCCATATCGAAGGCATTGCTGAAACGTTTGTAGAAAGTCAATTTTCCTGCCTTTTCATCGGACTTTTTAGGTTTAATCAGGATAGCGCATAATGCCGGCGAAAGGGTGAGAGCATTGAGGGCAGATATACCTACGGCGACCGCCATTGTTAGTCCGAACTGGCGGAAGAAAGTGCCGCTTGTTCCACCGGTCATACTGACGGGAATGAAGACCGCCATAAAGACGAGGGATGAAGTGATGACAGCCGTTGTTATTTCAGACATGGCATCAATAGCAGCTTTCATGGAGGATTGGTAGCCGGAGTCGAGTTTTTCGTGCACAGCTTCCACCACCACAATGGAGTCATCCACCACCGTTCCGATGACCAGTACTAAGGCAAATAGGGAGATGAGGTTGATGGAGAATCCGACGGCTTGCATGAAAGCGAATGTACCGATTAGGCTGACCATGATACCTACAAAAGGAATGAGAGTAGATTGCCAGTCGTGCAAGAAAAGCAGCACAATGAGCACCACCAAGAAGAGTGCTTCAAGGAGTGTTTTGATTACTTCGTGCATGGATGCATTCAGGAAATCGTTCGTATTCATCAGCACTTTGAACTCCAATCCTTCGGGCATCACTTTCTTTTCGTCCTCTAATAATTGGCTAATGGCGTTATTCACTTTCTGCGCATTACTGCCGGCTGTTTGATAGACGGCACAGAGTGCGCTGGGGTGCATATTGAGGTCGCTGCTGAACGAGTAGTGCTCGTTACCTAATTCTATTTTAGCTACGTCACGCAGGTAGAGAATTTCGCCATTGGCGTTGGTGCGAACAATGATTTTCTCAAATTCCTCGATGGTTTTGAGTCGTCCCGAATAAACCATGGTGTATTGGGACTGTTCGGCGCTGTTCTCACCAAATGTACCGGTGGCTGATTCGATGTTTTGTTCGGCAAGAGCTGCTAATACCTCTTGCGGATTCATTTTATATGCTGCCAGCACTTCGGGTCTCAGCCATATACGCATGGAGTAACTGGCTCCGAAGAGTTCCATTTTACCCACACCAGATATACGCATCACCTTGGGTTTGAGGTTGATATTGAGGTAGTTATTGAGGAATTTCTCATCAAATCGGTCATCAGGTGCGGTGATAGCGATGAACTGTAGGATGGAGTTCTGCTGCTTGGTAGTGGTTACACCACTCTGCTTAACTTCGGCCGGCAATTGTGGCAATGCGAGGGACACGCGGTTCTGCACATTGACCGTTGCCATGTCGGGATCGGTTCCTTGTTCAAAGTACACCACCACCTCGGCTTCGCCGGAGTTACTGGCTTTGGAAGACATATAGATCATGCCTTCTACACCATTGATAGCTTCCTCGATGGGAGCGATGACGGCTTTTTGGATAGTAGAGGCACTGGCGCCATAGTAGGATGTAGATACATACACGGTAGGCGGCGCGATATCCGGGTATTGTTCAACCGGCAACGATTTATAGGCGATTACACCTACAATGACAATCAGGATACTGATTACCGAACTGAGGACCGGTTTCTTGATGAATGTCTTGAGTTGCATTATTGAATCGGTTTAATCGGTTGACCATTTGTAAGTTTCTTCACGCCATCTACGATGACCATTTTGCCTTCATCCAAACCACTGATAACGACAAACTCGGTTTCGTTGAGTCGCTCTAATTCAACGGCTTGGGATTGTGTTATGTACGATGAATCGGCTTGCATTTGGGCGATGTACACAAAACTTTTGTCTTGCACATCAAAACTTGCGGTACGTGGAATGACGATACCTTTATATTGGAAGGCGGCCTCTACTTGTCCGCTGCCTCCAGCTACTAATTGACCATCGGGATTAGGGAAGGCCACGCGCAGACTGATAGCACCGGTTGTGGGGTCAATCACACCACTCATCGTTTCCAATCGACCCGCACGATCATAGACCGCACCGTTATTCAGAATCATTTTAAAATCCGGAGCTGCTTTGATGACCTCTTCGGTTGACCCATATTCGCTGACGAAAGCCATATAGTCAGACTCGTTCATAGAGGTATAAGCATAGATATAACTGTTATCGCTCACGATGGTTAGGGGTTCCTGCATTTGAGGTCCCACTAAACTACCTTGTCGGTAATTGATAGTGCCAACCACTCCGGTATGAGGGGCACAAATGATGGTATAGCTAAGGTCGTTTTGTGCACGCTTTAACGCAGCTTGTGCCTCAGCCATTTGGGCTTGAGCCATCATCAGTTGGTTAGCCTGCACTAAGTATTCATGTTCGGAGATAATGTCTTTTTCAAAAAGGTCTTTTTTGGCATTGGTCTCCAGTTGTTGTGTTTGCACGACGGCTTGGGCATGAGCCAGAGTAGCCTCGGCATTATCCACCGCAGCGGATAGGGCAGTTTGGTTAAGCACAAACATACGTTGTCCCTTCACCACTTTCTGCCCTTCCGATACGAGGACTTCTTCTAAAGTAGCGGTCACTTGAGGCAAAATAGCAATATCTCTCTTGCCACGGAATTGCGCCGGCAAGCGGACAGGATAAAGACAATCCTGAATATGTGTGATTAAGACGTTTCGTTCAGGAATAACCTGTTGTTCTTCGGTTTGTTTTCCACAGGATAGCACAACCAATGCTACCATGGCTAAAAAGAGGTATTGTTTCATTGTTTCAAGTGTTATAAAGATTATTCAGCTTTACCGTTACTACCTAATACATTAACGATTTTATTTCTGTACAGCTCCTCCATCAAGTCGCGAGCAGGACCGCAGTACTTACGAGGATCAAATTCAGCAGGTTTATTAGCCAATGTTTGGCGCACAGCAGCGGTGAAGGCTAAGCGGCTATCGCTATCGATGTTGATTTTGCAAACAGCGCTCTTAGCAGCAAGACGCAGTTGTTCCTCTGGAATACCTACTGCATCAGGCAGTTTGCCACCGTTGGCGTTGATGATGTCCACGTACTCTTGTGGAACGGAACTGGATCCGTGCAGCACGATTGGGAATCCGGGCAGTTTTTCCATTACAGCATCCAATACATCGAATGCCAATGGAGGAGGAACGAGACGACCGGTCTTCGGGTCGCGGGTGCATTGTTCGGGTTTGAACTTATAGGCGCCGTGACTAGTACCAATAGAGATTGCCAAGCTGTCGCAACCGGTGCGAGTAGCAAAGTCAATAACCTCTTCGGGTTTGGTATAGTGGCTCTCTTCGGATTGTACTTCATCCTCAACACCGGCCAAAACACCTAATTCAGCCTCAACGGTTACATCGTACTTATGAGCATATTCAACCACTTTCTTGGTCAGAGCGATGTTCTCTTCGTAAGGCAGTGAACTGCCGTCAATCATCACGCTGGAGAAGCCCATATCTACGCAGTCTTTGCAGAGTTCGTAGCTGTCACCATGGTCGAGGTGCAATACGATTTGTGGCTTAGCCCAACCTAATTCTTTTGCATACTCTACAGCACCTTCTGCCAAATAGCGCAGCAAGGTAGCGTTAGCATAGTTACGAGCACCTTTGCTGACTTGCAGAATAACAGGGCTCTTGGTTTCTGCACTTGCCTTAACGATGGCTTGCAGTTGTTCCATGTTGTTGAAGTTAAAGGCAGGAATAGCATATCCGCCTTTGATTGCCTTTGCAAACATCTCACGAGTGTTAACAAGGCCGATTTCTTTGAAGTTTACCATAATTGTTAAATTAGTTTAGTTGAAACTATAATGATTTAGTTTTTTTACTTGCTAGTATGAAATAAGCGATTAATCCGATGTAGGCTGCGATACCCACTAAGGCAGCTCCGTTGCTTTGACTCCAATTGGTCATGAACCAATCTACGCCGCAGAATTTCATCACCGCACTGACTACGCCCATCAGGGCTCCGCCAGCAATGAATCCGGAAGCAATAAGGGTTCCTTTGTTATTGCGAGCCTCGGCCTGAACTTTAGCCTGTTCGCTATCGTCCTTTGTTCGATTGACGATATAAGCCACGGTTCCTCCGATGAGCAAAGGGATATTGAGGTGCAAAGGAATAAACATACCCAATGCAAAAGCCAACACGGGCACGCCTAACACATTAAGTATGAGTGCCAATACGGCTCCGGCGAAGTACAACATCCATGGTGCGTTTCCGGTGGTCATAAGGGGTTCGATGACGGCGGCCATAGCATTCGCCTGAGGAGCCACCAAAGCGTTCTCACCCACAAAGCCGTATGTCTTATTCATGATAATCATCACACCTCCTACAGTGGCGGCGCTCACCAATGTGCCTAAGAACTTCCACGCCTCTTGTTTATGCGGCGTTGTACCAATCCAATAACCTATCTTAAGGTCCGTGATGAATCCACCGGCCATACTGAGAGCCGTGCAAACCACACCACCTATCACCATGGCTCCTACCATACCGGACGAACCCTTCATACCAACTGCCACAAAGACCACGCTGGCAATGATGAGCGTCATAAGCGTCATACCACTCACGGGGTTACTGCCCACAATAGCAATGGCATTAGCCGCTACGGTAGTAAAGAGAAAAGCAATAACCGTCACTACCACCCAAGCCACGAGAGCCTGAACAAAATTATGCAATACGCCCAGCCAGAAGAAGACCAGCACAATGACCAATGCCGATACAACGGCAATAGCCAGAAACTTCATACTCAGGTCTTTTTCGGTGCGCAGGATATTGGCCTTAATAGCCTGACCTTTGCTGCCAAACTCACTCTTAACCAGTCCGAAAGCTCCTCCTATGATGCTCTTATTCTTCCATATACCAATCAATCCGGCCATGGCGATAGCACCTATACCTAAGGGACGAGCATAAGAAGCAAAGAGTGCAGTTGGGTCGGCCGCAGCGAACTCCGGCATGATACCTAAGATAGGCAAGACGACAAACCAACTAAAGAAACTGCCGGCACAGATGATAGCAGCGTATTTAAGACCGATGATATAACCTAAACCTAAGATGGCGGCACTCGTATTGACGGATAGCACCAACTTAGCCTTCATAGCCACCGCTTCTCCCCAAGCCATCATGCGTGTACTGAGACTCTCAGTCCATAAACCAAACGTAGAAACGATAAAATCGTATAATCCACCGATGGCTGCGGCCCAAATAAGCGGTTTGGCCTGGTTACCTCCTCCTTCGCCGCTCACTAACACTTGGGTGGTAGCTGTAGCTTCCGGGAAGGGATATTCGCCATGTTTTTCTTGCACAAAGAACTTACGGAACGGAATGAGGAATAGTATGCCCAAACAGCCACCAAGCAGCGAGGACATAAAGACCTGCATGAAATTAACCGTTATATCCGGATACTTAGCCTGCAAGATATACAAGGCCGGTAAGGTAAAAATAGCTCCGGCTACGATGACGCCCGAACTGGCACCGATGCTTTGAATAATCACATTCTCGCCCAAGGCGTTCTTGCGGCGCAAGGCTGAACTGAGTCCTACAGCAATGATAGCGATAGGAATAGCCGCCTCAAAAACCTGTCCCACCTTAAGGCCCAAATAAGCCGCAGCGGCAGAGAAGATGACGGCCATAATCACACCCATGATGACACTGTAAGGCGTCACCTCCGGGTAGCTCTGACCGGGTTTTAAAATGGGTTCGTATTTCTCTCCCGGACGCAAAGGCCGAGAGGCATTCTCCGGCAGTTGAACAGGTTGACTCATATTAGAAATTCTGCTTGTTAATCTCGAAATATGCTTGCGGATGCGCACAAACAGGACACTTATCTGGAGCAGCAACTCCAATTACGATGTGACCGCAGTTACGGCACTCCCAGATCTTAACTTCGCTCTTCTTGAACACTTCATCCATCTCAATGTTCTTGAGCAAAGCACGATAACGCTCTTCGTGACGTTTCTCGATAGCAGCTACACCGCGGAAGCGCTCAGCCAGTTCAGTGAATCCTTCTTTCTCGGCTGTTTCAGCAAACCCTTTGTACATATCCGTCCATTCGTAGTTCTCACCGTTGGCAGCAGCCTCCAGGTTCTTGATGGTCTCATCTACTGCACCACCATTGAGCTCCTTGAACCATAGTTTAGCATGCTCTTTCTCATTATTAGCTGTTTCTTCAAAAATAGCGGCGATTTGTTCAAAACCATCCTTCTTTGCGCGAGATGCAAAATAGGTGTACTTGTTGCGAGCCATTGACTCTCCTGCAAAAGCAATTTCCAGATTCTTCTCGGTCTGGGTACCGGCATACTTATTAGCCATAATCATAAAATTTATAGTTGAACTTAATTTAGTTGATTGCAATTAGCCTGCAAAGATACTACTTTTTTTGCAAATATCCAAATAAAAAACACCAAAAGAGCAAATTTTTATGGAATAAAATTTGCATAATTGAAAAAAAAACTGTAATTTTGCCCTATAATTCAAATTATTATTACAACAATAAAGAAGATAATAGCATGAAGAAGAAATTTGTATGCCCTATTTGCGGGTTTGTATTTGAAGGAGAAGAGGCGCCGGAGCGTTGCCCTCAATGTAAACAAATCGTTACTTGGAAAGTAGCTGAAAGTGGTAAGATCCAATTCGCTTGCGAGCACGTACTTGGTGTAGCAAAAGACACGGATGATCAGATGAAAGCTGACCTCAACGCCCATTTTATGGGCGAGGCTACCGAAGTTGGTATGTACTTGGCTATGTCCCGTCAGGCAGATCGCGAAGGTTATCCTGAGATTGCTGAGGCTTTCAAACGCTATGCCTTTGAGGAGGCTGAGCATTGCGCTAAATTTGCTGAGTTATTAGGCGAAGTGGTTTGGGATACCAAGACCAATCTGGAAAAACGCATGATGGCCGAAGCCGGTGCTTGCGAAGGTAAATTAGCTATTGCTAAACGTGCTAAAGAACTGAATTTGGACGCTATCCACGATACCGTACACGAGATGGCCAAGGACGAAGCTCGCCATGGTAGCGGATTCCAAGGATTATACAACAGATATTTTAAATAACGTTGACGTTAACGAAAACGAAAACGAAATAGGCTGCCGATGAGCAGCCTATTTTTTATTCTACGGCATCTTCTTCGATGACCAGGTTATCAATGATGAAATTCTGACGCTCCATCGTGTTCTTGCCCATGTAGTAATTGAGCAGTTCATTCACTTGGTCTTCCTTGCGTAAAGTGACTTGATCCAAACGGATGCCCTGACCGATAAAACCCTTGAATTCATCGGGAGAAATCTCACCTAATCCTTTGAATCGAGTGATTTCGGGATTCTTGATTTTATTAAGGGCACTCAGCCGCTCTTCCTCGCTATAGCAATACCGCGTTTCTTGTTTATTCTTCACGCGGAAGAGAGGTGTTTGCAAGATATACACATGCCCTTTTTTAACCAGTTCCGGGAAGAACTGCAGGAAGAAGGTGAGCATGAGTAATCGAATATGCATTCCATCCACATCGGCATCGGTGGCGATAATCACTTTATTATAGCGTAATTCGTCCAATCCGTCCTCTATATTCAGAGCCGATTGCAGGCAGTTGAACTCCTCGTTTTCATACACGACCGACTTAGATAGCCCAAAGCAGTTAAGTGGTTTACCACGTAGCGAGAAAACGGCTTGAGTGCGGACATCGCGACTCTTGGTAATCGAACCGGATGCGGACAAACCCTCTGTGATAAAAATACTGCTTTCGGCACGTAAATCATCATCGGCTTCTTTCGATGAATGCACAGGTTTTGGGTCATTATAGTGGATTTGGCAGTCGCGCAGTTTGGGATTATTGAGCAAGTTTTTCTTAGCTCTATCCCGCGCCGCCTTAGTCACTCCGGCAATGGCCTTGCGCTCCTTCTCGGAGTCTTGGATCTTTTGCAGCATCACATCGGTTATTTCCGGATGTTTATGCAAGTAATTATCCAGTTGCTCTTTCACGAAATCGTTCACGAACTTATTCACCGTCAGTCCGCCACTTGGGGACATGGTAGATGAACCTAATTTGACTTTCGTTTGGCTCTCAAAAACCGGTTCCTCCACATTGATTGCAATAGCTCCCACTACACCGTTACGGATATCTACCAATTCTTGGTTCTTATTGAAGAACTCCTTGATGGTGCGTCCAATCGCTTCGCGGTACGACGCCTGGTGCGTACCGCCCTGAATGGTGAATTGACCATTCACAAAGGAGTAATACTCATCTCCGGGCTGATTGGTATGGGTGAGGGCAATCTCAATATCTTCGCCTACGATATGGATGATGGGATATAGCGGATCCGCCGTCATTCGTTCGGTGAGTAAATCAAATAAACCGTTTTTAGATACGAACTTTTTGCCGTTATAAACAAGCGTGAGTCCAGTATTAAGGTACGCATAGTTGCGCAACATGGTTTCGATATAGTCATCGCGGAATTGGTAATTCTCGAACAAGCCTTTTGAGGCATCCGGTGTGAACTGAATCCATGTACCTTGTTTCTCCGGTCCGTCATACGGTATAATGCCGGAATCTTCTACTATTTTGCCCTGATGAAATACAGCACGGCGGGTTTGGAATTGGTCGTTATATGGTTGGAAGGATTGCACGGTAAAGTCTATACTTAACGCATTCACAGCTTTGGTACCTACGCCGTTCAATCCGACTGATTTCTTAAAGGCTTTATTGTCGTATTTACCTCCGGTATTAAGCACACTCACCGCATCCACCATCTTGCCCAAAGGGATACCGCGACCGTAGTCGCGCACCGATACCGAACCGTCTTGCACCGACACTTCTACCACTTTACCTACTCCCATACGGAACTCGTCAATCGAGTTATCAATGGTCTCTTTAATCAGTACATAAATACCATCATCCGAATGCGAACCGTCACCTAATTTACCTATATACATACCGGGGCGACGACGGATATGCTCCAATCCATCTAAGGTCACGATACTGCTATCCGTATATTCCACAGGGTTAATCACTTCTTCTGTCATAGCATATTATTCCAAATTACGCTGCAAAGATACAAAAAAAAATGCAGATAAACAAATTTTTCACCCCTAAATAGGCTATTTTACCCCAATAATTATACATACGCCACTTTGTGAGCAGGTGTGAGACCTTTTTTTTGGTCATTTCAATAAAAAGCAGTACTTTTGTATCGTGAATCATTTGCGCAGAACTTATGAAACATTACTTACAGTTTATTCAAGACACGATGTGGGCCAACTGGAATGAACCTGCATTGACCGATTACGAAGGAAATTATGACTACACGTACGGAGATTTAGCTATCCGAATTCGTAAGTTGCAATTGCTTTTTGATGCCCTGGGTATTTTACCAGGCGATAAGATTGCCATTTGCGGACGTAACTCTGCCAACTGGGCTGTAGCGTACATGTCCATTGCCGCAGCACGTTGTGTGGCCGTCAGTATTTTGCCGGAATTTACGTCCGAGAGTATCCATCAGTTGGTCAATCACTCGGAAGCCAAGTTGCTCTTTGTAGGTCCATGGGTGAAGGGACGTATTGATACCAACGAGATGCCCAACGTAGAGTCGTTTATTGGGATAGAGGACTTAAAGGTGATGCAATCGAATAAGCCTGTAAATGAGGCAGAAATAGAGGCTAAGTTTGCGACTTTGTATCCTAATGGATACACCGCACGCGACGTGCACATGCCCACAGATAATATGGATGAGGTGGCCCTTATCAATTACACATCCGGATCAACCGGTTCACCAAAGGGCGTGATGCTCACCCATGGTAACTTGAGTTCCAATGTAGTGTATGCGCAGGCGAACATACCTAATCATCCTGGATTGACATACGTTAGTATGTTGCCCTTGGCTCACATGTTCGGTTTGATGTTTGAATGCATCTAC
Organism: Paludibacteraceae bacterium; assembly: GCA_024399955.1. Taxonomy (GTDB): domain Bacteria; phylum Bacteroidota; class Bacteroidia; order Bacteroidales; family Paludibacteraceae; genus Colicola. The sequence goes on along the minus strand of JAKSNH010000003.1, from coordinate 142,385 downwards.
CAATTAGCCGGAGGTACACATGTGTATTTCATTACTAAGAGTTTGAATCCGGTGCTGTTGCTCAAAGCCTTCCAAGATGTAGGGCCTTATATGATTTTGACGGTGCCATTGGTAATTGAGAAGATTTTCAAGCGCAAGATTTTCCCCACTATCCAAAAACCGCTTATTAAGGCATTGTGGTTTACGCCGCTCATTAATATACCTATTCGTAAGAAAGTGTATCGGGCCCTTATGCAGGCCTTTGGTGGTAAGTTGCAGTTCCTTATTATCGGTGGAGCTGCGTTGAACGAAGAAGTGGAGCATTGTATGCGTCAGATCCATTTCCCATACACCTGCGGTTATGGTATGACCGAATGTGCTCCGTTGGTATGCTATGAGCATTGGAGCAAGTACACCTTTAAGTCCTGCGGCAAGGTGATTGATAGATGCGAGTTACGCATTGATTCAGATAATCCTCGTAAAGTGCCCGGTGAGATTTTGGTGCGTGGCGAGAACGTGATGCGTGGGTATTACAAGAACATCCAGGCTACCGATAATGTCTTTACCGACGATGGTTGGATGCGTACCGGCGATATTGGCGTGTTGGACCGCAAAGGCAATCTCTATCTGCGTGGTCGCAGCAAGAACATGATATTAGGTGCCAGCGGACAGAATATCTACCCCGAGGAGATTGAGGATAAACTCAACTCAATGGACGGTGTGGCTGAATCGGTGATTGTGGAGCGTGATGGCAAGTTGATAGGCTTAGTCTTCCCCGAGATGCAACAGATTGAGGATAACCTGGAGAAGATTACGCAAATGATGAACGATAACCTGCAAAAACTCAATAAACTGCTGCCCGGTTATAGCAAAGTGAGCGACATTGAGATTGTAGAGAAAGAGTTTGAAAAAACACCTAAAAAGTCCATCAAACGCTTCTTGTATAAGTGATTAAAATGGCAAAATGCACCATAAAGCGATAAAAAAGCACGTTTTTTTTGAAAAAGATTTGCGTATGTCAAAAAAAAGCAGTACTTTTGCACTCGCTTTTTGAAAATGGCGGGGTAGCTCAGCTGGTTAGAGCGCATGATTCATAATCATGAGGTCCCCGGTTCAATCCCGGGCCCCGCTACAAGAAAAGGAGTCGCATTTGCGGCTCCTTTCCTTATTTATTTACGCACGCACGCGATTATAACCAGCGAACGTAAGCAAAGTCCATACGGTGAGGCAGTAAGTCGTTATTGGGATACATACGCAATCCGAACTTCATGCCGCCAGCGTAATTGAGGCGATAATTGGTTTCAAAGAACAGATGACTGCCTTCGGTCTTCACCATCTTCAATGGAACAACCTCATACAGTTTATTATTGTTGTGGTTGGATGTGCGAATAACAACTAATTCTACACCTATACCCTTGTCGTTGAGGTTATGCGTATCCAACTCTACATTGAGCAGGTAGCTCTCACCTACGTTAGGAATATTATCTACCGGCACATTAGGCAACTCGGCTTTGATGACCTCTATATCGTCCCAGTTAGCCACTATATTCTCCTTCCAAGCGGCAATCTGACGAGCAACCTCGTAGTTGTTCTTGGTCAGTAAGGCATGACGTTGAGCAAGTTTATTGTAGAAACGATCAAAGTAATCATCCATCATACGCTTGGTGGTTACATTAGGCGTAATCTGAGTCATGGAGTTCTTAATCGTTTGAATCCATTCGGGCGAATAGCCTTTACTATTCTTGGCGTAATAGAGAGGAATAATCTCGTTTTCTAATAACTGATAGATAGTAGCGGCATCCAATTGGTCTTGGTGAGCTTGGTTCTCGTAAGTACGTTTGTCGGTCAGCGACCATCCGGCACCTTCCTTAGCAAACTCATACCACCAACCATCTTTAACGGAGAAGTTCAACACACCATTCATTTGGGCTTTCTCGCCGGACGTACCGGAAGCCTCCAATGGGCGAGTAGGCGTATTCAACCAAATATCTACACCACTTACCAAACGTTTAGCCAAACGCATATCGTAGTTCTCCAGGAAGATAATCTTGCCCAAGAACTGAGGCATACGGCTAATCTCAATGATACGCTTAATTAGACCTTGTCCACCACCATCGGCAGGGTGAGCCTTACCGGTGAAGAGGAACTGAACAGGATAAGAAGGATTATTCACCAGTTTATCCAAACGCTCCAAGTCGGTGAATAACAGATGCGCACGTTTATAGGTAGCAAAACGACGACCAAAACCGATAATCAAGTTATTGGGGTTCATCTCATGCAAAGCCTTCACGATACGAGCCGGATCACCTTGCGACTTCATCCAGTCTTGTTGGAATTTATCCTGGATATACTCAATCAGTTTGATTTTCAGGTTCATACGAGTTTTCCAGATCAACTCGTCGGGCAGCTCAGCGTATGGCGCCCACATCTTAGGATTGGATTGGTCATTAATCCACTCCTTAGGCAGGTATTTCTGATATACTTCTTTCCACTCGGTAGCAGCCCATGTCGGCATATGTACGCCGTTGGTTACATAACTTACGTGCAACTCCTCTGGGAAGTAACCCGGCCAAACGGGAGCAAACATCTTCTTACTTACCTCGCCGTGCAACCAACTTACACCATTCGCCTCTTGGCAAGTATTAAGGGCAAAGACGGACATTGAGAATTTCTCACCGTTATCCTCTGGATTTTGACGTCCCATACCGATGAGTTCTTTCCATTCGATACCTAAACGAGCAGCGTAACTATTCATATACTTGTAGAATAGCCCCTCCTCAAAGTAATCGTGTCCGGCTGGAACCGGCGTATGGCAGGTGTATAAACCGCTGGAACGAACCACTTCCAAAGCTTGTTGGAAACTCAGGTGCTCTTGCTCAACCAGGTCAACCAAACGTTGTAAACCCATCAGGGCGGCATGACCTTCGTTGCAATGGTAAACGTCCTTCTTGATGCCTAACTTATTCAGCGCTAACGTACCACCAATACCTAACATGATCTCCTGCTTAATACGGTTTTCCCAATCGCCACCGTATAGTTGGTGGGTGATTTGACGATCCCATTCGGAGTTCATTTCATTGTCCGTATCCAATAAGTAGAGGTTGATACGACCTACAGCCACTTTCCATAAGTATGCATATACCTGACGGTCAGGATAGGGCACTTCGATTACCATCTGTTGACCGTTTTGGTTCTTGACGGGAGTGATGGGCAGTAACGAGAAATTCTGTGCTTCGTAGTTAGCAATTTGTTGTCCTTCAGGAGACAGTGTTTGGGTAAAGTAGCCATAACGGTATAAGAAACCGATAGCCGTCATATCTACGTTGCAGTCCGAAGCTTCCTTGAGGTAGTCTCCGGCTAAGATGCCCAAACCACCACTATAAATCTTGAGGATATGCGATAAACCATATTCCATTGAGAAATAAGCAATAGATGGTTTCTTCTTGTCACGCGGAGCATCCATGTACGCACGGAATTCGGCATAGGTTTTATCCAATTGAGCCATGAACACCTTATCCTCGCTCAACTCCTTCATACGTTCGTAGGAGATGATATTCAGTAAGCGAACAGGATTAGACTCGGCAGCGTGCCATAAGTCGCTATCTATATAACGAAAGATATTCTTTGCATCACTATTCCATACCCACCAGAGATTATATGCTATCTCTTGTAGTTTTTCAAGATTTTTGGGTAAATTGGCTCTTACCGTAACCTCCAGCCAATTAGGCTGATTAACATGACTAACTTTAATTGTACTCATTTTAGTAGATTAATTTAAGGATTTATTTCATAAAAAAGTGTGCAAAGATACTGATTTTTTTTGATATATGCAAATTTTTGTGTAACTTTGCGCAAATTTTTGATAAAAATGAGTTTGGACTCCGAAATATTACGTCGTCGAGACATGCGTGAAGTGCTAACCTTCACCATTGATCCGGCGGATGCTAAGGACTTTGATGATGCCCTCAGTTTTGCCATTACGGACACGGGCGATTATCAGGTCGGAGTGCATATTGCCGACGTAACACATTTCGTGACATTAGGCAGTAAGGAGAACAAGGAGGCGTATGAGCGAGGCACCAGTGTCTATCTGGTGGATCGCGTCCTGCCGATGCTGCCCGAACGGCTATGCAACGACTTATGTTCGTTGCGTCCGAACGAAGATAAACTGTGTGTATCGGTTGTGTTCACGCTGGCGCACGACGCACGCGTGATTAAATCAAAGGTATGCCGAACCGTTATTCGCAGCGATTTCCGACTTAATTATCAACAAGCACAAGCCATCATTGATAACCGTCCGAATGAGACCCAAAGCGATGAACTCATACAGGCCATCAAGACGCTGCATTTCTTAGCCACTATCCTGCGCCGCAAACGCATGGATGCCGGAGCATTGGATATAGAGCAAGAAGAGATGAGGTTTAAGTTGGACGAACACGGACATCCGGTGGACATTTACTTTGAGACCCCTATGGAGTCTAACCACCTCATCAAAGAGTTTATGCTGCTCGCTAATCGCGCCATTGCCACTATGCTCAGTAAAACCGGTAAAGAGGCTATCTATCGTATTCATGATAAGCCCGATGACGAAAAACTAACGGCTGTGCATAAGTTCGAGCGCCGTATGGGAGACAGGGTGTCACGATCGGTGATTGAGATGCTCACTATCCGAGCTATGGCTAAGGCTGTCTATTCAACCGACAACATCGGTCACTACGGCCTGGCCTTTGATTACTACACCCATTTCACCTCACCTATCCGTCGTTATCCGGATATGATTGTGCATCGATTAGTGGCCAAGTACCTGTTAGGCGAACGTGGGGTGCAATTAGACACGGACTTGCCGGAGGCTTGCGACCATCTTAGTCAAATGGAACAGGAGGCAACGCAGGCAGAAAGAGATTCAGAGAAGGAGTTCCAAATCCTGTGGATTCAGGACCATATAGGGCAGCAGTTCATGGGACAGGTAGTGAGTGTCACACCCTACGGATTATTTGTGCGTCTGGACGATACCCATTGCGAAGGACTGGTGCCAATGCGCACGCTCAGCGAGGAGGATTATATGGAGTTAGACGAAAAGAACTTCTGCATTCGTGGCAAACATAGTAAAAAACAATATATGTTAGGCGATCGACTCTGCGTACGCGTGGTACGGGCCGATTTGGACCTCAGACAAATAGACTTTGAAATAATTAAATAGTATGAAAAAACACCTCTTACTTTTATTCATTATAGGCTTAGCCGTTACGATGCAGGCCGAAACGGTTGTACTTAGTTCAGGCAAGACCATTACCGGCGAAATCTTGTTGCAAAACGATGACGTGGTGCTGGTGCGCGATAAAGACGGACGTCGCTATCAGTTTATGCGCTCCGATGTAACGGAGATAAAAACCGAAGAAGTGGTGGTAGAAGAGGTTGAAGAACAACCTACCCCTTCTTCCCATAAGATATCCTTGCGACTGGACTTAGCCGGAGGCGCTGCGTTCATTCCTTCTATCCATGATGGAGGATTCTTCGGGGTAGATTTGCAGATTGGTTCACGACAGATAAAAGGCAAGAAAATCTTCCTGGGTGGCAGCATCGGATATACCGGTGTGTCGGCAGGCAGTTGGTATAATATGATTCCCTTTATGGCCGTTGTTTCGGTGCCGCTAATGGAAGGTAAACATGCTCCGGAGGTTGGTGTGGGATTAGGATACGGAGTAGCCGTCAAAAAACCCGTTTTAGGAGGAATATGCAGTCGTATCGACCTCAGTTGGCGTTATCAGTTCTCTGATAAACATGCCCTCTTATTGGGCGTACGCGCTAATTTCCAACAGGCTAAAGTGGAGGATTCCGAACTCATGCCCGATGGCATATCCTATACCAAAAAGAATACTCATAACATCGTTACCGTCGGCATACGAATGGCCATTGCTTTTTAACTATGCGCAAAGCTCCTCGAAATAATAAAGTCACTATCATGCTCAATGATGCCGAAGTCAGGGCATTGGATAGGTACTGCGAACAGTTTCATGTTACCAACCGCAGCAAACTGATTCGGGAAGCGGTCATTCGGACTATCTTACAGAAAATGGACGAGAATAGTCCAACACTTTTTTAAGGGATTTCGTAATAAAATGTGCTTTTTTTCGTAAAAAGTGCATTTTTTTTTGTTTTTGTCAAAAAAAAGCAGTACCTTTGCACTCGCTTTTGAATAAGAGCCTATGGAAGACAAGAAGATACCCCTTCTCGATTGCCCAGTTGACTACTTGATTGGTGATGCTAGTGGCAAGATAATGAATGAGTACGGACGCTTTCCGTGTAAGATTAAATGCGGCGTGTATGCGTTTATGGTGCGGGGCCATGCTAAAGCCACTATCAACATCACGCAGTATGATTTTCACGAGAATGATGTGCTTCTGTTGGAACCCGGCAGTTTTCTGCTTATCCATGAGTTCACCGACGATGCATTGGTCTATTACATCCTCTTCTCTTCTTCGTTCCTTGACAGAAACACGTTCTCCAGTCGTATGTCTCTGGATGCGCTGCAATTAAAGAATCCTATCATTCACTTGGAAAAAGACCAAGCCGAAGTGATTACGGATATGACTAAAACCTTGTTCAAGGCCTCTAATTGCCAGCCGTCTATGCTCAACTCGGATAAGATGGTGTATATCTTCAACTTGCTGCAAACATCCTATTCGCACTATGCTCGGCAACAGGAAGATTACTTAGTCAAACCGCAGGATCGTAAAACAGAGATTTACCAGGAGTACACCAAGAAAGTACTAGAGCATTATACGGAGTGGCACCATGTATCTCAATATGCCGATGCAATGCGCATCACCCTTCCTCACTTATGCAGCACAATCAAGCAAGTGAGTGATAAGACGGCAGGAGACATCATCAATGAGGCTATCTTAACGGATGCTAAGGCACAACTGAAAATATCAGGTCTTCAGGTAAAGGAGATTGCTTTGAGTTTGGGCTTTGATAATGTAGCGTTCTTCAATCGCTTCTTCAAATCTCACACCGGTCTCACCCCCAAGGCCTATCGAAATAACTAACATATCGAAAAAGCTCGTCAGAGGTTTTTCGAAGAGGAGGAAGAATTGAGCGCTTTAATTTGCCAAGCAAATTCTTTTAGCGAGATTTCTTCCGACGACGAGAAGTAGCGCAGTTGGTAGCGCACCACGTTCGGGACGTGGGGGTCGGGCGTTCGAGTCGCCTCTTCTCGACATCAAAAAAAGATAGGTGAGACCTATCTTTTTCGTTTTTGTACCGCGAGTGGGACTTGAACCCACACAGCCATCACTGGCCAAAGGATTTTAAGTCCTTCGTGTCTACCGATTCCACCATCACGGCTTAAAATTCGGTGCAAAATTACAACATTTTTTTGATATGAGCAAATAAAAGTGCATTTTTTGTGATAAATTTGCAATTTTTTGTTTTAGACACATTACAAATGTATGTCAAAAAATAATACCAATAATTGACAAAAATAGGCAAAATTGTAAAGTGGAGTTTACAAAATTGAGAAAAAAGGGGTATTTTTGTCACTTTTTTACTAAAATATTTGGTCAGTTCGCAAAAAAGCAGTACTTTTGCATCGTGTTTTTCATGGTATTAGATTTAAGGTTAATTAAGATTGTGGTTGTCGAGATGACAACCCTTTCTGTTTTTATAGCCATTTTTTCCATTTAAAGATTCCCAAAACGCCCAATGTAAAGAAGAGCATGAGCAGCAGAGAGAACAGGTATCCATGTTCCCAATGCAGTTCAGGCATAAAGTCGAAGTTCATGCCATACATGCTGGCTACCAATGTTGGCGGCAGGAAAATAACATTCACCACTGTGAAAATCTTGATGATTTTGTTCTGCTCAATATTAACCAGACCGAGGAACGTATCTTGCAGATAGTCCAGACGATCAAATCCGAAACGGGTGTAATCGAATAGTGAGTTAATATCCTTAATAATCATAGTCAGACGTGGTTGTAGGTCCTGGGGGAAGAAATCACACTTGAGGAAGTTAGATATCACACGTTGTTTATCCATGATATTTTGACGGATGATAGTTACTTTTTCCTGCAAGTCCTTAATTTGGATTAGCACATCTTCATCTACATGGTCTGAAGCATTGATTTCACTACTCAGTTTAGTAATCAAATCCGTGGTATCCTCAATCAAGTCGGCATCCTTCTCAACACGAGTCTCCATAAGAGCCACTAAGACATGGTATCCGGTTGGGAAGGAACGAGCAGCAACAAGCATCTTTTTGACAGTCTCGCTGAACGAACCTAATTCAACATCACGGGTTGTGACCAAAATATTGTTCTTTAGAACAAAGTTAACAGGTTCAACCTCGAAGTTGTCTTTGAGGAAGTTAGAGTTAGCGACGATAGAATCATCGGTTTGGATATAACGTGAAGACATCTCGATCTCCTCCATTTCTTCATCCTCCTGGATATCTATCTTCAGGAATCCCTCTAAAGTATCCTCCGTTTTGTCGGAAACATCGAGCAAGTCAATCCACACGATATCTTTCTTATCAAGTTCTTTAAGAGCATTGATAGTCTTTGCGATTTTGATTTTATCGTTATCCTTATAGTAAATTCTTAATTCTGACATGATTGCAATAGATTAGTTAGGTGAATAAACTCTTCTACACTTAGCTGTTCGGGTCGGCGCGTAAATATATTCTCTTCCAGGATTGGATTTCCTTTTCCTGCCAGCTGTTGAAGAGAATTGCGCATCTGTTTTCGTCGCTGGTTAAAAGCTGCTTTAACGACCGATTTGAATAATTGTTCATCACAACCAAGCGATTTTCGATTATTTCGCTTCATCCTTATAACGGCCGATTTAACCTTTGGTGGAGGGGCGAAAACATGTTCAGGAACCGTTTCTAAGTATTCTATATCATACCATGCCTGCAAAAGGACAGATAGGATGCCATAAGCTTTATTACCTGGACCGGAAGCAAGACGCTCTGCCACTTCTTTTTGGATCATACCTGAACAAACAGGAATACGGTCCTTATAATCCAATACCTTAAAGAAAATCTGTGAGGATATATTGTATGGATAATTGCCTATCACACAAAAATCACCTTCAGGATAAAGTTGATTAAGATCCAATTTAAGAAAATCACCCTCAATAAGATGCAACTCAGGATACCACTCATGCAAATACTGAACGGACTCGCTATCAAGTTCGATGGCAGTTAATTGAATTTGTGGATTAGAAAGTAAGAATTGGGTTAGAACTCCCATGCCGGGACCTATTTCGAGGATCCGACCTGCAGGGGCTGTTTCAGCAATTCGACGGGCGACGCCCAAGTCTTTCAAGAAATGCTGGCCAAAAGATTTCTTTGCGCGAACGGTTTGCATTATCAGGGTGATAGTCGTCCATTGAGTGTTGATAATTTAATGATTATTGTATATTTTTTGGTGCAAAATTTGCATGTTTGCGAATTTATTTGTACCTTTGCACCCAAAATCGGCTGCAAAGTTATAAAAAATTGTCGAAACTAAAAAGTAAAAAGCAAAAAAAATTCATTTTTATGGTCAAATTAGCTCATTTCATCACTCAAATAGTCGATTTTTGCTACCGACCTTTCCAAAAAATCTTCCCTCAGCAGCTTTTTAGATATGCTGCTTGCGGAGGTGGAAATATGGTTTTTGACTGGGTTCTTTATTTCCTTATATATAATTACGCGATAGGGCACGAATTAGTTTATATTCATTTGGGACAATTATCGTCTATCTGTATTACTCCGCACATTGCTACTTTATGCATTGTGTTCCCCATTACGCTTTTGACCGGTTTTTGGTTAAATAAATACGTTACCTTCACGCAATCTAATCTAAAAACGCATAAACAGTTATGTCGATATATATTGATTGTAATGATCAATTTAGCTATTAATTACTTTGGATTGAAATTATGTGTAGATATTTTATATTGGTATCCGACGCCCAGTAAGATGCTAATTACAGGAGTGACTGTAGCAATTAGTTATTTTGGTCAGAAGTACTTCTCATTCAATAAGTTACAATAGTTATTAACATATTTATTAACTGTTATTTTGAGGCTTGTGAAATAGATATAAAAGTGGGTAGTTATTGGTTAACTCAACTTTATATTTAACAAAATTATTTTGAAATAAATCATTTTAAAACAGTTAGTTAGATTGATAATTAACAAATTAATCACGATAATATAAAAAAGAAATTTTTAAAAATTAATTATATATTTTTGAATATCTATTATTAGTGCTGACTACCAAAAGTGGTTGGCACTTTTTATTTAAAAAAGTTGTACATTTCTTTGTAAATTCCAGTAGTTTAGGTCTCTTCAAAATATGCATTGTATATTTTTCCGTATTAAAATTGCAAATAAAAGCAGGCTTTTCTTGCATATTTCAAAAATTCTTTGTAATTTTGCAGCGCAAAACTGCAAAACACAAAAAAGAAAGGAGCAAGCATGCCATTAATGATTCCAGTATCGGTAAATATTCCGACTACACGTGTTATTAATTATGAAGCGTTACAAAAAGAACTGACTCGTTACGCTCAAGACTTTATTGATTCAGGTGAAGACGAATTAGAAGTAATGTCTTCGACAGAATTAGCGGGACACACAATAACGGCTGACGAACTCCGCTCTAATCTGCACACATTTGTTTCTGAAAAATTTAAGCAACAAATAGTATGAGGGTTATCGTTGATGTAAAAGTTCGTCAAGTTTTGTATGATTTTTATGAAGAGGCCATTACTCAACATCCTACATTGGATGAGGCCACTATTCATGCAAAGATTGATAGACTGCTAAATGCTATGAATAAGTTAGGAGATTTTCCCGAGAAATATGCTTTAGCAAAATATAATCACCTTTGGAAGATGAAGCATTATCGCGACTTTATATTCGAAAACATTCATATTGCATATAAGGTAGTTAAATTAGAAACAGGAGAAAAGGTTGTGTACGTTGCCGATGCCGAACATAGTTTACTACATCATGATTAAAAAAAGCATAGCCTATGACCAACCGGCATCGTAAAGGCGATGCATGACATATAAATATAGCGTTGTAAGCCCAACTTGATTACTTGAAACTTCGACACTTTCAGTAATTATTAAAACTTCAAGTACGGTTTTGCACGCTCGCGCATTCAGCGTGAGTTTTCTGTGCGTAATTTGAAGTTTTAAGGTAGTCGAAGACCTCAAGTAATCAAATGAAGCGAACGAAAGTTCACGCTTTTTTTGTGCTTCTGCCTAATGTTGTCCGTTTGATGGTGTATCTTTGCATCTTCAAACTTTAAATAACATTTATTATGACTGAATCACAAAAACAGTACCAACCACAATATCTTCCCGATGTGCTTGGTTTAGACATGGGACAATTATTCTCACAAGAGACAGAATTTCACTCTTTTGACACTAATCAAGATGATTACATACCTTATTAAAATTATATATTATGGGAAGTCTTAAAACAGGATTTGGGCGTCAATTAGGACGATTAGGCGCCAACGCAGTAGGCAATAAGATTGCCGAATGGACAGGTTTAGACCAAAGTGAACATCGCACTTTTCATCGTGGAGAGAGCGCAACTAAAGAACGAGCAGAAGCACGTGCTACCAAAGGCGTGCTCAATTCTATTGACTCCGCTGTGATTGCCAATGTAGATGAAGTACGAGATATTATATTCTCGGAAGACCCGAAAGAGTTATTTTTGCAATTAGAGACACTTGAGGTACAAATGTCATCCGAAACGTGGAGGATGGCTATAGGTGGAGGTTCAGAAGAGGACCAAGTACAAAACGAAGAGAACAAGATTCGCAATAAATACCCTGACGCACTTTATGCAAAATTCTGCAAAGGGGTAGAACACTTAGAAAAGATAGAACCCTTTTATGCTGGTATCTTCCACTTCAAGTTCAAGAAATATCTTTGGGCTTGGAAAAGATTTATATTGAAATATATGCCTTTTTCTGTATTGGGAATTTTTATAGGAGCGTTGGCTATTCCTGGAGTTTGTATAGAGAAATATGATAAGTTTACAGAAACTCACCAATATGTGATATTTTGGACTATCATTGGCATATATGTTATATTGCGTCTCTACATTCCTTTCCGCTGGCAAATACACGCTTTATTGCATAAGAACAAAGCATCATGACACAAAACGATATAATTCGGAACTATGCCCAACGTGTAGATTGCGATTGGAATATACTGCGTGCTATGATGAGCGCCTTATCGTCAGCAGAATTTGACGAACTTTCTTATCAAGCAGATGAACCCATTATTGGGCGTGCAGTTAGTTCTATTACACATCAACGTTCTCCGTCTTCAAATACTACCAATCCCCACTATTTATCGGTTAAAACGCTACTTGCTAATTATCATACAAGGGGAAAAAGAATGAAAGCGCGAAAGGAGTTGCGAACGAGATTGCCATATTTATCCTATGTGGAGCAAAAGCAAGTCCTTACGACATTCCTACACAATTATCCGACAGATTGTGATTGGGCATTAAGATTCCTTTTTAATCATTGGGATGCTCGTTTTGAGAAGGAAGTTATTAGGATATTTGAGTGGAGTCGCAGTCGTGCCTCTGCCAGAGTGATTTGCAAATGGGGTTCTCCTAAATACATCAGTGACCATATAGAAGAACTCTCCATAGCAGATAGTTACTTACACGCACGCTTGCGTTTGCCGGCAGATGCCCCAATAGATATGGAGCAATGTTATTATGAGTACTTATATTTAGCTGCCAAATTGCATCTCAAAGTTCCAAGAGTCCTTGCATATAATTTAATGATGAAAGATTTAGGATGTATATTAGCTTCTTACGAGGAAAAGTATAATGAGTGGCATCCTACATCTCTTTCTGAAATCAGAGAAATCCGGCGCATAATATGGTGTTTGGGAGAACTCAAACAATTTGAACTTCTACAATGGCTCGCCCATGTGAATGAGACTACCAAACCTATGCTTGCTGCCAATAATATACCTGCTATCTTTGCCGAATTGAATATATGACATTTTTTGTCCGTATAATTTGTGTATATCGAAAAAAATGTGTAACTTTGTCAAAAATTTAAAACAATGACTCCTGTTGAACAGTTCCAGCGATATGTGTGGCTGGTGGATACCTTGTATTCTTTTGGCCCACTCACCAAAGAAGAAATAGACCATAAGTGGATGAACAATACATCTGCCAATCATGGCCGAACAGCGAGCATCCCAGACCGCACTTTCCGTCGTGATTTGCGAGCAATAGAAAGTATCTTTGGTATAGATTATAAATGTGATCGAGCTACTAATCGCTACCATATTGAAACGGAACTAAAGGACAAATCTTTTAGTCGTTGGGCGGTTGAGACCATGGCAATGAGTCAATTTGTTGCTGAAAGTAAAGATATTAGCAAACAAATACTTGTTGAAGACATGCCTTCCGGTTATCGCTATCTCACGCCAATCGTAAAGGCAATGAAGTCGCATCACTCACTAATAGTTTCTTATCAAAGTTATTTTGCCGCCTCTGCATCTCAATTTGAGATAGAGCCTTATTGTCTCAAATCTTTCAAACGTAGGTGGTACGTCCTCGCCAAGTCGTCCAAACACGAAGAATTGCGAGTGTTTGCCTTGGATCGTTTTTCCGAGATGACATTAACCGACAAACAGTACAGCATGCCTCGTAACTTTGATGGGGAAACGTTCTTCAAAGATTATTATGGCGTCCTACTTGATAGAAAAGTAGATACTATTATTTTGCGTGTTACCAATTTTCGTGCAAAATATCTTTGCTCATTACCTTTGCACCACACGCAAAAGGTGATTCGTACTGATGAGCAATATACATGGTTGGAATTGCGTGTAGCACCTACTTTTGATTTTATTCAAGAACTGCGGTCACTGGGAAACGAGGTCCGCGTAGAAACACCAGATTATTTACGTGATGGGTTGCTGTATGACTACCGCACCTCACAAGAATTGTATAACGAATAATTAGAAACAAAAATTATTAACGATGGAATATAAAACTTCATTTAGAGATTTGATAGACGACCCTGCTTGGCAGGGAAAATATGTAGGTCAAGGCAATCCTAATGCTAAGATTCTTTTAATTGGGCAAGAATGTGCCTTTGACAGGGATTCTAAGCAATATGAGTTGGAATTTGCTCCAAACTTTACTATATGGACAAAGAATGTTAAGAATAATGTTGGTTTTGAGGATTTAAGCCCAGACTATTGGATAGATCAGAAGTACAATCCTTTATTCCCTTACCGCTCTCCTGCTCAAACTTTTAAGGTTCTTACTTTTGATAAGAATAAAAATCCACGCAGCAAAACAGGAACAAGTCGTACATGGCGGAATTATCAACTTCTTATTGATACTATTCGCTTAAAGCGACAAGAAATTTCTCATTTGCATAAGTATGATACTCCTTTGGATTTTTTTGAACATTGTTTCATTACCGAGATGAGCGATTTTTGCATCGAAAATCACAAAAACTTGGATGCAGGAAAAGCCAAAGTAATTCGCGAGCGTATAGCTTTGCGTAGTCAACTTATTCGTTCGAGTTTATTCTTTAAGACATTTGATGTGGTTATACTTGCATGTGGAGGATATGCTGATAAGTTGTGCGATTCAGACGGAAGCTATCATTCTATGTTTGGGGATGCTATTATAATTGGAGGTGTAGGAAATCATTTACCACAAATGTCAAGGATTGGCAATGCTCAAATCCAAAATATAGTATCCGAGTATTTAAAATAATTCATGATTGTGCCGCGTGTCATTTGAATACTATGGCTAAAAAGGAACTTGCTATCGCGATAAAGATGGCTACATCGTAAAGGAAAGATGAAAACAATGGATGGTGCTGCCACATAGATCTCACAATAGAAGTCTATCTTGCTGATATATTAAACAACAAGGAGACTTTTGAATGTATCATGATTCCTCTAAAGGAGACTCCAAATAAGACTCCCAACTTTCCTATTATTAAGATTTTAATCAATGTTATAGGTGCTTTTGGGGGTCGAGGGTCGGTCGACAGTGTCTAAACACCCTCTAAACACTCATTAGACCTTAAAAGTTTACTATTATTAAGATTTTGCTATTATTAATGATTTTTTGATGGGACTGGAGCCCGTTAGTACTACTTACGTATCCCCTTAAGGGGGTAGTAAGTATACGTACTAAGGGCATCAATCGCAGTCCCTCAAACTCCCACCCTCGCAAAAATCAAAAAGTAGGGCTTATGTAACATTTTGGAGACCTAAAATTAGTGTAATTCCCTATAAATGATTATCTTAGCAGGAAAAAATAAATTTTTCGCTGCTTTATGGTCAAAAAATGCCCATTTTCTGCCCAAATAGTAGGGAGAAAAAGGAAAAAGTGTTTTTTTGGCTATAAAATTTGCGTATATAAAAAAAAAGTATTACTTTTGCAAGTTATTTTGCGTAAGTGTGCGCATATGTGCGCTATACATAAAGAGAAGATGTTTGTTAAGAGTGATGTAAATATTAAAAATCGTCGAGCCAGTTTTGATTATGAGATATTGGATCGTTATCAGGCGGGAATTGTCCTTTATGGAACGGAGATTAAGTCCATTCGTGAAGGGCATGCTTCGTTGGTAGATACGTACTGCGTATTTCAGGAGAATGGAGTAAGGAGTAAGGAGAATGGAAAATGTAAACTGGAACTATGGGTGAAGCAGATGAATATAGCTGAGTATAAGTTTGGCAGTTATGCTAATCATGAGGCAAGGCGAGATAGGAAGTTATTATTGCAGAAAAAAGAATTGCGCAAACTGAATAGGCAAGTGAAGGATACGGGTAAGACGATTATTCCGTTGCGGTTATATATCAATGAAAAAGGGTTGGCTAAGATGGAGATAGGTTTATGTGTAGGTAAGCATGAATATGATAAGAGGGCTAGTATAAAAGAGAGGGATTTGCAAAGGGAGTTGAGAATGGAGGAGAGGTGAGAGGGTGAGTGAATAATGAAGAGTGAAGAATGAAGAATGAATAATGAATAATTAAGATAAAAATATGAAAAAGAAAGCTTTATTAATGATTCTTGATGGCTGGGGAATCGGTGAAAAGAGTTCAGCCAATGCTATTTATTCAACCAATACTCCTCATTGGAATAAGATTTTAGAGGAGTATCCTCACAGTCAATTACAGGCCAGTGGTGAAAATGTAGGTCTGCCGGATGGTCAAATGGGTAATTCGGAGGTAGGTCACCTGAATATTGGTGCCGGCCGCGTTGTATATCAGGACTTAGTAAAAATCAATCGTGCCATTAAGGACGAAAGTATTTTAGAGAACCCTGAGATTATCTCTGCTTTCAAGACTGCAAAAGAGAGTGGCAAGAAACTGCATATTATGGGTTTGACCAGTAATGGTGGTGTACATAGTTCATTGGATCATTTATTCTATTTATTGCATATTGCTAAATTATACAATTTAGAAGGTCGCACGTTTGTGCATTGTTTTATGGATGGTCGTGATACAGATCCTCATTCGGGTATAGGTTTTATTGATCAATTGGAAGCCCACATGCAGAAAGAATGTGGTGAGATTGCTTCTATCTCGGGTCGATTCTACGCCATGGACCGTGATAAACGTTGGGAGCGTGTTAAGGTAGGTTATGATTTGCTGGTGCATGGAGTGGGTGCACCATTTGAGAATATGCATGAGGCTATGGAGGCTTCATACGCTGCTGATGTAACGGATGAGTTTATCAAGCCTATTGTGCATGTTAAGGATGGTAAGCCGGTGGCTACGATTGAGGAAGGTGATGTAGTTATTTTCTTCAATTACCGCAATGACCGTGCTCGTGAGATTACGATTGTGCTTACTCAGCAAGACATGCCGGAGCAAGGAATGAAGACTATTCCTAATTTGAATTATTACTGCATGACTCCGTATGAAAGTTCCTTCACGGGTTTGCATATTCTCTTCCCCAAGGAGAATGTTCAGAATACGATGGGTGAGATAGTGGCCAAGAACGGTTTGAAGCAGTTGCGTATTGCTGAGACGGAGAAGTTCGCGCATGTCACTTTCTTCTTCAGTGGTGGCAGAGACATAGAATTTGAGAATGAGGAGCGTATTTTGATTCCAAGTCCGAAGGTAGCCACGTATGATTTACAACCGGAGATGTCGGCTCCTGAAGTAGCCGCAGCCTTGTGCGACGCATTAGATAGCCAAAAATACGACTATATTACATTAAACTTCGCAAATGGCGATATGGTAGGTCATACGGGCGTGTATGCCAGTATTCAGCAGGCAGTTGTGACGATTGATATATGTGTGGATCGCGTCGTTAAGGCTGCTCGCAAGAATGGTTATGAAGTAATTATTATTGCTGACCACGGTAATGCCGACCATGCTGTGAACGAGGATGGTACACCGAATACGGCACATAGTTTGAATCCTGTTCCATTCGTTTATATCAGCGATAATAAGGATGCCAAAGTGAAGGATGGTATATTAGCTGATGTAGCTCCCAGTCTATGCCATATCTTAGGTATTGAGCAGCCCAAGGAGATGACGGGAAGGAATTTGATTGCTGATTGATAATTGCTAATTTGTAAATTGCAAGAATGAAGAACGACTATATCATTGAAGTTAACCATGTATCAAAGCAGTTTGAGGATGGTAAGTTTGCGCTGAATGATGTCAGCCTGCAAGTTCGTAAGGGCGAGTTTGTGACTATATTAGGTCCATCGGGTTGTGGCAAGACCACCCTACTCCGATGTATAGCCGGTTTTCAGGTTGCTACAACCGGAGATATACTATTGAATGGTGAGGATGTAACGGATACACCTCCCAATGAGCGTCCGGTGAATACCGTATTCCAGAAGTACGCATTGTTTCCTCATTTGAATGTATATGAGAATGTGGCGTTTGGTTTGAAACTCAAGAAGATGGAGCCGTATGAGATAGAGAAACGAGTTAAGAAGGCGCTTAAGATGGTGAGTATGTCTGATTATGAGTACCGCGATGTAGATAGTTTGAGTGGCGGTCAGCAGCAGCGTGTGGCAATTGCTCGTGCCATCATCAATGAACCGGAGGTGTTGTTATTGGATGAACCCTTATCGGCATTGGATAGGAAGATGCGCAGCGATATGCAGTTGGAATTGCGTGAGATGCACGATAAGTTGGGTATTACATTTATTTACGTAACACACGATCAGGAGGAGGCGTTGACGCTGAGCGACCGTATTGTGGTGATGCGCGAAGGTAAGATACTGCAAATAGGTAAACCAACGGATATTTACAATGAGCCACAAAGCAGTTTCGTAGCAGACTTCATCGGCGAGAGCAATATATTGGATGCGGTGATGGTGAAGGATGGTTTGGTACATTTCTGCGACTATGACTTTGAGTGTGTGGATCACGGCTTTGGTGAGGACACGGAAGTGGATGTGGTGATTCGTCCGGAAGATTGGTATATATCTGAGTCTAAAGTGGAAAATTCAAAGTTGAAGGATGAACCCTGGCAGTTATATGGGGAAGTTAAGACATGTATCTTCAAGGGTGTTCATTATCACATGACGGTTATGACGGATAATGGATATGAATTGGAGGTGCAGGACTATCATGCTTTTGAACCCGGATCAAGAGTCGCTTTATTGGTTAAACCTGAGGATATCCAGGTGATGAAAAAAACGCAATTATGCAATACGTTCCATGGCACGATGCGTGAGGATAATCAAGTGGAGTTCTTGGATGAGTTATGGGATGTACCAGATCGTATGGCAGAACGTTTTGAGCCCGGAGAGGAAGTGGATATAGAGGTTGATTTCAACCATATTAATTTGCAAGATGACGAGGAAGATGGTACATTGAGTGGTGAGGTATATTTCATTCTGTACAAGGGTGACCATTATCACTTGCAGATTCGTACGGATGATGGTGACGATATATATGTAGATACTAATGATATCTGGGATAAGGGCGATCGTGTAGGAATTAAGATTGCTCCAAGTTGGATTCGTTTGTACAAAGTAGAAAAAAATGAAACTGATACAAAATAGGAAAAACTGGGTTTGGCCCTATGTGGCTATCTTGGTCTTCTTTGTGGTGTTGCCGTTGATACTGATTGGTATTTACGCATTCACCGGTCAGCAAGGTGGCTTCACATTGCAGAACTTTGTGCAATTCTTCCAACGCACAGAGGCGGTGAATACATTTATTTATTCGATAGCGATTGCAGCATTAACGACCATTATATGTATAGTATTAGGCTATCCTGCCGCGTATTTTATGGCAATGCAGTCGTTCCGAACTCCGGCTGTGATGGCAATGCTGTTCATTTTGCCAATGTGGATTAATTTCCTCCTTCGCACCTTAGCTACAGTGGAACTCTTCCATATGTTTAACTTGCCTTTAGGCGAAGGGGCATTGTTATTTGGCATGTGTTACGATTTCTTGCCGTTTATGATTTATCCCATTTACAATACGTTGCAAAAGATAGATGTGAGTCTATTGGAGGCCTCGCAAGACTTGGGTGCTGACCGATGGAAGACCTTTACGAAGGTGGTAGTGCCGTTATCCTTGCCCGGTGTGTATTCGGGTATTGTGATGGTCTTTATGCCAACCGTATCTACTTTTGCCATATCGGAATTGTTGACGCAGAACAAAATCACGTTGTTTGGTTCGCTTATCCAGCGCAGTTTTGGTGAAGGAGGTATAGCAATGTGGAATTATGGAGCAGCATTATCGTTGATTATGCTGATTATAATAGGTTTAACTTCATTCTTTGGTAGCAATGACAACGAGGACATCAATCGACAAGCGTAGTATATGGTCGCGCATATTAAGTCAGGGTTACCTCTGGCTGTTGCTCTTTGTGCTTTATACGCCTATTTTGCTTATTATTGTCTTTTCTTTTACGAAGAGCAAGGTGTTGGGCAACTGGACGGGTTTTACGATAGGCTTATATGAGAATCTTTTTACGGGGTATGACTTATCGGATAACGTGCGTGTCGATCCAAACTTATACCGTGCACTTATTTACACGGTAGTGATTGCTTTTTCGGCAGCATTGGTTTCCACTATTTTGGGAACGATAGCGGCGATAGGTATTTTTAATCTAAGTCAGCGTTATCGCAAGGGTGTTATGTTTTTGAACTCGGTTCCGATGATTAACCCTGATATTATTACAGGTATATCGTTGTTCTTGTTATTTGTTTTCTTGGGCATTAGTCGCGGATTGGTAACCGTTATTATTGCGCATGTGGTGTTCTGTACACCGTATGTGGTATTATCGGTGATGCCGAGGTTACAAAAGATGAATCCTAATATCTATGAGGCTGCTTTGGACTTGGGAGCTACACCTTCGCAGGCTTTTCGTAAAGTACTTGTGCCGGAATTATGGCCCAGTATGATTAGTGGTTTCATATTGAGTTTGACTTTATCCATTGATGACTTTGGTGTAACGTTCTTCACGAAGGGTAGCAATGGATTGGAGACGCTCTCAACCTTTATTTATTCAGATGCACGAAAAGGAGGATTAACTCCAGAGTTAAGGCCCCTCTTTTCCTTAATATTCCTCACCATATTGGTGTTATTAATTATTTCTAATTTACGTACTTCTAAACAAATTAAAAAATGAAAAAAGTGAATTTTTTTCTGGTATTGGCTATGGCAGCCGTATTGGGTTTTCAAACCAGCTATGTAACGGCCGCAGACCGTGAACACACGTTGAAAGTGTACAACTGGCAGGATTACATTGACATGGACAATGTATTAAACAAATTTCCGGAATGGTATAAAGAACAGACCGGAGAGGAAGTTGTGGTTAGTTATCAGACTTTCGACATTAATGAAAGTATGCTGACTCAGATTGAGATTGGTCATGAGGATTATGACGTTATATGTCCGTCCGAGTATATTATTGAACGCATGCTTCGTAATAATTTATTGCTCAAGATTGACAAGAACTTTGGTGAAACTCCTGATTACACCAAGTTAGTGGCACCTTTTGTTGTTGATAAATTCCAACAAATGGCTCCGGATACGAATACGCTGGTGAGTGATTACACAGTAGGATATATGTGGGGAACCACCGGTATCTTGTATAATACAGCGCTTGTAGATGGCGATGCAGTAAAGAGTTGGGGATGTTTACAGAATCCTATGTTCAAGGATCGTATTTTGATGAAGGATGCTTTCCGAGATATTTATTCGGTGGTTGTGCTCTATTGCTACAAGGATGAGATTGCTGCAGGAACGGAGACTAAAGAGGATCTGATAGCTAATGTTACTCCGGAGCGTATGGAACGTGTGGAGAAATTCTTGACGGGCATGAAGGACAATATTGCCGGTTGGGAAGTTGATTTCGGAAAGGAAGAGATGACCAAAGGTAAGACTTGGATGGATTTGCTATGGTCGGGTGATGCTCAATGGGCTATTGAAGAGGCTGCTGAGATGGGCGTTGATTTGAAGTATGTCATTCCTGAAGAAGGCAGTAATGTATGGTTTGACGGATGGTGCATTCCTAAGTATGCTCAAAATACGAAGGCTGCTAGTTATTTCATCAATTTCATGTGTATGCCGGAGAATGCCATTCTTAATATGGAAGAGATTGGTTACGTAAGTGTAATTGCCGATTCCACCATTATGGAATGGGCTAATGATGATGAGATTGAACAGACAGCAGACCTGACGTATTTCTTTGGCGAAGGTGCTGAGGCGATACATGCTAATCAGGTCTTCTATCCCGACAAATCCATTATTGATCGTTGTGCGTTAATGCATGATTGTGACGAACAAACGGAGGCTATGTTAGCCATGTGGAATCGCGTCAAAGGTGATAACTTGAATAGTACGATGGTGGTTGTGATTATTGTCATTTTATTGGCTATTATTGCCTTTGCTATCATTCATGTGATGAATAACCGCCGCCAGCGTGCGTTGCAAAATAAACATCGTAAACATATTCGTAAATGAAACGATTAATTATTTTTTCTAATCTGTTTTTCCTCCTCTTGGTTCCAGTAATGGCCAATGAGGTGGAGGAGCAGTACGCCTTGGTAAAACGGTCTTTTACCGAGCGCGACAAGTCGGCTCAAAACGAGCTCAAACAATATTTACGGGATTATCCGTATACCACGTATTATAGTAGTGTACAGACGATGATCGGTGTACTACAAGTGGAAAAACTGCGTTATAAGAACGCAACAAAGACATTTGATCGCGTTAAATGGAAGCAATTGGAGCGTGATGAACAACCTGTTTTCTTTTTTTATCGTGGTTTAGCTTATCTCAAACAAGATAAGTTCAACGAAGCCGTTTCATGCTTCAAAGCGTTGCGCGAAGGAGATAGCCCGTATGCCCTTCAGGGTAGGTTCTATTATGCATATAGTTATTATTTACAAGAGAACTATGAAAAGGCCTTACCCGACTTATTGGCCCTTGAAACAACGTCAGAATACAAGACGGTGGCTCCTTACTTAGTGGCACAGATATATTACGCTCAGCATCATGTTGATTTGGCCGAAACTCGTGCTAAGCAGTTATTAGAGCAATATCCTAATAATAAACACAGTGGCGAGATGGAGCGTATATTAGGTGAGATAGCTTACAATAACGAGCGTTATGAAGAGGCTGTGGAACGATTAACACGATATATGCAATCCTTTAAGGAGCAGGAGCGCGAAGTAATGAATGAAGATGTGTATATTCTGGCTGCTGCGCAATATCACTTAGGCGATTATAAGAATGCTATTACCAATCTTAAAGCCGTCAAATTAGATAATGTTGGTTTGTCTGAAAAAGTATGTTTATATTTAGGTCATGCTTATGTTAAAGTAGGTGATATAGAAAAGGCCAAATTAAGTTATCAGGCTGCGATGCGATATGATCATGATAAGGCAATTCGCGAAGAAGCCATGTATAACTATGCGCTATGTACCTACCAAACAGGAACGGCTTTGGGTGAGAGTATCAATGCTTTCAATGACTTCCTTAAACAGTATCCGGCATCTAAACATACAGAGGATGTGTATGAGATGTTGGCTGCAATGTATATGACTAGTAAGAACTATGTAGCAGCCTTGGATGCCGTATGTGCGTTGCGTAATCCTAATAGCAAACTGCAAGAAACTAAGCAATACTTGCGCTATCAATTAGGTGCAGATGCTTTGTTACAAGGTAAAAACGAAGAGACGATTAGATGGATGAGCGAAGTGATTCAAAACGAATCGGGCACGTCTAATTATAAGACAGAGGCTTATTACTACCGAGCAGAAGCTCGATATCGTTTACATCAGTATGAGCCGGCTATGGCAGATTTAGTAAAATACCGTCAACAGCCATCATTTATGCAATCTAAAAACAACGCGATGGCGGATTATTTGCAAGGATATGTGTCATTCAATCTTAAAAAATATACTGAATCGTTAGGTTGTTTCACTTGTTTTACGGCTCGTGATGAGGTGAAGAAGGACAAGAAAATATATGCCGATGCGTTAAATCGAATAGGTGACTGTCAGTTTAATTCGCGTCAATTTGAAACAGCAGCCGATACATATCAACAGGTGATTGACTTAGGTAAGCAGGGTGTTGATTACGCCTTGTTCCAACGTGGTTATGTATTAGGTTTGCTTCGTCATTATCCTAATAAGATTGCTATGATGGAGCAGTTAGTGACGAACTATCCTAAGTCTGATTATGCGGATGATGCTCTATATGAGATTGCTCGTGCGCAATTGCAGCAAGAGAATAGTTTAGCAGCTATTAATGCCTATTCGCGTTTAGTGACTGCCTATCCCAATAGTTCATATGCTCGTACAGCATCCTTGGAACGTGGTATGATTTTCCGTAATTTAGGTATGTATGATGAAGCTATTCAGGCTTATCGCCAGACGATTGAGACGTATCCTGCTACGGAGCAGGCTTATTCGGCTTTGGATGGCATGGAGCAGGTATATGTGGAGCAAAATAAAGTAGGAGATTATGTGGACTATACCAAGCGTTTAGGTGCTTTTAATATGTCGGTTTCTTCCAAGGAGGATTCGCTTACTTTTGCGGCAGGTAATTTGCAGTATATGTTAGGTCATTACAGCGAGGCGGCTGCGGCTTTCTCGACCTATTTGCAGCAGTATTGTCCTGGTGGCCGTAATTGTTTGATGGCTCTCAATAATGGTGCAGATAGTTATTATCAATCCGGTCAAAAGGCCAAGGCGTTGGAATTATATCTGCAGTTGGCAGAGCAGAAGAACAATGCTTATGTAGAACAAACATACAGCCGTATAGCCGAGATTAGTTATGATGCGCAGAATTACGAACAAGCTCGTGTTTATTTTACCCAAATGACCCAATTTGGATTGAAACAAAAGGACTTGCAGAATGCCAAATTAGGTGTATTGCGTTGTTCGTATCTGATGAATGACTACGGAGCTGTTATTACGAGTGCCACGGATATTATGTCGGATAATGATATTACGGACGCTATTCGTCAGGAAGCTCGTTATGATCGAGCCAAAGCCTTTATGCATCAAGAGCAATATGGTCAGGCCATAACCGACTTATCTGTTTTGGCCAAGGACGTACGTATGGAACAGGGGGCAGAGTCTAAGTATCTATTGGCTTTGGCATATTATAATCAGAATGCAATGAATGGTGCAGAGAACGAGATTATGTCCTTTGCAAGCATGAAGACCCAGCACCAATATTGGTTAGCAAAGAGTTTGATATTATTATCGGATATTAATGTGGTTCGTGGTGAGTTATTCCAAGCCAAACAGTATTTATTAACTCTGCAACATAACTATAAAGGTCAGGATGATATTCAGTCTATTGTATTGGATAAGTTGCAACAAATAGAAGCAGCTGAACATCCTGAAGATATAGAAGAGGAGGACGAATTATGAAACACACAAGATTGATTGCATTTATTGGTTTTTGTGGCAGTATCGGTTGTGCGTTTGCGCAGCAGGATACATTATCACGTTCAGTCACAGTGGAGCGTGAGTTCCAACCAATTATTCAGCCGGTAGGAAAAGTGAATGCCTCTCCTTCGCGATTGGATATCCAAGAACCGCAAGTGGAGATTAAGTATTCGGATGCAATTGAACAAGATAGTTCAGCATACAATGCTAAACCGATGCGATTTGTTAATACACCTCTTCCTAAACAGGAGAAGTGGGATGGACACTTGGATGTAGCGGCTGGACATTCCAATACGTATTTGGATTTTGGTTATTCGGTGCCGGTATCCGGCAAGGGGTCTAAGGGTGTAAAATTAGATTTATATGCGCATCATGATGCCGCTTGGGGACTGAAGACATGGGAAGAGACTAAGGTTGGTATGAACTTTGTTAAGCAGTTCTCTTCGTTAGAGACTTATTTGAATGTTAGTGGTAAGAACACCTTTTTCACTCGTTATGGCCGTTATTGGAGTTTGGATAAAAACGGCTTGTCTATTCGCCATTTTAGTGATTTAAAAAAGGATGACAAACAGTCTATCTGGACGGTTAATGTGAATGCCGGAGTTCGTTCGCGTAAGAATGCAGATATCTTGTATGATGTAGAATTAGGCTATCAAGCTTTTGTATTGCCTAATTTGGTATCTGAGCATCAGGCACGTACTAGAGCCAATGTGGAATGGAATGGAGATGAGCATCGTGTAGGTGGTAATATTTACGTGCAGAATGCATTCTATTCTGTAGAAGAGGAATTATGGAATGAAACGAGTTCTAAACGCAATGTTCTTTCTCGTCATGCCCTCCGTATTAATCCCTATTATCGCTACGTTGGTGATCGTTTGAGAGCTCGCGTAGGGGTTAACTTGGATGTCAATTTTGGAAAAGGACAAATGATGTCCTCGAATAGTGAGATTAGTTTTGCTCCGTCACCGGATGTTTATTTGGAGTACCACATTGTGCCGCAGTGGCTTGCTGTATATGGTGGAGCAACAGGTAAGTTTAGTACTGGTACATTGGATGGTTATATGGCTACTTGCCCGTATCGTAACATAGCGCGAGGTGTAGCATCTGACCACGTTAGTTCATATACTCCGGTTGATGCTTTTGTGGGATTTAAGATCCGTCCGACGGACAATTTATTGTTGGATATCTATGCCGGGTATGCCTTTATGAAGAATCAAATCATTTTCTATGTGGACTCAACATCGCTGAAACCTGGTGGATTTGTGCATTATGAGTATTGCGATTACCAGCGTTGGAAAGTGGGAATGGAATTGACGTATCATTATCAGGACATTATTCATATCACGGCTAGTGGAAATTATTATCATTGGATACCTGAGAATATGGAGTTAGAGAACCATGAGAAAGGATTTGATCCGAATGCGGTATATGACCATCCGTCTTGGGATGCTCATTTGCGCATAGATGCACATATTAATTCGCAATGGTCATTGTATAGCGATAATAATTTCTGCGGTTCTGTTAAATCAATGACTCAGTTCTACGGAGAAGTGAAGAGTAAGACGCTGATTGACCTGAACATAGGTGTTCGTTATGATTGGAAGAAGAACATTGGTTTTTACTTGCAACTCAATAACTACATTAATCGTTATAATGATATCCTATTTAGCTATCAAACGCCAGGTATACATGGTGTGTTTGGTGTTAGTTGGAAGTTCTAATTATGATAGTGACTGACAAAAAAATAGATCAACCTGTTCTGCATTTGATTGGTGATATTGCCGATGAATTGGGTTTGGAATGCTATGTGATTGGTGGTTGGGTGCGTGATTTGTTTTTGCATCGCGAATCCAATGATATTGATATAGTGACAGTTGGTAGAGGAATTGAATTGGCAGAGGCCGTCGCAAAACGTTTAGGTAGACATGCTCATTTGAGTGTTTTTCGAACGTATGGAACAGCGCAAGTCAAATGGCATGATATGGAGTTGGAGTTCGTGGGCGCTCGTCGTGAGAGTTACCAACATGACTCGCGCAATCCTATCGTAGAAGATGGCACATTAGAGGAGGACCAAAATCGGCGTGATTTTACGATAAATGCGATGGCTATTTGCCTCAATCAATTACGTTATGGTGAATTGCTGGATCCGTTTGAAGGGATGTACGATTTGCAGGATTGTATCATTCGCACTCCATTGGATCCTGATATCACATTCTCTGACGATCCGCTACGTATGATGCGTGCCATTCGATTTGCAACCCAATTAGGATTTTATATGGAGGACGAAACGTTTGATGCCATTGCTCGTAATAAGGACCGAATAGGTATTATTACGAAGGAACGCATTGTGGATGAATTGAATAAGATTATGCTTTCGCGTCGTCCTTCGGAAGGCTGGATATTATTGGATAAAACAGGTTTATTACCACTTATTTTTCCTGAATTGGCAGCGCTAAAGGGAGTGGATGTAAAGGAAGGTAGAGGGCATAAGGATGTGTTCCTGCATACACTGCAAGTAGTTGATAATGTTGCAGTTAGCTCGGATAATATATGGCTTAGGTGGGCTGCTTTGTTGCATGATATAGGCAAGCCCAAATCTAAATCTTGGGATGCACAGGCTGGATGGACTTTCCGTAATCATAATTACATTGGTGCCAAGATGATTCCGCATATCTTCAAAAAGATGAAGATGCCGCAGAATGAAAAGATGGATTATGTGATTAAGATGGTTGATTTACATATGCGGCCAATCAATCTTATTGAGGATACAGTAACAGATTCTGCTGTTCGTCGATTGCTTTTTGAAGCAGGAGATGATATTGATGATTTGATGTTATTATGCGATGCGGATATCACATCTCGGAACATAGAGAAGGTGGAGAAGTTCCATAAGAACTATGAGTTAGTTCGTCAGAAAATGGTGGAATTAGAGGAGCGTGATCGCATTCGTAACTTTCAGCCTCCTGTTCGTGGAGACGAGATTATGCAATTGCTGCATTTAGAACCCTGTTCAGAGGTAGGTCAATTGAAACAACGCATCAAAGATGCTATTTTAGATGGCATTATTCCGAACGAATATGAAGCAGCTAAGGCGTATATGTTAGAACAAGCGAAAGAGATGAATTTATTGCCACAATCATAATTGAATAATTGATTAAATATAGATATGTTACAGATTTACAACACATTAACTCATCAGAAAGAGTTTTTTCGTCCGTTACATGCAGGACATGTAGGTATGTATGTTTGCGGACCTACTGTTTATGGTGATGCGCACTTGGGACATGCTCGTCCTGCCATCACGTTTGATTTACTTTATAGATACCTATTGCACTTAGGTTATAAAGTGCGTTATGTTCGTAATATAACCGATGTGGGACATTTGGAGCATGATGCTGATGAAGGCGAAGATAAAATAGCAAAAAAAGCGCGTTTAGAGCAACTTGAACCAATGGAAGTGGTGCAATACTACACCAACCGTTATCATCGTGACATGGAGGCTCTAAATGTCCTGCCACCTACGATTGAACCTCATGCGAGTGGTCATATTATTGAGCAAATAGAATTTGTGAAGAAAATTTTAGATAAAGGCTATGCGTATATTAGCAATGGTTCCGTTTATATGGATGTAGAGAAGTATGCGCAGGATTATCCCTATGGAAAACTTTCCGGTCGTAATCTGGAAGAGATTAAAACCGAAACACGCGAGTTAGATGGCCAAAACGAGAAACGTCATAGTTATGATTTTGCTCTATGGAAGAAAGCATCTCCGGAACATATTATGCATTGGCCAAGTCCATGGAGCGAAGGTTTTCCAGGATGGCACATGGAGTGCTCTACTATGGGAACAAAGTATTTGGGAGAAGAGTTTGATATTCACGGAGGAGGACTAGATTTAATGTTCCCTCATCATGAAGCTGAAATTGCACAGTCATGTGCGGCATTAGGTCATGATAGTGTGCATTACTGGATGCATAATAATATGATTACCATAGCCGGTAAGAAAATGGGTAAATCCTATCATAATTTTATTACATTGGAGCAATTTTTCAAGGGTGAACATGAATTGCTTACTAAGCCATTTTCCCCGATGACTATTCGCTTTTTCATCCTTATGGCGCATTATCGTTCTACGGTTGATTTCTCATCGGATGCTCTTGAGGCTGCCGAGAAGGGGTTTGCTCGATTAACAGAGGCGTATAACCGCTTGATGAAACTGAAGGCAGGGGATCAAACCAGCATAGAATTGACTCCGTTACGTCAATTATGTGAGGATGCGATGGAAGATGATTTGAACTCACCGATTGTGATTTCACATTTGTTTGATAGCAGTCGCGCCATCAATACCATTTATGATGGAAAAGGTTTCATTTCATCGGAAGATTTAAGCGAATTACAGGCTACTTGGAAGACTTTTGTAGTGGATGTCCTTGGTCTAAAGATGGAGAGTGAGGCTACCGATGGCAATCAAGATGCATATAAGGGTGCGATTGATTTATTGCTCAATATGCGGTTAGAAGCCAAGAAGAATAAGGATTGGGCTACTAGCGATAAGATTCGTAATGAATTAGTGGCTCTTGGTTTTACAATCAAGGATACAAAAGATAGTTTTGAGTGGTCACTATAGATGGCATTCTTTCATTTACATAGGCAAGAGGATAAAGGCGACTTGGGTGAATCCATAGCCGCCAATCTGCTGCGACAGAAAGGATACACGATTGTGGAGCAGAATCTAAAGGTCAATTCGAAGGAAATAGATATAATTGCCACGAATGACGAGTATGTTGTTTTTTGTGAAGTAAAGACTCGTACTTCCACCTTTGGTGGACATCCAGAGCAGTTTGTAGATAAAGAAAAACAAAAGAATATGATTTTTGCGGCGAACGCTTACATTAAGCATGTTGGCGAGAAACGCAGTCCGCGATTTGATGTTATTGGAGTGTTATTAGACAAGCAAACGGGTGATATTCAAGAACTTAACCATATTGAGGATGCTTTTTTCCCTTCGGTTCGAACAGTTCATGCTTCATCTTATTCAGGCAGGTATAAATGGCATTCTAAATCAGTTTGGAAAACAAAAAGATGAATTTTTCATACGATGTTATAGTAGTTGGAGCCGGTCATGCCGGTTGTGAAGCCGCCCATGCTGCGGCCCGAATGGGTTCCAAGACGTTACTCATTACGATGGATATGAATAAAATCGGTCAGATGAGTTGCAATCCAGCTGTGGGAGGTATAGCCAAGGGGCAGATAGTGCGTGAGATAGATGCCTTAGGAGGTCAGATGGGTATTGTAACCGATTTGTCAGCCATTCAATTCCGTATGCTCAATCGCAGTAAGGGTCCTGCTATGTGGTCACCTCGTTCGCAAAGTGACCGTAAACGTTTTATTGAGGAATGGGTAAAAGTTCTGTCTTCAACGGATAATCTCTCCTTATGGCAAGATGTGGTGACTGAACTTATTATTGAGCATAATACAGTGTGTGGTGTGAAGACTATGTTGGGTATTGAGATGAGGGCGAAAGCTGTCATTTTGACAAATGGCACTTTCCTTAATGGTCTTTTGCACTTTGGTAAAGCACAAATTCGTGGTGGACGAACCAGTGAACCGGCATCGTATGGATTAACGGAGCAATTGGTAGGGTTAGGTTTTAAGAGTGATCGAATGAAAACCGGTACGCCGGCTCGTATTGATAAGCGTTCTATTGATTTTTCTCAACTCACCATTCAACCGGGTGATAGCGATGAATATAAATTCTCTTATTTGCCGTCTATTCATCGGGAATTGAAGCAAATGCCGTGTTGGATTACTTATACCAATGCGCATACTCATGATGTGCTTCGTCAGGGGTTACCAGATTCTCCGTTGTATAACGGTCAAATTAAGAGTATAGGTCCGCGATATTGTCCAAGTATAGAAACCAAGATTATTACCTTTGCTGACAAAGAACAGCATCAAATCTTTTTAGAACCGGAAGGTGTAGATTCTAATGAGTACTATGTAAACGGCTTTTCTTCGTCCTTACCTTGGCAGGTGCAGCTTGCGGGATTGAAGACCATTAAAGGTTTAGAGAATGTGGTTATGTATCGTCCTGGATATGCGATTGAATATGACTTTTTTGATCCTACTCAACTCTATCCTACCTTAGAGACAAAGTTGATTAAAAATCTATTCTTTGCTGGTCAGATCAATGGTACAACAGGGTATGAAGAGGCGGCTGGACAAGGATTGGTGGCGGGAGTAAACGCGCATCTTGTTTTGTCAGGGGCTCAGCCATTGGTTTTGCATCGAGACGAGAGTTATATAGGTGTATTGATTGACGACCTTGTGCATAAGGGTGTGGATGAGCCTTATCGTATGTTTACCTCCAGAGCAGAGTATCGTATATTATTGCGCCAAGATAATGCGGATGCTCGTCTTACTCAATTAGGGTATCAATTAGGTATTGTGGATAATGAACGATATCAGCTATACATGGACAAGAAGAATGCCATTGAGCATTTGTGTGATTCCCTTGCCTCAACTCCAATTCGAGCAGACTATATCAATGGTTGGTTGGAGTCTGTGGGAGAGTGTCCGTTGCAGCATGGTTGTAAATTGATCGATTTAATTGTCCGTCCCAAGGTAACTATTGCCGGCCTAAGTGCACAAGTTCCTTCGTTGCGTGAATTGATTGACGGTTTTGCGGAACGCGGAGGAGAGATTGTAGAGAGTGCCGAGATTGATATTAAATATAGGGGTTATATTGAGCGCGAACGACTTGCTGCGGAGAAACTGCGCAGATTGGATGCCATTCGACTACCGCAAGATTTCAATTATCAAGATGTGCAATCTTTGTCTACTGAGGCTCGTCAAAAACTGAGTCGTATTCGTCCGGAAAACATTGGTGCAGCTAGCCGTATTCCTGGAGTAAGTCCGAATGATATTAGTGTGTTATTAGTGCTTTTAGGTAGATAATATGACTATTTTTGTTTATGAATAAACAAATTATAAATAGTTCCACGTGGAACAAATAACTATGAAGTCTGTTTCTGAACATATCAAGAATATCTTGTCCTCCTTGCCACAGCAGCCGGGTGTGTATCAGTATTTTGATAGTGAGGGCGTGGTGATATATGTTGGGAAGGCAAAGAATCTGAAACGTCGAGTAAGTAGTTATTTTCAAAAGGAGCATGAGTGGGTTAAAACACGTCAGCTTGTTAAAAATATTGCAGATATTAAGTATGTGGTTGTAAATAGTGAGCAAGATGCCTTTCTGCTTGAAAATAATCTAATCAAACAATATCAGCCTCGTTATAATATATTACTGAAGGATGGTAAGTCTTATCCAAGTATTTGTATTACAAAGGAGGCATATCCGCGTATCTTTAAAACACGCAAGATTGTAAAGGGTGCCGGTGAGTATTTCGGTCCGTATAGTTATGGAAATACGGTGGATTTGGTAGTAGAATTGATTCATCAGTTGTATCCATTACGTACTTGTACTATGCAATTAACGCAGAATGGGGTGACGCGAGGAAAATATAAGGTTTGTCTTAAATATCACCTGAAGTCCTGCTCCGGTGTATGTGCCGGTTGTGTGAGAGATAGTGAGTATGCTTCTTATATAGAAGGCGCTAAGAAGATTATTCGTGGTGATGCGCGTTTGCTTTGCCGTCAATTGGAGGAGCAGATGGAGTCGGCAGCTATTAAAATGGATTATGAGCGTGCGCAGGAGATAAAAGAGAAATTGGAATTGATTGATAAGTTTTGCTCAAAAACCATAATCAGCAATAATCATGTGGGTCAGTTGGATGTGTTTGGGTACGATGAACAGGGGCAAAATGTATATATTTCAATGCTGCATGTTCAGAACGGAAGTATCGTTCAGGGGCAGACAATTGAGTATAAACGGTCCTTGGATGAACCAAAGGAAGAAGTTTTGGCGTTAGGAATGATGGAATTAAGGGAACGTCTAGGTAGTGTGACAAAAGAAGTCATTGTTCCGTTTATTCCCGATGGATACGATGAAAATCTGCATATTAATATAGCCATTACTGGAGATAAAAAGAAGTTACTTGATTTGGCGATGCAGAATGTAAGGCAATATAAGTTAGATCAGCTTAAGCAATCTGATAAATTAAATCCTGATCAGCGAATGATGCGTGTTTTGGGATGTTTACAGAGTTTGTTAAAATTAGAGAAATTGCCTTTATTCATCGATAGTTTTGATAATTCTTCCTTGCAAGGTAATGCTTCTGTAGCGGCTTGCGTTGTGTTTAAGAAGGCTAAGCCCAGTAAAAGTGATTATAAACGTTTCCGTATCAAGTCTGTAGTTGGTCAGGATGATTATGCTTCTATGCGTGAGATTGTTCGTCGTAGATATCAAGATTTATTGGATGCGAATGAACCTCTTCCGGATTTGATATTGGCTGATGGAGGAATAGGACAGGTGCATGCTATTCGTGAGGTTGTGGAACGTCAGTTAGGTTTGTCTATTCCGGTAGCGGGTTTGAAGAAAGATGATAAACATCGAACCAACACGCTTGTTTTTGGGGAACCTATTCAGGAGGTGAGTTTGAAAGTTACGGATGAAGTATTCAGGTTGTTGGTACAGATTCAGGATGAAGTGCATCGTTTTGCGATTACGTTTCACAAAAAGACTCGTTCTAAGTCGCAAATTAAGTCGCAACTTGATGATATTCAAGGAGTTGGCGAATCTACAAAGCAGAAACTATTAACTAAATTCCGCACGGTGGCACGGATTAGAACAGCCAGTTTGGATGAATTGGAGAAAGTTGTGCTAAAACGTTATGCTTCAATCATTTACGAGTATTTTCAGAGAGATTTATCGCGTTGAGAATTAAATATTTTTCATGAACATGGAACATTATACATTAAAAATGGATGAAAAAAAGGCGCTTTTTTTGGTGGATGTTGCCGGTGAGCGTCTTGGTGTGATAGATTTGATACGTCGCTACCCTACTCGTCGTGTTTTTGCTTTTGACGCACCGATGGGAGCAGGTAAGACCACTTTCATCAAACAGTTGTGTGAGGAACTTGGAACGGACGATGTTGTTAACTCGCCTACTTTTGCCATTGTGAATGTATATGATACGCCCAAGGATGGAGAGATTTATCATTTTGATTGTTATCGGTTGAAAGATATTCGTGAGGCTCAGGATTTTGGTGCAGAGGATTATTTATATTCAGGTAATATATGTTTGATTGAGTGGCCGGACATTATAGAACCTCTTTTGCCAGAGGACACCTTATATATACATATTCGTGTGTGTGAAGATGGAGATAGGGAGCTCACGATAGATGAGTAAGATACCGAATACATTTGATTGACGACTTTGAGAAATAGATTATACATAGTGTTGATAGGACTGATGCTGATGGGTGGTATGGCTCAGGCTGAGAATGTGGAACATGAGAGTATACTTATGTTGCGTTTTGGTGGCAGTTGGCGTCAGGATCAGTATTTGAGTCCCCTACTCTACAAAGGTTTGATGGTGGGGATAGGTAATGAGTGGTGGCAACCCTTTCGAAAGGAGACTAAATTGGGTCAAGCAGGTAAGTTGGATAATTGGGAGCATGTAGGACGATTAGATGTGCGTTTTGATTGGACATATAATCCGACTCGGTCGAATGTGTTATATGCGTTGCAATTACAAACAGGTTGGGGAGCAAATTATGTATGGCGTTTTGCAGAACATGGTGTGCAGGTGTTTGTGGGTCCATATTTGGATGTAAGTGGAGGAATTAAGTATCATATTGCAAATGTAAATAAACCGATTTCGTTGGATTTAATGGTTAGTGCTCAAGCTCAGGCTGGGGTTAGTTATGCGTTCAAGGGGAAGAAAACTTCGTATCGGTTACGATATATGTTGCGTTTCAATTTGATAGGTGTGGATTATATGCCGGATTACTGGCAGTCGTATTATGAGATGTACAAGGAAGTGTTGGGGCAGGTGCGATGTGCAGGAATGTGGAATCATCGTACGTTGCATCATGAGTTAACGTTAGATATGCAATTCCCCCACTCTACTTGGCGGGTAGGTATATGTCATGATTATGACGAATATGGTCAGAAGAATATGATGTTCTCTACTGAAGAAGTGTCATTAGTAGTGGGGACGAGTTTCAGATACAAGTTAAATCCTAAGAAGGACTTCACGTCATTCTAATATATGGCTAATGTACGATTATATATAGTATTGTTGCTTATTGCATGCACGGCTTGCACCCATCGTTTTGATGGTGTGGAGGATAATACGCCTATGGGTAATATGGAATGCTTGTGGCGGACATTGGACGAGAAATATTGCTATTTTGAGGAGAAGTCAATTGATTGGCAGAAAGTGCATGATGACTATGTGCCGAAGGTGAAGACTATTCGTTCTGAAGATTATTTGGCACTTTTTGATACGTTGGCTAATATGGTGAATTGTTTGAATGATGGGCATGTGAATATTTACTCTGATTTTGATGTATCTCGCTGTGATAGTTGGTATGAAGGTTATCCTAAGAATTGGGATTGGGATGTTGTTAAGAATCGTTATTTGAAGGATTATCGTATTGCGGGAGGTGCGTATTATAATACGATTGCAGATGGTCAAGTTGGTTATATTTACGTAAGTAGTTTTGAGCAAGTGGTAGGTGTAAATAACATGGCATATATTCTGCGTTCGTTTAAGGAATGCAAGGGTTTGATAGTGGATGTGAGAGAAAATGGTGGAGGAGATTTGGAGTATGCTTATCAGTTAGCAGCCACTTTCTTTGAGCACGATACGACGGTGGGTTACTGGCAGCATAAGAATGGTTGTGGACATAATGCTTTTTCAAAGTTAGAGCCCCAGCAGTTACGAAAGAGCAAGATGCCTTCAACGTGGTTAAGGCCAGTGGTTGTATTATGTAATAGAAAGACCTATTCGGCAGCTAATTTCTTTGTTAGTATCATGCGTTATGCCCATAATTGTGCTATTATGGGTGGTGTGAGTGGAGGAGGTGGAGGTATGCCGTTAAGTTATGAACTTCCTAATGGTTGGACTGTTCGTTTTTCGAGTATTAGGATGTTTGATGCATCCAAGAATAGTATAGAGCCCGGTATTCATCCGGATGTCCTTGTGGAGGATAATCTTCAGACGGAGCAGGATGAGATTATAGAGGCAGCCGTACAGTTAATAAAAAAATGTTATAAGAATGATACAAGTCGTTGATTTACACAAGCGTTTTGGTTCGTTGGAAGTGCTTAAGGGTGTACATCTTGAAGTTAAGAATGGAGAGATTGTAGCCATCTTAGGCAGAAGTGGTGCCGGTAAGACCACCTTATTGCAGATTATTGGTACATTGGATCAGCCAGATAAGGGTCAAGTTCTTATTGATGGACAAGATGTGTTTCAATTGTCCGAGAAAGACTTGGCTGCATTTAGGAATAGGCATATTGGTTTTATTTTTCAGCAGCATCAATTACTGCCTGAATTTACTGCCTTGGAGAATGTTATGATGCCGGGTTTGATTGCTCGTATCAATGAGAAAGAGGTAGAGCGTAAGGCTATTGAGTTGCTTACTCAATTGGGATTAAAAGAACGGTTATATCATAAACCGTCTCAGTTGTCAGGAGGTGAGCAACAACGTGTGGCAGCAGCCCGAGCTATGTTGTTGCAGCCATCGGTTATCTTGGCAGATGAACCGAGTGGTAGTTTAGATGAGCAGAATAAGAAGGAGTTGCATACGTTATTATTGGAGATGCGTGAGAAGTATGGTCAGACCATTATTTTGGTAACACACGACCAAGAATTAGCTCGTATATGTGATCGTCAATTAGTGATACAAGATGGAAAGATTGAATAAAAATCAGGTTGTTATGCGTGTCAAGGGAGTGTTGGCCCTTGTATGCGTGTTAGTATGTGTGACGGGTTGTTCGTCTAAGCGTTCCTATTTTCCTCGCCAGATGGAATTGCAGCATGTAGAAGTGGTTCGTTTTGATGAGGCTCTATTGAATGTATCCGTAGATTCCAGTTTACAGGATATTAGGTATTTATACGATGAATACGAGACTTTTATGCCTGTGTTTACGGAGGATATATTGGGTATCTTGCCTGAGGATACTTTGTATTTAGCCGAGACGTTACCTCTCTTTTTGGAAGATACATTATATGGTTTTAAGGAGACCAATGCCGAGGTTAAAAAGCAATTTGCTGATATTTCTGATTTGGAGGATAGGATGGACAAGGCGTTTACGCGTTTTCATTATTTATATCCCGAAATGCCTATTCCAACGGTGTATTTCTTTATTTCCGGATTTAATGCATCTATTTTGTTCATGGAGGATGATATTGCGGTTGGTTCGGATATGTATTTAGGTAAGGATTGGAAGTATTATAATCGCGTTGTGCATAATTACCAGAAGCAAAATATGCGTCGTGAGTGTATTCCGGTGGATGTGGTGAGTGCCTATTTATTTAGAAATCTGCCTTATACCTCCACGAAGAATCGTTTGATAGATAATATGATTTATCGTGGTAAGATTATGTATTTATTGTCCGTCTTGATGCCGGAATATCCGGAGTATGAGATTATGGGGTATACGGAGGAACAATGGGATTGGTGCGTGAAACACGAACGTGCTATTTGGAACACGATAATGGATAAGCGTGATTTATTCAAGACGGAGAGTATGGTGCTGACGTCCTATTTGAACGATGGTCCCTTTACTTCGGAGATTTCGCAGGAGGCTCCCGGTAGAGTAGGAACGTGGATAGGTTGGCGGATAGCAGAAAGTTATATGGAGCATAATGAGCAAGTCACCTTGCAAGAATTGATTGCAGAGGGTGATGCTCAAGTTATATTACAGAATAGTTTTTATAAACCTTAGCCTATGTGCGAACAGGATTTTGATATATTACGAGAGCAGGTACACGGACATCGTTTAGTGTATCTGGACAATGCGGCTACTACTCAGAAGCCGAAGGTTGTATTAGAGGCTATGACGGAGGCTTATACCTCGTGGAATGCTAATATTCATCGTGGTGTGCATCATTTAAGTCAGGTGGCTACTCAGCATCATGAGCAGGCGCGTCAGCGTGTGGCGGACTTTATTGGAGCTAAATCGTCCAAAGAGATTGTGTTTACCAAAGGAACCACCGACAGCATCAATATGTTGGCTTTTTCGTTGGGAGAGGCGATGGTGAAAGAGGGAGATGAGATTGTGGTTAGTTATATGGAGCATCACTCTAATATTGTACCTTGGCAGATGCTTTGTGAGCGTAAAAAGGCGGTATTGAGAGTCATTCCATTGCGTGATGATTTGACGTTGGATATAGAGGCTTATAAGGCTTTATTGACCGATAAGACTCGTTTGGTAAGTGTGGCGCATGTGAGCAATGTGTTAGGTATTATTAATCCGGTGAAGGAGATGATTGCTTTGGCGCATGCAAGGGGTATACTTGTGGCTGTTGATGCTGCACAAAGTGTTCCACATTTACGCGTTGATGTGCAAGATTTAGATTGTGATTTTCTAAGTTTTTCTGCCCATAAGATTTATGGTCCAACGGGATTAGGTGTATTGTATGGTAAGGAGGAGTGGCTTGATCAACTGCCTCCGGCAGAGGGTGGAGGAGAGATGATAGAGCATGTTTCGTTTGATAAGACAACGTACAATACGTTACCTTATAAGTTTGAGGCAGGAACTCCTGATTTCATCGGTAGTTTTGGTTTGCAGAAGGCCTTAGATTATGTAGAGATGGCAGGTAGGGATGAGGTTGAGAAGTATGAGGCCGAGTTGACGGTTTATTTAGAGAGTCAATTGGCTTCTATACCGAATGTTATTATCTATGCTGCGGGTCAACGGAAAGCGGGAGTTGTGTCGTTTAATGTGGAACATTTGCATCCTTTTGATGTTGGTACGTTGTTGGATCAACAGGGTGTAGCAGTTAGAACAGGTCATCATTGTGCGGAGCCTTTGATAGATAAGTTACAGGTGCCTGGCACGTTGCGTGCTTCGGTGGCCATGTATAATACCAAAGAGGATATAGATGCTTTGGTGGCTGCGTTGAAGAAGGCCATTATGATGCTCTCCTAATGTGGCATTACTTGTGTATATTGCTTTTTACGGTTGTTTCCTACAATGTAGAAAACCTCTTTGATAATCGGCATGATTCGCTCAAAAACGATTATGAATATACTGCTGATGGTGACCGCCATTGGTCTTATCAACGTATGGAGAATAAGTGCGAAAACATTGCCAAAGTGATTTGCATCATTGGTGAAGGAACTCCTCCGGCGATAGTGGGATTATGTGAGGTCGAGAATGACCGTTGTTTGCAGATGTTATGTCGAAAAATGCCTATTTATCCGTATAAACCTATCCATTTTGAGAGCGAAGATGAACGAGGTGTAGATGTGGCTATGTTGTGTGATACAACGCAGTTTTTTCCGATGGATGCCGCCCCTTTGCGGGTTGATTTGGGAGAAGATAAGACGAGGGATATTTTGTTTGTGAAAGGAGTTGAATTGGCGAGTAAGGACACCTTATTTTGTTTTGTATGTCACTTGCCCTCGATGTTAGGAGGTAAGGCTGCTTCAGAATGGAAGAGACAAAAGGCTAAGTCGGTGATACAGAATAAGATAGATAGTATTCTGTTGTGGCATTCCGATGCTCGAATTGTGGTGATGGGTGATATGAATACAGGTCCGGAAGATGACCTTAATCAGATGACAAATCGTATGCTTGTTTGGACGAATGCCAACGCGGGTTCTCATCGTTATAATGGCATTTGGACGTGTCTTGATCAATTTTATGTTTCTAAAGCATTGTTGAATGCTTCTGTGCGCATATTTGATGCGGATTTTTTGCTGTGTGAGGACACGAAGTTTCTTGGAAAAAAGCCGAGACGCACTTTTGTAGGATTCAACTATGATAGGTCCGGCTATTCGGATCATTTGCCGATTGTTCTTTCGTGGTGATGGGGGTGTTGCACCTTGCCGCACCCTTTGTTAGTAACACCTTAATCACACCTTAAGCAGAACCTTGACGAAGAGCCAATTACACGCATATACGGAGCGAGGCAGAGAACGAATTGTTTTCTGCCCCGCAAAAGATTAATAAGTGTACATATCCTCGTAATACTTCTCGTACTCGCCGGAAGTGATGTTATCCATCCAATCTTGATTATCCAAATACCAGCGAACGGTCTTTTCAATGCCTTCCTCAAATTGCAGAGACGGTTCCCAACCTAATTCGCGTTGCAGTTTACTGGAGTCAATAGCATATCGCATATCATGTCCGGCACGGTCTGTTACATAGGTGATAAGATCCATATCGGCCCCTTCGGGACGGCCTAACAGTTTATCCACAGTCTTAATCAGCACCTTGATGATGTCGATGTTCTTCCATTCATTAAAGCCACCGATGTTATACGTATCAGCGATGGTTCCCTTATGGAAAATCAAATCAATGGCTCGCGCATGATCCTCCACAAACAGCCAGTCACGCACGTTCTCGCCCTTGCCATAAACCGGCAGCGGTTTACGATGACGGATGTTATTAATGAAGAGTGGAATCAGTTTCTCGGGGAACTGATAGGGACCGTAGTTATTGGAACAATTAGTCACGATAGTGGGCATCCCGTAGGTGTCATGGAAAGCACGAACAAAATGGTCGCTGCTCGCCTTAGATGCACTATATGGACTATGAGGCATGTACTTCAAATCCTCCGTGAAGAACTTCTCACCATAAGCCAAATGATGCTCCGACGACGATGCCGTGGTGGTAAATGGCGGTTTGATACCTTCGGGATGGGTCATCTCTAATGCACCATATACCTCGTCGGTGGAGATATGATAGAAACGCTTGCCTTCAAACTTCTCGGGCAGACTCTCCCAATATAGTTTAGCTGCCTGTAACATAGACAGAGTGCCCATCACATTGGTGCGAGCAAAAGTGAACGGATCCTTGATGGAACGGTCCACATGGCTCTCGGCCGCCAAGTGAATGACACCGGTCACCTGCTCCTCTTGCATGAGGGCATAGATAGTATCAAAATCACAAATATCTGCCTTCACAAAACGATAATTAGGCTTGTCCTCAATGTCCTTGAGATTAGCTAAATTGCCTGCATAAGTAAGTTTGTCCACATTGATAATGCGGTAATTAGGGTACTTGTTTACAAAGAGTCGTACTACATGACTTCCAATAAATCCGGCTCCGCCGGTAATAATGATGCTTTTCATATTATAGTATATATTTAATTTGCTTAAAATGATATGTCTTAATGTCTTGGTTGCGCGTCTGCAGCACCAACTCGCCTTGTGAAGTGATATCCACTATCTGCGCCTCAAAGGATTGCTCCGTTCGTTGACCATTCATAGTCGGCATCGTGCTCACCTCTCGCTCTTCCCACCAATAAAAACCTTCCCGTCGGTATAAATGCTGCATGTAATATGCGCGAAGATGATTTATCTCAGGCACTAATTCGTTCAGGGTCCCGAGGAATATGTTCATCATTTCGTCAGGGTCGTAATCCTCGCCGGTTATCTGCTTGAGCGAAACAGGATTAGGGGCATCACTATGCCACTCCGTTTGGTTAAGATTTAGACCTATTCCTATAATCGAATCCACAATACGATTGCCTAATAGTGTGTTTTCAATCAGTACGCCTGCCAGTTTCTTATCTCCATAATAAAGGTCGTTAGGCCATTTGATGGTGAGCGTTGAGTTCAGAGTTGAGAGTTTAGTGTTTAGCGTTTCATATAAAGCCACCGCCACCAGCATATTGATGAACCATTGGTCCGTAGCCGCTAATCCTATTTCCTTCAGCCGCGTAGAGAATAGTAGGTTCTGACCCTGTTCGCTCTCCCAATGATTGCCTGCCTGTCCTCGTCCAGCCGTTTGGAAATCCGTGCGCAGAGTCACAACATCGGGGTGTAAACGCAGATAGTCATTCGTGCTATTTATAGTGGCGATATACATCTAACAAGTACTGTTCTATGGCGTGTTGGATTTGCTTATTGGTGCCGGAACCACTATTGACCAACACAGCAAACACTAACTTATCTCCATCCGGCAAATCAATATAGCCGGCGTAGTTCTTAGTACCCTTAATCGTACCCGACTTAGCATGCACTTTACCGTCCAATTCGGTTCTTGCCAAAAAGCCTTTCAGTGTGCCGGATTGACCGCTGGTAGGCAGAGATTGCACAAACGCTGTGTGCTCGCGGCTGCGTGCCATATATGTGAGCAGATTAACAAAATTATCAGCACTAAGTCCGTTTTGTGGCGCCAAACCACAACCATCTAATATACATGCCGTAAAGATATCCACACCGCGATTGTGCCAGAACTGCTTGATGACTTCGGATGCGTTATGGATAGTGCAAGGCAGTCCTCGTTGTGACCCTAAGTTACGGAATAACATTTCGGCGTTCAGGTTGATGGAATGTTGGTTGGTAGCCCTCACAATAGCTGCCAATGAATCTGAATAATGCGTATAGAGCAGGGTCTTGACCTTGCGGTCGTCTTCGGCAATATAATTAGCTGAGTCTCGCACTTCTATTCCATCGTGGCGCAGGCGTTGAGTGAGGTGCTGCGCCAGTAGCAAAGCCGGATTGGGTATGTCACCTTGCACACCAAATGAACCGTGGTTAGATGGGATGCTGCCGGTTAGGTAACGGCAGTTCTGATAAGGCAGACCATGCACAAAAGCACCATCATAATTGATTTCCGTGCAACGGATATGGTTCTCAAACTGCAGTCCGGGAATCTCAGGAATGGTCTTGATGACGGTGGCTACCGAACCAATCGCTCCGCTGCGTAATTGGATATTGGTGGTATTATCCATATATGCCAACGCAAAAATACCGGGAGCGTAGTAATTACCCATATCTTCATACAACCACCCCGGACTAATCGCATCACCATCATAATAGGACACATCCCCTATGATGCTACCATCAATGCGCGTGATGCCTGCCTGACGAATAGCCTTGGACCATTGGTACAAGAAATTAGTGCTGCCCCAATTGCGCCCACCTAAAGTAGGATCACCTTGACCAACAATGTATAAATCACCATGCAACACACCCTGCTCAATCGTGCCGGTGTACTTGAGATAAGTAGGGATACGATAGCCACTACCTAATTGCTCTAACGCCGTGGCGGTAGTAAATAATTTCATAGTGGATGCCGGAGGAATCAGATTGGCGGAACGATGGGAATCCACCACTTCTCCGGAACTAAGACGCTTAATCAATATACCTATATTGGCGTTCTTAGTGGCTGCGGCTGAGGTGAGAATGCTAATAGAAGAAGCATGCAACTGAATAGCCAGCAGAAATGATATGATTGTAATACAATGTTTCATCTTAATGTTGCGCTGTTGCAATAGCATCTCGTACGGCCTGAATAGATTCCTCCATCGTAGCATATTGATGCAGGTCCATTTCGGGCAATATAGTAGCCGTAATAGGATGGGGAGTAACCGATTTGGCAAATCTATTCATCACCTGATAACACCCATCTAAACAGATTGGAATAACAGGTAAGTTCAGGTCCCATGCAATCTGGAACGCACCACGCTTGAAGGCTCCTAATTGTCCGTCATACGAACGTGTCCCCTCGGGGAAGATGACCGTAGATATACCATCTTTGAGTTGCTCTTCTACCGCTTGTAAACTCTGAGTGGCGGCCCTGGCATGGCGGCGATCAATAAAGATATGTCCCGCGGCGCGACAAGCCAATCCCACCACCGGAATGTGACTCACTTCTTTCTTCATCAGCCATTTGAATACCACCGGCAACCAACCGTACAACACAAAGATATCAAAAGTGGATTGATGGTTGGCCACAAACACATAACTCTGGTGCTGGCGGATATATTCCAGCCCTACCACCTTAACCGGCACAAAGGTCAGATAACACCACATCCTTGCCCATAATGCTTGGATGCGATTGAGCCACCAACTATTCTTCCATGGAAAAGCCAACAAAGTAATCACAGCGCAGAGCATTGTGAGTACAAAAAGGATAGGTAAGGCTATCAAATACTGATATAAAACCCTAATTTTCGACATTATACTTCATCATGAAACCACGGTACAAGGCGCATATACGACGAATCTCATCCCAAGTGGCATCACTTAATTTAGTTCCAATAATCTCTACTACGCGTCCGGCAGCAATAGTGCCTATTTCTCCGCAACGGTGGATATCAAAACCGTCCGACAAAGCATGCAAGAAGCCTCCGGCATACAAGTCTCCGGCTCCGGTTGAGTCCGTGCAAGACGTGGTGATGGCACCGATTTGGTAACGCTTGTCATTTTGCTGCACATAACTGCCACGCTTACCGACTTTAACAACGGCTATGCTACATTGCTTAGCAATATCATCAACGGATTCTTCAGGATCCAAATGGGTGTAAGCATAACTCTCGTCCTCATTGGCAAAGACGATATCCACGTATTTATGAATCAAATCCTGCAAGAATGTATGGTTCTCGTTCACAATGTTATACGAAGCCAAATCCAATGACACGAGGCATCCGGACTGTTTCGCTAACCGCATGGCTTTCTCAATT
The DNA here is from genome assembly GCA_024399955.1 of Paludibacteraceae bacterium. Lineage (GTDB taxonomy): Bacteria > Bacteroidota > Bacteroidia > Bacteroidales > Paludibacteraceae > Colicola. The sequence goes on along the minus strand of JAKSNH010000003.1, from coordinate 97,945 downwards.
AGTTCGTGGTCTTGCACCAGGTAACCTTCCAAATGGAAGATATCATATCCGTCAAACATGCTGCTATGGATATCGCTGGCATGCATGTCCGCAGCGGCTCCCAAGAAAGTAGCCATCGTGCGCTCGCCGTCTGGCGTAATCAACACGATGGAACACCCTGACATCTTGTCACTTTGCAGCAGAAGAGGATTGACGCCGTTCTTTTTAAGATCGTCTCGGTAGAAGTCACCCATCTCATCATTTCCAATCTTACCAACAAAAGCAGCCTTACCGCCTAATTGGGTGATGGTCGTAATGGTGTTACTGGTACTTCCTCCTGCAACCATTTTCTTACGAACGGACGCAAAACGCGTGTGGATTTTCTCACATTGTTCCATCGAAATAAGGTTCATGGAACCCTTCGGAAGTCCTAATTCTCTTAAATCATCTTCGCTAACCTGCAGTAAAATATCGGTCAGCGCATTGCCTAAACCTAATACCTTTTTCATTGGTTTTTATGCTATTGAACGAGTAATAACAAACTTTTTTTCATTAAAATTGCATTTTTTTTGAAAAATATTTGGTCAATCCAAAAAAAAGCAGTACCTTTGCACTCGCTTTTGGAAAAGCAAGCTTCCTTAGCTCAGTCGGTTAGAGCATCTGACTGTTAATCAGGGGGTCCTAGGTTCAAGTCCTAGAGGGAGCGCTTAAAAGTATAAAATGCAAGTCTTGATGATTCAATGACTTGCATTTTTTTGTTCGCATTTCCCCTGCCCCTTTCATTAACGTACACGTTCGCAATAACTTCCGTCGCGGGTATCCACGCGAATAATCTCACCCTCGTTGATGAACAATGGTACACGAATCTCTGCACCCGTCTCCAACTTAGCGGGCTTCAAGGTGTTGGTTGCCGTATCACCCTTCAATCCGGGCTCCGTATAAGCAATTGCCAACTCTACTTTCGTCGGTAATTCGGCAAATAATACGGTATCCGTAGATGCATCACTTACTACATCGCAAATCATACCTTCCTTCAGGAAATCTACACCCGTAATCAGATCGTGAGCAATAGGAATTTGCTCATACGTCTCTTGATTCATGAAAATGTAATCTTGTCCCTCGGCATAGAGATATTGATAAGGACGACGCTCTACACGTACATCTTCCAGTTTCTCTCCGATATTGAAACGGCGCTCCAAAACACGACCATCTACTACATCTTTGAATTTAACACGCATAATGGTGTTACCTTTACCCGGTTTTACGTGAAGAAATTCAATAACAAAATACAAACGACCATCCATGCGGATACATACGCCGTTCTTGATGTCTTGTGAGTTAATCATAATTATTTATTTTTATATTTAAATCAAATATCGCTGCAAAGTTACAATTTTTTTTTGATATATGCAAATTTTTTTGTATTTTTGCACGCAAATTTGAAATCTAATACAATTTACTATGCTGGAATTCTTAGGAACAACTGATTTTTGGCAGATAATTTCTGCATTTATTTTCTTAATCGCCATCATCGATCCGTTTGGCAATATCCCGATTACAATCTCCATGGAGGAGAACGGAACAACCATTCATCCCGTGCGCGTGTGCATATATTCTTTTATTATATTATGCGCGTTCCTGCTGATGGGAGATATCGTGATGAAAATCTTTGGCATTAAGCCCGAGTACTTTGCCATCGCCGGTGGTTTTGTCATCTTCCTTATGGCACTGGAAATGCTGCTGGATATCGTTATTTTCAAGCCCTCCGATTTAGGTGCAAGTGGTGACCTCGTTCCGCTGGCCTTCCCTATGTATGCCGGTCCGGGAGCCTTCACGGCGATGCTGTCTTTAACTACCGACTATGCCGTCATTAACTTATTGATTGCTATTGGTTTATGCATGGTGTTCTTGTTTGCTGTATTGGCCGGAACCCACTGGATAATACGATACCTCAAACCTGTTTCGCTCTATATCATTCGTAAGTTCTTTGGAGTAGTCGTTCTGGCCATTGCCGTTCAGCTGATGTTCGGTAACCTGATCAAGGTGCTGCATCCTTCGGAGGATGTTAAGGCAACTGCCCCTGTTATTGCAACCACTCACGTAGATGCTGTCTCTGGAAACGTTGAAGGCATTAGCTTCTAAGGTCGGTATAGATGATATCGGCATCGCTGTTGCGCAACGATTGGACGATGAAGCGGCTTTTATGGACGATTGGATTAACCATGGCTTACATGGCAATATGTCCTATTTGGAACGCAATCGTAACCTGCGATACGACCCCTGTCAATTGGTTCCTAATGCGCAAACGGTCATCGTGTGTCTATTAACTTACGCGCATTCGGGACATGATTACCACCGCGCCCTCAAGAGTAAACTGTACGAATTAGAAGCCCTGCTGATAGAAAAAGGGTATTGCACGGCGTTGAATACACAAAACAAATTCTGTGATAGTGCCCCGTTCTTAGAGCGGCGTTGGGCAGTAGAAGCCGGATTAGGATGGATAGGCAATAACCATCAACTCATTCATCCTTCCTTGGGCAGTTATGTGCATATTGGTGAATTGGTTATAACTGAACCGGTAGAGGCTCCTTCTATCACGCCTATCAAGTCCCTTTGTGGCACCTGCAAACGCTGTATAGAGGCCTGTCCCGGACAGGCACTGGGACTACAAAACTGGGATGCCCGCAAATGTAAGGCATACATCACGCATAAGTGCTTAATTTGCCAACAAGTATGTCCGTTTAACGAACACATTAAATCATTATAAGATATGGAAAAATTGAATAAACTGCGCATTGCATTAGCCAGCGACCATGCCGGCTATAATCTGAAAAAGAAAGTTGAAAAGTACTTGCTGGAGAAGGGCGCTTTCGTGCATGATTATGGTTGCCATTCTACAGATTCCTGCGACTACCCGGACTTCGCTCATCCCATGGCTGCTGCGGTAGAAGAAGGTCTGTATGATTTCGGTATTGCTATCTGCTCAACAGGCAATGGCATCACCATGACGTGTAACCACCATAAAGGCATTCGCGCTGCATTATGCTGGGATACTCCGTTAGCCGATTTGGGTCGTCGCCACAATAACGCCAACGTGCTCAGCATGCCGGCCAATTTCATAAGCGAAGAGAAGGCCTTCGAGATTGTGGAAACCTTCTTTAATACCGACTTCGAGGGAGGACGACATGAGCGTCGTGTCAATAAAATCCCTTGCTAATCATCTTTGGGCACAAACTTGCTATGCACTCTCTCATATTGGGATAGAGTGCGTAGCCCCTATGCCCACTTTTCTATCCATTGAACCGGCTTCTTTCTGCCAACTCTCCTGCCCACAATGCCCCGTTGGAATGGCGCATTCGGCAGAGGAAACTAAGCGTGTGCTTATCGGTAGTATATCGGTAGTAGAAGCAAGGGTGAATAAACAGTCAGTCTTATCAATGGATTTGTTTCGTAAGATCCTTGCGGACTGCGAAGGGTATGTGCATACGATTCAGTTCTATTTTCAGGGCGAACCATTGCTGCATCCTCAATTAGCCGAGATGATTCGGCTCGCACACGAGGCACATATCTACACCACTACCTCCACCAATGCACAGGCGTTGACGCCTTTGTTGGCCGAACAACTCATACAGTCCGGATTGGATCGTATCATCGTTTCTATAGATGGTCTTAGCGAAGAGTCTTATTCGACCTATCGTCAGGGAGGAAGTCTGCAAAAAGCCTTGCGCGGACTGGTTTATTTGCGTGATGCCAAAGATCGTTTAGGTGGACATACCCATATCGAATTGCAATGCCTGCGGCTCAAGTCCAATGAGCACGAATGGGCTATGTTTGAGCGCAGTTATCATCAGATGGGAGCCGATAGCCTAACACTCAAAACGGCGCAGTTTTACGATTATCAGCAGGGCACTCCGCTGATGCCAACCGATGAAAAATACTGTCGTTACGCCCGTCAGGAAGATGGCACATATCGTCCTAAAAACCGACTACAACCTGCCCGAAAAACAATCTTCCACCGACCTTGCTATCGCCTTCACACCGGCTGCGTAATCACCACCACCGGAGAGGTTCTGCCATGCTGCTTTGATAAGTCTGCCCAACATAGTTGGGGGTCTATCCGCGAACAGTCATTACGCGAGATATGGCAAGGCCACAAGGCACAACAATTTAGGCACGAAGTGCGTCTCAATCGTGCCTCTTTCTCCATCTGTACCAACTGTACAGAAAAAGAATAACTTATAGAAAATTCCAGCGAATTCCCACACAAGGGTTGGCCATCCAGCCTTCGCCCGTGAAATTGTACGACACCTCAATTTCTGTACCAATACATAAATTGGGGCATTTAAACCATTGACCGATACTATACCATAGTTGGGGCTCGGTCAGAAAAGTAAGGCCATGCCGATACGTGCGGTCGCCGTATAAATCAAAGAAACCACAGAAAGTGAGTCCCTTGGCGGTACAAAAATCTTGGCATCCCCATACAAAAGTTAATTGCAAAGGTACGGTGCTTTTAGGAACTCCTGTTGAGTAGCGATATAAGAATTGCAAGGTAAATGTGTTCTTGAAGTCTTGAGTGTGGAAGAAATACTCAGGTCCGACCAAAACCGTATTTTTAACGGAATAACCACCTTCAACTTTGCGATTTCCATATATGCCACAACCACCATCATATTCCAAGTGAAGACTTAAGTCTTTGACCTTACTTTGTTTCCAAAAATTAAAGCTGCGGCTAATCTCCCAATAGGCTCCAAAGGGCGTTTGTTCAGGATCTTTTTTACTGACTGAGTAGTCAAAATCCACAAAGAAATAGGTGGAACCCCAATTGTCCGGATGAAAAAGTTCAACGGTGGAAGTCACTCGCTCTGTACGATGATTTTCGCAGGCATTGCCTTTCCAATCACTACCAAAATCATAGAAGATTTGTATGTTGGCATCAACGGCCCATAAGGGACAAGCAGCAATAATCAGGAGTGCTGTTAGAACGTGGTTTTTCAAGAGTGTTTTTTTCATAAAATGCGATTTTACTCTGCAAAGGTACAGTTTTTTTGCCGAATAGACAAATTTTTTAGGACATTTTGCAAATAAATTTGCATACTTGCGATTTTTTTAGTAATTTTGTGCGCTAAATTTTGAATTATGATACTCGATAAATTAGAAAATGCGGATTTATACTTTGAGTCAGTACCTCGTTTCCGCGAGTTCATGCAGTTCTTTAACGACAATGATTTAGAGGAACTTCCTGCCTGCAAAATCAAACTAATGGGTGATGACCTATTTGTTAATATATTAGATTTTAAGGGTAAAGCCGAGAAGGATTGTAAGATGGAGGCGCATCAGGACTATATTGATATCCAAATTCCGTTAGGAGATGATGAACAAATGGGCTGGAAGGCGCAAGAGGATTGCCAAGATGTGAGTGCTGAATATGACGAAGGCAAAGATGTTGAGTTCTACAAAGACAAGGCTACCACAATGATCACCGTGCCCAAAGGCCACTTTGTTGTTTTCTTCCCCTCCGACGCGCATCAGCCTGGAATAGCTGCCGGTAAATCGTACCGCAAAGTTATTGTGAAAACAAAAATATTTGAGAACTAAAAATTAACATATCCATGCTAAAATTAGTACAAAACGATCCGTATTTGCAGCCTTACGAAGGTGCTCTGCAAGCACGATTGGATTATGCCAAACGTCGTGAATATGAATTGACAAATGGTCACCCCCTCAATGAGTGGGCCGATGGATACCTGTACTTTGGCTTGCATAATGATGGTAAGGAGTGGATATTGCGCGAATGGGCTCCTAATGCAACCGCCATCTATGTGAAGGGAGACTTTAATAACTGGGATAAACGCGAAGAATGGCGACTCAAACGACTAGATAATGGCGTCTGGGAAGGTCGTTGGCCGATGGAGTGGATGCAACATGGGCAGTTATTCAAACTATTAGTGGAATGGCAAGGCGGCTATGGCGAACGCATCCCAAGTTATGCACAACGCGTAGTGCAAGACGATAATACCAAACTCTTCTCGGCGCAAGTATGGCAAGAAAAACCAATTAAAGGTGCCAAACACAAGGCATTCAAGGGACTGAAAAAAGGTAGCCCATTATTCATATATGAGTGCCACATCGGAATGGGTGGCGAGCAAGAGAAAGTATCTACCTACGAGGAGTTTAGACAAAACGTGTTGCCTCGCGTAGCTGACTTAGGGTATAATTGCATCCAGATAATGGCTATCCAAGAGCACCCATACTATGGCAGTTTTGGCTACCATGTGTCTAATTTCTTTGCAGCATCATCACGCTTTGGTACTCCAGAAGAACTGAAAGCACTGATTGCAGACGCTCACGATAGAGGCATGGCGGTGATTATGGATATTGTTCATAGTCATGCGGTGAAGAATGAATTGGAAGGTTTGGGTAACTTTGATGGCACACCTTATCAGTACTTCCACGCCGGCGCACGACGCGAACACCCGGCATGGGATAGTTTATGTTTTGACTATGGTAAGACTGAAGTGCTGCACTTCCTGCTGAGTAACTGCAAGTTCTGGTTAGATGTATATGGATTTGACGGATTCCGTTTTGATGGTGTTACCAGCATGATGTACCTCAGCCACGGTTTGGGTGAGGACTTCAACGGCTATCCGGCTTATTTCAATGGCAACGAAGATGGAGATGCTATCTGTTATTTGACGCTGGCCAATAAACTCATTCACGAAGTTAAGCCGTGGGCTATCACCATTGCCGAAGATATATCCGGCATGCCCGGATTAGCACAACCCATGGAGGATGGTGGTATAGGTTTTGACTATCGTTTGGCAATGGGTATCCCTGACTTCTGGATTAAGTATATCAAGGAAGTTAAGGACGAAGATTGGAAAGCCGGACATATCTACTACGAAATGACCAATCGTCGCATGGATGAAAAAACCATCTCCTATGCCGAGAGTCATGATCAGGCTCTAGTGGGTGATAAGACGATTATCTTCCGTCTAATAGATGCCGATATGTACTGGCACTTTGAACATGGACACTCTACCTACATGGTGGACCGTGGTATCGCCCTACATAAGATGATTCGACTGATGACTGCCTCTACCATCAATGGTGGCTACCTCACCTTTATGGGCAATGAGTTCGGTCATCCCGAATGGATAGACTTCCCGCGCGAAGGGAACGGATGGAGCTACAAGTATGCCCGTCGTCAATGGTCGTTAGTGGATAATAAGGACTACTACTTCGCGGACCTTAACCGCTTTGATAAGGCAATGGTTACACTGCTTAAAGAGCACCTTAAACCTGTTCGGGATAAATATGGTGTGCACTTGCCTTTCGATGAGAAACTGTGGGATAATGAAGGAGACCAAGTAGTGGCTTATCGCCGTGGCAAACTGGTGTTTGTCTTCAACTGGAATGGACAAAAATCATTCTCGGATTATGGCATTCTAACCAAGGAAGGCAAGTACCGCGTGGTGCTTAATACCGATGGCACAGAATTTGCAGGATTTGGATTGAGTGATGATAGCGTGGAGCACTTCACTCAGCCCGATAATCTATACAAAAAACAGAAAAAAGGTTGGCTAAAACTATATTTACCTGCTCGTTCGGCAGTAGTACTCGAGCAGATTAATTAACTAACTACTGATTAATTAACTAAAATAATCAAAACAATGCGAGTAATTATTGAAAAAGACTACGACTTGATGTCCCAATGGGCAGCCAACTACGTAGCAAAGAAAATCAATGCTTTCCAACCTAAGGAAAGTAATCCGTTTGTGTTAGGTCTTCCTACCGGTTCCAGTCCGCTGGGAATGTATCGTGAATTAATCAAACTTAACCAAGCAGGAAAAGTAAGTTTCCGTAACGTGGTTACGTTTAACATGGATGAATATGTGGGATTGCCCGAAGAACACCCCGAGAGTTACCATAGCTTCATGTGGAATAATTTCTTCTCTCATATTGATATCAAGAAAGAAAATGTCAATATCCTGAATGGAAACGCCGCTGACCTTGAGGCCGAGTGCGCCCGTTACGAAGAGAAGATTAAGAACTATGGTGGCATAGACCTCTTCCTCGGTGGTATTGGCCCTGATGGTCATATCGCTTTCAACGAGCCCGGTAGCTCTCTAAGCAGCCGTACCCGTAAGAAAGAACTGACCACCGACACCATTATTGCCAATAGTCGCTTCTTTAACAACGACATCAACCTCGTGCCCAAAACCGCTCTCACCGTAGGTGTAGGTACCGTGATGGACGCCAAGGAAGTGCTTATCCTGGTGAATGGCCACCAAAAAGCTCGTGCCTTGCTGCATGTAATTGAGAAACCAATCTCACACATGTGGACTGTCAGCGCTCTGCAAATGCACCAGCATGGTATCATCGTTTGCGATGACCTAGCTTGCGACGAACTGAAGGTCGGCACATATCGCTATTTCAAAGACATTGAAAAGAACCATTTGGACCCCAAGACATTACTTTGAAATTCTATATTGAGACATACGGCTGCCAAATGAATGTGGCCGATTCGGAAGTAGTCGCTGCTATTATGCAGACTACCCAAGCCGAACTAACAGATAGTATTGAGGAGGCGGATATCGTCATCCTCAATACTTGCTCTATTCGTGATAAGGCTGAACAAACTGTCCTTCATCGCCTGGAAGAAATCCGCGCATTAAAGCGAAAATCTTTAAACGCTAAACTCTCAACGCTCAACGCGCACGCCGTCATCGGCGTTATCGGTTGTATGGCTGAACGTATGGGACAAACGCTGATTGATGACTGGAAAGTGGATTTCGTGGCAGGTCCGGACGCCTACTTGGATATACCTAATCTGCTGGCACAAGCCCTGCAGGGACATAAGGCTATCAACGTGGAACTAAGTACCACCGAGACCTACCGCGATATTATTCCGGCGCGAATAGGTAAGTCCATCTCTGGATTTGTTAGTATCATGCGCGGCTGCAATAATTTCTGCTCCTATTGTGTGGTGCCCTACACGCGTGGCAGGGAACGCAGCCGAGATGTAGAGAGTATATTGGCCGAAGTAAAAGACTTAGAGGCAAAGGGCTACAAGGAGGTCACTCTATTGGGACAAAACGTCAACTCGTATCATTATACAAACCAAGGGCTGGATGTGAACTTCCCGCAATTGCTGGAATTAGTGGCTGAGACGGTGCCTAACATGCGCGTGCGTTTCACTACCAGTCATCCCAAAGACATGTCGGATGAGACGCTCTATGCCATTAGTCGCCATCATAACTTATGCAAGTTCATCCACCTGCCGGTACAAAGTGGCAGCAATCGCATTCTAGATATCATGAACCGTAAATATACGCGTGAATGGTACTTGGATCGTATTGCCGCTATCCGTCGTATCTTGCCGGATGCCACTATCGGAACAGATGTGTTCTGTGGTTTCCATAGCGAGACATTAGAGGATCATGCGATGACGTTAAGCCTGATGCGCGAAGTAGGATTTGATACTGCTTTTATGTTCAAATACTCCGAACGACCAGGCACTCGGGCTAGCCGCGTTTATCCCGATAACGTACCTGAAGAAGAGAAAGTGCGCCGACTCAACGAAATCATTGCTCTGCAAAATGAACTGTCCTTGCAAAGTAATCAGCGCGAAATAGGCAAGACCGTAGAAGTGCTGGTGGAAGGGTATTCCAAACGCAGTCATGATGATATGTATGGACGTACCGGAACCTACAAGACGGTGGTTTTTCCTCGCGAAGGACGACATATCGGCGAGTTCGTTCATGTACGCATCGAAGAGGCTTCAGCCGCCACTCTCAAGGGCAAGATTGTGGAATAAATACTGCCCTGCCTAACTAATTGTGCAAATTTATTTGCATATATCAAAAAAAAATAGTACTTTTGCACGCTAATTTGAAATAAACACATACCATTATGTTAGAAAATATTCTTGCTATCACCGGTAAACCGGGTCTGTACAAACTTGTCAATCATGGTACTAACATGCTCATCGTTGAGTCGCTTTTGGACGGTAAACGTATGCCTACTTATGCTCGCGATAAAATCGTTGCATTGGCTGATGTATCCATGTTTACTATGGACGAGGACCTGCCTTTGAGCGAGATACTGACTCGTTTGGGCAAGAAAGAGAACCTGAAAGTGGCATCTATTGATCCTAAGAAGGCTGACAACGATGCTCTTCGCGCATACTTCGCATCTTTCGTTCCTAATTACGATGTAGATCGCGTGTATCCAAGTGACATCCGCAAATTGGTATTGTGGTATAATGTGCTCATCAATGCTGGTATCACGGATTTCACCGTGAAGGAAGCTGATGCAGATGCTGAAGCCGCTCCACAAGAGGCGGTCAAGGCTGCACCCGTTAAGAAAACAACTGCTCCAAAAGCTCAGGTAAAAACGCAAAAAGCAGCAGGTAAGGCTGCAGCGAAAACCGGAGTAGGTGCTAAAAAAGGATAATAATTTAGATCATTGCGTCTAAGTGAAATAATCAATATCATAGAGTCTGTAGCCCCGCTGAAGTGGCAAGAGGAGTGGGATAATTCGGGACTGCAGGTGGGAAATCGTAATGCAGATATTCATGCCGCATTGCTTACTACGGATGTTACTGAATCTGTAGTGGCTGAGGCTATTGAGTTGCATTGCGATTTAATTATTTCGCATCATCCATTACTCTTCCACGGCTTAAAAACGATTTGCGGCAATACACCTCAAGAGCGTATTGTGGCTTTAGCCATCGAGCATCATATCGCTATCTATTCCAGCCATACCGCCATGGATAATTACTTACATGGCGTGAGTGGACGGATGGCAGAGAAATTAGGCTTGCAGAATTATCGTTTGTTGGCCGGAGAAGAATATGGTTTGGGTGCTATCGGTCAATTACCTGCCCCCATGCCTTTTGAGCGTTTCTTGGACTTAGTCAAACAGACGTTCAACACAACCTATATTCGCTATATCGCCCCTGCCCAACCCCTTGTACAAACGATTGCGCTATGTGGCGGTGCCGGCTCTGAGTTCGTGAACGAGGCCATTGCTCAGAAGGCAGATGTGTACTTGTCCGCGGACTTTAAGTACCACGAGTTTTTGGACGCTGTGGGACAAATAGGCATCGTGGATATCGACCATTGGGTAAGCGAGCATTACACGCGCGACATATATAAGGAGTTACTATCCGACCATCTGACTACCTACATCAGTCAGGCCGATAATACTCCCGTTAAACTTTTCTAGTAGTCTATAATAAATAAAAATACTACAACTATGGCAAAGAAAGAAGAAAAAGAGATGACCATTGAGGAGAAACTGAAAGCCCTCTATGAGTTACAACAGGTCGATTCTAAGATTGACGAACTGCGTATTTTAACCGGTGAACTGCCTCAGGAAGTGAAGGATATGAGCGACGAGGTAGAAGGTCTCAAAACTCGTTTGAACAATATCGAGGCTCAAATCAAAGAGGATGAGACGCAAATCGCTGACCATCGTGTTCGCATGGCTAACGCTAATGCCGCTATCAGCCGCTACAAAGAGCAGCAGAATAATGTGCGTAACAACCGTGAATTTGATAACCTCACCAAGGAAATTGAGTTCCAACAGTTGGATATTGAATTGAGCGAGAAGAAAATCCGTCAATTCACCGCCGACATTGAGGCACTTAAGGAGAATAAAGTGAAGACCCAAGAAACGATTACCGATCGTACGTCTGACTTGGACCAAAAACGCAGCGAGTTAGATGCTATCATGGCTGAGACCAAGGCTGAAACAGAAGCCCTCATCCTGCGTTCCGGCGATATTGAGAAGAAGATTGAGAGTCGTCTGCTTAATGCCTTCAAGAACATCCGCAAGAATGCGCATAACGGTTTGGCAGTTGTTAAAGTGGTTCGCGATAGTTGCGGTGGTTGCCACTCTAAGATTCCTGCACAAAAACAGTTGGATATTCGTCAACGCAAGAAAATCATCGTATGTGAGTTCTGCGGTCGTATCTTAGTGGATCCTGAGATGGGCGAAGATACCAAGAAGAAAAAATAAGTCAATCATCTGACTAAAGAAAACCCCCGAGAAGAACATTCTCGGGGGCTTTTATTTGGCTCTATCCGATTAGAGTTTCGGACCGGCAGCCACAAGTGCTTTACCTGCCTCGTTGGTCTCGTACTTAGCGAAGTTCTTAATGAAACGTCCGGCCAAGTCTTTAGCCTTCTCGTCCCAAATCTTCGGATCTGCGTAAGTGTCGCGAGGATCAAGGATAGCAGGATCTACGCCCGGCAGAGCCGTTGGAACTTCAAAGTCAAAGTAAGGAATATTCTTGGTAGGAGCATTCAGGATGCTGCCATCCAGGATAGCGTCGATGATACCGCGGGTGTCGCGAATCGAGATACGCTTGCCTGAACCATTCCAACCGGTGTTAACCAAGTAAGCCTTAGCACCGCTCTTTTCCATTTTCTTAACCAGTTCCTCAGCGTACTTAGTTGGATGTAACTCCAAGAAAGCCTGACCGAAGCAAGCCGAGAAAGTAGGAGTGGGCTCGGTAATACCACGCTCGGTACCTGCCAACTTAGCCGTGAAACCACTCAGGAAATAGTACTTGGTTTGCTCTGGAGTCAGAATACTTACCGGAGGCAATACACCAAAGGCGTCTGCACTCAGGAAGATAACGTTCTTGGCGTCAGGACCGGCACTGATAGGTTTAACGATTTTCTCGATATGGTTGATAGGATAGCTAACGCGAGTATTCTCGGTTACACTCTTATCATCAAAGTCAATCTTACCATTCTCATCTACGGTTACGTTCTCCAGCAATGCGTTGCGACGGATAGCGTTGTAGATATCAGGTTCGCTCTCTTTATCCAATTTAATTACCTTAGCATAGCAACCACCTTCCAGGTTGAACACACCCTTGTCGTCCCATCCGTGCTCGTCGTCACCAATCAACAGACGTTTAGGATCGGTACTCAATGTGGTCTTACCCGTACCGGACAGACCGAAGAAAATAGCGGTGTTCTTGCCGTCCATATCGGTGTTGGCCGAGCAGTGCATCGAAGCAATACCCTTCAATGGCAAGTAGTAGTTCTGCATCGAGAACATACCCTTCTTCATCTCTCCACCATACCAGGTGTTGATGATTACTTGCTCGCGTTGAGTGGTGTTGAAAGCCACGCAAGTCTCGGAGTTGAGACCTAACTCTTTGTAGTTCTCTACTTTAGCCTTGGAAGCATTGTAGATAACAAAGTTGGGCTCAAAGTTCTCCAACTCTTCTTCGGTGGGTTGGATGAACATGTTCTTAATGAAGTGAGCCTGCCATGCAACTTCCATGATAAAGCGAACTGCCAAGTGAGTCTCTTTATTAGCACCGCAGAAAGCATCTACTACATACAACTCCTTGTTGCAGAGCTCCTTGATGGCAATCTCTTTCACCTCGTCCCAAACTTTTTCGGACATGGGGTGGTTGTCGTTCTTGTAGCCTTCGGTGGTCCACCAAACGTTGTCGTGACTTTGTGCATCATCTACGATGTACTTGTCCTTAGGAGAACGGCCGGTAAAAATACCTGTCATTACATTCACTGCTCCGAGTTCGGTCAATTGACCCTTCTCGTAGCCTTCCAAAGCAGGATTCATCTCTGCTTCAAATAACTCTTCATAAGAAGGATTGTGAGCGATCACCTTACTACCGGTGATGCCATACTTGGATAAATCAATCTGTTTCATAATACGTATATTTTTTGTTATTAAGTATTTAATTCTTAATTGCTCGTTTATATTTAGGCTGCCTACAGCCTCCCGAAGAGGTGTTGTTGCTCCGACGCTGCAAAGATACACTTTTTTTTATTAATATGCAAATTTAATACCAAAAACTTTGTTTTTGTAAAGTGAAGTTATCAAAATCTATGTTTGTTACAATATTGATGCCAAATGCTCATAGTTAATTAGAGCAATATCCCCCATCGGGTTTTCAAAATCGCCAGAATACACAACCGCTCGTTTAGCAATAGGTGTATCTGTCCATTGCGGCAACTTTAGTAAACTGGAAGCAAAGGAAGGATTGTATGTCATTGCTGATTTTACCTCTAAAGCGATGAGTTGACCGGATTGTTTAATAAGGATATCAACCTCGTTTTGATTACTATCGCGATAGAAAAAGACTCCTCCTTCTTTACCTTGATTCATTCTGTGCTTAACACACTCCATGACAATCATATTCTCAAATAGCGCTCCGCGCATTTTATCGTGATCCAATTGATTAGGCTTTTCTATATCCAAGAGATAACAAGCCAAACCGGGGTCTGTAAAATACAACTTTGGCGATTTTACAACCCGTTTGGAGATATTTTCAAAATATGGAGGAAGCAAATAAATGATATATGATGCTTGCAATACACTCAACCAATGCGCAATGGTCTTGCTATCCACTCCAACCTCATTGGCTATTTGGGATGCATTAAAAATAGAGCCAATCCGTCCGGCACAAAGTTTAATGAACTTCAAAAACAACATTTGATTTTGTACCTGTAACAAATCGCGGACATCCTTCTCTAAGTAGGTACGGATATAAGCAGGGTAATATAGGGAAGCTTTATTCTTTTGGGCTATTACGGCAGGATAAAAACCATTGTATAACCTTTGATTTACCGATAAAGAGTGTTCGTCCTTTAGTTCTTCTAAACTCATAGGTAAAAGTTCATATATACCTGTTCGACCGGCAAGAGACTCTGTGAGCGATTTGAGTAATTCGAAGTTACTACTTCCTGTAAGGGCAAATTTTCGCGATGAATCAGCATCCACTATACCCTGAATATACTCCACTAATTGGGGCACTTTTTGTACTTCATCAATAAGAAGTCCTTCCGTTGTCTGGTTTAGAAATGCTATTGGGTCCTGTAAGGCATATTCACGCAGATGCACATCCTTCATACTTACATATTTATACGAAGGAAAACAATGCTTTAGAAGCGTTGATTTGCCAGATTGCCGTGGACCTGTCACGGAAACTACAGGAAAATACTGAGAGGCTTCTAATAACAAGGGCTCCATTGCCCGTGATAGGTAGATATTTGTTGCCATAATTTATGTAATTTCGGAGTTTGATTCCGAATTTGCATGCAAAAGTACAACAAAAAATTGATATACGCAAATAATAATTAAACTTTTTGCACGAAGTTGCCATTTTTTTGGGGGGCGCCAACTGGGGCGCGTCTAAAGTTCCGTAGCATCTCCGTAGCATGTAAAGACCTACTAAACCCCACCGGAAGCCCACAAAAAGCAAGGATTTGGGCAGGGGCATGGTGGTTTAGTACAACAACCCAACCATCCATAATGGAAGTTTATGACCAGAAGCATATTCTATATTATCTGCCAAAATATAGGAATTAGGTAAATTGGCTATTTGTGTGTAGTCCTTATTTTCACCTCCTACCTCAAAGGTATAACGCCCATCTACTAAGAAATCCCCCTTATTACGACCATATTCTACCTGATGCAGAGCGGACAATTGGTTAACAGCAAAAGTCTCACGAATAGTTCCTACTTTAATTGATTCATTAGTCAACGCTTGCAATAAATTTGTGTCTGCTATGTAAATTTCATCCGGTTTTTGCAGTTTCTTCACATTCTTCAGGTCACTATAGACGAGGTTTAATAGTTTGGCCTTTTGCAAATGCTGAAAATAAATAAGAATAGTCTCTCGTTTCAATCCACTTTGCACAGACAAACGATTCATATCTACCTCAAATGGTTCACTTTGAGCCAATACATATAAAAGAGCTTTTATTTTGCGGGTATTACTTAATTCTACCTTACAGATATGAGGTAACTCTTCATTTATAACATAGTTAACAACCTGCTCGATAATATCGTAGTAGTCAATTTTATTTTTTTGATAGAAGGGATAATACCCTACTCTTAGATAGTCGTGAAATGCAGCCACCGGTTTACACACGGCATTCACGTCGCTACATATATCTCCTGTGTTCTGCAAAATTTGCTCTAAACTATAATATGGCAAATTGATATTCTTATAGAATTGCAGATATTCACGGAAACTTAGCCCTTGTATATCATGCGACACACAACGACGACTCAAATCGACATCTCCTTCCATCAAACTTAGTAAACTACTCCCACTTATCACCACCTGCAGTTCGGGATAATAATCGTAGATATCTTTTATTTCGGTACCCCAATTTTCATATTTGTGAACTTCATCCAAGAATAGATATTTGCCGCCATCCATTGCGAATTTATCCACTAATTCACCAAGGGTGTGATTAGCGAAGTAACCACTATCCAATTTGCAATAGAGATATGATCGATCGCCTTTAGGAAATGTGGAACGAATATGTTGCAAAATCATTGTTGTTTTTCCCACACCTTTTGGACCACGAATGCTTAACAATTGTGCATTCCAATTAATGTTTTTAGCACACTCGCGTACCACCTGCATCGGAGTACGATCAAGAAGCCGATTTTGTAGTTGAAAGAGTTTGTCCATATTATCATATTTTTGTCCTATTCAAAGGACAGATTTTCGTTTTTTTTGTCCGCTCAATCGGACACTTTGCAAAAGTACTGCTTTTTTTTGATATAGCCAAATTTTAGAGCAAAAAAATATGATTTTTCTTTTATTACAATGAATTTTGCAATTAAATGCAGGAGAAAAGTGCAGTTTTTGGCAGGTTTAGGCGGGGGTTAGTAGGGGCGTTTGTGGTCGCGAAGTGATCCCGATGCGGTCGCGAAAAGTATATTGCTAGTACTTACTTTTTGATTTTTGCGCATTAGCGAGTGGCATGAGTTTATATAACTTATTATATTTTTCACCTTATGCGGGGATTATATATATTATAGATTTTCATGCCACTCTAAAGGTAACAGTGAGTGTTGGTTCTTTTGTGGAGTTGATTGTATATGATTGATTATCACCATATTTCATTACAAAACTGTATCGTCTTTGGGCTTATTGTTTTTTGTGGCATGAAGGAGTGGCATGAGAATCTATTAAAATTAGACACAGTGTCTGCGGCGAGGAAAGTGGGTGACATGAGGTGACATGATTTCCTATAATATTTTATTTTTTCTTCCTATGCGGGGATTATATATTATTGTATAGATTTCATGTCACCCATGTCACCTCATGTCACCCAAATTTGAATGATAATAAGTTAATAATCGTACATTTTGGATGAAGGATGTTTGCATATACGGTGCATAATACGTGCATATAGGATGCGAGGCAGAGAACAAACTGTTTTCTGCCCCGCAAGAGATTAAGAATGGGAAAGTTGGAGACTATTTCACTTTTTGTGTGAATAAGACTTAATTGAACGGATTAGATAAGAATATTATTTATGACTTGCATTATTTTCTAATCTCTTGAGGCATTGATGTTGTCGTTTCAATTTCTTCAAGGTAAGGATGCCACCTCATAAAGTTATCAGCCTCCATCTCTAATAAAACAGAGCTATCTTCCACCAACTCATAAATTCTGGCTTCCTCTGTATCAATAATATATTGACTCTCTCCGTCTTTGCATCTAATATACATAATCCTTCCTCCCTACTTAATCATATACACATCCCCTTCAATCTTAGTCCAGTTGTTTTGTTTCTCTATCGAGGTTGTGAGGAAATATAGTCTCCGGTCGCCATCCATAAGACGTGCAAGGACTTCATTATCAGATTTTGGCACCCAACCTATGCGGATATTTCTGTAGTAAACACCTATTGCGTTCTTGTCATATTGGTTCCGATGATGACGTTTCATTATCATCTTCATACCTTTCTCAATCTCTTCTGCCACCTCATCAAATCGCTCACTATGAGTAGTTCCTGCCACCACTATATGCGCCAACTTAATATCATTATCTGTCACTACTTTCCGTTTCCTAACGGATTTTGTTTTTTCCCTTAGAGGTTCATCAATTGGATCATCATCGTCTTCTATAGGAGGGGCCGGAATGCCTGCCAATATTATATCATCCGGATATGGTACCTCACCCATTAACCGATGTGTTTTTGGCTCTTCCTCTTCGGGGTCGCATTGTGCCATTAAGGTTGCTATATCTTCAAGTTTAGCGCACGTTTCGTAGTTCATCTCTATGCCGGCTAGACGACGATGTTCTATCACCATATTGAGATAGTTCAGTTCTTCCTCACACATAGGACAGGTGCCGACACAAGGCCCCTCATGGGTACACTTGGTTGGGTGATACTCAATATTATTCGCTTTAGCAATATCTATGCGTAATTGCTTCAGTATTTCGCAAATAGCTTTCCCTTTATTCATTATATACTGTTTTATATGTGAATAAATCAAATCGTGTGAACCCCATTTTCTTTAATACGCCGACCGAATACTCTTGGTCTTGTTCATTGCTATAAAACTCAATCAATGGCACGCGGACTAATATTTTTTCCGGACCAACTGCTGCTATTAAGGCCTTTAGGTTATTCACTAAATTTCTGAAATCTTTAGAGCCTGTATAATCATAATAAGAAAAACACTGCATCGTTTTAACATCCACTATCCATTCATCTACTACATCATACAACGCCACCATACACTCCTTAGGCACATTTAGACAAGTCTCCACCCGGATTTTCCAGTTTTGTACAAAATGCTCTTTGAATTCCTTAATAAACTTATATTGCAGTAATGGTTCTCCACCTCCAAAGGTGATGCCACCTCCTGTTGCACGAAAATAGATATTATCTTTTTTTACTATCTCATACAAGTTCATTGTGCTCATCATCTTTGCCGAAGCAGGCACTTTCTTCATGTTTGCGTTAAGACAATACTTGCAGTCTAATGGACAGCCATAAAACGTAACAAGAGTATTCACGCCACTTCCGTCCACATTAATGCGGAATCGCGATATAGCCGACACCGGTGCACAACTCCACCATCGCGGGATATAATATTTGGTTGTTTCTATCAAGGTCTTTATATTTTAGAATTCATCCTATTGTATAATGGGCAATCGAATGGGCAATTTATAAAACTCCTCAACAACTCGCAAAGGTTCAGTCTTGGCTTCGCGGAGAATAGTAGATGCTGTAAACTGATCTATTCCATCTCGCGATGGGTATAGTATCAAACAAGGTAATTCGTTTTTATCATCTACACCCAACATATAACGGAGTTTACTTAGTCGGGCATATCCAGAGAGTTGACGAACGTTTTCCATCACAATAGCACTATTATCCCATTGCGGTTTATATTTAGCATCAATTATCAAACGTTCACTAAGACGGCAATAATCCAACCGATTATAACTAACTGACCATTGATAGCGAATATCCGAATATAACTGTCTTAACTTGCTTAATACATACAATTCAAATAAAATAGGCATATTAATCCAAAATGGAGGTGTTTTATGGTCAAATTGTGCATCCGTGGCATTATCTATACTATAATCAAACCGGCGTAATAAATATTTTGCGATTTTGAGTGTCTCGGCATATTCTTTAAACAACGGATTGATACGAAAATGTTGAATATCGTGTGTTGTTATTTGGTCGCTAACAGAAGAAAATAGAGGTAAACAATGGTGAACAATTTGTAGTAGGTTTCGATTCGCCGATACTGGATGTATCTTTAGATATTCAAAAGTATAAACTAACGCCTTTTTGAGAATACGATTTTCTATACAATCCGAGTTATATTCTTGGTATTGGCAAATGTTTATATCTCTTCTTCCAGTTGCTAGCTGCCGGCGAATTGTTTGAGCAAGCATTATCTTTCCTCGCGTCTTACCACACATCGTTTCCTCTCGTTGTACGAAATTGCTTTTAAGCCCTCTTCTTACAAGATGTTCCAGCAATTTTAGGAAGTGTACCATCAAAATAGGCGTGAGTTGTATGTCCTGCGACTGAACATCTATCAAAGGAGCATCAAAATCAATTCCATAAACATTTGAGAATGCGTTCTGAATCTCAACATTATTACTATCAAGGCAACACATAAACATTTGCATATAATCGAGATGTTGAATCTTTGGAACAATTTCCAAGGCAATCTCGCTATTGAGCCAACAAGTGCCTACATAATAACTCGCCCGTATAGTTTTGCGCCGTCTATCGGTTTGATCCCAATCAATTCCGAGATACTGCTCCGTGTCGGGGCGGTACTCGTTCGTATCAATTAAGGTTGATATGAGCAAACGTTGCTCATCATTTAACTCCTTAGGTTGATGCTCATGTAATATGATAGAATAATTATTCAATGTTTAACAATTCATCAATCATTTGTTTGGTTACATTTAGCAGTATACCATCACGCATATATTCGATAAGTAGTGGACGTATTTCATATTCTATCTTCAGTTCAAGTGCTGTTTCGTCTTCTGCCATGAAATAACTATGGCCTATCATTAAGTCTTCAGCATCGAAGTCTGGAGAAATATGTTCCTCAACGAATTGCTGTATTGCGTCAAATAACTCTTGTGCTGTTACGCCCAATTCTTCATTTGCAATCTCGCTATAATGTGTTGCTATCTGACCATTAGAATTTGCTTTAACAGTCTCAAAAGCGAACCGACGACGAATAGCATAGTCAATGTACCCAACACTTCTATCGGCAGTGTTCATTGTGCCAATAATATACACATTTGATGGCACAGAAAATGGAGTTGTACTATAAGGAAGTTTCACAGAAATCTCGTTCTCCTCGCCACTGCGTTTGTCTGCTTCCAACAATGTTATGAGTTCTCCGAATATCTTAGACACGTTCCCTCGATTGATTTCATCTATAACCAATACATATGGGATTTCCTCTGGCTCCCTTCTAGACGAAATTTTCACCTTATTATCAGTAAGGATACTCATAACTTCTTCCAAACTGATGGCGTTTAGTCGATAAACAGTTCCTAATGTCATCACTTTGCCACCATTCATCTTTTGAATATTGACGGTATGGGATTTATCAAATTTCACCAACCATTTCACATCGCGGACACGCTTATATTCTTCAAACTTAGAATCAAAATATGCTTCACTTGTTACTACGCCAATGGCATCAATCGTTCTAGAACTATAACATGATAGGACAATATCACCTATCTGCATTTTATTATAGAAAGCATCAAGCACACTTTTCCCTTTAGCAGTAAAGTCTGTATCTTCCGATATAACCTCACCATATACATCCCATCCTATGCGGATGTGGTTATTTGCCAAACATTCTTTGCGAGTAGGGTTGTCGCCAGTTCCCTGCAATGACACTTTCCATATTGATGGGTTATCATTGAGTCCTAATTTATTCGCATTCATCAAACTGGCATTTCTTGCATCCTCACAAAGCGTTTTAAATATACCTGGTTCCACATTGTAAGTGACCACAGATGTATCTTCTTCATTAACATTGGCTTTTATTCCCTCTATAAAACTCTCATAATCCATCGACTGGTGGAAAGTAGTAAATGCAACACGATGGTCTTTTACTAATTGTTTATACTCCTCCATGATGGAATCGCGGTCATAAACACCTTCATCAAGGCCATTGCATAAGCGAACCACACATTCAGGAACAGCATAAGTTTTACCTGTTCCTGGTGCTCCTTGTAAAATGATGTTTTTCTTTTGTTTCCACACCTGCATTATTCTTCCATATGGATCAAAATCATCTTCTTCTATAGAGTCCCATGCACTATTAGAGAAAGATGGAAAATCTTGTTCTTTCACCTTACCACTTCTCATTAAACTTCTTAATTGATCAAGTATGGCACAATACTCTTTATAATGTGGCATCTTATTGCCTACCACAATACCCAATTCTGCAAGTCTGTTGCGATTATTCTTATCCAAAGCTAAGTAATCATAGGGACGCACCCAAAACAAAGCCATAGACATTTTGAATCTAACGTATGGCAACTCGCTGACAATATTAAACCATTTTTCAATATCCGGCTTACTATTCACCACAGCATCCAATAAGTTCCATATAGCATCCTCACAACCACTCTTGTACTTTGGATCTCCAGTATTGGCGATAAAGTTGGAATTTTGGGCATTCAGCACTGGAATACCATCATAGTCCTTAGGTAGTTCAGCACTTACCATAAAAAAGTCCTTAAAACGGGATATAACTGTCTCACGACTATTTCGCGATTGAGAACGATTGAATAGCCCAAGAATTGTAAATGGATCTATATCTGAGAATTGCTTATTCCCATCATGCAATGCATTCGTGTAACCTTGCAACTCTTTATATGCCCAATCTAATAGGCCCTTACGGTTGTCTTTGTACTGTAGCAACTTGGTCGCTACTTCTTCATAAAAAGGAATCCAAGTAAACATAGGAGTTTTATTTATTTTATCCCAATCATTTTGCATACACCATAGAATGGTTTGAGCGGTAAGTAGATTGGACGATTCATTATCTCTAGATAAGGTCTGGAAAATTTGTTGAATTTCTGTATCTTGAGAAACAACATCTACCAAAGGTCTTAATAGACGAAGGAAATGCTCATATCTATTTTCAGTTTTTGCCAAAGGTGCCTCAAGATATTTTCGATATGGCACATATACCTTATCATGCATAAAAAAGGTATACTGTTGCGGATTGATACATGTAAGAATAGCAGCTGCTGTACGTTCGTCACTAGGATGAGATTGCCCTTGTAAACAAATGGCATCCATGCGCTGTTTGAAATTAAGAAAACGGGCAGCAAATTGTTCTTTCTCATCGCGCAAACATTCAATGGCAACATCCAATGCTTCTGCCTGAGTCTTTATAAGATCTGCCATCGTTATCATACAGCGCATATAAAGGAAGTTACATGGTGACTTACTCAATATTTGAGCAATTTCCAAATTTGATTTTCCTTTACATTTTTGCAATACATCCCATTTATAGTTCTCTTCAAATCCAAGAAATGGCAATTCTTTATGCCTCTTCTTAAAGTATTGAACAAGATTTACTGCTTTGGAATAATATAATTGGTAAATGTCTGTATCCATATATCGCATTTAAAAATCTTATATTATTTTCTGCTTGCAAAATTACAAAGAAAATTTGAGATTTGCAAATAAAAGTGGATTTTTAATAAAATATTTGGGGTAGGTAGGGTAAGTAGGGCAGGTATTTTCCATAAAGTATAATATTTATACACCCCTCACGCGTGAGCAGGCAGTATATATTTATAAAGGTTTACCAATTTTACCTGCCCTACTTACCCTACCTACCCCAAAAAGCACCTAACGTTTAGTGTGGAGCGTTTAACAAAAATCAGTACGCAGTAAAAATGGCGACTTGGAGTAGAAATTGCAAATTTTATTTGCATACGTGCAAAAAATTTTGTACCTTTGCAGCCAAAATGTAAGCCGAAAAGAATTTAATTATGTTACACATTTTAGCATCATCGTTGCATCAAGAGCCAATTCAACTGCCTCAACTGGATGAAGAATGGGTGAAAGACCACCAAGTTGTAGCCGTTATGACAGGTGGTTCAGAACAACTCTTCTTGCAAAAAGTTCATGAAGGTGCCATCACCTTGGATGAACCTATTTACTTAATTGCCGGACAACAGAGTAACTCTCTAGCTGCCTGCTGCGAAATTCTAAGTTGGATCAATATTAATAATGGTCATGGAGAGATTAGGAGTTATCGGAATGCCGAGTGATTGGTTGATTGCCAGTCATGTAGATTATCACAACGTTGAAACGAATTTAGGTATTCAATTGGTGGATATACCTATAGAGCGCGTAACCAGTTTAGGTGAAGTGGACCCCGGCATAGATGGGGCTAATGCCATTTACGACCGACTCAAAGAACTGATAGCCGAGTATGAGTTAAGTGGCGTTACATTGCGGTGCTTTGACCTATTATCCACGGTTAAGAACACCGGGTGCATTGCATTGAGCCGACTGAATGACGAAGGCATACCTGCGGCTTGCGAAGGAGATATACCTACCCTGCTGACGATGATGCTCTGTCAGCGACTGACGGGCTGTCCGGGATTCCAATGCAATCCTGCTCGCATAGAGGACGGCCGCATGCTATTTGCTCATTGCACGCTACCATTAAGTATGACGACCAGTCATTCACTCACCACCCACTTCGAGTCAGGCATTGGCGTAGCTATTCATGGCGAACTGCCGGAAGGAGACTACACTTTAGTTAAACTGAGTGGAGACCTCAAACGGTTGTTTGCAGCCAATGTTCAATTGGTTAGTAATCAATACGAGCCCAACTTATGCCGCACACAAGTTTGGCTTGAGATAGACGATAAGGTGAGTCATTATTTCCAGACCAATCCTATCGCCAACCATCATGTCCTTATTCCGGGACATCATGAGGATAAATTTGCATTATAATGACCATATTAGCAATAGAAACCAGTACATCCGTCTGTTCCGCAGCATGGTGCATCAATGGCCAAGCGGAGGCTTCGCGCATCAGCACGGAGGGTGGCAATCATGCTTCGCTATTGCCTACTTTTATTGATGAACTTATCAAGGAAGGACAGGAACAAGGTTGGAAAGCGGATGCGGTGGCAGTGAGCGAAGGTCCCGGCAGTTATACCGGATTGCGCATCGGTTTGAGTACCGCCAAAGGGTTATGCTATGGTTGGGACGTACCACTTATTCCCATACCAACCTTGGATATCCTCTGCCAGCAAGCAATTGCGACACACACGTTACCCAAAGATGCTGTTCTGCTGCCCATGATAGATGCCCGTCGAATGGAGGTTTATACGGCGCTATACAACGCACAGTTACAACGGACATCGTCGGTCATGGCGCAAGTGGTAGAAGACGGTCAATGGTTACCTATCAATCGACCCATTTATTACTTCGGAGACGGGGCAGCCAAATGCCAGACGGTGCTCACGCTGCCGCATATTCATTTCTTGCCGGACATTATTCCTAATGCCGCCTATATGGGAGTACTGGCCGAACAGGCACAGCCTATTCAAACTATCGAAATGGCCTACTATACACCTTTCTATCTTAAGGAATTCATTCCGGCTCCAACCCATGTTAAAGGACTAAAATAATTGCATTTTGAAACACCTATCGTACATATCCTGCTCTATTGAATTGGTTATAGCAACCATTCTTTGTACCTCTTGTTCTACTCAAAAGAACACAGGGGCATCTCGCGCATGGCATCAACTTAAAACAGTTCATAATGTTTATTTCAACGGACGATTGTCTTATGACGAAGGCATGAATGCGCTTAATGAGGCTCATTCGGACAATTTTGCCACGATTTTGCCACTCTATCCTGTTAGCAATCATGAGGCGGCAGAGTCAGCAGCATCCACCTTTGATAAATCGATTGAGAAAAGCCGCAAATGTATCAAACTGCATTCTATTCATGCGCGTCCCAAAGTGAATTCCAAAAAAGCCAAGAAACCAGCCTATCAGAATTGGCTAAAGAGCAAGGAATTTAATAATCAGATGTATCGTGCTTGGTTTATGTTGGCGCAAAGTGAGTTCCACAAGGGAGAGTTTTTGGAGTCGGTAGGTACATTCCGTTATATTGAGCGTTTATACGATAACAATCCTGATATCCAGGCCCAATGTCAACTATGGGTAGCCCGAGCATACGGCGAGATGGGATGGATATACGAGGCCGAAGATATATTGCAAAAAGTACAAGTAGATAATCTGAATCGCCGTCACAAGAATTTCTTCTCTGCGGTGAATGCCGACATCTTGCTTAAAGGAGATCACCATGCCGAAGCTATTCCTTTTGTGCGCGTAGCCAAGAAAGACGAGAAGCGGAAGCAGTACTTGCCTCGATTTGAGTTCGTTTTAGGACAATTATACCGCGAAACGAACCAAAAGAGCCTTGCTCAAGCAGCCTTTAAGCGTGTGTATAAGATGCATCCTAAGGATGTGCAGATGGAGTTTAATGCACGGTTGCTGTATGCCGAATTGAACGGAGATACCTTACGGACAATCAAACGGCTTAATCGCATGGCTCGCCTTTATAAATACCGCGACCAATTGGATCAATTATACGGTACAATAGGCAATATCTACCTCGCCAACGGAGATACCACCCGAGCCTTGGCATACTACGAGAAGGGTATTGAAGCAGCCACGCAGGAAGGTGATGCCAAAGCAGGGGTATTGATTACGGCAGGCGACCTGTACTACGATCGCCACGACTATCCGCATGCTTTACCTTGCTATAAACAGGCAACAGCCATCATTGCCTCTTCGCATCAAGACTATGACCGCGTTTTACATCGTAGCGAAGTATTAGACGAAGTGGTAGTGGATATACAAACGGTTCAATTACAAGATTCCTTACAATACTTAGGCACGCTCACGGAGGAAGAGCAGCGTCAGATAGTTGAGCGCATCATAGCCGAGTTGATAGAAGCCGAGAAACAAGATTCTATTCGTGCAGCAGAGAGTGCGCGAGAGGCAGAGTTAGAGGCCGAAGGTGGAGGGTTGCAGAGTGTGAATACCTCTCGTATGTTAGGTAACCGCATAGGCGAAGATGCCAATTGGTACTTCTATAACCCTCAACTGATGAAATCCGGTAAGCAGGAGTTTATGCGCAAGTGGGGTCAACGTGCCTTAGAGGATAACTGGAGACGACTGAGTAAATCGGTTGTCACCACTTCAGATTGGAATAATGACCCGGAGATGGAAAGTGGTGCGGACTCCACCAAGATGGCTTCGGACTCGCTATCCACAGCGTCGGTCACTCCGTCCACCGACATACATAATCCTGAGTATTACTTGCAACAGATTCCGCGTACACCGCAGGACTATGCGCAAAGCGATTCCCTCATAGCAGACGCACTGTATAACCTTATTTATCTCTATCGTGACCGCGTGGAGGATAGACAAATGAGCGACCAAACACTCGCCGATTATCAGAAGCGTTTTCCCAATGAATCACGAATGTTGGATGTGCTATATGACCAATACCTGGATGCCTTGCGCACCAATAATGAGGAACGAGCTAAGAACTTCCGGCAATTGATTTTGCAGCAATTCCCCCATTCAACGCAGGCTCAGATAGTGTCCGATCCCAATTATTTTGCTAAGTTGCAACGAATGGCAACGGAACAAGACTCGTTGTATGAGGACACCTATAATGCGTATCGTAATGCCCGCTATGCACAAGTTCAGACCAACTGTCAATACGCGACCTCGTCTTATCCCCTCTCTCCGATTATGCCTCGCATGCTCTTCCTGAATGCCGTTGCCACGGCCAAGAAGGATGGTCAGCAGGCTTTCCAACAAGCATTGAATGAGATGGTAACTCGTTATCCGGAGCATGAGTTATCTGCCATGGCCAAGGATATGTTAGCTCTTATGGGTCAAGGTAGAGAGAGTCAAAAAGGCGGCACAATATCGTCGTTGCAAGAGCAACGCGAGCAGGTAGTGCCACCTGTAGAGGAGCAACCGACTACCCAACAATGGTCTATGGAGACACGTGAGCCCAGTTTGGTTTATATTGTGATTGCAGCGAATGAAGAGAACCTGAACGAATTGCTATACCAAGTGGCATTGTTCAATTTCTCGCAGTTCCTAATTAAGGACTTTGACCTGCAGAAGATAACTATTTTCTCACCTGAGCAATCGGCTCTGCAGATAGAAGGTTTGGAATCTATTGATGAGGCACAATGGTATATTGATATGATGCAAAATAACGAATCCCTTAAGCAGCTTTTCCAACAAACGGAAGCCACTATTTTCCCCATCATATCGTCTAATCTTCCGCTTATTTTGACCCCCGCTAATCCGTACTTATGACCGATTTAGTGGATGTCATATTGCCTCTCGCAATTCGGGACACATATACCTATGCGATTCCTTCTGATATGCCGATGCCGGACATTGGTTCTCGTGTATTGGTTCCGTTGGCTCGTAAGGTAGTGATTGGAATTGTATTACGACCACATTCTGCACCACTCTCGCCGGGGATTACTATTCGAGAGGTTATTCAGTTACTGGATCCATTTCCCATTATCACTACCCCGCAATTGAAGTTATGGCAATGGATGTCATCCTATTACATGTGTCCCCTGGGAGATGTAATGGCCGCAGCGCTGCCGGCTAAGGCTTTGGACCACCATTACTCCATGGCTGAATCTAAACGGAGACGGGTAGTTATTGACCATTTTAACGGCACAACTATTCCTAAGAACGCTCTTAATACTCCTCAGGCTGAGGCCCTTAGAAATATCTACACGCAATTTGAGAGTCATGATATTGTCCTTTTGCAGGGCGTCACTTCATCCGGCAAAACAGAGATATACATCCATCTGATTGAGGAGCAGTTGCAATTAGGACATCAGGTTCTTTATTTGGTTCCGGAGATTGCCCTTACCACGCAACTGACCGATCGGTTGCAGCGCATTTTTGGCACTCAACTGCGCGTGTATCACTCGCGTGTCTCTGATGCACAACGTATGGAGATTTATCGTCAGCAGTTGCTTGATCATAGTCCTCGACTGATTGTAGGTGCCCGTTCAGCGGTTTTTCTGCCTATGCATCATTTAGGGCTGATTATCATGGATGAGGAGCATGAGTCGTCTTATAAACAGCAAGAACCTGCTCCTCGCTACCATGCACGTGCGGTAGCTGCTATGATGGCTTCCCATGCTAATGCCAAGTTACTGCTCGGTTCAGCCACTCCGTCTATTGAATCACGATTTCTTGCCGAGCGCGGTAAGTATGGTTTTGTCACCCTTACTCAGCGTTATCAAGGACTTCAACTGCCTGCTATTTCGCTCATTGATTTGAAACAACAATACCATCGCAAGGAGATGTATATGCATTTTTCTGACCCCTTGGTACTTCGTATTCGGCAAGAATTGGAGCAAAAGAAGCAGATTATTCTTTTCCTTAATCGCCGAGGCTACGCTCCTTATATCCAATGCACTCAATGCGGCAAGATTCCGACTTGTTCCGATTGTAATGTGAGTCTCACTTATCATCGGTTCGGTCATACTCTTGTCTGCCATTACTGCGGACGATCATACCCTGTTCCTACCCAATGTCCCGAATGTGGCGGTGAGATGAAACTGCATGGATTTGGTACGGAACGATTAGAAGAGGAGGTGAGTCAGCTGTTTCCTGAGGCACGTGTGGCACGAATGGATTTAGACACCACACGCAAGAAGAATGATTACGAGCATATTATCCGTGCCTTCTCGAATCATGAAGTGGACATTCTGATTGGCACTCAGATGGTAACTAAGGGGCTTCACTTTGATGATGTTAGCCTTGTGGCTGTTTTGAATGCTGATGCACTTATCAGTCAACCGGATTTCAGGAGTTATGAGAGAGCATATCAGATGTTAGAGCAAGTGAGTGGACGAGCCGGGCGAACGGGTCAACAGGGGGCAGTTTTTATTCAGTCCTTTGACATTGAGCACCCTATTTTCCGCTATGTTTGCGACCACGCTACCGATGCTTTTTATCAAGCACAGATAGAAGAACGACATCGATTCCATTTCCCACCTTTTTATCGGCAGATCACGCTTACTCTGCGGCACGGAAATGAGGAACGAGTTAGTCAGGCTGCGGCTTGGTTGCAAGCACAATTGGCTATTATCTTTGGGAGTCGTTGCACGGATGTTATCACACCTGCTATCAGCAAGATTCAATCCTTGCACCTAAGGTCGTTTAATCTTCGCATTGAGGCCACATCCAATTTATCTAAGGCCAAACAACTGCTGCAGCAACAGATTGATACCATGCAATCGTTTCCTGCCTTTAAAGGTGTGCAAGTGCTTCCGGATGTTGATCCGCAATAGTCTTACCAACTGCCCCGAATAAGAAGGTGCACTTCGGATTTGGTAGTATGATCAACCATCCACTTCGGGTGATAAATAGTTTGGCTCACCCGTAGGTACAATCCCCAATGTTGATTGATTTGATATCGGCAGTTGACGAACCAACGGCCACCGATGCCATATGTAGCTGGAATGGAGTTAGCATACAGCACGTCATTCTCGTACGTATAAATACGATTATCCCAATTGCGTATATCAAAACATTGCAATCGCAACAACATCGTAATGGGCACTTTCCTGAAAGAGTACTGAATATCCTGATAGACACTTGCACCCCATGTCAATGCCGTTGTATCTGATTTCACAAACGTTGCATCGGCTTGCGTACGTAAATGCCATCCGTCGCTATTCCACGTATATTGATACCGCAACGAGTAGGTGTTTTTTATGCCCTTTCGTCGGGCACGGAACTTGAGATAGGTCATCATTGTTTGGTTGATTTCATAATCCGTTTGAGCCATAACATCAAAGCCATTACTGGGATACGGAATACCATACTTAGCATCCGCAAAACGGAAACCATCCACATACAAGGCGAAGCGCCATTTCGGCACTAAACGGATTTCCGAACCGATATAAAAGCCATTCTCATCCCCCACTTTGCTGCTTTCAGAAAAAGCGTATGCATAACGATTTTGAAAACAGGGCGAATAGTAACGATATAACAAGACGAAGCCTAAGCCATCAATAGGTGTCAGTTTAGCCCCAACAATGGTTCCTACTCCCCATCGTCTTTTAGCGGAAAAATGTTGAGCACTATTATAGGTAGCAGCCACCTCTCCGAACACATCCCATCGTCCATGATTATACCGGGCATTGATACCCAATGAGGTCATAGCAGAGTCCTTGGAATAGATATCTTCCAGGGCCGTCAAACCCACTTTCCAATTCTTGCGGCGAATCGTAGTATTTATTCCTACCACATGATGCCAATGGGCTTTCTCTGCACGAATGGAATACAACAATGACACATCTGCCATTCCAAAAGAGAGTGTAGTGGCTATGCCGTGTAAGTAATCATAGGCAGGGCTAACAGAACCGTATTTGCGCACTCCTTCTGCTCCATTAGCAGAGGATAATATATACGAACTTTTACCCATGTGGGTGGATTGACCTAAGACTAATCCTAACCCAAACTGTCCTTCGAAATTGCCTAATACTAAGGTTTTGAGGTGAGGTACTATGTTTTTAAGTTGAATATATCCGCCATAGTTGATGTCCTTCCAATTATTATGAGGAGAACGTTGGATAGTAATACCAGCCTGCACCTGATTACGATAATTAAATCGATAGCGCAGATTACCATAAAAGGGATCCTTCTCGTTGTTCTCTATATTACGCGCATCCGTACGTAATGTAAGTTCATGCTTGGCATAATAAAAGACCTCCTTGGCATAGATGGGTGTTCGTTCCTCCGGCTTGGCAACCTTGAGGAAATAAGTCAGGTTGCGGATCTCATAATCGCGTAATCCGGGCACTAGTTGCAGTTCATAGATACTTTCCATCGGATGTTTCTGCACGTAATTGAGGATATTATCTATTTGTACAGACGATAAGAAACGCAATTGCAGCAGGTCGTCCTCGGTGGCAGTATTGATATTAATCGGTTGGGCATGCAGTTCCAATAATTCCTGGGATAGTTCTTCCATATCCACGCCACCATCTTCAGCTAATTGCTCATATATATCAGCAATTATATCCTGAACCGTTTGTCCCCGACTATGCAGAAAAGACAGGCCTAATAATATGATGAATACGCACTTTTTCATAGGATTTTATAGCCTATTCTGACTTGTAAACTTACTCCCAATCGTGGATCCACTTCTACGTTTGTATCTAATCCAAAGCCACCAAAACGCAGACCTATTCCCAGACATCCGACGAGACGATTGCAATAGTAGGTGCCTATTTTTAGATTGACCGCCTCCACACATTGCCATTCAATTGAAGTAGCCACCTTCCAGGTTGAGGTGGGGTCATAATCCCCCTGTACAGACCAATGAAAGCCTTTATAGAACCGATAATCGGTTCCTATGGAATAGATGGCAGGAAGGGCCTGCTTCTCATCATCCGTAATACGTATCTTTTGCATAAAAGGATTGGACGTAAAAACACCCAAGGTGAATTTAGAAGTGATATCTACTGTGGCTCCTATTAGAGGAAAGAAAGTTCCCTTATATTTGAGATTATCTCCGGCATAAATAGTTTGGTAATTTGCACCAAGTCCTAATGTAAATCTGCCAAATCGCCGGCTTAGGGATAATCCCACTTGCATCTCTTGATACTTACTATAGCCATAAAAACAATACCCTATGCCAACATTGACATAGGGATTGCAATATCCGAATTGAACTTGTGCTGTGTTTAGGGCCGATAATAGATATCGGTTGTCGTATTGTGCGCTTATTTGAAAACGCTCTGTTTGGTCTAAACATGCCGGATTTTGGAATGCAGTCCAATCATCCGTTCTGGCCGTCTGTATATTGGCTAAATGAGCCGAGGCAGCCAATAATATGGTAAGCAGCAAATTAACCTAAGTACGTTTTTAGAATACGACTACGATTGCCGGCCTGTAGTTTACGGATCGCCTTCTCCTTAATTTGACGCACGCGCTCGCGCGTTAGATGCAAATCCTCACCTATCTCTTCTAAGGTTTTTTCAGGCATTCCTAAACCAAAGAACTTACGCAGAATATCCGCCTCTCGGCTCGTTAATGTATTTAGAGCGCGATCTACTTCGCGAGACAACGATTCATTGATTAGACCTCTATCGGCATTGGGACTATCTTCATTCACCATCACATCAATCAAGCAGTTATCTTCACCCTCCACAAAAGGAGCATCCACGGAGATATGGCGGCCAGACATCTTGAGTGTATCGGCAATTTTATCTACGGGTATATCCAGCACTTCTGCTAATTCCTCTGCGGACGGTTTGCGCTCATGTTCCTGCTCAAAACGCTGAAAAGCTTTGTTAATCTTATTCAACGAACCGACTTGATTGAGAGGTAAACGAACGATACGAGATTGCTCGGCAAGCGCCTGTAAGATGGATTGGCGAATCCACCATACAGCGTATGAAATGAATTTAAAACCACGAGTTTCATCAAATTTCTCAGCAGCTTTAATCAGGCCCAGGTTGCCTTCATTAATCAAGTCCGGCAAACTCAGTCCTTGATTTTGATACTGCTTAGCAACAGAAACCACAAAGCGCAAATTGGCACGAGTTAAACGCTCCAATGCAGCACGATCACCATTTCGGATGCGACCTGCTAATTCTACTTCTTCTTCAACACTCACCAACTCTTCGCGACCGATCTCCTGCAGATACTTATCTAATGAAGCGGACTCACGATTGGTAATTGATTTGGTAATTTTTAATTGACGCATATTGGTTTTCTTTTGTTGTGATCCGGCCGGGATTCGAACCCGGGACCCACAGCTTAGAAGGCTGTTGCTCTATCCAACTGAGCTACCAGACCCCTCGTCGGAGCGACCAGTCCGTAAAGGCTGATACCACTTCGTTAAATCAGCAGACGGCAGGAGCTCCTCCTCTCCTCTTTGGTGTTACCACCTCATCGGGTTTCTTCTTTTCGTGACGAAAAGCGGGTGCAAAGGTACACTTTTTTTGCGATATTTCCAAATTTATTTCTAAATTTATTGCTTTACCTTATAAAATCGCCTCCATTTGTTGCACGATATCCTGCTTACGAGCCGCACCAACATGGCGATTTACCAACTCTCCATTCTTGAAGAAGAGCATTGTTGGAATACTCATTATACCATACTGTTCGCAGGCATCGACGTTTTCATCTACATTCATCTTACCAACACGAATTTTACCGGCAAACTCTTCTGCTAATTCATCCACAATGGGTAGCATCATCTTGCAAGGACCGCACCAAGGTGCCCAAAAATCTACCACTAACGGAGAACCCTCTAATATGAGTTCTTGAATGTTGGAATCTGTAATTTCTAATGTCATAATATTTATATTTTAAAGTTTGTATTTTCGGTTTCTATGACCATCATATTCTAATCTTCTCCATTTCCGGATTATTCATGATTGCATCCGTAATCTTATCTTCCAATAACCGTTGAATAGCTCTTTTCACGGGTCGTGCACCATTCTTGGGGTCGTAAGCAACGCGCATTAACTCTCGCTGGGAAGCAGAAGATAAACTAAACTGATATCCTTGTGCAGCTAAGCGTTTACGTAAATGTCCCAATTCAATCCGAACAATTGCTTCGATATGTTCTTTAGTTAATGGCTGGAAGGTGATAATATCGTCTATTCTATTTACGAACTCCGGCGGGAACATTTTCTTCAGTGCTTTCTCCATCACTTTTTCCGCTACCGAACCGGTTATTTGTCCTGCTTCAAATCCTGATCCTGCACCAAAGTCTTGTAATTGACGTGTTCCCACATTGGATGTCATTATAATGATGGTATTTCTGAAATCCACCGAATGTCCTTGTCGATCCGTCAATCGTCCTTCATCGAGCACCTGCAGTAAGACATTAAATATATCCGGATGTGCCTTCTCAATCTCATCAAAAAGTACGATGGAATAAGGCTTTCTGCGCACTGCTTCCGTCAATTTACCTCCATCTTCATGAGCAATATATCCCGGAGGCGCACCAACCAAAAGTGATACCGCATGTTTTTCCATATATTCGGACATATCAAAACGAATAATGGCGTCTCGACTACCAAATAATTCTTCGGCTAGACATTGAGATAAATAAGTCTTTCCCACTCCCGTTGCCCCCATGAAGAAGAACGTGCCAATAGGCCGATTGCCTTCGCGCAATCCCAATCGGGAACGACGAATAGCTCGTACGACTTGATCAATAGCCTTATCTTGACCTATCACGCGCTTTTTTAGGTTATTAGGCAGTTGCTGCAATTGCTCCTTCTCCTTTTTGGCTACGCGATGCACAGGGACGCCGGACATGATACTAACTACACGAGCAATATCGTCTTCCGTAATTGTAGTATGAATAGTATGCGTACCGGCTTCATCCATTACATCAATAGCCTTGTCCGGCAGTTCGCGATCCGGCAGATAACGACTGCTCAATTCCACGCATGCACGTATGGCCTCATCCGTATATATCTTATTATGATGACTTTGATAGCACGATTTCAACCCTTGCAAAATAGCATAACTTTCTTCCATACTTGGAGCCTCTACCACTACTTTTTGGAAACGCCTTTCCAGTGCTGCATCTTTCTCAATACTTTGGCGATACTCAGCAATCGTTGTTGAACCTATACATTGTACTTCTCCGCGTGACAAAGCCGGTTTGAGGATGCTGGCTGCATCCAAAGCTCCCCGCGTATTGCCTGCCCCAACAATTGTATGAATCTCATCTATGAATAAGATGCAATTGGTATGAGTCCGTGTTTCTTCTATAATATCATGCATCCGTTGCTCAAACTCACCTCTAAAAGATGCTCCGGCCACAATGGCAGCCATGTCTAATGCAATCAAACGACGATGACGAACTGCTTCTATTCGACTATTACACCATTTCTGCGCCAGTCCCTCTACAATAGCCGTCTTTCCTACTCCGGCCTCGCCAATCAGAATAGGGTTATTCTTTCTTCTGCGTCTGAGCACTTGATCCAACCGTTGTATCTCTGTTTGCCGACCGATAATAGGATCTAATAACCCCATTTGGGCTTGCTGAGTTAGATCTCTGCCATAACGATCCAACAATGGCGTTTCGGACTTAGGTTCTTCCTTACGCTCCTCCTCTTGGGGCACCGACTTATTCTCTCCTGCAGCCAGATTCTTCATGGCTACCATCCCATTCTTCAGTGCTCCATTTAATAGCACAAAACCAGCTCCTGCCAAATGAGAAAGTATCTCGGTTGGTAAATCTTCTTTTTCTTGTGCAACATCATCATTACTTACATCTGCAGGATGGGGATAAAGCCGCTCGATGGTATCATAATTCACATTATACTCATTATCCAACAACATAGCCGGATAATTAGCACGATGGTGCATAATAGCCAATAGGATATGAGCCGTTCCGCACGAACGTTCCTGATATGATTCTGCCTCCAAATGCGACATCTCTACGATGATATGCGTCGCTTGAGAAAAACCTAAACCTCTAGCATTCGGCGACTGCGTATAGGTTTGGAGATGCTCCTCCAATCGCAGTTTTAATTCGTCTAAGACAACACCGGAGCGGCATAGTAATTCGTACGCCTTACTCTCTTGAAGACGACAAATGCCCAATAGCAAATGCTCCGGCGTAATGGATATGTTTTGCAGCCGCTCTGCTTCTTGCTTAGCGAACTCTAATACCTTATGTGCATGTTGTGTATAGTCCATATTATTTATAGAAATGGAATGCTAAGCCGGCTCGGAAAACATCTGGATTCTCGGGATACCCCGGCATAGTAAAGTAATATCTTGACATAATTGTTGTGTTCCAATGCTGGTACATGGCAAAGAAACGTAAATGCAATAAACGAACATAGAAATTAACATACGCGCTCAATGTTGGGTAATTACCAACCTTCTCCTTATTCTGGGCACAGAACTGACCTATGGCCGGATTCCAAATAGGTGCATAGTAACGCGTGTTATACCTTAAATCTATACCTATTTGAGCATCCAATGCCTTAAACCAAACACCATGATAATAAAGATTCGTGTACAACGAAATAGTTGGAACGGTAATTGGACCATCGGAGGCATATTGATAAATAACATGATTATCTAAATTCAACCACGGCGTAGTGATATCCAACTCAACGTCTGCGGCCAAAACCGATATGCTCTTGCCACTGGCCATCTGTTGAGGAGTAGCATGATCCACATCAAAATAAACATATCGTGATATATTCTCATAATCCACTTTAATACGAGGAGTAACCCACTTAGTTGGGTAGGCAACTTGACCACCAACATGGAAACGATACATTTTAGTTAACTTAATTTCATCATACGTATTATCACTATATCCCCAGCGAGCATGATTACCCCAATAATGGTAAGCATAAGGATCCGGAGTCTCATTCCCGAACGAAGCCTTAGCATCAATCGTCATACTATCTTTGCCCAAACGGAATCCTGCATTGAGGTGACCAAACACCTTAAATTCACCTATTCTAGCACCAACTACCGCGACATTACCACCAAATCCATAATGGACATACTTACCTCGGTTTTTATACAACTCACCTCCCACAATCAGACTATTCCCCCACTCATAATGCCAATCCAGTTGATTCATTTGAGAGAAAGACGAAGATAAAACATCATTGTAGTGAATCGTGCCATTGGATAAATTTACCCCTCGTCCTGAACCAAATAAATGTCGCTCCGCTTCGTGCATCACAAACACAGTTGCGCCAAACTTGAGTTTCGTATTAAACTCCTCCTCAAATGTGATGGATAAGGTGTTTTTTATCAACAAATAAGCTGCCGAATCACGGGTGCTTTGTAAGTTATAATAGTTATTTGGATAGAATGTTTGTGGTCCTTTTTCTATGTAACGCCGAGTTTGGTCGCTCACTTCAAAAACATGCCTAAACGTAGTAACCGGCACATAGATGATGCGCGTTGAATCCAAATCCATCCATCGTCCACGAGAGTCTCGCTCACGGTAATGCACCGTCTGCTCACGCTCCACACAAATGCTATAGTAATGATTGAGATACCCACTCAAATACCGATACCCCGTCATCGCATTGAGATTGGTAGGGATATCCTCCGTTTCCATTTCAGAATTACTAATCTGATTGGGATCGGTCAATCCTCCATTCTCAAATGAACTCATGTTATTGAACGTGAAAGCAGCCTGTAAACTATAATGATCACCATTGAATGAACCAAACACACTACCATTGAATGTTTTACCGGCTTGGGATCGATAATGTCCCACAGCATTCGTGAAATTAAGCGTCGTTCCTAAATTAAACCGTTTGGTTACATTACCTGTGAAGAAGAACTTCAACTCATCATCCTCATGGTAAGTCTTGAATCCGCGTTTATATGAAATAGAGGAGTAAGGCGTCGTCGTGTTATAAAAACGAACATCATGCGGAGTGGGAGTGTAAATATCGTATGCGTCACCAAAGAAGAACTGAGTCTTATGAGTACGGTTGAAATAAATAGCCGACATAGTCGGAGAAACCAAGTTTCCGTTATAAATATTGCATATACTTAAGTCATACAACTCATTACGCATCGGGAAGTTCTTGAACGTACTATCCACCTCCACGGTATCGGCTAAGCCTAATGGTTCGGGCAGCGTCCAGGCACGCACAACCGTCTTGGGAAGTTTCTTTTTTGCCGAAACTTCCCCTATCCCTAATACTAAAAGTACCAGAATTAACCAACTCCAAGTCTGAACTCGCTTCACTTTACTTCTTTTTCGCCTTTAACTTACGTACTTCACCTTGAAGTTGAGCAATCTCCTTCTCTTGGTTATTGATTGTCTTGAGCAACGAATTCAACTCCTCATTTTCAATCGTAGTTGGATATTGTTCGTCAACCAATTGCAGGAAATCTGCCAAAATATTCATATAATTGATAAACGCATCGTAAGCCGACTCATACTGAGTTAACCCCTGGTCAATATGATTCATTTGATGCAAATAATTAGCATCTTGTAACCTTGCCCAGTCGGACTTCAAACGCTTATCCTGACACATCTTAACACGCTCCGCTACAGCATATAACTTTTGGATAGCCTCTTGCTGCAAATCATTACCGGCAAAGATGCTCAAATCCTTTGCCTCACCGGCCCAAGTCAGAGCATACGGCGACGAAATAACATCCGTCGTGGCTGCGGCCTTGCGGATAGCTTCAGAAGGAGTAACAAACCCCATCTCACGCTCTAAAGCATAATAAGGTAATGCACGCAAGAAATCAAAAATACCACTGCCTGCTTGTTGACGCACACCAAAAGTCTCTGCACCTAACCAGATATTAATTAAGTTCTCTCCCTCAGGCAAAGCATTCAACTGATTGGCATATTTCTCAGCATCCATCGGATAATTATACCAACCCGGATCCGAGAAATGGAAACTTAATTCGTCACTCAATGCTGCATTACGTGCCAAAACTTTCATCTTAGGATCACCTGCCGATTGATATACATAATTAGCAGATTTCCAACTTAAGATATGCTTGGCTCCTTCGGTCATAATCCCCTTATAACCAGCCTTATGCAATAATGCCGCTAACTCATCCGTATAAAGCAACTCGGTGTTCCATACAACCGTTGGACGAACACCAAATAACTCGTTCGTAATATTACTCGTTTGCTCCAACTGATTCTCCAATTCACGCTCATCAAACTCGCCTGCTAACGAATATGCAAACGGAGTAGCAAGCAATTCAACGGACTTAGTGGCACATAACTCCTTCAATTGATCAATCATCTCGGGGCAATATTGCTCAAACAATTCTAAGGTAGCACCCGTCACACTAATACCACAATGAAAACGTCCCTTAGACAACTTAATCATCTCTTGGATAGTCCGCATTAATGGCAAATAAGAAGTTTCTACTAACCACGTTAAATACTCTTCCGTGGCCATGTCATCATAATAATAATGGTCTTGACCTATATCAAAGAAACGATAACGTTTCATTCGATAAGGAACGTGCATTTGAAAGCAAAAACAAATATTCTTCATATCACAAAAATGTTAAATTTCTATTATTAAACTATTGATTAACTAAATGAATTAACGCCTGCCACAAACTCGGTCATAAACCGCCCGAACTTTCAAACCGGCATCATACCAGCGGATATTGTTGACCTCTTCCTGACCTAACTCGTGAAGGCTCTTATACATGGCCGGATACTTAATAATCGCATAAATAGCATCTGCCATGGCATCTATATCCCAGTAATCCGTCTTAATAGCATGCTGCAAAATCTCCGCGCAGCCGGATTGATGCGATATAATACTTGGACAACCCACTTGCATAGCCTCCAGCGGCGAAATACCAAATGGTTCACTCACACTCGGCATAATATACACATCCGAATCTGCCAATATATCTTGCACTTGCTTGCCTCGCATAAATCCGGGGAAGTGGAACTTATCAGCAATACCACGTTGAGCAACCAAGTCAATCATTTTAGCCATCATGTCACCACTACCGGCCATCACAAAACGCACACCATCCGTCTTCTCCAACACCTTAGCCGCAGCCTCCACAAAGTACTCCGGACCTTTTTGCATCGTAATACGACCTAAGAACGTAACAATCTTATCTTTGCGTTTATGCTTAACAAAATCCTCTGGATGGGCTAGCGGCTCAACTGCATTATGAACCGTACTAACTTTATCCGGATGTTGCCCATATTTCTCAATCACGGTTTGACGAGTCAAATTACTTACACACATAATATGGTCAGCCTCATCCATACCACGACGCTCAATGGCATAAACAGTCGGATTAACATTACCACGACTGCGGTCAAAATCCGTTGCATGAACATGGATAACTAATGGTTTATGTTTGATGTACTTAGCCGCAATTCCTGCCGGATAGGTCAACCAATCGTGACTATGTATCACATCAAAATCCTCTCGCCATGCTATCTCTCGTGCTACAGCTTCGTAATTACCAATCTCCTCAACCAAGTTGTCCGGATAACGACCTGAAAACTCAATACAACCACGTCCAGGTACAGGAACCGAATTGGCGCCAATAATACGCAAAAAAGATTGATCTTCATCTCCCCAAGGCTTTGGTAGAACAAAGGCGATTTCTAAATCTTCCTGCTGGGCCATACCACGGGTCAAACCATAACTGGCGGTACCTAAACCACCTAAAATATGTGGAGGAAACTCCCACCCAAACATTAATGCTTTCATTGTTCTTGGTATTTTTTCAAGGTATCTAATACGGAAATAACGGCAGCTACACTTGGTGCATAAGACATACCTCCATGACCCTTATATGGCGGATTACCATCATATAACTCATTCAAGGTACCGATACATAATGCACTCATTTCAACTTCGTATCCAACCAATAAGCGTTGCATAAAACTAACGCCACTATGCTTATACACGTTCATGTACGCTCTCGCATACGCGGCAATTGTGAACGGCCATACCGGACCATTATGGAAATTACGATTACGCTCCTCTTGACCGCCTATGTAGATAGGACGATAATCACCACTCTTCGGCGACAAAGTGCGCAAGCCACGAGGAGTCAGCAATTCCTTTGTGCAGATATCTACAACGGCTTTTTGCTGTTTTCTATCCAAAGGTGAATAAGGCAAACCTACTGCCCAAATCTGATTCGGACGAACTTCGCGATTCTGATAATCATTAATCACGTAATCATTCAAATAAATTCCATTCCAAAAAGTCTGCACAAAAGCCTCTCTTGTAATCTCTGCTTGGTAATCCATCAGGTCTGCACCTATCTCTTTGCCCATCTCACGCATCAATTCTGAAGCAAACTTAAGTGCATTATACCATAACGCATTCACCTCTACTATATACCCCGTTCGTGGCGTGATAGGACGACCATTCTCCTCTGCACACATCCATGTTGCAGGACGGCTAGTACCATCCACCCAAATGAGTCCATTTTGGTGAACAACAGCCCGCGGGTGTTGCTGCTTACGATAATATTGAATAAGGTCCGTCACTAACTTTCCATACTTGTCGGCAGCCTGCTTAACCGTGTACTTATGGGCATACTTTTGAATACCACGGATAAACCATAATAAAGCATCCGGCTGGTCCATATCAGAAATATGACATTCCTCTTTTCTGCCCTCTATATAAGCCTCTATCTCACCAACAGCCGTCTTATCAATAATGGCATCCCAATACTCCGGACGATCGATATCCAAAGTACAACTGGGAGTAGAGAAGAACATCTCACGAGCCGATGCGTGGAACCAAGGATAACCGGCTAATAAATAGCACTTATCACCTTCTCTCTTGTAGAACTGCGCAGCAGAGTTCTTTAAGCAGGCAAACATATCATCACGCACATTCCTGCGCTCCAACTCCTTTTGCCACAATGTCTTTAAGGTAGTCGTCTTAACCTCACTTATACCGGCCGAGAAAATAACACTCTCGCCCTTCTTCATGCTGAGCTCAAAATATCCGGGAACCAATTGATCTTCCTTATACTCATACCCACGCTCTTGCTCCTTCTGATACTCAATACCCTTGTACCAAGCAGGATTATGGCAGTAATCCACCTTCTTTGAGAACTGCATATACAAATATGGGAATTGGTCATACATCCGGTTCTTGCGACCATTCTGCACCTCATCCATATTGGTGTTGGCGCGGTCATTCTCATGCGTCAACTCATTCACATTACGGAAAGCCAAGAAGGGACGGAAACGCATCGTTATCGGAGAAATAGCCTCAGTCAATGTGTAACGAATTAAAACACGTGGCTCAAAACTAACCAATAATCTCTCCTTCGTCAAAATAACACCACCCACGCGATACGTCGTCTTAGCAATTACTTCGCAGTCAAACTCACGAATATACTTATGCCCGTTCGGCATGTATAAATTCGGTCCGTACTTATGCAAACCCAAATTAAACTCTGCCCCATGTTGAATAACCGTCTCATCCAAGGACGATAATAAAACATAGTTGTCCGAACCCAACTCAGGAACTGGCAACACCAATTGACCATGATACTTACGCGTGTTACAATCAGTTAATGTCGTTGAATTATATGTTCCTGCACGATTAGTACGGATCATTTCTTTACTTAAACTGCGCTCTAAATTAACCAAAAGCGTCTTATCAAAATTCAAGTAACTCATAATCTATTAATTGAATTTACCCTCGTATTTAACTTCTGCATCTTTCACAAAATCACGAATCTGCTGCTCATCTTTCTTCGGACAAATCAGCAACACACCATCCGATTCTGCTACAATATAGTCATTCAGACCCTTAATCACACCTAAATGACCTTCCGGCAACACCACAATATTATTTTCACTATCGTAAAAACTCGTGATGCACTTCAACGAGACATTCTGATGCTCATCCTTATTGCTCAATTCATACAATGAGCCCCAAGTACCTAAATCCGACCAACCAAAATCAGCCATCATCACATGAACAGACTTGGCTTTTTCCATCACCCCATAGTCAATACTGATATTCGGACAGGTTGGGAATATCTTCTCAATAAACGCCTCCTCTGCTTCCGTTCCCATATAATACTCGCCTGATGCGAATTTCTCGGCCAAATCAGGGATATTTCTGGCAATCTCACCACTAATAGTACGAAGATTCCACAGGAAAATACCCGAGTTCCATAAAAACTCACCACTTTCCACAAAGGCTTTGGCCAACTCCAAATTTGGCTTCTCTGTAAAGGTCTTAACCTTTCTCAATTCACCCTCTCCTGCTGCCATTTGAATATATCCATAACCCGTTTCCGGACGAGTAGGCTTCATGCCTAATGTCAATAACGAATCATTCTTACCAACAAACTCCAACCCCTCAGAAATAACACGCTGGAACTCCGACTCCTGCATAATCAAATGATCCGATGGAGCAACTACCATCCGTACATTCAATTTATCATCATTCCAATCCACCACATCTCCTTGTTGCAAAGGCCTACCATACACTTTCTGAAAAACTTTCGCGCGTATGTGCGCAGTTGCGTATGCTATACAAGGTGCCGTATTCCTACGAGCCGGCTCACACAACACTTGTTCCGCCTTCAAATCAGGAATCTGCTGCAAAATAAGGTCACGATACAGCACATTCGTCACAATAAATACATTTTCTATCGGAACTAATGGACGAAAACGATCTACCGTCATCTGCAACAACGACTTGCCCGTACCAAAGAAATCTAAAAACTGCTTCGGCCTGTGGTTGCGGCTATAAGGCCAAAAACGACTGCCTATACCACCGGCCATAATTACACAATAATTGTTCGTGTTCATGGTAATATTTGATATTGATTGCGACATAATATTCCAAAAATCGTGCAAATATACACAATATTTCGCATATATGCAAGCGCGTGCGCGATTTTTTCGGAAAAATTTGCATATTTCATTTGTTTTTTGTAATTTTGCAACCGAAAAATGTATTTTATGACAAAAAAGTGGCACATATATGCTTGCTGGATAATGCTATTAGGAACATGTACTTTTTTAAGTTCATGCTCTAAACCTGCTACCCCAAAAGAATATGGTTATTATCGGATTGCTTTACCCCAACCCCAATACCAGACTTCTGAATTAGATCCGGTAATGAAATCCTTTCCTTACGCCTTCCAGTTATCTACTTCGGCAAAGCCGGTTATTATTCCCGAACCCAACGAACACTATTGGGTCAACATCAACTACCCCTCCCTAAATGCCACCATCTACTGCTCCTACAAACCCATCCGACATAACTTGAAGCAACTGTTAGATGATGCGAACGAATTCGTGTTCTCTCATGCCATCAAAGCAACCGCCATTCCTGAACGTGAATATCACAACCCTACCCAAAACGTACATGGCATGTACTTCTCCCTCGAAGGAAATACGGCTACGCCGGTCCAATTTTACCTGACCGACTCAACCCACCACTTCGTTCGAGGATCTGTTTATATCAACTGCATACCTAACCGCGACTCATTAGCACCCGTTATTGATTACCTCCAAACGGACGTAACGCATATGATTGAAACTTTCCGATGGACAAAGTGATTTTTCGATATGAAAGCGGTTCTAAAACACATATTATCAGCTCGCCAACAGACCCACAAAATGCTTGCGGTTCTGCTCGACCCGGAACGGCCTATCGCCTTCAAACCCAGAGAATTAGACCAAGCCGATATCGTCCTCGTTGGAGGTAGTACAGGTGCGATTGCCCCTGATTTCATCGGAAAAATACGCTCCATCACATCCCGCCCCATCGTACTATTCCCTGGCAATGGAAACCAATTCACAGCCGATGCAGATGCCATCCTCTTCCTTTCCGTCCTATCCGCTCAATCGGCCGACGTCTTAATTGGACGACAACTGGCTGCGGCTCCGGTTATCATGGCGGCTAAAATAGAATCTATCCCTATGGGATATATCCTTATTGACGGAGGAAAACCAACTAGCGTGGCACAAGCCTCGCACTCTACGCCTATTCCACAAGATCAAATTAAATACATAACTGATTTGGCCATAACCGGACAGTTATTAGGCAAACAAC
The DNA here is from genome assembly GCA_024399955.1 of Paludibacteraceae bacterium. Classification (GTDB taxonomy): domain Bacteria; phylum Bacteroidota; class Bacteroidia; order Bacteroidales; family Paludibacteraceae; genus Colicola. The sequence goes on along the minus strand of JAKSNH010000003.1, from coordinate 53,001 downwards.
TCATCTACCTGGAAGCCGGCTCTGGAGCTCTAACTCCTGTCTCCACCGATATAATAGCAAGCGTTAGAAAAGCCATTTCCATCCCCCTTATTGTTGGAGGAGGAATATGTACGCCTGAAGCTATGCACGATGCCTTCCATGCCGGTGCCGACATAGTCGTTATTGGCAATCATTTTGAATCCCATCCCGACCAACTCCAACTCTTCTGCCAATAGCATCTTGTGCTCTATTGTTCTATCCCACTAGTCCAGCGTAGTAATCTAAATTTCTAGTATAGCGTCAGCGGTCCTATATTTCTAGTAAACTAGTAAAAAACTAAAATAATAGAGAAATAATGCCCATAAATTTGCAAATATCATTTTTTTTCTGTAATTTTGCATCGCAAAATGAATTTAATGTAAATATGGTGAGCATTTTGCGACGCTGAAAGAGTGCTTTCAGCAGCAGGTGAAAGCCCTGCATGACATGTTAAAAGAAAGCGTTTATTACGCTTTGGAATAAAAATTGTATAAACTTGAATATAACATAAATAACCCTTATTTAAGAACAACTATGGAAAAGAAGACTTGGACCGCAAAGGAAGCAGCACGAGTGTTTCAAGGAATGCTTGATGCAAAACAACAATGGTTAGAAGAAGTTGCGCAAGCAGAAGCAAAGTTAGCATTATGAAGTTATTAATAGGTTGTATAAAATGTGGTTTTTAGAGTATGCTATGAACCACATGATGACTCTATATAGCGAATCTGTTTCGTTTGATGGGAATCAATATTTTATCGGCATTCTATTGCGAAAAGACAATCCAAATCATGACGCTATCTTGGCTGATTATCAAGCATTCTTAAAGGTTATGCCGACTAGATACAAGTTAAGAGCAAAATAACATAGTCCTCTGCCAATAGGACCATAGAAAATTGATTGGCGACGCTGAAAGAGTGCTTTCAGCAGCAGGTGAAAGTCCTGCATGACATATAAATATAGCGTTGTAAGCCAAACTTGGTTTTCTGAAACCTGAACAATTTTAAGAAAAACCACAATTACTCAAGAGGTTTATGCACGCTCACGTTTTGGCGTGAGTTTTTGTGTGTACATTTGAGTAATTACGGTAGTTCAGGACCTCAGAAAATCAAATGAACGAGCGAAAGCCCACGCTTTTTTATGTAATTATTCAAATTAATATATTATGAAGAAGATTATCATTTTGTTTGCCTTATGTACACTGGCAAAGTTACTATGGGCAGCCCCTGTCGATCCAACTACCGCTCAACAAATTGCGGAAAGTATTTTGAATGCACCTCAAATGGATTCGTCGGGTGTGGTGAAAGCACCTGCAAGAAGAAAAATGGTTAGAAAACTTGCCGCATCGGTCACTTCCAACCAGCATTTTTATATATTTAATGCCACAGATGGCGAAGGATTTGTAATCGTTTCTGCCGATGATGTGGCTGTTCCTATTTTAGGTCATTCTTTAAATGGTCATTTAGATACGAACAATCTTCCTGATGGTTTCAAATGGTTGTTAAGTTGTTTCAATAATCAAATCGAGATTGCTATTAATAATGGGGAAACTCAAAATGACATTACGAAAAAAGAATGGGATAACATTCGTAAAAAAGTGTCTTTGGGAACACCAATTATTAATGCTTTAGTCAAAACGCAATGGGATCAAGCACCATATTATAATGAAAAATGTCCCTTTAACTATTTGGTTTTCCAAAATACCGTAACTGGCTGTGCAGCTACAGCATTGGCTCAAGTTATGAAATATTGGGAATGGCCTAAAATTGGCGATGGTTTTCACTCTTATAATACAGAATTTTATGGTAAGCAAAGTGCCAATTTTGGAGCAACCACTTACGATTGGTCGCATATGCCAAATCAATTAACATCCAGTAGTACACAACAACAAATAAATGCAGTATCAACATTAATGTATCATTGTGGAGTTGCTATGGATATGAATTATGGTCTTAGTGGAAATTGGATCTTTTATGAAGGTACGGGAAGTTCTGCAACTACAGACAAAATAGAAACAGCAGTTAAAAATTATTTCCGCTATGATCAAAACACTTCTACTATATGTAAAGACAATTATTCTGAAGCGAATTGGATTTCTATTCTCAAAAGTCAATTAGACCTTGGGCATCCCATGGTTTATTGTGGAAAGGGACCAGGAGAGAAAGATTCTGGTCATGCTTTCGTATGTGATGGATATGATTCGCAAAATTATTTTCATTTTAATTGGGGATGGAGTGGATCTTATGATGGATGGTATCCAATAACTGCTTTAATACCGGGTCCAAATGGCATTGGTAGTGGTTCTTCTGATAACTATACAGCCAAGCAATGGGCGGTAATTAATATGGTGCCGCGTGCTACCTCTGCCAATGCGGCCAATTTGCAAGCAGAATCCAATTGGACTTTAAGTTCTGATTCAATTCGTTATGGAGGAACTTTGAGTGGTAATATTAAAGTTAAAAACTATGGAAATGGTAGTTTTACGGGCGACCTTATTGCTGTCTTATTGGATGAAAATGGAAATTATTTCACTGAAGTAGTTTTGAAATCCAATTGTACTATTGCCAAAAATAGCACTCTGACATTAAACCCGAGTGTTTCTGCAAATGCGGGACTTATTCCAGGGCGTTATTATGCAAGTTTATTCTATAAAAGCGCAGACCTTGGTTATCAAATTGTAGGGTCTGAATATTACCCTAATGTAACAACATTCAAAGTGTATCACTCTGCCCCAATTGAAACATTTTCATCTTTTAAGATTTATAGTGAATCCAATGATGATTTGATTACTGGACACAATGCTCAAATTAATCTCACAATGAAGAATGTTGGAACATCTTCCTTTGTTGGCAAAGTGGCTTTAGTTTTATACAATGCTGACCTAACAAATGGTCAAGATTTTGATGAGATAAATTTGAATTTAGTAGGAATTGGGTCGGGTGAAACACGAACATTAACATTTTCAGGAAAAATTTCAGTAACTCCTGGCACATACATTTTAGGGTTCATGTATGCAGATAAAAATGGTAATATAAATTTTGGAGGAAGTACATATTTCCCTAATCCGATTTATGTAATTGTCAAAAGCGGACAAGATACTATAGCCGAATTAGAAGATTCTCTCAAACCCGGTAAATACGCCATTGTTGCTTCAAGGAATAAAGAAACCGATAATACGTGGTACTATATGACAGCCACGAAGGATGGAACGAAAGACCGTTTTGTTGCTGTGAACACCAACAAAACAGATGTAAATGCTGTTAACATTACGAATTTGGATGCTGAATACATTTGGACTCTTGAGGCAAATGGCACTTCTTGGAAACTTAAAAATGGCTCGCAATATATAGGTTGGAGTAGCAACAATACCGCGAAACTTGATGCAACGGGGAGAAATTTAACAATGGATGTTGTGGCGAATCAAGTGCAAACTCATTTTTATGACGGAACAGCAGAACGCTACCTCTCATTAAATGCTACGACAGGTAATAACTACTTTGCCTTTTATGGAAATAAAAACCAAATTACTTATTTATCTTTGTTGCCAATTGAGGAAGATACACCCGAACCACCTATTACAACAAATGAATACTATATTGTCGCGAAACGCAGCACAGGCAATTATTATTTCTTTACACCCAATAAAGTGAGTGGAAAAGATCGTCTTATCGCTGTTGATGCAGGTACATCTGTACGGTCGCAAATAGACACAGTAAACACGACCGATGCTTATTTGTGGACGTTGGAAGATTCAGGTACAGGCAAATTGCTAAAAAGCCATAATGGTGAATATCTAACTTGTACAGCAGCCAAATCTGCTATTATGTCACCAACAGGGATTGTGTTAAACCTCACAAATAATAATGATGGAACGGTAACGTTTTCGTATGCAGCCGATGCATCCACTACGCATTATTTGTCTTTAGCAAATGCCGGCTATGACTATTTTGTGTTTTATGCAAATGCGAATCAAGTAACACATTTATTATTAATGCCCAAAGGCAAAGGAACAACTCCAACGAATTATGAGGAATTGAATATTGAATCCTCAACAACATACAATGTACATAAGATTATGCATAATGGCATCTTCTATATCCTGCGTGACGGCAACCTCTACACCGCCACCGGCGCCAGAGTGAAATAGTCTCAAAAGTTTACTATTATTAAGATTTTGCGAGGTTGTTGCTCCGACGACGCGACCACATGCAGCTAAGGTAACCCCCTACTAACCCCCGCCTAAACCTGCCAAAAATCTTGCTTTTCGTTGGCTTTCGTTGGGGCTTAGTATGGCATCATATACCACAAAACTTCACAATTTGTACAAAAATTGCATTTTTATTTGCACAAATGCAAAATATTTTATACTTTTGTAGTCAAATTAACATAGTGGCAAGATAACTCAGTCCAAAAAGTTATCACAACATAAGTTTTGCCGAATCAGTTATTAGATTCTGCTGGTGAAGCGAAGAAATGGAATAAATAGAATCTATCTTAATCTAAAAATCTACTTTTATGAAAAAAAGTTTAGCTATTATGGCACCTATTGCTGCCATCTTGTTGTCTGAGGGTATCGTATTTAGACTCTTACATTGGCCGGGAGGTGGCTATATGCTACTTGTTGGTGGCATAATGGGAGTGATTGCTGCTCTTTTAGGCATGATTTATCGTTTAAAACAACCCGGTTGCAAGTGCACCAAATGGTTTGTTGGTCTTTCTTTAATCGTTGCCATTGTGACGGTGGTATTCAAATCGTTACATTTTCCTGGGGGAGGCATGCTGTGTCTTGTAACTTGTGGATTGCTAATCCCCGCAGTGGCAATAGTGTTGGCAATTGCTTTTAATAAAAGAAAAGAATAATCATATATAGAAGAAGACGATCATTAACTCGTCTAATCTTAGTTATTATTCTCTTGCGAGGCAGAAAACAATTCGTTTCTGCCTCGCTTCCTTCTCTGACCTTTCTCTCATCTTTCTTGCATCATCGGGTAGTGATAAGTGCTTTGTACGTCGGGTGTTTGTCGGGTGTTTATAATCCCCTGCGACTACCCACCGTTTAACCACGGGCAACTTAAAAAGTTTACTATTATTAAGAAGATTCAGGCGCAAAAAACAAAAAGTAAGCACCTATTGCCCTAAAAAAAATCGCGATTTCGCGCAAAAAGTCTAATTATTATTTGCGTATGTCAAAAAAAAAATGTAATTTTGCATCGCAAATGCAAAAACAAAGAAAGTATGCCAGACATCTATCGCTATTTCGGTTTTGTGTTTCTGTTTCATTCCAACGAACATAACCCCATTCATGTCCATGTACAGCACAATCAGCATGAATCTATTTTTGAGATATTGATTGAAAATGGGAAAATATCCAACATACAAATACGTGAGAAAAAAGGCGTACCTCCATTGTCTTCAAAAGATCAGGCTGTAGCAGAAAAGTTCGTTCGTGAGTATGCTGATAATATCGTTGATAAATGGGTTAATTATTTCATTAAGAAAAAGAGAGTCGTTTGCACTACTATAACAAAAAAACTGTGAAAAGAAATTTGCACATATTAGATGCAACTTATGCCGGAAACTTGGCAGTTAAGTTGGTGTTTAGCGATAAGCATATTTCGGTGGTAAACATTGGCGAATGGGTTAGGCAACATCCTCACCCTCAGTATAATCGTTTTTTGGATGAAGCCAAATTTCGCAAGTTTTACCTGGATGATATGGGGAATGTCGCATGGGGGAAGAATAGAGATTTGTATTTCCCGATAGAACAATTATACAAGGGGCAACTTTCCTCTTATTAATCTTTTGCGGGGCAGAAAACAATTCGTTCTCTGCCTCGCATTTTCTATTTGCCTTATTTGTATTGGCTACTTGTGCTATATAGACTATTCGGCAACCCTGCGAGGACTATCCGTAACCTATGCTGCTACTTTTTATTCTTTAGATTGTCTAGTTTTTTCATGTCTTTTCTCGATGTTTTTACCGAATGGTGCATTTTTATTTGCATAAGTGCAAAAAAAGTTGTAATTTTGCAGCGAAAATGCAGAAAGAACAATTTACAAGTAGGTTTGGAGTCATCATGGCTACGGCGGCAGGAGCCGTTGGATTAGGTAATATATGGAAGTTCCCATATATGTTGGGGCAGAATGGTGGAGCAGCCTTCCTTGTGGTCTATATCGCTTGTGTGCTGCTATTTGGTCTGCCGCTGATGATTACCGAAATGGTGATTGGTAAACGCAGCGGACAATCCGTAAGAGGTGCCTATCAAGTGCTGATTGGCAATAATCGCTGGAATGGTATTCCTATTCTGACTTGTCTGACAGTGACCCTCATAACGGGCGTGTACCTGGTGATAACAGGCTGGTGTGTCAAATACCTGCTGATCTCCTTAGTGGGACCATTACCCACGCTTGGCGGTTGGACAGATGTGTTATGCAACGCATTTGCCGTGTTATGTTCGGTAGCCGTAGTATGGTTAGGTGTGACCAAAGGTATTGAACGACTCGGCAAGATTTTTATGCCAATCTTATTACTTATTATCATTATACTGATGGTGCGCGTCATGCTATTGCCCGGAGTTAAAGAAGGGCTCGCTTTTCTATTCAGTTTTGATGCAAGTAAGATAAGTTTTGATGTCATCCTATCTGCCTTGGGGCAATGTTTCTATTCGCTGAGCATAGGTATGGGGGCACTGATTACCTATGGTTCGTATATCCCTAAGAAACAGAATGTAGTGGCAACGGCATGTGGCATCGTGGCGGTGGATACACTTGTGGCTATCATGGCTGCGTGCGTTATCATGCCGGCAGGGTTCGTATATGGAGTAAGTCCGGAGCAAGGTCCTAAACTGGTGTTCTCTGTGTTACCGGTGGTGTTTGAACAAATGCCCGGTGGACAAGTGATGGCGTTGCTGTTCTTTGCATTACTATGTATAGCAGCTATCACCTCGATTGTGAGCCTATTTGAAGTGCTGACTGCCTCATTGATGGATGTAACCGCCAATCGTGAACGTCCAGCCTTAACGCGTCATCAAGCATTGGTGTATGTGGCAGTGGTTTGTTTGGCAATCAGCGTTTTTTGCACGTTCTCAATGACCGGCGAGGTCGATTGGCTAGTATGGAAGGGAAAAACACTGTTTGATGGATTGGATGTGCTGACGTCCAGTTTTATGCTACCATTGGTGGCTCTGAGTACGGTGATTTTCTTCGGCTGGTTTGTGGATAAGCAAGTGATGATAGAGGAAATGAAACCGCATTATGGCATCAAACCTTGGGCAATACGAGGGTATTATTTCCTCATCCGTTGGTGCTTCCCGATACTGATTTTACTAATAGGTTTGAATAGTATAGGAATAATTTGATAACAAAAAAGGAGCACTCAACTGCTCCTTTTTTGCGTTATCTCACACTCGTGAGTTTCTTTATCTTTTCGTTTAACGCTTCTTTCTTCATCAATTCCTCAATGCTCAAGTGCATGCGGTAGTTCCAGAAGTGACGAGGATTGCTTGGCAGGTTGATACGATCGGCATGAGCATCCTTGATACGTACATTACCATCCACGGCCAACCAGTCTTGCAGAGGCAGAATGACCCACATAGCCGGACTGAACATGTGTTGATTAACTACAAACTCAGCAATCTCCGGAGTCATCTCTTGAGGTGCTTCACCCCACCAGCCCATCTGCTCGTTATAGAAACGTTGCGTGGTCTCACGGTCCTCTTCCCACCAAGCACGTAAAGGATTCGTATCGTGCGTGCCTGTTGTGCATACGCTTAGATAAGGTGCATCTGCCGGATGAGCAAACTTAATCGTCGGATCCTTCGGCATACGTTGAATCTCTAAACTCAGAATCTGTAATTCATGCATCACCTGTGGAACGCACTCTGGCACCATACCCAAATCCTCACCGCAGCATAACATACCCGTCGAGTTAATCAATGTAGGAATCTTACTCATTGCACTACCACGCCAAAACTCTGTATGACGACGGAAGAAATAGTCATTATAAATACCCATAATCACATTCTTCTGGTCTTGGTACAACTCATTAAAACTGTGGCTCTGATAGATGCTGATACGCGGATGAACCAAGGCCTCATTCTGTTGGTCACGAACAAACAGCACTTCACAATGCAGATAGATAAGACCATTCATCAAATTAGTGCGTTGACCTTCCGGTAACTCCTTACCTTCACCTTCTTCAAAGTACTGCTGCACCTTAACCTGGGTGTCAAATTCCGGACGGAAATAATATACATAACCATCGTTAGTCAGCAGGAATTTCTCCTTGGCATAGTCGGTATCAAAACCAAAGACATCACCCAAGAAATTGCTGCGGATATACGGCTTGGTCATACGATCTTCATCCAACTTAACCCCCATATTCCACAAATCTTGCATGCTATATGGCAGAGCCGGGCAGAAATGTCCGCATAAGCCCCATACATCACTCTTGCGCATTTGCCAAATACGGAACATGCCTAATATATGGTCAATACGATAGGCATCAAAGTAGTCCGCCATCTTACCGAATCGACGTTGCCACCATGCATAGTTATCTTGAGCCATTACATGCCAGTTATACGTTGGGAAACCCCAGTTCTGACCGCGTGCATCAAAATCATCAGGGGGAGCACCGGCACTGGCATTCAGGTTAAAGAGCTCAGGATTTTCGTATGCATCTACGCTATCCGGATTGATACCAATAGGTATATCGCCCTTCATGGCTACACCTATGCTATGAGCGTATGCTACAGCGTCACTCAATTGTTTATCTGCATGGAATTGCAGGTAGCAATAGAAATCCTTCGGCTCCTTATCACGCTTGCTCATAAAGGCTGCGTAAGGTTCCAACCAACTCTTGTTCTTCTGGAAGAAAGTCTTATATTCTGCCGTGGCAAAAAGGGCTGTTTTATCGGTCTTATACAATGCCTTGAAGTATTTCATCTTCTCGTCATAAACGACTTGGTAATCCGCAATCGTCTTGGCGTTAAACTCTTTCTTAGTGGCATTGTATTTCTTCTGTTGAGCAGGAGTCAACTTGCCCATCTTCTCAATATTAATGTAAATTGGATGCAGCGCAAACACACTCACCGGACTATATGGATAACTATCGCGAATGGTATGCGTGAGCGTTGTATCGTTAATAGGCAGGGTCTGAATCATCTTCATTCCTATCATCGAAGCCCATTCTGCCATTTTCTTCAGGTCCTGGAACTCACCAATACCAAAGCCCTCGTCTGTACGAAGACTAAAGACTGGAATGGCAACGCCGGCACCTTTCCAGCGAGGCAGAGTACGACGGAAATTGCGGTCATTCTGCAGCACCACTACACCCTTCTGCACTCCCCATACATGACGGTTCTCGCCCCATTCCATATCTACAATCTCATTGGTCGTCTTGTCATATACCACGTACTTGTACTCAAAAATCTCATTGGCCTTAACGTTGATATTGGCACGCCAAATGGGGAAGTCCTTATCGTCCATCATCACTTTCTTATCCTTGTCCCAATTGCCCAACTCAGGAATATTACCCATCACAGCTACTCCCTGGCAAGGCAGAATCTGCGGCAAGTCAATACTGAATCGCACATTCGATTTGGCGGTGGAGACAGCGTTTTTTAATGCTTTGTCTGCAGGATGACGACGGAAAAGAGACTTCAGAAAAGCAGTCGTGTAGAAAGCTTTCTCATAATCAATAGCCTGCCAGAAATCATGGACAGTCACGTTCTTATCTGCCTCACGCAGCGCAATCGTACGAGGCATACCGGCTTCGTAGATATAACCACCATTGTCTAAACGGATGGCATACTTGTACTCAAAATTGCCACCTTGCAGCTCAATATCTGCTACCCAGCAATCTTGACCTTGACAACTCATCCATAACGGAGCCAACTCCGTATAAATGGGCTTACTGCCGAATTGGATAATACATAATTGTTGACCAAATTCGGTACGATAGTTTACTTGAAAATGTACGTTCATATCGTTATCTATTAATTGATTTTTGCAGTTTTGCGGTGCAAAAGTACAATTTTTTTTTGATATTTCCAAATAAATTTGCGTATCTCATAAAAAAAATATACCTTTGCATCATTATTGGCATTATGCAATCATCTTGGAAGACATATCTGCGGTATTTAAGTTGGCTGATTTCGCTCGCCGCTATGGGGTACTTGATTTATCAATTAGCCACGTATGACCATTACGACCAAATCAGTCTTTCCTTACAAGATGCCAATGCCTATCAATGGGTAGGCATCCTATCTGCTATCCTCCTTGTTCCTGCTCAGCTATTAGCCGAAACACGCCGTTGGCAATGGGTGCTAAAAGGTTGGAAAAACATCGCATTCATCGATAGTTGGCGGCAGGTTATGGCAGGAATGTTAGCAGGATTTATTACACCTTACCGCGTAGGAGATGTGCCGGCTCGATTAGCCGAAGGCTCATTATCCTCAGACCAGCACGAATTATCGCCCGATTCATCGTGGAAAGACCAATTCAAACACTGGCTCAAAGATTGGCATAAATGGGGTTGGGTCTTGGTATGGACCATCATTCGTTATGTTATCTGGGGACTACAATTATGGGGGGTACTCACCTTTGTTGGTATCTACCTTAGTCCGTGGCAGGCCATCAGCAGCATCGCCCTCTATTATGTAGTAATTAGTTTCATGCCGGGATTACCGGCTGCCGATGTGGCTATCAAAGGAGGCTGGGCAGCAATGATATTTGGTCAATTCACTACCAATGTGGTCGCCATCACTATAGCAGTCAGCATCATTTGGCTACTTAATACCGTTCTACCCGTTCTATGGGCAGAAATAGAAAAAATCACAATCAAATAATTACTTTCGCACTTGGAAATACAGGTACGTCCCTATTGCTAAGAAGATAAAGTTAGGTAACCATGCTGCCATAAAAGGAGACATGGCTCCACTCACCGAGAACGTCGTACTAACTGTCGTAAACAAGATATACAAGGCCGACAAGGTAATTCCAATGCCTAAGTTCTTGCCCATTCCTCCGCGCACTTTCTTACAACTCATCGTAACACCTAATAGGGTCATGATAAAGGCACCAATAGGTGCAGAAAAACGCTTATGCCATTCGTCTTCGAATGCTTGTAGATTGCCGGTGCCGCGTTGGCGTTGACGATCCATATAGGCCTTCAACTCCGGATTGGTCATCTCCTGTGCTTGTTCAGCGGTAATGAATAATTCCTCAGGTTGCATCGGGATAATCGTATCCAATCGTGCTCCACGTGTGAGGGTTTCGTATAAACCATTGAACTCTCGGCGCGTGTAGTTTTCCAAGTGCCAATTATACGCCGAATCATATCCAATGCGGTCGGCAGTAATACGCATCTGTAAGGTTTTGCCTTCAAAGTGCTCCAACGATACACGATAACCCATATTGTAATTAAGACGGAAAGTCTCCATATACAGAATTGTTCCCGGCTCAACCTCCATTTGGATATTGCGGGCATTATCGTTGGTGAAATGCGATATATACTGATCCTCAAAATGCAATAACTTGCCCGATGCAGGAGGTATGATATAGCCGGCCAAGAAGAAAAGCATCAAGAAAAGCACAATAGCCGAAAAAAGATATGGCCACATCAATCGACGAAAACTCATGCCGGTTGCCATCATGGCGATGATTTCACTATTGCCGGCCAATTTAGATGTAAAGAAAATAACGGATATAAATATGAACAACGGACTGAACATATTCATATAGTATGGAATGAAGTAGATATAGTACCCAAAGATAATATCCTTGGCGGATAATTGATACTCATAGAAATCGTCCATTTTCTCGGTTAAATCAAAGACAATTCCAATGCCTAAAATCAGAATAATCGAGAAAAAGAACGTGCCTAAAAACTTGCTGATAATATACCAGTCTAGCCGCTTAATAATATGCCAATCCCATTGCTTACTCATAGTCGTGTCATTAAGGTCGGCATGATGCCGTCTTTCCAAGATTTGAAGTCTCCTTCAAGAATATGCTTGCGAGCCTCGCCTACCAACCATAGGTAGAAGGCTAAGTTATGTATACTCAGTATCTCCAATCCTAACATCTCTTCCGCATGAATAAGGTGGCGCACATACGCGCGAGTGTACTGGTGGTCCACATAACTCGTGCCGGTCGGATCCAATTCAGTGAAGTCATCCTCCCATTTCTTATTGCGCATATTCATTACTCCTTGTTGGGTGAAAATCATTCCATTACGTCCATTGCGAGTAGGCATCACGCAGTCAAACATATCCACTCCTCGCTCAATGCCTTCCAGTATATTCCAAGGTGTACCAACTCCCATCAGATAGCGAGGTTTATTCTCCGGCAGTATATCATTTACCACCTCAATCATCTCGTACATCTTCTCTGCCGGTTCCCCAACTGCTAATCCTCCAATGGCATAACCATCCCGATCTAAGTCCCGTAAACGCTTAGCCGCCTCTTGACGTAAGTCTGGATAAACACATCCTTGCACAATAGGAAAAAGATGCTGCTTATATCCGTAAATATCTTCGGTTTCATCGAACCTTTTGATGCAACGATCTAACCATCGATGCGTGCGATTCATGCTGTCTAAGGCATACTGCTTATCTGCCGTTCCCGGACAACATTCGTCAAAAGCCATCATGATGTCTGCACCAATCTCGCGCTCAATATCCATCACACTCTCCGGCGTGAACATCAGTTTACGACCATCAATATGGGATGAGAACTGCACTCCCTCTTCGGTCATCTTACGGATATCGGTCAATGAAAAAACCTGGTATCCACCGGAATCGGTCAGTATCGGCTTATCCCATCCTTCAAAACGATGCAATCCTCCTGCCTGATGCAGAATCTGAGTGCCGGGACGCAAGTAAAGATGATAAGTGTTACCCAAGATGATTTGTGCATGTATATCGTCTGTCAAGTCGCGTTTATGCACCCCCTTTACCGTACCTACTGTACCGACCGGCATAAAGATAGGCGTTAGAATATCGCCATGATCCGTATGCACCACGCCCGCGCGCGCCGCACTATGTAAATCGGTATGTAAGAGGTCAAAAAACATCACTTGTTAGGGAAGATAATCTTTGGTTGAAAAGTCTTTTGTTCATCAGGTGTCATCCAGGCGTAAGCCATCACGATAACCGTGTCACCTACATGCATCAAATGAGCAGCTGCACCGTTCATACAAATGCATTTACTGCCACGCTTGCCGGGAATGACATACGTCTCTAATCGTGCACCATTGGTGATATCTACCACCTGAACGCGTTCTCCGGATAGAATCCCACTTTTTTCCATCCATTCTTCATCAATCGTAATGGAACCTACATAATCCAAATTGGCTTCGGTAACCACCACCCGATGAATTTTTGATTTAAGAATGTTTACGAGCATATTTCTTAGGAGCTTTGTAATTATCAATGATTGCTTGACATGCCTCAATAGACAATTCGTCTATTTTGCAGTTCTTGGATAATTTATAATTGCCTTGATGAGTTTTAAGATACAAACCATATCTACCACGCATAATCTGAAAATCACCAATCTGACGAATAGGCAGAGCCTGATCGGCTTTCTCACTTAGCATGGCTTGCACCACAGTAGGAGTGAGGTCACTAACGGCGGTCGTCTTGGGAATAGAAAGGTACTGCTCACCATACTTGATATATGGACCATACTTACCATTACCATAAATAACCTCCTTACCTCCCAATAAGAAGAGCACTTTATTCTTTGTTTCCTTGAATAACTTCAATGCCTGCTCCAGCGTGATGGTGTAGATTGATTGCCCCGGTTGCAGACTGGCAAAACGAGGTTTACCATTGTCGGCTATGCCTAATTGCACGCAGGGGCCAACTTTGCTAATCTTGGCCAAAACAGGAGCACCGCTAACGGGGTCAATACCTAACGTGCGACTTGCCATCTTGCCGGAAGGAATATGTTGAATAGCCGGATGGAATTTCTGATAGAACGTATCTACTGTCTTGACCCAATCGGCTTTGCCGGCTGCTACTTTATCAAAACTGGCCTCTTCGTTAGCCGTGAAGTCAAAACTGAGAATATCCGGGAACTGTTGCACCAAAAAGTCGTTTGTTAATCGGCCTAAGTCGGTAGGAATAAGTTTTTGCGTGTCATGACCATATAACTCCATACGCTGCTTGATGGCTAACTTGCCATTGCGCATTTGTAAGATAGAAATAGTGCGTTTTTCGCCAGGAATAGATCCCTTCATAACATACTTGCGCGACTGAATGGTGTCAATAATAGTGGCGTAGGTGGAAGGACGGCCAATACCTAATTCTTCCATTCTCTTCACCAACGCAGCCTCTGTATAACGGAAAGGAGCCTTGGTGTATTGCTCCGTCGCTAAGTACTCATTGCAATCAAGCTTCATACCCTTGTTTAAATGCGGCAAAACAGTAGTGGATTCGGCATTTTCATCATCGGTAGATTGGATGTAAACACGCATAAAACCATCAAACAAAATAACCTCACCGATTGCTACGAAAGCATAGTCGGTATCCGGCGAAGTAATCTCAACGCGAGTAGTCTCGGTTTCGGCATCAGCCATCTGGGATGCTAAAGTGCGCTTCCAAATCAACTCATACAATCGTTTTTCATCCGTAGTGTGTCCTGCTTGATGTTGATTCATATAAGTGGGACGAATAGCCTCATGCGCTTCCTGAGCACCCTTGCTCACCGTCTTGTATTGTCTTGTACGCGAGTATTTTTCTCCGTATTCATCGATAATTTCCTTCTTGCATGTACCGATGGCTAATGAACTCAGATTGACGGAGTCGGTACGCATATAGGTGATAAAACCGGCTTCATACAACGATTGTGCTAAACGCATCGTCTTGCTGACGGGGAACTTAAGTTTACGCGCAGCCTCTTGTTGCAGGGACGATGTGGTAAATGGTGGAGCCGGTTGGCGTTTAGCCGGTTTGGTCTGAATTTGGGAAATGGAGAACTGTGTTTGACTGCAGGTGTCTAAAAACTCCTTAGCCTGCTGCTGAGTGGCAAAACGATGGTTCAATTCGGTTTGAATAACCACATCTTGACCATCCTTGTTTTTTCCGATGAATTCAGCTGTTATGCGGTATTGTTGTTGTTCCTTAAACCCCTCTATCTCGCGCTCGCGCTCTACAATCAGTCTAACTGCCACCGATTGTACTCGCCCTGCACTAAGTCCGGTAGCTACCTTGCGCCATAGAACGGGAGATAATTCAAAACCTACAATGCGGTCAATTACTCGGCGTGCTTGCTGAGCATTCACAAGGTTATAGTCTATCTGACGGGGATGAAGTAAGGCTTCCTGAATGGCAGTAGGAGTGATCTCATGAAAAACAATACGATGAGATTGCTCTTTAGGCAAACCTAATACTTCTTGTAAATGCCAGGCAATTGCTTCTCCTTCGCGGTCTTCATCACTTGCCAGCCATACCGTGTCGGCTTTCTTCACTTCTTGACGTAGGGTATTAAGCAACTGATGCTTTTGGGCATCGATAACATAATTGGGACGATATTGGTCTTCAAAATCAATACCGATACTGTTCTTACCAATACCTTCAATGTCGCGAATATGTCCTTGCGAGGAGAGTACAGTGTAGTTTTTTCCTAAAAACTTCTCAATCGTTTTTGCTTTCGTGGGTGACTCTACTATAACTAAATTTTGACTCATATTATATAATTAAGGTGTCGTTTTCAGACTTTTTATCGTTTCGGGGTGCAAAAGTACAATTTTTTTTTTTATCTTGCAAATTTATTTTTTTATTTGTATATATCAAAAATATTTTGTATTTTTGCAGTCTGAAAAAAAAATCAAGCATTATGATGAACGTAATTTTTGTTATTTTACTAGCCATTGTAGGCGTTGTTTTGCTCCTTATGGAGATGTTTCTATTACCGGGTTTTGGTATCGCCGGTCTGTCTGGATTTGCTTCATTGGTTGGAGCAGTTGTAGTGGCCTATGTTAAAATAGGTGCGGTAGCTGGACATATTACATTAGGTGCATGTGTGCTCCTTGCTGCCTTAGCTATTTATGGTTTCCTCAAGTCGCATGCCTTGGAGAAAATGGCATTGGATACCACCATCGATAGTAAGGTGGACTTGGCTGCTCCCGGTAAGAAAATCGAGAACCTCGAAGCCGCAGCCAAGAAGATGGATGAGCAGAATACTAAATAATAAATCATAAATAACAAACAATAAATAATAACCCAAGTATTAACCCTTAAAATTTTTAGAGTATGCCAGAAGTATT
Source organism: Paludibacteraceae bacterium (assembly GCA_024399955.1). Classification (GTDB taxonomy): domain Bacteria; phylum Bacteroidota; class Bacteroidia; order Bacteroidales; family Paludibacteraceae; genus Colicola. Next base: position 36,714 of record JAKSNH010000003.1, on the reverse strand, counting down.
TCAAGTTTTCGGAATAGTGGTAATTTCTATTCTTGTTATTATTTTCTTCTATTATGTACCATTCATGCTGTGGGTCAATGCCCAAGTTAGTGGTGTTCGTATCTCCTTGATACAACTATTCCTGATGCGTATTCGTAAAGTGCCACCAACAAAGATTGTCAATTGCATGATTGAGGCGCATAAGGCCGGTCTGCAGGATGTTAAGCGTGATGGCTTGGAGGCGCACTACTTGGCCGGTGGTCATATCGAGCGCGTAGTACATGCATTGGTGAGTGCCAATAAGGCCAATATCCAACTCTCTTTCCAAATGGCTACTGCCATTGATTTGGCAGGTCGTGATGTATTTGAAGCAGTACAAATGTCGGTTAATCCTAAAGTGATTGATACGCCTCCTGTAGCTGCTGTTGCTAAAGATGGTATTCAGTTAATTGCTAAGGCTCGTGTTACCGTTCGCGCCAATATTCGTCAGTTAGTCGGTGGTGCAGGAGAGGACACTATCCTCGCTCGTGTAGGCGAAGGTATCGTTAGTTCGATTGGTTCAGCCGAAAGCCACAAGAGTGTTTTGGAAAACCCCGATAGCATATCTAAATTAGTGTTGTCTAAGGGTCTGGATGCCGGTACGGCTTTTGAGATTCTCAGTATTGATATTGCTGACATTGATGTGGGTAAGAACATCGGTGCACAACTGCAAATGGATCAGGCTGATGCCGATAAGAACATCGCTCAGGCCAAGGCTGAGGAACGTCGTGCAATGGCTATTGCTAGTGAGCAAGAGATGAAAGCTAAGGCGCAAGAAGCTCGTGCTAAAGTGATTGAGGCTGAGGCTCTCGTGCCACAAGCTATGGCTGAGGCATTCAAGAAAGGTAACTTAGGAATTATGGACTATTATCGGATGGAGAATATCCAAGCCGATACCAAGATGCGTGATAGCATTGCTACTCCGGCAACGGCTACTACTAAGAAAAAGTGATATTCAAAGTAGCAATACTGCAATATCCCATTTACTGGGCTGACAAGGCGAAAAACATCGCCTTGTCAGTTAAGCGTATCCAACGTTTGGCAGGTAAGGCCGATGTGGCACTACTGCCCGAGATGTTCACAACCGGCTTTTGCACCAATCGTCCGGAATTAGCTGAACCGATAGATGGACCTACTATGCAAACGCTGCAGCTAATTGCTAATCAGACCGGCGTGGCATTGTGTGGCTCGTTTATCTGCACTGAAAACGGGAATCTGTACAATCGTGGCTTTTTCTTACGTCCCAATGAGGCCCCTACTTTTGTGGATAAAGCGCACCTGTATGCCCATAGTGGCGAAGACCGATTCTTTATAGCCGGACAGAACAACAGCGTGTTCTTCTATAAAGGTGTGGCGCTGCGATTGGCCTTGTGCTATGATTTGCGTTTCCCTGTTTGGCTGCGCAATCGTGCCGAACAGATGTATGATATCCTGCTCGTGAGTGCTAACTGGCCTCAGATTCGCATTCAGTATTGGGATGCTTTGGTGCAGGCTCGTGCTACTGAGAACCAATGTTACATAGCGGCTGCTAATCCGGTAGGGGATGACGGAATGGGCTTGCATTATAATGGACATTCGGCAGCATACGATACGCACCTCCATCCATTGGTGCATTTCAAATCCAATGAGTCCGGCACGCGTATTGCTGAATTTGATATTGACCAACTACACCATTATCGCTCTGTTCTGCCGCTATGGCAGGATGCCGATAGTTTTGCAATCAACAGATGACTTATAATTGGCAAATATGGCAACCTACAAAGGACCAGCAGATGGCTACCCGTACGCTGGCGCAGGAACTGTCTATCTCTAAGGCGGCTACCTGTATGCTGGTGCATCGCGGCATAATGACTGCGGACCAGGCGCGGCAGTACATCCGTCCATCATTGGGGGACCTGCATAATCCAATGCTGATGAAGGATATGGATAAGGCCATCAACCGATTAGAGAAGGCTATTCGTAAACGTGAACGAATCATGGTGTATGGTGATTACGATGTGGATGGAACTACGGCGGTCGCACTCATGTATTCGTTCCTCAAGATGCTCACGCCCGAAGTGGAGTTCTATATCCCGGATCGTTATACCGAAGGCTATGGTATCTCATTCAAGGGCATCGATGTGGCACAACAAAACGGATGCACGTTAATCGTGGCATTAGACTGCGGCATCAAGGCGGTGGATAAGGCCGAATATGCTGCGCAAAAAGGCATTGACCTGATTGTTTGTGACCACCATACTCCCGGAGACCAATTGCCGCAATGTGTGGCAGTTCTGAATATGAAACGCAAGGACTGCGAATATCCCTTCAAGGACTTGAGTGGCTGCGGTGTGGGATTCAAATTGGCGCAAGGCTATGCGATTACACATGGCATAACCGAACAAAAATTAGCGCATCTATTGCCTCTATTATCCATGTCCATCGCCTCGGATATCGTTTCGATGACAGGGGAGAATAGGGTTTTGGCCTACTTTGGTCTCAAACAAATGAACAGTGCCCCATCTATTGGCATACAGGCTATTATGGATGTGGCAGGAATAGAGAAGGGCAAAATTACCATTAGCGACCTGATTTTCAAGATTGGTCCGCGCATCAATGCCAGTGGCCGTATGCGCAGCGGAGCGGAGGCCGTTAAACTGCTCATCACAGAGGATGAGGATTTTGCACGGCAGCAGGCGGAAGATATTAACTCGTTTAATATAGAGCGTCGCAGTTACGATGAAGATACGACGCGGCAAGCATTAGAGCAACTTAGCCAAGACCCGGATAATGAGCATAAATACACTACCGTCGTCTATGGCGAAGGATGGCATAAGGGCGTGATTGGTATATCGGCATCCCGATTGACCGAAACCTACTACCGGCCTACCATCGTTTTGACGTCCGGCGAAGGAGATATCATCACCGGCTCGGCTCGCTCCGTAGGTGGATTTGATTTATACTCAGCCATTGACTCATGCCGAGACCTGCTTACTAACTTTGGTGGGCATCAGTTCGCTGCCGGACTAAGTATGCATCTGTCCGATTTGCCTGCCTTCAAACAACGCTTCGAGGCGTACGTGCGCGAACATATACGCCCTGACCAACAAACGCCCACTATCCATGTGGAGCAAGAGATTCAACTGGCGGATATAGATAAAAAGTTCTTTAATATACTGCGTCATTTAGAACCATTTGGACCGGATAACCCTCGGCCTATCTTTGTGACCAGAAACCTAATCAATAACCGTTACACCAAAGCTGTTGGTAAAACAGGGGAGCATCTGAAATTGGATGTCACCGACCGCACCGCAGCCATTGCCGGAATAGCCTTCGGAAGGGGAGACTTGGCTGCCTATATCCAGAATGGTAACCCGGTAGATATTTGTTACGAATTATCAGAAAATACATTTAATAATATAACCTCCATCGAAATGATGGTACAAGACATTCAATTATGTTCAACGAAAGAGAAACACGAGGACCGGTAAGAAGACACGGTAGTATAGAAGTGGTATGTGGATCAATGTTTTCGGGCAAGACCGAAGAGTTGATTCGTCGTATGAAACGTGCCAAGTTTGCCAAGCAAAACGTAGAGATTTTTAAGCCTGCCATTGATGTCCGTTATTCGGAGGAAGATGTGGTGAGCCATGACCACAATGTGATTCAATCTACTTCGGTGGATAGCAGCCAAAATATCCTGCTGTTAGCGGATAATATCGACGTAGTGGGTATTGATGAAGCGCAGTTCTTTGATATGGGCATCGTGGATGTATGTCAGCAACTGGCTCGCCGAGGCATTCGCGTGATATGCGCTGGATTGGATTTGGATTATAAAGGTCTGCCTTTTGGTCCTATGCCGGCTCTCATGGCGATAGCCGAAGATGTGTATAAGACGCATGCTATCTGTGTGCGCTGCGGCGATTTAGCGTATTGCAGCCATCGTCTGGTTGCCAGCGATAAACGCGTGCTATTAGGCGAAACCGATTCGTATGAACCTCTCTGCCGCGCGTGCTATGACAAGGCAATTGCTGCGGAACAGAGTGAGGCAAAAGCGGAATGAAAGTGAAAGATAATAGATAAAAGATAAAATATACAATGGCTAATTTTCAAAAATTAACTTCTCGAGCAGAAGATTACTCCAAGTGGTATAACGAGTTAGTAGTGAAGGCTGATTTGGCTGAACAGAGTGCAGTACGTGGATGTATGGTCATCAAACCCTACGGCTATGCTATTTGGGAAACCATCCAAAGTGAGTTGGATCGTCGTTTTAAGGAACAGGGTGTTAAGAATGCTTACTTCCCCTTGTTGATTCCTAAGTCCTTTTTGAGTCGTGAAGCAGAGCATGTAGAAGGCTTTGCTAAGGAGTGCGCTGTGGTTACTCACCACCGCCTGATGAATGACCCTAACGGCAAGGGAGTCGTAGTGGATCCAAATGCTAAACTGGAAGAGGAACTCGTGATTCGTCCCACATCCGAGACGATTATTTGGAATACGTATAAGAACTGGATTTCGTCCTATCGCGACCTGCCTATCCTTTGTAACCAATGGTGCAACGTGATGCGTTGGGAGATGCGTACACGTCTGTTCCTGCGTACCGCTGAGTTCTTGTGGCAAGAAGGTCATACGGCTCATGCTACCAAGGAGGAAGCGGAGGATTATGCACGTAAGATGCTGGATGTATATGCCGACTTTGCCGAAAACGTGATGGCTATTCCTGTTATCAAGGGTGTAAAGTCGCCTAATGAGCGTTTTGCAGGAGCCCTCAATACCTACTGCATCGAGGCTATGATGCAGGATGGTAAGGCACTACAAGCAGGCACCAGTCACTTCCTCGGTCAGAACTTCGCCAAGAGTTTTGAAGTGCAGTTCCTCAGCAAGGAGAATAAGTACGAATATGTATGGGCTACGTCCTGGGGTGTTTCTACGCGACTGATGGGTGCACTCATCATGACCCATAGCGACGATAACGGACTTGTTTTGCCGCCACGTTTGGCTCCTATCCAAGTGGTTATTGTGCCTATCTTCAAGAAAGAAGAGGACCTGAATAAACTACTGGAGAAAATCAACCCCATTGCTGATAACCTCAAGAAAATGGGTATCCGCGTCAAGGTAGATACGGCGGACAATATGACTCCCGGATATAAGTTCGCCGACTACGAATTAAAGGGCGTTCCTGTTCGCTTAGCTATGGGTGGCAGAGACCTCGAAAATGGCACTATCGAAGTGGCTCGCCGCGATACATTAACCAAAGAGACTGTCTCCATCGACCATATCGAAGAGGTCATCAAGAACCTGCTGGAAGAGATTCAGACTAACTGCTATAATAAGGCTATGGATTACCGCACGGCTAATATCCGTGAATGCGATAGTTATGAGCAGTTCAAGACCGAGATTCAAAAAGGTGGATTCCTGCTTTGCCACTGGGATGGTACGCCTGAGACGGAAGAGAAAATCAAGAACGAAACGAAAGCCACTATCCGTTGTATTCCTTTGGAGGCCCTGCCCGGCTATAAAGAGGAACCCGGCAAGTGTATGGTTACCGGCAAACCTTCCGCCAAGCGCGTAGTCTTCGCCATCGCATACTAAACGTTTCACGCTTAGCGAGAAAAGTGGCCTTCGGGTCACTTTTTTTGTGCTTTTTCATAGAAAAAATTGCAAATATGCAAAATTCTTTGTACCTTTGCAGTGGCAAAGGAAAAGCCTTTTCCCTAGATACGGTTTTTCCGTTAAGCGGAAACACCATGTGCAGTACAAAAAAAAGAGAGTGACCTCTCTTTTTGTCGGGATGACAAGATTTGAACTTGCGACCTCCGGTCCCCCAGACCGTTGCGCTACCGGACTGCGCCACATCCCGTCGTCGTCGCAACAACATCGCAAAGGTTGATTGCCACTACGTTTAATCAACAGGCGAGTTGTGCTCCTCCTCTCCCCATAACCTCTCACGAGCTTCTGGGGACCCCCAAAAAAAGGGGAATGAAGCATTCTTGCTCAAAAGCGAGTGCAAAGGTACTGCTATTTTTTGAAATATGCAAATAAAAAACGATTTTTTTGATAAAAAAGACTAATTATTATGAAATTTGGACGATATGCAGGTGTATCTGCTTGGTGTAAGATAGGAATTTGGTTAGGATTGTGGCAGGTGAAGAGTGTAGAGTTGAATGTTGTCGAGACAGCAGGTTCGTAAAAATTGCTTGCCGCATCCTTTTCCCTAGATACGGTTTTTCCGTCAAGCGGAAACACCATGCCTCTTCGATGTTCCATCTCATCGGGGGACTCAGAGAGTCCTGTATAAATTAAAAGTGGCCTGCGGGTCACTTTTTTTTGTGTATTGGTTGCAAAAAAAATGATATTATTTTGATAAAAATCAATACTGCAAGTATAATTGATGAAATAAATTTGCAAATATGCTAAAAAAGTAGTAATTTCGCTGCGATTTTAATACTATCTTAGCATGGAACACTTATCACCTCTTCAGAATTTATCCCACAAGAACATCATTCGTGAGATTACTCCATTGTCAGATAAAGACTGTTTATATATCGTAAAACGGTATAAACAGGAATGTGATTACCCCATTCATACCCATGACATGTATGAACTGAATTTGATTCATGATGGCAAGGGCGTGACTCGTATCGTGGGGGATAGTGTAGAAACAATAGACGATTGGGAATTGGTATTGATTACCAAGAGCGATTTGGAGCACACCTGGGAGGGGGGCTCGGTTCATCCTATGATGATGGAGATTACATTGCAGTTTGCACCTGATTTTATTCCGGACACGATGCTGCAAAAGAACCAAATGATGCCGATAGGAGCGATGTTTGAACAAGCTAAGCATGGTTTGCTTTTTTCCAAAGAGATGACCGAACAAATTGCACCGCAACTCAACGAATTAGTAGAGCAAAAAGATAGCATTGAACAGATATTGTCCTTTATTCGTATTCTTCACACCTTATCTAAAGACGCGCATGCGCGTACACTTTCCAGCAAATCATTTGCGCGAGTAGTAGATAAATTTGATTCCCGTCGTGTACGCAAAGTGGATGAGTATGTGCAGCAGCATTATAAAGAAGAAATTCGTCTGAGCGACTTGGCTCAACTGGTCAATATGACCGAAGTTGGTTTTTCTCGTTTCTTTCGTATGCGCACAGGCGTTCGGTTATCGGATTATCTGATTAGTGTTCGTTTGGGTCATGCCACGCGCATGCTGGTAGATACAACCCATACCATAAGTGAAGTGGCTTATGCTTGTGGATTTAATAACATCAGCAACTTCAACCGTCAGTTTATGCGTCTTAAGCAAATGACGCCGAATGCTTTTCGCCAAACATATCGCAAAACAAAGACAATAATTTGATACTATTTTAACAGACATTCATACCAAAGTAGTGTTTTTTTGGTGGACTCAAAAAAATGCTGTAATTTTGCGGTGTAATTTTAAAAATTAACCCATAATTGTGTATATCATGAAAAAAATTACCTTCTTTTTCGCAGGGTTACTGATGACGCTATCAGTCCTTGCAAGTTCCGAATTAACATTAAATCCCTTTTATGCTTGGGGCGATGGACTCAAAGTAAAGGACAATGTGGTTACCACCGATGCTGATAAGGCTTGGAGTGGTGCGCAGATTTGGCTTGGACGCGACATGAGCGCCTATGACTACATTTGGCTGGAAATCAGCGAGTGTAGCGGTGCCTTTGCCGTAAGTGTCAACTATAGCGAGGGTGCTGATAGTTATGTAGAGATTAATGCCGGTAGCGATCAACTCATCGCTATTGCACTGGACCCAACACGCAAGACAAATGTCAATAAGATTGAACTCAAGAATCGTGACGCCGTTGCTGCAGGGATGACTATCCAGGGCGTGTATGCAGGAACAGCGGCACAGCTCAATGCTGCATGGGATGACTTCCGTACCGCCCTTGACTTCCAATATTTCAGCGCATGGTATGGTGCTACTTTCGAGAATATGGTGCTGACAATGACCGAAAACTACGGAACTGGTTCCTGGTGGTCGGTTGGCGACAAGAGCGACTATAAGAGCGTGGTAGTGAACTTTGCTTCGGCTACTGCTGCAGGTGGTAACTTGACCGTTACGTATAATGGCAGCGAAACTAAAAGCCAAAAAGACTTTTATAATGGCACTACCACTGTTGAGGTGGCTTTGGATGAGACACTCAAGAGCAATATCAGCCAAATCTACGTTCAAGGCGGAGAAGCAGGTAGCACCTACACTTTCGCTTCGGCCTACCTGATGAAGGCAGAGGTTGAGTTTCCTACCAACCGCGAAGGCGTTACTAACCTTGGCTATTTCAAGGCCTACAACGACGGTCTGGATGTAGATGGCAACACGATTACGTGGAGTGACGATAAGTCGTGGAAAGGTTGTGACACGTGGCTCGGTCAGGATCTCAGCGCATACGGTTATATGTGGTTGCTCGTAGAAGTGAATGGCAGTATCAAGATGTCCTTGCAATATGGTGACAACTCCACTACAGAGAAAGTGATAAGCACAGGTACTCCATTTGTGGGTTTTGAACTGAATGATGCTCAAAAGCAAGCCACTAATAAGATTATGCTGCAAAACACCACCAATGGCGGCAGCATCACGATTAAACAAGTGATGGTCGGTTCCGAAGCCGAATACGAAGCAGCCAAAGCCGCCTATCTACAAGAGATGAATTGGGAAGACTTTGGAAATGCTTGGGGCACAATAGTAGCAGGCAAAACCGCTACCATGAATCAAGACTGGGGTGCAGCCGGATGGTGGATAGGAAACGACTATAGTGCTTATACTAAAGTGCTGGTAGAGTTTGCTGAACCGACCAGTATAGATGGAAATGTTACCGTTGATTACGAGGGAGAGAGTCAAAACACCTCTGTAGGTTTTGATGCAGGTGCAACATACGTTGAACTGACCATGGATGAGCGTAAGACATTAGTTAATCGTATACGCCTATCACTTAGAACCAACGGATCATCATTCACCCTTAAATCCGTGGCACTTGTGAAGGACTTCAGCGCACCTTTGGCTTTGGATGAAGGATCCGGAGACAACCCAACTGCTCTTGCTTTCCGCAATGGTGCGGTTAGTGACGTCACTCTCAATCGCGAGTTTACCGCTGACGGCTATTGGTACACCCTCTGCTTGCCGTTTGATTTGGACGAAAGTCAAATAGCAGCATCCTTCGGCGAGTGCCAAATCATGCAACTGACGGAATCGTATATGAAAGGCGAAGATGCCCTTTATCTCCAATTTGACGAAGTAGCCACTATCGAGGCAGGAAAACCCTACCTATTTATGCCGTCTGAGAATGTGGGTAGCGAAACAGTGCCTATCTTGTTCGAAGACGTCACCATCGATGCCACAACCCCTACAGCATATCCTGAAGGCGCAAGTCAATTAGCCACGATGACAGGTACCTATGGTCGTCCGCAACTAACCACCAACCAATATATACTTGTTGAGGACAATACCCTTGCTCCCAGCGATGGTGAAAATTGGATGCGTGCTTTCCGTGCGTGGTTTGAGTTAAGTCCATCTGTTCCGGCACAAGTCAAGGCTCGCTGCGTCATTGGCAGACAAACACCTACAGACTTAGAGAAAACTGCTATATCTACACCTTATACTAAATACGTGCGCGAAGGAAAGGTGTATATCCTGCGCAATGGTCAGAAATATAATTTAATGGGTCAAACCGTAAAATAATACAACTATGAAGAAGATATATCAAACACCTATCATTAGCGATCAACGAATCGCAGGAACTGCTATCATGCTGAGCGTAAGTAGCAATGTAAATATAAAAGTCAGCACGAATCCAAGGGATCTTTGGAGTGCTCGTTAAACAACAATTAAAAACAACAAACATTATGAAAAAAATTTCTATTCTTTTCGTTGCTGCTGTTATGTCAGTAGCCGCTATGGCAGGTTCAACGAAGAGCCTTGATCTGAGTCAATTTGGTGGTTGGGACGCTAATGCCGTTTACGATGCAGCATCTGCTACCCTCACTATCAAATCTGCATGGGCAGGTGGCCAAATCTGGTATGGTGATGGCGAATACGCTTTAGACGCTACCGGCTATGACGAACTTGTGCTGGAACTCAAACAAGCAGCCACCGGAACTATCAAATTAGCTGTGGACTATTCCAACTGCACACCGGATGCTCAGGAAACCTATATTGAAGTGGGGCAAACCATCGGAACGATTGCCCTGAATGGAACGGCTATCCAAAAAATCAGCATCTCCGCTGACCGTGGTGATAAAGACAATGTAATCGTTTTCAAAGAACTGCGTCTGCAATCGGCTCAAGAATATACTGAGATTAACCTTTGGAAGGGCGAAATGGTTGCAGGAAACTGGGAGAATTACATCGAGATTGAAGCCGACAAATTGGCTCAAATGAGTGCCGGTGACAAGATTGCAATTAACGTTACGGCTATTGATGCTACTCAAGATTGGCCCGGCGTTTATATCTATCCGAAAGGAAATTGGGATGACCCAATCGTGAATCAGAGTGTGAAAGACCAAACCGCTCCTCTCGTAGTTGAATTCACCTTTAGTGCTGACCAAGTCGCTACCGCTAAAGCCAATGGAATCATGGTTCGTGGCTGCGGCTTCACAATGACCAGCGTAGACCTCAAGAAAGCTACTCCTACCGCTTTAGTGCCTGTTTCTGCAGCACTTAACGATGGTGTCCGTCGCGATGTATTAGGCAATGTAGTGGATGCATCGTACAAAGGTGTAGTTATTCTGAACGGAAAGAAAATGTTACAATAATGTTAGCCTTATTATTAGGGGTCTTTACATTGATTGACTCTCAGGCAACTGCTGAGACGCAACAACTATATAATCTTCTCGCCACAAACTATGGTGAGAAGATTATATCTGGTGTTGTAGCCAATGTAGATTGGAACACTCGTGAAGCCGAGAATGTTTATCAATGGACAGGCCATTATCCTGCGCTCAATACCTTTGATTTCTGCAACATACATGCCTCTAAAGATGTCAACCCACGTGGTTGGCTGGATTACAGCGATATATCTGTTGTGGAGAATTGGCATAAGGCTGGAGGTATAGTGGGATGTATGTGGCATTGGAACGTGCTTGCCAATAATGGACAAGATATGACATGTTCACCCGGCACCGCTCCATCCGAAACATCGTTTGATGCCGGTTGTGTTAATGACCCATGTAGTGCCGGATACAAGCAGTTAATCAAGGATATAGCCCAAGTAGCAGGATACCTCAAGAAAATGCAAGCTGCAGGCATATCGGTTATTTGGCGTCCCTTGCACGAAGCGTCCGGTAATACATTTGAGTATTCCGGAGGAAAGGCATGGTTCTGGTGGGGGGCACAAGGCGGGGAAGTGTATATTCAATTATGGCGTTTCCTCTATAACCAACTCACCAACGTGCATGGCCTACATAACCTTATCTGGGTGTGGACATCCCAAGTAAATGACTCTACTTGGTACCCAGGAGATGAGTATGTGGACATCATTGGTCGAGATAGTTATTACGCGCTACAATACCCGCTGGCATACGATTATAACCTGCTCAAATCTACCTATCCCAACAAGATGATTACCCTGGCCGAATGTGGCAATGGTGACGATGTGAATATGTCTCCGATGGGGGGTATATGGCAGGAAGGAAGTCGGTATAGTTGGTTCATGACATGGTACGACTACGACTACAACAAAGGAATATCCGATACCCATAAATTTGCTGATGCAGCATGGTGGATAGAGGCTTTTAGTCACGATTATGTAATCAAACGCGATGACTTATAATAAATTACATATTTTACTGATAACAATTGTTAGTTTTTTGGTACAAAACGTAGATTGTGCAGAACGAACTCTGTTGCTTGGTCCCAAAACGATTGGTCGTGGTTGGCGGGATAATATAGTTGTTCTTCCGGAGCAGTTCAAGGATTGCCATACAGGCGATATATTGGTGCTTTACACGAGCAAAGTTAAGGGAGGAGCACAGGGGGCGTTCCAAGACCCGCTTAATTGGCAGGCTGTTTCTCCGTCTACTGCCTATTTTGACGTGCAACACCCGGTGCAAATCAGTATAACAGATTCAATGTTAGTCATCATACAGCAACGCGGATTGGCTATTGCCGGACATGATTACACGATTGATCGATTGACGTGTACTAATCCCGACGATTATGTCGAAACGCCTATCTTCCGTGGACCTAAAATTCGCTTTGGCTCAGATTGGAGTGGACAACTGCCATTAGATAAAAGTCTATTTCGTCACCTGCAAGTGGGTGACGGTCTGCGTTTCTATATCCAGGATGCTGAAGCAGATGCAGCATTTAAGTTGATGAACTTTCGGTATGATCCGCTCAATTCGTCTGTGGATGGAGCACGCATAGGAGGGGATTATGTGACCTATACGCTATACGAACAATCGCAACTATTGCAATTGCATCTAACCAATGATGAAGGTGTGGCTGTTCGCGTAGGAGGTAAGGGATACACATTAACTAAAATCACGCGCGTGAGCTATGTGGGCGAGCGTGATACATTACATGCCACGGCGCAGCGTGCACCTAAGGAATATGTCTTGCGTGACGGAGAACTCTTCCATGGCGAGAAAAAACTGCCTTGCGATTGGTCGGGCAATATAACCTTTACGGCAGAAGCCTTCCAAAACTGCTCAACGGATGCGTACCTAATGGTTATGTACCGCGATTTGATTCCGGACTGCGTGTCGCAAATCAGTTTCCGCGAAGCACGGCATTGGAATGACTTAGGTGGTAATAACGAAGTGCAATACTACCCATTAGATGGTAAGGTGGTAATGTACCACTTCAATTCAGCGGCGCTGAATAACGTTAAAATGCGCGGATTCATTCTCAATGGTGCAGGTGCCACCATTACACGAGTCGTTTTAGTTAAACCTTAAATAATCAAATTCATTGTTTATGAATAATACAATAAAAACACTCTTTGTCAGTTTGGGTCTTGTTATAATGCAGGGTCTGTATGCCGACATCGTAGTCAAAGGTGTTGTCAAGGATGGTGCATCCGACAATGAACCATTGATGGGAGCCACGGTCAAGGTGGTTGATTCCAATGCAGGAACGATTACCGACATGGATGGTGCCTTTGAACTTACTGTAACAGATGACAAACAGATGATTGAAGTCAGTTACATCGGTTATGCTTCTCAACGATTGATGGTATCCAATCAGATGGATATTGTTCTGCAAGAAGATGTGGCCATGATGGACGAAGTGGTGGTAGTTGGCTATGGTACAATGAAAAAGTCGGACCTGAGTGGCGCCATTACGCATGTTACTTCTGCCGAATTGAAAAAAGGAGGAGTGAACGATGTTGCGCAAAGTTTACAAGGTAAAATAGCCGGCGTAGATGTGCGCACATCCGATGCCGCTCCCAGTGCAGGAACATCCATTACGGTGCGTGGTGCCAACTCCTTCTATACCACCACTCAGCCACTCTATATAGTAGATGGTGTACCATACGGAACAGACCCTAACGGAATGCCCAATAGTGGGGCTACAGAAGGGGCTAATCAGCAAACCAACCCGCTATCCTTTATCAACCCCAACGATATTGAGTCCATTGAAGTGCTTAAGGACGCTTCGGCTACTGCTATCTATGGTTCGCGAGGTGCCAATGGTGTCGTTATGATTACAACCAAAAAAGGTAAACAATCCAACGAGAAAAAACCTACTGTTGAAGTCAATATGAAATGGGGCGTTCAGCAGGTGGCTAAACAAATAGACATGTTAGATGCCTACACCTATGCTCTTTATCAAAACGAGGCAACCACCAACTATAATTTGTACGAAGGTGACACGCGTGAACTGCCATACCGAGGCGTATGGGAGTACCCATATATAGGTAGCGGATTTGTGTATGACCAAGGTAAATACAACCCTTCTCCTGAGGACTTCTTGCATCCCGGACTTCGTACCGATGAATATGGTAATGTGGATGAAGTAGCCCCAACTAATTGGCAAAAACAAATCTTCCAACTGGGATGGACGCAAGAGTACAACGTATCCGTTTCTAATGGTTCGGAAAGAGGATGGTACAATATATCCCTTAATTACTCTGACCAACAGGGAATAGTTAAGAACACCGGTAACCAACGCTATGGCGTAACCGCTAATCTTGGATTACATATTACCAAATGGCTTGAAATAGGTACGTCGCAGTTCTTTACGGTGAATAATACTGATTTCCAGCGCACTAATTCCGAGAACACGGGTATCATCCGTTCGGCACTTATCTTTCCTCCAACTTATGGCGTACATACCCAAACCGAACAACTGGATGAACTTAACTGGCTGGCTACCAACCCCGTTAACTACGTGAATGGAGCGACCGATAAACTCAAACAGATGTCATGGTGGTCCAGTAACTACCTGGAGATCAAATTCCTGCCTTGGCTCAAATTCCGTCAAAACCTTGGTATGGGCTACAACGATGGTCATCGCTCCACCTACTATGACCGGCATACTCAAGAAGGTAAGACACCTAACAATGGTAAGGCGGGCAAGGCTACGAATGTATGGAAATCCATTACGACCGAATCGTTGCTGAGTTTCAATAAAACAATAGGTATCCATCAGGTTGATGCTGTGTTAGGTGCTACTTTTGAAGGAGGCTGGGGAGAGAGCAGTTCCATGACCGCCACTAACTTTGCTTCGGATGCTACCAAAGCCAGTGATATGTCACTCGCTTTAGATAGACCGATTATAACGTCTAGCGAAACAACACAAAAACTGGTGTCCTTCCTTGCTCGCGCTAATTACTCCTTGCTGAGTCGATATTTATTCACGTTCTCTGTGCGTACAGATGGTAGTTCGGCTTTTACAACCAATAACAAATGGGCTACTTTTCTTAGTGGAGCTTTTGCATGGCGTATGAGTGAAGAGCCATGGATGAAGCGAGTGAAGTCAATCAGTAACTGGAAATGGCGTATTTCATGTGGTCAGACCGGTAACCAAGGAATAGGTGCTTACCGCACCTTGATGGCTTTACAAGCAACTAATTATCCCTATAATGGAACCTTGGCGAATGGCTATTCGGCGATTGATTGGCGCGGACCGAATAATCCGGATCTCAAATGGGAAACAACCACTCAGGTGGATGCCGGATTAGACCTTGGATTCATCAATAATCGTTTTACGTTTGTGTTGGATTATTACTACAAACGCACTACCGACCTGCTGCAGAATGTTACGTTACCTCCTTCGGCAGGATATGAACAGATGTTAGTCAATAATGGTTGCGTTACTAACCAAGGTTTTGAAGCCACTATCGGTTTGGATGTACTACAACAACGCAATTGGAGATGGAATATCCAGGCTAATGTATCTCTTAACCGCAATAAGATTAGTGGACTATCCGGTGACCAATATGCTCGCTCTTTGTGGTCGGCTGCCGACCAAGTCTTCATTCAACGTAACGGACATGCTATCGGTACACTCTATGGATACATGGAGGACGGATTGGACGATAAAGGTGAGATTAAATACAGAGATCTGAATGGAGATGGTGCTATCACCGATGCCGACCGGACTATCATCGGTAATACCAATCCTAAGTTCGTAGGATCATTGGCTTCTACTTTGTCTTGGAAAACATTATCCCTTAGTTTCATGTTCTATGGTTCTTATGGCAATGATATCTTCAATTACAACTTGACGGACATACAGATGTCTAACGTAGGTAACATAACGCGCGAAGCGTATAATAACCGCTGGACACCCGAGACTGCCGAAACAGCCACTTGGCCCAAGGCTACAGCAGGATATAACCGTACGTGGCTCATCTCGGATCGCTATGTTGAGGACGGATCGTATTTGAAACTCAAGTACATCACTTTGGCGTATGATTGGATTAAACCTTGCAAATACATCGAAAAAATAGGGTTTAACTTTACGGTCAATAATGTATTTACTCTCACTAAGTATTCGTGGTATGAACCTGATGTCAATTCCGGTGGCACGAATGCTGCTACACAAGGTGTAGATAGTTATTCATACCCTTCTTATCGGAGTTTTAATTTAGGTATTAACTTTGTATTCTAACAGCTATGAAAAAATATCTTTTAATGATTGCTATAACGGCTCTTGCATTCGTGCAAACCGGCTGTTCATGGATTGAGGAAAAACCTGATTCGTTGATTACTCCGGAAAAAGTGGAAGATTCCCCGGATGGCGCCCGACAGTGGGTGACCGGCGTTTATTCGAAATGGATATATGATATGTTCTGCTGGGGATATTTTCCTAAAGTATTAGAAATAGATGCGGACTATATATCCGGTCCGGACTGGTTGTTCAATAAGTTTGGTGCAGGTAATTTCCAAGGCGAGAGTGATGTGACCGATGCACTTTGGAAAGGGTGTTATGGACTAATCGCTCGGGCTAATCTGGCTGAACAAGAGATTAATAAGATGACCAATCTGACACAGGAGCAACGCAATAATGCGATAGGAGAGGTGCAATTCCAACGTGCCTTTGCGTATTTCCTGCTGGTTAGGGCATACGGTGAATTACCTATTCAGTCGGTTACCATTGGCAATACCCCAAGTGCTATCGGAAATGCTCGTGTGCCGGTACAGCAGGTATATGATGGCATCATTGCCGATTTGACATCCGCGGTGGTTAAACTCTATCCTTATGGCAAGGCCGAATTGGGACATGTGTCTGCCGGATCTGCGGCGGGACTATTGGCTAAAGTCTATGCTACCATGGCTGCGGCTGCTATGCCTGCCGGTACCACCATCACCGTCCGTACCGGAAATGCCTATACTACTATGGGAGGAAAGAAACAGTATGCTCCATTGGAAGCTAAGGTGTTCGCAAAGAATGCCGTGCAAGGTTATGAGGATATGAAGGCGGATTCGTTGTATAAGTTATCCCTTGCATGGGCAGAAAAACTCCTCAATGGCGAATATGGCACCTATACGCTTTTGCCGTATGACCAGTTATGGAAGAAAGCCTCTGCTACGGCTTCCGAATTCCTTTTTTCCATCGGTTCGGTGAATGCTGATGCTAAGTATAAAACATCTGTTCATACTCAGTACGAAGGGTATTTCTATGAACAAGGTGGTGATTTTTTGGCTTCAGGAGGATGGGTAGGATGCACTCGCCATTGGTATGACCTCTTCGACCATGATGACTATCGTATTACCAAAGGTGTTAAACATCGCTGGCGTTATACGTTCCATGAGGCTAGTCATTCCGGATTCTATTATCCTCAAACAGATGAATATGCTATTATGGCAACCGGCTATGACCTAAATGGCAATAAACATGGAGAACCCACCGGTATTTATGCCGACGGCGTTAGTTATTACTATTCGTATGACTCGCAATGCTTGGCGTTCACCACTAAATACGAAGATGTAACCGACAATACCATTGAGAATGCAGATGCTAATTTCCCCATGCTGCGTTTGGCAGATGTCATTCTAATTGCAGCCGAAGCGGCTAACGAAACCAATCAACAGGATAAGGCACTTACGTATCTCAATAAAGTGCGTGAACGTAGCAATGCCGTTATGGCCAGTACGATGTCTAAAGATGTTATGCGCAGCGTGATTATCGAGGAGCGGGCAAAGGAACTGGCATGCGAAGCAGATAGACGCTGGGATTTGATTCGATGGGGTATCTATGTAGATGCTATGAATGCCCTTGGCGGAAAGGACGATTCCGGCGTTAATAAGAACCGCACGGAACGCAATGTGCGCTACCCATTGCCTATCTCGGAAATCAATACCAACCCCAATATCAATAGCAACAACGCAGGATGGAATTAAAACATAGATATATCTTATTATCACTATTCGTTTGTGTCGGTTGTAGCCATCGTCCATCCATTGCCTTTGGTCATCAAGATGATGTATGTTATGGACATGAATGGAGTAGGTTAAGTGGTGACACTGCCTATCGCTCGTGTATCCACGATATAACCGGTCAATACCCGGACTTAATAGGGTTTGACTTAGGCGGTATTGAATTGGGACAAGCGCGAAACTTAGATTCGGTGCCCTTTGAACTGATGCGTCAGGAAATGATTCGTCAGGACAATAGAGGAGGTCGAGTGACGCTGTCTTGGCATGCGCGTCATCCTATGACAGGCGGTACGGCTTGGGACACTACGGCTTGTATGAACCTCGCCCTGGACTCCACAGCATACGTTTATGACACATTGGTGGTTTACATAACGCGTGTGGCGCAGTTTGTGGCAGCCGTGCAAACACAGTCCCCAATCATCTTCCGACCATGGCATGAGAATAGCGGTAATTGGTTCTGGTGGGGCAGGAATGTGTGCTCTGCAGAACAGTATCATCAACTATGGCACCTCACTCGACATATCTTTGATCAATATAACGTGCAGGTGGAATGGGTGTTCTCGCCTGATAAACTCACCCTTTACGAAGATACACCGGACGGTGCATTACGCGAAATGAAGGAGTTCTACCCCGGTGATGAGTATGTGGATATAATAGGTACCGATTGCTACCATTTTGGTGCGGAAGAAGGTATAGATGATTACTTGCATAGGGCACATCGTCAACTCTTGGCAGCATCTCAATTAGCCTCCATCCGTCATAAACGTCTGGCGTTTACAGAAACCGGAAACGAAGCCATTCGCTGTCCACATTGGTACACCAACGTGCTATTGCCACTATGTCATCAGTATCCCATCGAATATGTACATGTATGGCGCAATGCATGGGATATAGAAACACATTACTACATACCATACTCCCATCATCCTGAACAAGCAGATTTTATTCAGTTTTATCATCAATTATGACTTATCAAGAACGTAAAACATATATTGAAACAACCTATCTGCAGTTGCTGAATCAACCGAATGAACCGTTGCCATCTATGCATGGTTTATTTCAGCGTTATCGTTACCCTATTTTGACGGCAGAACATATACCATTGTCTTGGCGTTATGATTTCTCACCGGAGAACAACCCCTATTTATTAGAGCGTATTGGCGTGAATTCCGTACTGAATGCCGGAGCTATCTATCTGAATGGCAAGTACATATTAGTTTGCCGAGTGGAAGGAAAAGACCGTAAGTCATACTTTGCTGTGGCTGAGTCTGAGAATGGTGTGGATAATTTTCGTTTCTGGAATCGCCCTGTTACGATGCCTGAGTATGGTGAGCCGGCTACTAATATATACGATATGCGTCTTACCCAACATGAGGATGGATGGATATATGGACTATTCTGTGTAGAACGTCACGACAACCGCTTCCCTAACGACTTATCTGCAGCCGTGGCTACGTGTGGAATAGCACGCACCAAGGACTTACTTACGTGGGAGCGTTTGCCAGACCTGGATAGTGCGTCCCAACAACGTAATGTGGTCTTACATCCGGAATTCATACATGGTCAGTATGCTCTTTATACTCGTCCGCAAGACGGATTTATTGATGCCGGAAATGGCGGTGGAATAGGATGGGCGTTGATAGACGATATTACCCATGCTCAAATTAAGGATGAACGTATTATTGATGCACGTTACTATCATACGATTAAGGAAGTGAAGAATGGTGAAGGACCTGCACCAATCAAGACCGATAAGGGGTGGCTACATCTTGCGCATGGCGTGCGTGGATGCGCTTCCGGATTACGATATGTCCTCTACTGCTATATGACCGCATTAGACGAACCTTGGCGACCAATCGCTCAGCCCGCCGGATACCTTTTGGCTCCGCAAGGGGACGAATACATCGGCGATGTGATGAACGTTTGTTTTAGTAACGGATGGATTGCCAATCCGGATGGCAGGTTATTCATTTACTATGCGTCTTCTGATACTCGCTTGCATGTGGCACAAACAACGATAGATACATTGGTTGATTATTGCTTACATACGCCTAAGGATGAACTGACAACAGGCTCTTCTGTTCGTCACATCAACACCCTTATTGATAACAATGAAGCACTTAACTCGTAAAATAGGGTATGGCTTAGGAGATATGTCTTCCTCTATGTTCTGGAAGATATTTTCCTATTATTTACCCATCTTCTATAGCGACATCTTCTCGCTCTCGTTGGGCGCAACCGCTACGTTGATGCTCGTCACTCGGATTTGGGATACTATCTCCGACCCGATGATGGGAATTATTGCCGACCGAACACGCACTCGCTGGGGGACTTACCGACCATATATCTTATGGATGTCCCTGCCTTTTGCCGTAATGGGCATACTGCTCTTTACTACCCCATCCCTATCCGAAACAGGACGATTAGTCTATGCCTACGTTACATACATACTGATGATGACTGTTTATACTGCTATTAATGTGCCGTATGGGTCCATGTTGGCGGTAGTGACCGATAACTCGGATGAAAAAACGGTTTATTCATCCTTCCGTATGTTCTTCGCTTATGCCGGATCCTTTGTGGCTCTTTTCGCGTGGGAACCGCTATGCCATTTATTTGAACAACATACATCTACTTCAACGGCCTGGCAACTGGCCATGGTGGTGATTGGAATAGTTTGTTTCATCCTCTTCCTGCTCTGCTTCACCATGACGCGCGAACAGGTTCCCACTGAGCATAATAGTAGTATAGGCAATGACTTTAAACACCTGCTCAATAATACTCCGTGGTGGTTACTTACCATTGCTGCCATGTGCTCCAATCTGTTTAATACGGTTCGCGGAGCTACAGTAGCGTATTATTTCAAATATTACATCGGTGAGGATGTCCATATCCACTTCGGCGGAAGTTGGTCCTTCCTCTTCTTTGCCGGATTATTTTTGGCGATAGGCGAAGTATGTAATATGATCGGAGTCCTACTTGCTACACCCCTATCTATGCGTGTGGGCAAGAAACCTACTTTTGTGATTGCAAGTTTGGTCTTGGCCATTTTGTCTTGTTGGTTCTTCTTTGTTCCAATCACCAACGGCGGCTTGCTAACTATGTTAATGCTTCAGATTATTATTTCCATCACAACCGGTGTTATTGCTCCATTGATATGGTCTATGTATGCCGATGTAGCTGATTATTCACAAGCTACATACGGAACCGCCTCTACCGGCCTCATCTTCTCTTCCGGTAGTATGGCGCAAAAATTCGGTGGCGCTGTGGCAGGAAGTGCGGTGCTTTGGCTCTTTGACGCCTTCGGGTTGGTTCCCAATGCTCCTACACAAACGGCACAGGCCATCTTGGGTATGCAACTGACCATGTCCTTTATCCCGGCCGCTATTGCCATCCTTATGATGGTTATTGTTATCTTCTATCCTTTGTCACAACAACGGATGATAACTATTCATGAATCGAATGACTGCACAAGAAGCTGAATATTGTTTATACCATAATATATTGCCCTACTGGGTGCGATTGCGCGATGACGAGCATGGAGGATATTATGGACAGGTGAGAGGTGATGAAACAATCATCCCTACCGCTGAACGCAGCGCCATACTTTATGCGCGACTGCTATGGACATTCTCTGCTTGCAAGATGATAGAGGAGGCCGATAGAGTAAAAGACTATATCCTTGACCATTTCATAGATAAACAATACGGAGGCGCTTATTGGGCTGTGGATTATATGGGACAACCAATAGCCACTAAAAAACAATTCTATGCCCAGGCTTTTATGCTATATGCCTTTAGCGAATATGCTCGCATTACAAAGGACGATGCCGCTTTGCAAATGGCTATCCAATTCTATCGTTGGATAAAACACTATGCTATTGACCATGTTCACGGAGGATATTGGGAGGCGACTAACCAACAATGGCAACCGCTAACGGATGTGCGACTCAGCGATAAGGACGAGAATACCTGTAAATCACAAAATACACATCTGCATATCATGGAGGCATACACCAACCTCTACCAAATATGGCCTGATGATGAACTCAAAAACGATATTGCGCACCTGATTCAAGTATTTGAGCAGCATATCATTTTGCCGAATGGACACTTAGGACTGTTCTTTAATGCTGACTGGCAAGTCACATCCAATACATTCTCTTATGGACATGATATCGAATGCAGTTGGTTAATTGACGAAGCAGCACAAACAATCGGAATAAATGCCAACGAATCTGTACTACGCCTATCTGATCACCCCTTCCCTCTCTCCAATATGACGATGGACTGGTGGGAACCGGCGGAAGCAGTGGTTGGGTACCTGAATCGCTATAAGCATTTCCACGATGAACAGGCTTGGCAGCATGCACAAGCTGCATGGAACTACATCAATAATCATCTGATTGATCATCAGCATGGCGAATGGTTCTGGTCCGCACAACATCTAACCAACAACGACAAAGCTGGATTCTGGAAATGTCCATACCATAACTCACGAATGTGCTTACAAATAATAAAAATTAATCCCATACTACAATGAAAAAAAACATTCTTACAATAAGCCTAATGCTTATCGCATTCTGCCCAACATGGGCACAATTACCACAACCCGTTCAAGTTGAACAAGTTAACCTCAATAAACCCGATTTAGCAGCCACCCCTCCTATGGGATGGAATTCATGGAATAAATTCGGGTGCGATATCAACGAAGAACTAATCCGCACCGTTGCTGATGCAATGGTCACTTCCGGATTACGAGACGCCGGATATATCTATCTTAACTTAGACGATTGCTGGCATGGAGAAAGAGATGCGCTCGGATTCATTCACGAAGATTCGGTACGATTCCCTTCCGGAATCAAAGCTCTCGCGGACTATGTGCATTCTAAAGGTCTGAAAATTGGTATCTATTCGGATGCCGGATCCGAGACTTGTGGAGGACGACCCGGAAGCCAAGGACATGAATACCAAGATGCCATTACCTATGCTTCTTGGGGAATTGATTACCTCAAATACGATTGGTGCAACACCGATACACGTGACGCCAAAGAAGCCTATTCGCTCATGGCTCGCGCCCTAAGACAATCCGGACGTGATATCCTCTTCTCTCTCTGCGAATGGGGCAATAATAAAGCCTATGAATGGGCTGAACCAATCGGGCATTGCTGGCGCACAACCGGCGATATAACCTGCTGCTTTGATTGCGTCTTAGACCATGGCGGTTGGCAGTCGCTCGGTATAATGACCATCGTCGATACGAACGAAAAACTGCGTAAGTTTGCCGGACCTAACCATTGGAATGACCCCGATATGCTCGAAGTAGGAAACGGAATGAGCCTTAACGAAGATAGAGCTCAGTTTGCACTTTGGTGCATGATGGCTGCTCCACTAATTGTCGGAAATGATATTCGATCCATGTCCAAACAAACGGCTGATATTCTGCTGAATAAAGAAATGATTGCTATCGACCAAGATTCGTTGGGCATTCAAGGACTACGGCATAAAGTAGAGGCAGGACTGGAGTATTGGCTTAAACCGTTGAAAGATGGGGACTGGGCTTTCTGTATCCTCAACCGCTCGTTAGAAGAACGAACCATTAACCTTGATTTTCGCTCTTTCCAAATGTATGACAACCTATCACGTCGCTCTTTGGAAACATCATGGCATACTTACCAAGTGCGTAATGTGTGGACCCACCAGGACGAACCCGATACATCCCATCCGAGATGTGTTACCATCCCACCACACAATGTCGTAACCTATCGCCTTTGTTGGTAATCTGCGTGAAGCGTTTAACGTCGTCGAGAGTTTAGCGAGAAAAGTGGCCTTCGGGTCACTTTTTTTGTGCTTTTTCACAGAAAAAATTGCAAATATGCAAAATTCTTTGTACCTTTGCAGCGGCAAAGGAAAAGCCTTTTCCCTAGATACGGTTTTTCGAGTTGGGCCAAAAAAAGCTAATTATTATGAAATTTGGACGATATGCAGGTGTATCTGCTTGGTGTAAGATAGGAATTTGGTTAGGTTGGATGTTAGCTGCCGTGGTGCTACTAACTATCCTGACAACTATTATTACGGCTTGTTGCGGTCCAATCAATATGTCCACCGATTGGATGCGAGGTATGTTGGCATATCAGGATATAGTCATTTTGATAGTGCCGGTTATTCTGACGGTCTGCCTATGCGAAACCAACCCCAAGGACTGGCTGCATGTGACGCGTCCCCGAACCAAGGACCTGATTTATGTTATTCTGCTGATGCTGGTGGCCTTGCCGTTTAATAACCTTTTGGCGCACTGGAATGAACAACTGACCTTGCCGGAATCGTGGGCAGGTATTGAAGAATGGATGAAGCAAAAAGAGTTGGCGTCCGAACAACTAATCGAACAACTGATGAGTGATGCACGATTAGGCAGTTTGGTGCTTAACCTATTGGTTATAGCCGTCTCAGCTGGTTTGAGCGAGGAGATTTGCTTCCGTGGCATGATACAAGGCACCCTGGGGCATCGCCATTGGGGAATATGGCTGACCGCCATCCTTTTTTCGGCTATTCATCTGCAGTTCTACGGCTTTATTCCTCGTCTGCTATTAGGTGCCTTATTCGGCTATATGATGGTATGGAGCGGCTCTATTTGGATTCCGATAGCTATGCATATCACCAATAACGCCTGCGTGACGATTCTATACTATATCGCCCATCTGCGTGGTATGGATACTACGAAGATGGACGCATTCGGAACGGGCGACACTTTATGGGTCGGTGTGGTTTGTGGAATAATAGTGGTGGCAGGAATTTATTTCTTGCGTCGTTCAATGACGATTAACAACGCTTCTTCACGCACGTCTGCGGGCAATTGAATATTGCGTAATTGCAGGCTCCTTACCCAGCCCGGCACATCTTTTTCCTGCATCGTCTGAAAGACCTCACGAATCTGTGCCGTCTGTGATGCCGTGTATTGCTCGGCATCTATTCCTGCCAATTCATCTAATTCTTCGTCATCATAGTAGATAATCTCGGCATTGGTTTGCAGCAACGTCTCTCGTTCGCACACCAAATGCTGTCCGCAACAACCGGAATCATCGGTGGAATCGGACGGTTGAGGTAGGTCGTCGGGGTTCTGCTTGCGCGCACGGACCTCAAAAAGAATGAGAATAGTTAGACCTAATAGGACGAAGATAATAAGTGGAATCATAATCGAATGAATTAGCGTAATGGGTATTGTTTACGAAGTGTTTCAAAGTTCTCGGGATGTGCTTTCAGTTGGTTAGAGACGCGCATTAACCATCCCGGTTGCGAATCTCCTGCAGGTGGCATTTGGTCCGTATTCACCGACAAAAGTGGCAGGTTAAAGAACCGACATAACGCATCTAAACACATCTGTGAGGCATTGCGTTTTCCTTCCACCGAATACCCGGCAATATGGTAGGATGCCAGGAGTGTTTTTGGACTTTGGCATAAGGTGCGATTGATAGACGGTTCATTCTCCCAACAGTCAATAATACATGGATGCTGACTCTCAAAAAGTGCCTGTTCATCGACTATTCCGCCTCGAGCAGCATTGATGATGAGAGCATGGGAACGGCACTTAGATAGGAACGCTGCATCGCATAAATGGTAGGTTGTGTCGTCCAATGGCGTATGGAAAGTGATGATGTCGCACTTGGCGGCTATCTCGTCCAAACTAATGCCCAGTCCTTTGGGAGGATCGTTAACGAGGACGTTGAATCCGAGTTTTTCTGCCATGGCGGCGACACGCGACCCCACATGTCCGTAGCCAACGATTCCTATTCGCACCCTACCTTTATTGTGCGGGAATTGTACGGGAATTGTACGGCAATTGTACGGCAATTGTACGGCAAGCAAAGCCTCCTGGATGTAATCGCAAACGGCTTGGGCATTGCAACCCGGACAAGCGGTCCAGTAGGGAATATCCAACGAGGTGTCGATATGGTCGTAACCGATAGTGGCTGTTGCTACGAACTGTACCCGAGAGCCTGCGAGTAAGTCCTTATTGATACGCGTCCTCGTGCGCACGATAAGTGCGTCCACATCTTGCACCCGTGCAGGAGTGAACTCTTCCGGAGCAATGAACTCAACCATTGCGTAGGGGTCTAAGACTCCGTTGAAGAAGGGTATGTACTTATCAATAAGAACGTGCATGGCTTAGTACTTGATGTTATCAATCAGTCTAACCGGTCCGCAATAGACGGTTACGCAGCCCACGGCGTTGGTGAAGGATGTAGCCGGTTGCAGGGTCGTGGCATCCACTATTTGGTAGTATTCCACCTCTAGACCCGGAAGCGAATTGATGGTATCCACCACCATTTTTTCTACTTGCTGTACGGGATAAGCCTTGGCCCAAGCGCGTGACATGAAGAGCACGCGAGAGATGTTAACCGCCAGGTCTTTTTTGTCTTCACTCAGACGACTATTCCTGCTGGAAAGCGCCAATCCGTTCTCGGCCCGGAAGATAGGACAATCGATGATCTGCAGATTACCAAAGGTGTTTTTCAGGCTGCTGCGCTCCACCATGTGGTGGATGATGGCCAGCTGTTGAAAGTCTTTTTCGCCAAAGTAAGCGCGATCCGGCTGAACAAGATAGAAAAGACGACTAACCACTTGTACAACACCGTTGAAATGACCAGGACGCATCTTGCCTTCCATGACTTGGTCTAATCCGGCAAAGTCAAAGGTAAAAGTGGTGTCCATCTCGTCCTGGGTGTACATCTCTTCGGGAGTAGGTGCGAACATAAAGTCGGCACCCAGCTGTGCCAACAAGTCTGCATCGGCCTGCAGGTTACGAGGATACAAAGCCAGGTCTTCTTTGTTGTTAAACTGCGTTGGATTAACAAACACACTAACAAAAGTAACTTGGTTTTCACTTACGCAACGATTAACTAAAGAGGCATGTCCTTCGTGCAAAGCCCCCATTGTTGGCACGAGACCAATTGATAAATGACGTTGTTTACAAGCCTCAACTTGCATGAGGAGTTCTTGTTTTGTAGAAATGATTTGCATTATATTAATAGCTATTTTGCAGAAAAAGCCTGCAAAATTAGTGAAAAATTTGTATATATCAAAATTTTTTTGTAATTTTGTAGCGGTTTATTGTAAACTGACTAAAAATACGCCTATGAAAGACCTCCATCGCATTCTCTTTGTATCGCAAGAGATTTATCCGTATCTGTTGGAAGAGAGTCCTATTCGGATGTTGAATCGTCGTTTACCTGAGTACTTCCAGGCCAATGGTTATGAGACGCGCACTTTTATGCCTAAGTTTGGTGATATTAACGAGCGTCGCAATCAGTTACATGAGATGATACGCTTGAGTGGTATGAATCTGATTATTGATGATTCTGACCATCCGCTATTGCTGAAGGTAGCGAGTATTCCTGCGGCCCGTGTGCAAGTGTATTTTGTGGATAATGACGATTATTTCCAGCATCGTAAGGGGATACAGGATGAGCAAGGAGTGGAGTATAAGGATAATGATGAGCGTGCTATTTTCTTTGCGCGTGGCGCTTTGGAGACCGTTCAGAAGTTGCGTTGGACTCCGGAAATCGTGCATTGCTCCGGCTGGATGGCAGCCTTGGTGCCGTTGTATGTTCGTAAGGCGTATGCCGGTTCGCCCTTCTTTGAAAATGCTAAGGTGGTTCTGAGTTTGGATAATAATGAGTATAAAACACCATTTGGCACTAAATTTGCGGACAAGATTATGGTGGAGGGCATTTTGCAGAATGACCTGCGTACCATTCAGGGCTTCTCGGTTGGTTATGAAGAACTGATGCGCTTGGCGATTGATTATGCGGATGCTATTACGATATCTTCTCCGGATGTTAATCAGCGTTTGATTAACTATGCAGAAATGAGAGGTAAGGCCATTCTCCAATATCAAGAGAACGAACCTCAGGCATACGTGGATTTTTATAATAGTTTATTAGCGAAGTGAAACGCATTTTAAGTATAGTCATACCATTGTTAGCCTTGCTGACTAGTTGCAAGGATGATGTACAGTCGGCCGGTTCAGCTGCCCTGCAGGAAAACGAAAAAGTGGTGGTTTGTGCAACAACGTTGCAGGGTATTCAGTCTCAACTGGATACAATGGCTAATTTACATATCACCCAAACTCCTGATTCGTTCTTGTTGGGCGAGTTTAATACAGAATCATGGGGAACCATCAAGGCTGATGTTTTGATGCAGTTTGCATGTCCTGAGGGCTATAAATTTCCTGATTCCACGCAGATTGATTCCGCTGTGCTTTATATCCCATATTCAACTTGGTTTGGCGATGGTCAGTCGCCTTTGCGCGTGAGTGTGTATGAGATGGATAGAAAAACTTTCCTTTATGCACATACCTACACGAGCGACTTGGATCCGAAGGAGTTTTGCAGTATGGAAGACTCAACGCATATCGTGGTTGATGACCAAACGATTATTGCATCTCAGGGCAAGTCTATTCGATTTCGCATGAAGGAGAATTGGGTGGATAAATGGAACGGATTACGTACTTTCCCCAACCAAACGCAGTTTAATGAGTGGTTTAAGGGCTTGTATATAACCACTACTTTTGGTGCATCCACAGCCGTTTATATTACAGGTCCTACATTGGCTCTGTATTACCATTATTTCTACAAGAATGAGTATGGCGTATGGCAACGATCCAAAGAGCAGGCTAAGTATTTGTATGCCAATGCAGAGGTGCGTCAGGTGAACCATTATTCCTTCCTGGGAGTAGATGGCGGAGGTAAAAAGGCGGTGATAGAGAAATTATCTGAAGATACGACAACCAATTATATCGTGTCTCCCGCCTATGTCTATACGGTTATTTCTATTCCGATGAAGGACTATATAACGCGTATAGAAGAGGATAGTATTCATCATAACGAGAGCAATAAGAGTGCTTATATGAACAAGGCAGAGCTGATAGTAGAAGTGCTAAATGCTCAGCAAGAAAATACTACGTATGCCAAACCCGCTAAGACGATGATGTTGATTCGTAAGGATTCGGCGGATAACTTCTTCTTGCGCAACGGCTTGCCGGATGATAGTTATGCGCTGTATAGTAATCTGATTACGGTGGTAGATAGTGGCAATGTGTATAAGAATTACTATTTATTCAATCTATCTACTATCTTCCAGAGCGAATTGAGTCGTTACAACCGCAATCACGAGTACACCGGTCAGGACACCATCCCTATGGTTCTTATTCCTGTTAATTTAGAGTACACTACTGCTCAGTCCTCTCAGATTGTGACGAAGGTGAAGATAGAACAGACGATTACATCAACGGAGATTCGTAGTGCCAAGCACGTAGATAATCCAATGGATATAGATGCTATCTTCTCGGGGTTCTATACAGGACCGATTAAGTAAGTCCTGATAGGCAGGCACTAAAAAATCCGCAGCTGGATGGCTGCGGATTTTATTATGTCTATCAGCGTTTAGAGGATAGCCTGATAAGCATCAGCATCTAATAGTGAACTGAGTTCAGCCTCATCTTTCACTTGTACTTTTACCATCCATCCTTCTCCGTAAGGATCGCTATTAACCAATTCGGGATGGTCATTAAGGGCTTCATTCACCTCCAGTACCTCTGCGGTAACAGGCATATTGAGGTCACTAACGGTCTTAACGGCTTCTACGGAGCCAAAGACTTCACCTTGACCAATCGTTTCGCCTACGGTATCTACGTCAACGAAAACGATTTCACCCAATTCAGACTGTGCATAGTCGGTGATGCCAACGTATGCTACATCGCCTTCTAAACGGATCCACTCATGTTCACGAGTGTATTTGATGTTTGCAGGGAAATTCATAGTATATATACTTTAATTATTTACTTGCAATTTGGTTCTTACCGATTCTGGACATAGCGCAACGGAAACCGATGGTATTGCTGGACTTGTCAGCATCCAAGAAACGACGTGACGAAGGATTGAGCCAGTAGATGCGGTCTTTCCATGAACCACCTTTATAAACACGAGCGTCTTTGCTCAAACGTGGAGCCAAGATGTCGGTAGGATCGGTTCTCCAATCGGGTTTGGGATTAACGGTA
Organism: Paludibacteraceae bacterium; assembly: GCA_024399955.1. Taxonomy (GTDB): domain Bacteria; phylum Bacteroidota; class Bacteroidia; order Bacteroidales; family Paludibacteraceae; genus Colicola. The sequence goes on along the minus strand of JAKSNH010000003.1, from coordinate 6,800 downwards.
TCATTCCATGTGGTATCCAAAGGATAGTCTGTATCAATACGAGAAGCTATATCGCCATCCTTGAAGTCGCGTTTGTCTTCCTCGGGTTCGTAGGTAATCTCAATGCGGCCCAAAGAGTCAATCGAGAAATGTCCTAACGAATCACGTTTGGGTCTGGAGAAGATATTTCCGCGGAATGAGTTGTACTCAGTCACTTCCATGGAGCTGGTCTCACGATATACGTCCAATACCCATTCGTTCACGTTACCTGCCATGTTATACAATCCAAAGTCATTGGGCATAAACTCATCTACAGGAGCGGTGATAACGTAAGCATCGTTCAGCGCACCGGAAGTACCCATCATGTCGCCTCGACCACGAACGAAGTTAGCTTGCATTTGTCCAACAAGGCTCTTATCCATGTTACGAGGATGATATCCGGACCATGGGTAGAGCTTACCCTCGATAGTGAGTCCTTCGCCATCAGCTACAGGTGCAAAAGCAGCGAATTCCCACTCGGCCTCAGTCGGCAGACGATAACCTATTACCAATACACCATCATCACGAATAATCTTACGTGAATTGCCGTAGATATCGGTCTCGGGATGACGTCCCCATGCCGGCGTATAATCAGATACGTATAAGTACTTAGCAGTATTGAATACGAATTTATCACGAATCCATGCATAAGATGGACGATAGAGCGTAATGGTGTTCTCTGGGTCATCAGGATCAACAATAGAGGTTGTATCCATGGTGTAGCCGGGGTTGCTTTGCTCCCACTCGTCACGATAAGTCTCATCATCCGTAGCTTCTAAGTCAGCAAAAGGCGGGAATTCTATGGCACCATGGCGGATGAGTGCTAACTCATTTACGCGGTCGGTACGCCATTGGCAATAGTCCATAGCTTGATTCCAAGAAACACCTACTACAGGATAGAAACTATAGGCAGGGTGATGGAAATAGTACTCTAAATACGGCTCGTTATAAGCCATCTCATCACGCCAAACAGTTGTATCCGGCAGGGCACGTTGAATAAGAGAACGGCTTGAGTCATTCTGACCAAAAACAACTTCCATCCAATGCAAGTACTCGCGCCAGTCCATATTGGTGATCTCGTACTTATCCATGTAGAATGAACTAACAGTTAATGTACGTGCGGCATTGTCACGAGGGGCGGTCAGGAATTCGTCACGCTCACCAATGGTAAAAGATCCACCTTCAATGGCTATCATACCAGTAGGAATATCGCTCACCTCAATGGATTTAGCCTCAAAATTGGTTGTTTTGGCATCGTAATAATTCCAACCTGTAGTGTGAGACGTTTTGGTGTTCAATTCACGAGAATTACAAGCGCTCAAAACCACAACTGTAGATAACAAAGCAATTCTAAAAATGTTTTTCATATAGAGAAAATTTATATTTTATCATAAATCAGCCCGCAAAGATACAACTTTTTTTCCAATTACACAAATTTTTTTGCACATTTCAAAAAAAAAGTGTAATTTTGCAAGACTTATGACACCAACTATTCACATACATTCCCAAATAATGGACTTAAGTGTACCTAAAATCATGGGAATCATGAATGCTACACCCGATAGTTTTGCGGTGCATTGTTCGGCGTTGGATAAGTCTGCATTGTTGCCGTATGTGCAAACATTGGTAGAGGCGGGAGCAGACATTATTGACATAGGAGCGTGCTCTACTCGACCCGGGGCTAAAATGGTGGATTTAGAAGAAGAGTGGAAGCGGATGAGTGCAGCGTTGATAGTGGTTAAGGACGCCTATCCACAGATGCCTATTTCGATTGATACTTTTCGAGCCGAGATAGTGCGTCGCGCTCATGATGAATTCGGAATCGATATGGTTAATGATGTTTCCGGATTGGCGGATGAGGACATGCTACCCATTTTGCAGCGAATAGGCATACCATATATATTAACGCACCCGCGCGAGGAGGACATGTTGTCTTTCTTTAGTTATCAATTGGACCGATTGCACCGGGCCGGAGTGGCGGATGTTATCATCGACCCCGGATTGGGCTTTGGCAAGACCATTAGTCAGAATTATACGATTTTACGCGAGATGAATCAATTGCAACTCTTGGAATGTCCTATTATGATTGGTCTGTCACGTAAGTCAATGATATATGATGTGTTAGGTATTGATGCCCAAGAGGCGTTAAATGGAACAACAGCGGCTCACATGGCGGCACTAAAAGGTGGAGCTTCTATCTTGCGGGTGCACGATGTGCGCGAAGCAAAACAAACAGTACAAATATTCAAAACGATATATGGATAATAATTATTTGCAAACCGTTTTAACGATGATTACCTTCAAGGATATAATCAATATTTTGATTATTGCACTCATCGTCATCTTTCAAAATGAGATACGCTTCTTTTTCCACCGTGTGGGTTCGCACATGGGGCATCGCTGGATGTTAGGTAAGAAACGACTGCAGCAGGTGGAACTTAATCGCGTTGTGGAGCAACTGAACGAGGCCATTCTTAATATGAGTAAGTCTTATACCGGGGCTTTAATCGTGGTTGCCGGTCAACAAGATTTAAGTGAGTACACGGATACGGGTAAGGAGGTAGATGCAAAAGTGTCTGCGCCATTGATTGAAAATATCTTCTTTAAAAACACCCCTTTGCATGATGGTGCTCTTTTTATCATAGATGGTCGCCTGCAAAGTGCGGCATGTATATTGCCGGTCAGTGGAAATAAAGACCTGCCGCTGGATTATGGATTGCGTCACCGTGCAGCATTAGGATTGACCGAAAAAACGGATGCCACAGCGATTGTGGTTTCGGAAGAAACGGGACGAATTACGATTGCTCAACGATCCGTATTGCGAACGATTGAACCGGACCAATTAAAAGCTGTATTGTCTCTGCTCTTTTTTGGATAACGATTTTTAGAGTAAAATTTGGTTAATTCGGTTTTTTTTATTAATTTTGCAAACTTTTTTGAGATAAATATAACAATAATATGGCATTTAAAAGAACATTAGTTACTTCAGCGCTTCCATACGCTAATGGTCCTGTGCATATAGGTCACTTGGCTGGTGTGTATGTCCCTGCTGATATTTATGTGCGCTATTTGCGCATGAAAGGAGAGTCGGTTTTGTTTGTAGGTGGTAGTGATGAACATGGTGTGCCCGTTACTATTCGTGCACGTAAGGAAGGTATCACGACGCAACAAGTAGTGGACCGCTATCATGAGTTAATCAAACGTTCATTCGCTGAGTTTGGCATCTCGTTTGATGTTTATTCGCGCACAACAAGTGCCATTCATCATCGGTTTGCCAGCGATTATTTCCGTAATCTATATGATAATGGCAAGTTCATAGAACAAACAACCGAACAGTTCTATGATCCGGAGACAGGTCATTTCTTAACCGACCGTAATATTCGTGGAGAGTGCCCACATTGCCATGCACAAGGTGCTTATGGCGACCAATGCGAGAAATGTGGCTCAACTCTCTCGCCCGAAGAACTGATTAATCCATATAATGCAGAAACCGGCAATGCATTGGTCAAAAAACCTACCTCGCATTGGTACTTGCCATTGGATCAGTATCAGTCGTGGCTGGAGAATTGGATATTGGAAAACCACAAAGAGTGGCGCCCTAATGTATATGGACAGTGTAAGTCTTGGCTGGATGGTGGACTTAAACCTCGTGCCGTGACACGTGACTTGGATTGGGGTATTCCCGTACCGGTAGAAGGTGCCGATGGTAAGGTGCTATATGTGTGGTTTGATGCTCCAATCGGATACATAAGCAATACAAAAGAACTATGCGACGCACAGCCTGAGAAATACGGCAAATGGGAAACGTGGTGGAAAGATCCACAAACACGCCTGATACATTTTATTGGTAAGGACAATATTGTCTTCCATTGTATTGTTTTCCCCAGCATGCTTAAGGCCGACGGCTCTTATATCCTGCCGGATAACGTGCCAAGTAACGAGTTCCTTAACTTAGAAGGAGATAAGATATCCACATCTCGTAACTGGGCTGTATGGCTGAATGAATACCTGGATGATTTCCCCGGTAAGCAGGATGTGTTGCGTTATGTGCTGACTGCTAATGCTCCTGAAACTAAAGATAATGACTTTACATGGGCTGATTTTCAGGCACGTAATAATAATGAGTTAGTGGCCATCTATGGTAACTTTATTAATCGAGCATTGGTGCTAACCAATAAGTACTTCAATGGCCATGTTCCGGCTGCCGGCGAGCTAACCGATTATGATCAATCTACTTTGGACGAGATGCAACATTCTATTGCAGAAATGACACGTCTGTTAGATGCATTCCGCTTCCGTGATGCCCAAAAGGAAGCCATGAACTTGGCGCGTATTGGCAATAAGTACTTGGCCGATATGGAACCTTGGAAAGTGGCTAAAACGGATATGGTGCGGACGGGAACAATCCTCAATATGGCATTGCAAATTGCTGCTAACTTAGAAATTGCCTTCCGCCCCTTCCTGCCGTTCTCTAGTGAGAAACTGCGTGGTATGCTCAATCTGCCGGAACTCACGATTGAACACTTAGGTCATTTCAACCTTCTTGAGGATGGTCATCCATTAGGTGAGGTAAGTCTGTTATTTGAAAAAATAGAGGATGACGCCATTCAAAACCAGTTGGATCGTTTGGCTCGCATCAAAGCCGAGAATGAACAAAAAGCCAAGCAGGAGGAGATGGCGAATTGGAAACCTGCGGCTATCAAAGAGAATACATCCATTGACGACTTTGACAAGATGGACATTCGTGTGGCAACCGTATTGGATTGCCAACCCGTTAAAAAATCTGAACGGCTGCTGCAATTCCGATTAGATGACGGAATGGGTGGACGCACCATTCTTAGTGGCATTGCTCAAAGCTACCCGGATCCCTCTGTGCTCATCGGCAAACAAGTGCTCTTTATCGCCAATTTTCCACCACGTAAGATGATGGGAATTGAGAGTCAAGGAATGATTCTTAGTGCCGTTGATGCCGATGGTAAATTGGTGGTTACCGCCGTCAGCCGCGAAGTTAAAAATGGCTGTCAGGTAGGATAGAATGATTATGTCCGAGGACGAGAAATATATGTCCTTTGCTCTCAAAGAGGCACGAAAAGCCTTGGATGCCGGAGAAATACCGGTAGGATGCGTCATCGTATCTATGGGACAAATAATCGGACGAGGATATAACTTAACAGAGGCCCTGCAAGATGTTACGGCACATGCCGAAATACAAGCTATTACGGCTGCCGCACAGACATTGGGAGGCAAATATCTAACCGATTGCACGCTCTATGTGACCGTTGAACCATGCGCCATGTGTGCCGGAGCAATCGGGTGGGCTCAAGTTAAGCGACTTGTTTTTGGAGCACCAGATTCTAAACGAGGGTTTACCGTTTTGGCACCTAATGTGCTACACCCAAAATGCCTGCTCTCATCGGGAATTCTCGCTGATGAATGTGCTGAAATCATGCAAACTTTCTTCCAGTCTAAACGTTAACCAACATGACGAAATATCCGATTTATCTTGCTCCGATGGAGGACGTTACGGATCCTGCTTTTCGCATGCTGTGTAAGCGATTTGGCGTTGACCGTGTTTATACGGAATTCGTTAATGCGGACGCTTTAGTGCGCGATGTCAATGCGGCTACACGTAAATTGTCTATATCTGATTCAGAGAGACCCGTCGCTATCCAAATATATGGACGTGATGCGCAATCCATGGCCGAAGCTGCCAAAATCGTAGAACAAGCACATCCGGATTTCATAGACATTAATTTTGGCTGTCCCGTCAAAAAAGTAGCCGGTAAAGGGGCTGGCGCAGGACTGCTGCGCGATGTACCACGTATGTTGGATATTGCCAAAGCAGTAGTGAATGCTGTCTCTATACCCGTTACCGCCAAAACACGTCTAGGATGGGACCATGACTCACTATATACTCCTCTTTATGAAGGAGCTACACAAGGAGAGGCTTTTATAGTGGACTTGGCTGAAGCTCTTCAAGATTGTGGTATACAAGAATTGGCTATTCATGGACGAACGAGAGCGCAAATGTATACCGGCGAAGCTGATTGGAACTTGATAGGTGCCGTTAAGAATAATCCACGCATGCATATCCCTATTATAGGTAATGGCGACGTAACTACTCCTGCTCGGGCTAAAGAATGTTTTGATCGTTATGGCGTGGATGCTATCATGATTGGACGCGCATCCTTTGGATGCCCATGGATATTTGAGGACATCAAGAACTTCCTTAATAATCCCAATACACCGCAACCCACGCGCTCAATGCAATGGTGCGTGGATATACTTAAGGAACATGTAATCCAATCTATCAACTATATAGGGGATGAACGAAAAGGAATCGTTCATTCGCGACGCCATTTCGCTAACAGCCCAATCTTTAAGGGTCTGACTGATTTTAAACAAACGCGTATCGCCCTGCTTCGTGCAGAAACCCAAAATGAGGTCTTCTCCATTATGGATTCCATTGTGGATCGATGGGGACAAAAAACCGAATAACCCCCAGTTTTTGCTTGTTTTTTACCACGCGCGCACGTATTATAAAATAAGGTGTGCATTTTTTTTGCATTTTTTTGCAAAAATATTTGGCCATGTCAAAAAAAAGCAGTACCTTTGCACCCGATTTCGCGCCGAGAAGAAATTTGAGGCTAAAAAATCACGAGATCTTTGATAGATTGATAGCAATAGATGTAGTACAAGAATTGGGAAAATACAAGAAATTGTAACAAACTAGTTCCCGTTAAAAAGGTACAATAAATTGGTTATTCTGAGCTAAGATATAA
>JAKSNH010000023.1 GCA_024399955.1 Paludibacteraceae bacterium | reverse complement strand
TGAATAATCGTTGACATGTCATCTTTCAAAAAGTCCTTGTTAAAAACAGACATGTTGGCAACAAAACCCGTTTTCAACTTGCCCAAACGGTTTTCCTGCTTGAATTGATAGGCTATGTTGGTCGTAAACGCCTGCAAGGCCTGCTCAGGAGTAATTGCTTCTTTAGGATTATGAACTTCTTGTTCATCCGATGTACGTGTAACAGCCGCATAGATAGTTTGTGGTACATTAAAAGCGGGAGAGATAGGATAATCGCTATGGAAATTGATTTTGCAGCCCTGATTACAAAACGATTTGATGGGGTATTGAGTCTCTATTCTTTCGCCAATATACCGACTTAACTCTTCTTTGTATGACTTATTCATAGATATCCATAACGGGGCGACCACCGGAATGATATTGTTTTTTCCGATCAGTTCTATCTCCTCCGGCTTTACAAGTTCCAGATGAGCTACAGCATTACGGGCATCGGTGATGCCGGTTTTTGTTTGTGCCTGAATAATACCTTTTACAGCAGTGCGGACAGCGGCATCCCCTATCGTATGGAAATGCGCGTTCAGATTGTGCAAATTGGCAAAGGCCACCGCTTTGGCAATCACATCGGCATCCGGGAACGACGTTCTTCCGTAATTTTGGTCATTATTGCTATACGGTTCAAGCAACCAAGCCGTCCCTCCTTCTGCAATACCATCCATGAAAATCTTGATGCCGTTCACCTTGAAATACTCCGAATTGTACTTTATAGAGTGATCCAATATGGCGTTCAATGTGGCGTAAAGTTCCTTTTCATCGGAAGGTGGCAGCACTTTTTCCACAGCATAAGTACGCAATTTCCATGCTCCGGATGTGGATAGTTCCATATAGGCATCCCGAATTGAAGCATCAGATACATCCAGCCACGCATCGGATACCGCTGTTATTCCAAATTCAAATGCCTTTTGTTGCCATTTAAGCAGACCTGTTTTGTACTCGTCTTTAGAAAGAGCCCACGCAGAACGAACCAACTCTAACGCATCTTCGGAAATATACCCTGTAGGATGACCCTTCTCATCTACTCGGATAAAGCTGCTATATTTCGCTATGTTGGCGGGGTCAGAAACATGGTATTGCTCAATAGCTTTCGTATTGAGCCATGCGGCATGTCCATCCAAGTCGCCAAGGACGATTGGCTTCGTAGAGCAAATAGCATCTAACGCTGCCGCTGTAGTAGTGATATCGTTTACGACTACCCAACCAAAACCGATGTAAATCTCCATGTTCGGATTTTGGTTGACATATTGAGTTATCCTATTCACATAGTCTTGCATTGTAGAAGCATCGCTATCACCTAAGTCAGACAAATCCAGTCCGAGCAAACGCTCTGCCACAATTCTTCCATGGGCATGCCCTTCCATAAAGCCGGGATAGACGCTTGCCGTACCGTAATCCAACACCTTGGTATTATCAGTGCAGTATTGTTCTGCATCTTTGCGTTTTCCGACAAATTGTATAATGCCATCCTCCACCACTACTGCTTCGGCGGTAGGGTTGTCCTCGTCCATCGTGATGATATTGCCGATGATGAGGCAACTCGCCTTTTCGTTATAAACAGGGTCTTTGTCCTTACA
>JAKSNH010000022.1 GCA_024399955.1 Paludibacteraceae bacterium | reverse complement strand
CAACAATATAGCGACCTATCTCGTAGTATGTTGTCACCATTGCCGTATTAACATTTTGTGCCACATACATACGCGCTTGCTCAATCAATGCTATGCAGCGTTGAAGCAATGCGTAATCCTTGGTGTCTTGTTTCTTAATTTCCATATTCTTGTTCTTTGTTTCTCACTTCACTATTTAATTATCCCTTTTTGCAGAAGGAAGTTGGGATTGCAAACATTTTTCTCTGCAAAATTACAAAGATTTTTTGAAATATGCAAGAAAAAGTGAAATTTTATGGATAGAAATTACGGATATTCCGGAGAGTTCGGACCGCTGCACTATTCCGGAGGTGCCAAAGATCGGACAGAATTATGCCGCATACATGCGCCATGCAAGGATGCGGATATGATGTGTGAAACTTAGTCCTAAAAACTCCATCAAAGGGAAGTCAGGCAAATTCGTCAGGCGCAACTGACGAATTGTATTTTGCTCATTATCAGCATCTTTGTGCGATTCAGCAATCGCAATTGCCGGTTTTTGCTCTAATTCGTCAGTTGCGGCTGACGAATTAGATTCCAATGCTATCCATGCCTCGTAGAACATACGCATATTCTTGAGGTTGGTAGAACTGAATCACTTCGGACAAGATTGGTTTACCGGTGACTTTATCAACAAAGACATTAGCCGGATGCATATCTTCTAATAAAAGACGAGCACCACTATAATTAACTCCTTGTCCTTCTCGATTATCGGCGAATCCCATGTTTGCCACCATTGCGTCAATCTCCTCTTTTGTGGCTAAACGTTCACATTCAATATAAGGTTGGGTTAAAATGGTCCGAAATAATCCATCTGAATCACGCGTAAAGCCAATCACCTTCATTTGCGTCTCAGGAAACAATGTATTATGCAATACAATAGCCTCAAACGCTTTACCAAGGGTTGCGTATATAGAGGTTCGCTCTTTGATTACAGAGGTTTCCCCTTCTTTATAGTACACTTTCGCTTCTGCGCCTTGAGCGATTTTTGGGCCAAAAGAGGTTGTTAACCATTGCTCGGATTGAGGAACCCATAGTCTTTTTGCCTCTGCCCATTGTTGCACATACTTTTCTTGAGCCTCATCTATTTCCCAATTTGCTGGGCTTGCTTGGCTTGCTGAAGCATTGCAACTTGCTTCAAGGCTTGCTCGCGCGTAACTCGCGACGGTGTACGCCCCAATGAGCACCGAATCTGCTGAGCAGAGACCTGCATGCTCTTGTAAATTGAATCGAGAAATGTTTGTTCTTCCATTTAATATGTCATTTACATAATTATCAATTAGACTAAGAGTATCAACTGAGAATCCATCCTTACGAATGGATTGATTAATCTGCTCTTGTAAAATACTCTCTAATTGCATCTTATTTTGTATTGTCCCCCTATTTAACGTCAGTGGATGACGTGGTTATTTATTTTGCGGTGCAAAATTACAAATAATTTTTGGAATATGCAAGAAAAAGTGAAATTTTAGATAAAAATCTTTGGGGGCAGGAGGGGCAAGAGGGGCAGGTAAAATCAGTAAACCTTTATAAATATATACTACCTGCTCACGCGTGAGAAGTGTATAGTATAAATATATATACTTTATGGAAAATACCTGCCCCTCTTGCCCCTCCTACCCCTAAAAGCACCTAACGTTTAGCGTGTAACGAGAATTATTTGCAAATAAAAATAGATTTTTAAGTCTACTTTTTAGGAAAGAGTCTACTTAATCCGAAAAAGAGTCTATATAATCCGATAATCTATTAAAAAACAGTCTACCTTATTTAGGAAAAGTCATTATAATAATACATCTCACGCATATGTGAGTAATATATAATGTATAATTCGTATTCACCGCCCTTTGCAAGTGACCAGCAAGTTAAATCTTACAGAAACCCTCCGTCTCTCAAACGTTTGATATGCTTGGCGATGCCGCTACGAGCTTTCCCCAACTGCCTGGCAATCTCATCGTACGTCAGATCAGGATTGACATCGTACAACTCGCAAATAGCACGAGCCGTTCCAGAAAGTCCACTTCGATCCACCTTTAGTCCACTCGGAGTCCACTCGGAGTCCACCTTTAGTCCACCTGTTTTTGCCATTTTTTCGCCTACTTTACGCAAATCTTCGGCTGTTGCCGGAACAAATAACATCGTCCTGCTAGGATTGGACAATAGCGTAAATTGAGGTTCTTTTTTCACCCAATAGCGCCACGTGTGCACAAAACCGGGGATACCACTACCGGCACGTTCACCAATATCTACTAGCGCAAACATCTTTAACAAAGTCACATTACGTGGGTCAGAAACCCCACCGGCCATGGCCGCTTGCAAGCCAATACGCATGTCGCCCGGATTCGCAAATTTGAAGCCTTCAGCAGACTTCACTATCACGACCCCTTGCCGGTCATAGTAATCGGCGTGCACCAACGCATTGGCTAGAATCTCACGAACTGCCAAATGCAACTCGGTTTCGTCCTGGCGATCCTTTCCTTTGGCTATAAATGGCACCGGAAGATCGCTCGTCAAACGTGGATAGATGCGAAAGAAAAAGTCATATAAGTTACCACTCCAGTCTCCCGATGTCGATACCAATCGGTGTGTCCAACATATGCAAATAAAAATGGCAACTTCGCCTGGAAATTGCCATTTTTATCAGTCATGAAACTCCTCCTTGGGAGGAACAAAGAATCGATTGGTAGGACGCTCCGGACGAGGAGGCTCCGTAATAACCAACGGATCACGATTGATCTCCTCCGTCGTAGCACGATTCTTCAGTATATCCAACGCCATATACAACGCATGATTAAAACTCAAAGCCGACGCCTCGTTCTTACCTGCTACATCGTATGCCGTTCCATGGTCGGGCGAAGTGCGCACAATAGGCAAACCGGCCGTATAATTAACGCCCGACATATCAAGCGACTTGAACGGAATAAGACCTTGATCGTGGTACATAGCTAAAACAGCATCAAAATGTACGTACTTACCGGCACCGAAGAATCCATCTGCACTATATGGACCAAAGGTATCGATGCCTTCGGCATTGGCTTTCTCAATAGCCGGAACAATAATCTCCTGTTCCTCCTTCCCAATCAAACCATTATCCCCCGCATGAGGATTAAGTGCCAATACTGCTATGCGAGGACGACGAATGATAAAGTCCTCCTGTAAGGTCTTCTTCAAAATACGCAACTTACGCAGAATACGCTCCTCCGTAATCATGCCCGCAATCTGACTGATAGGAGTGTGATTACATACCAAAGCAACACGCATACAGTCGCTGCAAAGCATCATCAAACTGTCCTGATCCTTGTCCGCAAACTTAGCCTGCAAATACTCCGTATGACCACTAAACCGGAACTGATTATTCTGTATATTCGCCTTGTTAATAGGGGCCGTCACCAGCGCTTGCACCTTGCCACTCTTCAGGTCGGACGTAGCACGTTCCAAACTCATAAAAGCAGCCTGACCGGACTCAGCAGTAGCCGTTCCAATCTGCACAGGAGTGCCATCCGAATAGCAGGTAACAAGATTAATTCTACTCTCCTTCGCGTCTTCCACTTTCTGCACTACATTAAACTGCATATTATGCATCTCGGCATCCAAAGTCAGCAAATGAGTCTTCAGCACTTTTAGGTTACCATAAATAACCGGAGTGCATACTTCCGTAACATAGGATTCAAATAATCCCTTCAAAATCACTTCATACCCTACTCCGTTGCTATCTCCGGCCGTAATCGCTATAATTGGTTTCATATCTTAATTCATTTAATCCACAACATGGATCTTACTATACAATAATCTATCTACATCGTAGTTCTTGCGCTCCTCGTTCTTATATCCTAACGAAATAACACAAAGTACACTTAATGACTGAGGTATATCGCATAACGCATGCACCATCTTCTCGGATTCGTCCCTACCATAAATCTGGCACCAGCATGCACCTAATCCTTGCTCCTCGGCGGCCAACAAGATATTTTGCGCGGCTATGGCAGCATCGCATTGCCAAGTGTCCGTTAATGAACTATCAGCAGCCACCACAATAGCCGCCATGGCTGTATCAAACATCTGAGCGCCATACGTCTTAACGCCTGCCAACTGACGCAAAATCCGATTGGATTTTCCTTCTGCATCTACGTTTGCGCCAGCGTTAATCACATAAAACTCCCACGGATTGGTGCGCTTGCTTGATGGAGACATAAGTGCACAACGCAGTAGGTAATCTATCTTGTCCTGCTCCACTACTTGAGAGGTGTATTGACGGATAGAACGTCGATGGATACATAAGTCTTGAAAAGATGTCATATCAGTTGTCAGTACTCAGTTGTCAGTTGTCAGATACCTTTGTCGCTGCAAAGGTATAAAATATTTTGCATATATGCAAATTTATTTACATTTTTCCTCATTTCGCTCTACAAATATCACACGTGCCACAAGCAGCATCGTCTTCTCCAAAATAAGACAACAACACCTGTGAGCGGCAGAATTGCTGGTTTTCAGCATACTCAACCATCGCTTTCAGTTTATCTATATAGTGCGACGCACGCTTCTCATAAACCTCCTTAGAAAGCCATATATCCGTCTGACGTTCCTTCTTAAACGTAAAGCGACAGGCGCGCGTTCGGGGCAAATAAGTAATTACATTCCGAGCAGCCAAACCAACCAGTTGCTGATGCAACGCATCCGTCATCTCCATTCGGATATACTGCAACTCCGTAAAAATACCCGGATACTGCCGCATTAACTGCTGCAACAAATCATGCTGTTCGTCCGTTAATGCATATTGACGCAAAGAGGACGCACCTATATTAATCATCACACGAGGTTGCGTTTCCTGCTCATCTTCAAAGTCTATATACCCCGCCTGCGACAAGATATGCAGCGCCGAATAAGTCTGCAAAAGAGGCAAATGCATCACCTGAATCAAATCATCTATATGCAGCGCAAACGAATGTCCCAAACCGCTGCCGGCACCTACACCTAAATAGTCACACGTTCTATGATAGACATCGGCGATAAACTCCTTATCCGGATAATTATCACGCACGCGCTTACGCGCCTTAACCTTATCCTCAGGAGCATACAAAAGCACTGCATACGCCTGCTTCTCATCACGACCGGCACGACCTGCCTCCTGGAAATAAGCCTCTATCGTATCCGGCAAATCAAAGTGAATAACCAATCTAACATCCGGTTTATCAATTCCCATTCCAAAAGCATTGGTGCAGACTATCGTCGATGTGCTTTTTTTCCACTCTTCCTGTCGGCGAGCACGCTCATAACTGTCTAATCCGGCATGATAGAAATTCACATCGGCTTGCACGCTTATATCATTTCTCAACCACTCCGACAGTTCTTGCGCCCGCTTACGATTGCGCACATACACAATGGCACTGCCCGGAACAGAGGCCAAGATATGTGCCAACTGTTGCCTCTTCTCTTCGCCATCCTTACAGTAACGAACAACATAACTCAAATTGGTACGAGCAAAAGACTTCTTAAGCACATTCTTCGCACGAAAAGCCAACTTTTCTTGTATATCGTCCACTACATCCGGTGTAGCAGTCGCCGTTAACGCCAAAATAGGTGGCACAGCACCCTTTGAGGCCGAGAGTAAGTCTCGTATCTCAGATATACGCAAGTACGAGGGACGAAAATCATAACCCCATTCACTTATACAATGCGCCTCATCTACGGCAATCATCGTAATGGGTAATTGCACCAATCGCTTCCTGAATTCCTCACTCTCAAGACGCTCGGGACTGACATACAAACAGCGATACGGACCAAACTGACAGTTATCCAACGCCACCCGTTGCTGGTCGTAACTCATCCCGGTATAAATAGCTGCAGACTGTATGCCTCGATGTTTGAGATTCTCCACCTGATCCTTCATCAATGCAATAAGAGGAGAAATAACCAAACATAACCCTTCTTGCACCAAGGCTGGAATCTGAAAACATAACGACTTACCTCCGCCCGTCGGCATAAGTGCCAGCGTGTCCTTACCCGCTAATACACTATCAATAATTTCCGCCTGCAATGGGCGGAAATCACTGTATCCGAAATATGTCTGCAATGCCTCTTGAGAAGTCATAAGTTATTGTTATATTGGACGTTAGGCCTTAATTAAGGTTATAGCCATAATGTTTAAGACGACCTTGATTACTGCGCCAATCTTTATCTACTTTGACAAATAACTGCAGAAAGACTTGCTTTTGGAAGAAAGCCTCTATATCATGTCGAGCCTGAGTGCCTACTTTCTTAAGGGCTGAACCTTGTTTACCGATTATAATGCCCTTTTGACTATCACGCTCCACATAAATGACGGCAGAGATACGAATGATCTTGTCTTCTTCATGGAACTCCTCCACCTCGACCTCTACACTATAAGGAATCTCCTTATCGTAGTTAAGCAGTATCTTCTCACGAATAATCTCGTTAACAAAGAACCGAGCCGGCTTATCCGTTAATTGATCCTTATCAAAGAACGGAGGACATTCCGGAAGAGCCAACTTGATTGATTCAAATAATTGCTCTATGCCAAACTTTTCCTGGGCAGAAATAGCAAAAACCTCCGCTTGGGGCAACTCGCGATGCCAAAAATCCACTAAATCCTCTAATGTTTGCTGAGTAGTAAGGTCTATCTTATTGATAATCAGAAAGACCTTGGTACCGGCTGCAGACATCTTCTTCACCTTGCCCAAAAACTCTGCATTCTTGTCCGGCGTATCTTGTACATCCGTCACATAAAGCAGCACATCTGCATCCACCAGAGCGGACCGAGAGAACTCTAACATCTGCTCTTGCAGCTTATAGTTTGGGCGTAATACACCCGGGGTATCCGAATAGACAATCTGAAAATCATCACCATTCACAATCCCCATAATACGATGACGAGTAGTTTGAGCCTTACTGGTAATAATGCTCAATCGCTCGCCTACTAACGCATTCATCAATGTAGATTTGCCTACATTAGGATTGCCTACTATGTTTACAAAACCTGAACGATGCATAAATTAGTTCTTGAATATATCTTTCTTACTTACACGCATTGGTTTACCAAAACGACGCAATCCCGGCAGGTAGAGATGGCTATCACCCGTTATCACAGTTACTACAACCTCATCCTTAGACTGCTTTTTACGGTATTTACGAATAGCAGATGCTACACGCGTACACTTCGCAGATACAACTTTCTTTTTACCTGTACTAGGGAATAAGTATGTTATATGCGATTTACCAGTACGACGGCTGCCACGGACGGCAATTACAACTGATTGGTCGTATTGACGCCAATTACGAGGACCTGCCACACGATTCGAATCCACTAATTGCTGCGCTAAAGCTAACTGCTGACGAATCTTTTGAGGAGTTAACGCACGGATATCCTCCACCGGCACCCGATTGATATAGTACGATTGATTGCCATAACAAGCATATTCAATCAAAGCTGAATCTACATCAGCAGATTCCTTTTCAGAAACTCGTCTCTTATATTCTTGATTATACACAGCCTCTATTTGCTCGGTCTGAGGTTCGGTTATAGAATCCGGCAGACTAATCAACGAATCTGTAGCATAACCACCCACCATAGGAGCAATATGGCGTAATAAAGGTAATTGACGATAGCCTATAGGTAATGTCTTTTCAGCATAAACCCCTACGGCACATAATAAACCAACAGTAAGTACAATTTTTCTTAAATTCATAGTAATTCTCCATTTTGCTTGCAAAGGTACTATTTTTTTTTGATATATGCAAATTTTTTTTGGGGGACCCCATTAATAAGGAGAGTAGGTAGCATCACCAAAAACAAAGAACCCCGAGAGTAATCTCTCGAGGTTCTG
>JAKSNH010000021.1 GCA_024399955.1 Paludibacteraceae bacterium | reverse complement strand
GACGGTTAGAGGCGGGGGAGAAGAATGCGCATTTTGCAAAAAGTGCGCATTTTTTGTGGCAAAATAGCAAAAAGATTTGCATGTGTCAAAAAAAATCCGTAATTTTGCAGTCGAAAAAATGTTGCATAACATGAAACGAAGCATTATTGTATCATTTGTTTTAGTTGTTCTATTTATTCTTTGCGGTTGCAGTTCGCAGGTACAGCATTATAAGATTGCTGTATCACAATGCTCTGATGACGCATGGCGGCGGAAGATGAATGAGGAAATGGAAAGGGAGTTGCTTTTTCACCCCTCTTTGCAACTAACCTTGAAACAAGCCAATGCAAATAGTGCCTTACAATGTAAGCAGATAGACTCGTTAGTGATGGAAGATCCTGACTTGCTGATTGTATCCCCTAACGAGGCCGACGAAGTGGAACCGGCTATTACGCGCGCGTATTTAAAAGGAATACCCGTAGTGATTGCTGACCGTAAAGTGAATGGGAATTATTACACAGCCTTTGTCGGTGGAGATAATTATGCTGTGGGCAAGATGGTTGCACAATATATCCTCGAGCATTGGGATAAAAAGAATTGTACAATCTATGAGATAGAGGGTCTGCCCGGTTCTACCCCTGCTGTATGGCGTCACAAGGGGTTGGCTGACGGATTAGCCTCTAATAGTCATTTTTACATTGAGGCACAAGCCAATGGTGAGTGGTTCGAAGAACCCGCATATAAAGAGGCGAAAAAGTTATTACTCGCGTATGGTAAACCCGACTTTATTGTAGCGCAAAACGATTTGATGGGAATAGGTGCTCGCCGCGCAGCGGAAGAAATCTTCCCCGACGAGGTCATCCATATTATAGGAGTAGATGCTCTTACCGGTAATGGACTTGGCATTGACGCTATTTGTGACGGTATCTTAGAGGCTTCCGCCACCTATGCTTCACGTGGAGACTTGGTGATCCAAACGGCAGAAGCCATCCTGTCGGGTAAACCTTTTATCAGGGACAACTATTTGGGTACAACGATGATTGATAGGGAAGGTGCCTATGCGATGCGGCAATATGCAGAAGAGATGGAACATCGTGTAGAAACAATACGATTATTGCAAAATAAGATTTCCGAACTCAACGAAACCATTTCGCTGCAAAAGATGGTGGTATATGCTTCCATCTCTATTGTATTGCTGATTGTTATTCTTTTTGTCGTTTTATGGCGGGTGAATGTATATCGCAAGCGTGTTCATCAAGAGCGGGAGCGCACCCGGCGTACGATTCAAGAGCAGCAGCAACGATTGGAGATGATGAGTACAGAGTTGGCTCGTGTTCAAGCCACGGCATCGGCTGCCGATAAGTTTATGCAGCAACTGATGCGCGAGATTGAAGTAAGGATGGCGGACACAGACCTTAATGTCAATACATTGAGTGATGCGTTACATATCAGTCGAGCCCAACTCTTCCGCAAGACCAAAGCATTAACAGGTTGTTCGCCGGTTGATCTGATACGGTCTATTCGATTGAAACGAGGTCAACAGATGCTGCTTAATACCGACGAAACGATACAGCAGATTGCTTATGCCGTAGGCTTTACTTCAGCGTCCTATTTTACCAAATGCTATAAGGATTTATTCAATATTTCCCCTTGTGACGTCAAACGTCCAAAGTAAGAATTCTTCCATTTTGTAAAACAAATGTTGCATTTTTGGCTGAATGCAACATTTTTTATATATTTAGACGCATATTTTATTTTCTATATTATATATTCTTTGTAATTTTGCGGTCGCAAAACCAAAAAATTAATCAAAAATCAAGTATTATGAAACACTTCAAGCTCTTTTTGCCTGTGTTTGTGATGATGATTTCTTCTCACCTCCTTGCTCAAGGAATAACGGTGAGCGGTAAAGTCATCGATGCCAAGACACAGGAACCTATTATTGGCGCGACAGTGGTTACAGCCGCCCAAGAGGGTACAATTACGGATTATGACGGATTATTCTATATATCCGCCACCGAGGGTGAAATGTTAACCATCTCCTATGTCGGTTACAAAGATGTTCAAGTAGCCGCCAAATCCTCTCTTACCATCTCATTAGAAGAAGCTACCGAGGAATTGGAGGAATTAGTAGTAACAGGTTATACCGCACAACGTAAAGTCGATTTGACGGGTGCCGTCAGTGTCGTGGACGTAGATGACCTCAAGAAACAAAACGAGAACAACCCGATGAAGGGTCTGCAAGGAAAATTGCCGGGTGTTACGATTACGGCAGACGGTAATCCGTCCGGTGCAGCCACCGTTCGTATTCGTGGTATTGGTACGCTCAACAACAACGACCCCTTATATATTATAGATGGTGTGCCCACCAAATCGGGTATGCATGAGTTGAATCCTAACGACATTGAAAATATACAAGTGTTAAAGGACGCATCGTCGGCTTCTATCTATGGTTCGCGAGCTGCCAATGGTGTTATTATCATCAACACCAAGCGTGGTAAGGATGGTAAGGTTAATGTAGATTTTGATGCCAGTGTCGGTGTTAATCAATACACAAACCGTATGTCGGTACTCAATACCGAGCAGTTTGGTCAGGTTATGTGGCAAGCGTATGTTAACGATGGTCAAAATCCCAACAGCAACAGTTTAGGTTATCATTATAATTGGGGTTACAATGCGCAAGGTGTTCCAACATTAAACTCTATGTATTTGGACAAATATCTTGATGCTGCCGGCACCACTCCTGCCGCTGATACCGATTGGTTTGATGCTATCACCCGTACGGGCGTAACGCAACAATATAACCTTGCTGTTAGTCACGGAACGGAGAAAGGGCACAGTTTCTTCTCGTTGGGTTACTATAAGAATATGGGTGTGATTAAATACACCGACTTCGATCGTTTCAGCGGTCGTGTCAATAGTGACTATAAACTCTTCAAAGGGAAAGTGACCATTGGTGAGAACCTCACCTTCAATCGTACATCAGAGGTGGCTTCTCCTGCCGGTATTCTTGAAAATGCTTTGCAGTTCAATACGACTTTGCCTATTTACACGACGGATGGTCAATATGCCGGTCCTGTGGGAGGTTATCCCGACCGTGAAAACCCCTTGGCTCGCTTGGATAGAAACAAGGATAATCGATATATCTACTGGCGTTTGTTTGGTGATGCTTTCTTAGATATAGAACTATATAAAGGATTGCACGTGCGCACGACGGGAGGTATCGACTATGCACAAAAGCAACAGCGTATCTTTACTTATCCTATCACGGAGGGAACGGTTGCTACCACCACGAATGCGGTAGAGGCTAAGCAAGAACATTGGATGAAATGGATGTGGAATGCTATTGCAACCTATAATTTCTCTGTAGGCAAACATCGTGGGGATGCAATGATCGGTATTGAGTTGAACCGCGAAAACGATGTCTGGTTCTCAGGATACAAAGAGGATTATACGATTCTATCCACCGATTATATGTGGCCCAGTGCGGGTACGGGTACTGCCCAAGCCTATGGTTCGGGAGAAGGTTATAGTTTGCTCTCTTATTTTGCGAAAGTCAATTATTCGTATGCAGACCGGTACTTAGTCAGCGTGACGGTTCGTCGTGACGGATCGAGTCGCTTTGGTAAGAATAATAAATTTGCCACTTTCCCCGCCGTAAGTTTAGGCTGGCGTATGAGCGAGGAGCGTTGGATGTCACCTACGCGCAAGGTTTTAGATAACTTGAAGATTCGTGCTTCTTGGGGGCAAACGGGTAACCAAGAGATTTCCAATATTGCGCGTTACACCATTTATCAAGCCAATTATGGTGTATCGGAGAATGGTGGACAGAGTTATGGTACCGGTTATGATATTGCCGGTACAAATGGCGGTATTATCCTGCCTTCCGGTTTCATGCGCAGTCAGATTGGTAATGATGACTTGCGTTGGGAAACGACATCCCAAACCGATGCAGGTCTTGATTTCGCAATGTTCAATAATCAGTTCTATGGTAGTTTTGACTGGTTCTATAAGCGGACGAAAGACATTCTCGTCTATATGGCAGGTATCTCTGCGATGGGTGAAGGTGCTTATCAATGGATTAATGCCGGTGAGATGGAAAATATGGGTGAAGAGTTATTACTCGGATATCGCGGTGAGAAACACGGATTCAAGTGGGATATATCGGGCAACTTAAGCCATTATGACAACAAGATTACCAAGTTGCCGGAAACTGTAGCCGCCAATGGTACATACGGCGGTAACGGTGTCCAATCGGTAGTCGGTCATCCTATGGGAGCTCAAGTGGGTTATGTGGCAGATGGTATCTTTACCTGCCAGGAAGATATTGACAACCATGCCAAACAGGACGGAGCCGGTGTGGGTCGTATTCGTTGGAAAGACCTCAATGGGGATGGTAAGATTAACGAAGCCGACCAAGACTGGATCTATAATCCTGTTCCGGCAATCTCCTATGGTTTGAACTTTGCTTTTGAATATAAAGGTTTTGATTTAACCCTTTTCTTTGCCGGTGTGCAAGGTGTGGATGTTATCACAGACCTCAAGAAAGAAACGGACTTATGGGCAGGTTTGAACATTTCGAACTTGAACAAAGGTACTCGCCTGTTGGACGCTTGGAGTCCAAGTAACCCCAATAGTACGATTCCTGCGCTAACTCTTTCGGATAACAACAACGAAAAGCGTGTAAGCAGTTATTGGGTAGAAGACGGTTCCTATTTCAAGTTAAAGAACCTGCAATTAGGATACAACCTTCCGCAGTCTGCTTTGGATAAGATGCACATGCGCAGGTGGCGTTTCTATGCTTCTTTACAAAATGTATTTACTATTCATAGTAAGTCCTTTACAGGAGTAGATCCGGAGAATCCTAATTTTGGGTATCCTATTCCTCTTACGTTTACTTTTGGTACGAATATTTCTTTCTAATTTGTCAAAACTATGAAACACTATTCAAAATTCATAATTCTTAGCTTACTGCTCCTCAGTATAACCGCCTGCTCATTCCTAGAGCAACAGGTTCCGCAAGGTATCTTATCTGACGAGCAAGTCAAAGACCCTCAATATGTGGATAACCTCGTTATTTCTGCATATGCTATCTATATGTCGGCAGAAGACATCAACTCCTCCTTCTCTATGTGGAACTTCGATGTTCGTTCCGACGATGCTTACAAAGGAGGTAACGGAACCTCTGATGGTGATGTGTTCCACCAACTGGAAGTGCAACAAGGTGTGTTGACAACCAACTGGAATATCTCCGATATGTGGCAGCGTTTATACAACTGCTTATCCCGTGTGAATACAGCGATTGCTCTGCTTAATCAAGTGGACAACTCTTACGAACTTAAACAAGTTCGTTTAGGTGAGATGTATTTCTTACGCGCTTATGGTCATTTCTTGCTCAAGCGCTTGTATAAGAACATCCCCTTTGTTGTGAAGGAGAACTTAACAACAGAGCAATACAATAACCTATCCAATACGGAGTATAGTAACGATGCCGGTTGGCAGCTGATTATTGACGACTTGACCAAAGCCTTCAATAACTTGCCGGAAAAGCAACCCGAGGTAGGACGTGCCACCAAAGGGGCTGCGGCTGCGTTCTTGACGAAAGTATATTTGTATAAGGCTTATCACCAGGATGATCCTACCACACACGAGGTGACTTCTATTTCAGAAGAAGACTTACAACAAGTAATCTACTATTCCGATCCTCAATGGTACGCAAATTATGGTCTGGAACCCGATTATCATAATAACTTCCGTCCGGAACCGCAATACGAAAATGGTATCGAGTCTATTTGGGCTATCCAATATTCGAAGAACGACGGAACGAAGTTCGGTAATATGAACTGGGGTTACGGACTATGTGTTCCCAACGTCCCCGGAGTGACTGATGGTGGATGCGACTTCTATAAACCCAGTCAAAACCTCGTCAATGCTTTCCGTACGGACAATAACGGATTACCTTTCTTGGAAGATTTTAACAAGCAAGACTATAATATCGCTTCTGATTTTGCAGACCCGCGTCTATTCTTAACCGTAGGAATCCCGGGCTGCCCATACGAGTTCTTACCCAATATGATTATGGCTAAGACTTCCACTTGGAGTCGCTCAAATGGCCTTTACGGTTATTATGTCAGCCTTAAGCACAATGTGGATCCTTTTAGTGAGTATATCATCAAAGGTTCGTGGTGGGGCAATTCGCAGAATCGTATCGTCCTCCGCTATGCAGACGTGCTGTTAGAGAGGGCGGAAGCATTGGCTCAGTTGAATAAACCGACGGAAGCAATCGCCTTGGTCAACCAAGTGCGTGAACGCGCAAAGAAAAGTGGTGAAGAAGGTATCATCGCCAATTATCCGTCTACCTATGGCGTGAAGTTTAATATCGGACTTTATAACCAGGCATACAGCAAGGAAGAGACCTTACAGATCGTTAAGATGGAGCGCCGTTTAGAGTTGGGAATGGAATCTGAACGCTTCTTTGATCTCGTTCGTTGGGGAGAAGCAGAAACGGTATTGAATAAATACTATGCCGAAGAAGTGAACGACTGCTCGATTTACTCAGGAGCACGTTTCCCAAAGAACAAAGGCGAGTATCTGCCTTTGCCATTTAGCCAAATCGCCGCATCCAACGGTCATTATACCCAAAACATTGGCGGCTGGTAATTTATCATTTCATCATTTCATCATTTCATCATTATGAAAAATATTATTTCCATTTTGGTCGCATTGGTTTGCCTATGTGGGCTAACTAACTGCAAGAAAAACACCTCCAATCTCAACCTGAGTGGAGACTGCTTAGTGGAGCAAATATGCTTTGAATCCTCGTATAATGGACAAGTGGACTTGTCCTCCAGAACGATTACAGTGGTGTTGCCGGAGACCCTCTCCCGCGATGATTTACAGCTCACAAAACTGCAATTATCTGCCGGTGCAACCGCCAATTATAAAGAGGGAGATCATCTATGCCTACGCGAACCCAGAGTGTTGAAGGTAGTCAACGGCAATGTAGTAATTGAGTGGACCATCATCGCTCGAAACGAACAGGCTCTTATTGAGAGTTTCAGGCTGAATGATTCTTATACGGGTATCATCAATTCTAAGAATAAAACGATTTCCGTCTATGTACCCGAAGCGGCAAATGTAAAATCGATGGTTCCTACGGTTATTCTCTCAGAAGGTGCAACCATCTCGCCTGCGGTGGGTGTGGCTACTGATTTTACAAATCCGGTAACCTATCAAGTAGATAATAACTCCGCCCATAACACGTATGTGGTTACCGTTTATCAAATTGATAAACCGGTGGCCTTGTATGTCGGACTGGCAGAAACCTTTGACCAGTTGGGTCCAGAGGAATATACCGCTTGTCAATGGATGCTTGCTAATATCGGTCAGTCGCTTTATGTATCTTGGGATGACCTCAAGGCCGGTTCTGTTGACATAAGCGAATGTAAAGTTATCTGGTGGCACTTCCATCGCGATGGTGGTGTGGACGGTAAAGACGCTTGGGAACTCTATGGCGCGAAAGCAATGGAGAACTTACCACTTATTCAAGACTATGTATCTAAGGGTGGAAACCTCTTCTTAACTCGTTATGCTTGCTACTTGCCTGCATACCTTACACTCAATGGATTTGTTCCTAATCCGACCAATCCTCGTGTGCCGAACAATGGCTGGGGTGGAAAAGAAGACGAGGCAGAAACGACACAAGACGCTTGGAGTTTCTTCACTGATTCGACCTCACACCCGCTTTATCAAGGTCTGCAAAACGATGGTAACCCCAATAAGATTTATACCTGCGATGCCGGGTATCGTATTACCAACTCCACGATCCAATGGCATATTGGTACCGATTGGGGAGGTTATCCTTCTTGGGACTATTTCACAAAGAAAACCGGCGCTTGCGTCCTCGGTTACGGCGGCGATAATGCCATCACCGTTTGGGAATGGAAAGCGAGCACAACCAACGGCTGTGTACTCTGTATAGGCTCCGGCTGTTATGACTGGTATTCTATTGATGAAATTTATACCGGTTATCATGAGAATATAAATATCATGACT
>JAKSNH010000020.1 GCA_024399955.1 Paludibacteraceae bacterium | reverse complement strand
AGTCCCGCACCGATGCGGAGGCCTTCAAGAACCAATCCACCTACCACACCATGCAAGCCTACCTGTGGCATGTTTGTGTCGAGGAGTACAAGGCGTCGTCGGAGCAATAACCTCGCAAGGGTTGATTGCCGCGAAGCTTAATCAACAGGCGAGTTATGCTCCTCCTCTCCTCATCGGTGTTACCACCTCTTCGGGGGGAGGGCTGCAAGCAGCCTGATGTAGTTTGTTGAGGCAAACGCTGACGCGTAAAGGCTGATTAGTCTGCGAGATCTGCGGGCACAAAACCAAGTAACTAAACACTAAAGACGAAAGACTATGACAGAGAATAAATTTACCCATGAGGATGGGATGACATTCCTCAGTGCCCTTGTAGCACTTATCTACAAGTTCGTCAAGTCCATCAAGAAGAACAAGGAGCGTTGAGCGTGTAACGTTTAACGTTGAGCGAGAAAAGTGGCCTGCGGGTCACTTTTTTTATGTTTTATTTCGGACGCCGTCTTCCGCTGTGCGGAATTCACCCGAATGGCTATTCGCGGAATGATGAAAGTGTTTTTATAAAAGTGGCCTCGGCAAGCCTACTTGATTTTAGTCCGCCAGCCCAATTATGAACAAGTTCCTATTGGTCTGTTGTACTAATATCTATGATTTTTAGTAAAAAAATCAGTCACTTTAGTCATAAAAACACTTTTTTTCTTGTTATGTATTGCATATATGAAAAAAAAGCAGTATCTTTGCAGCCGATTAACAATATATTTAGCATATCCTAATAAAAATATTAGGTATATCTAATAAAAATTATTTTCTTATGCAAAGACCTGTAATTCATCAAATTAAAGAGCGCATTAATGAACCAAGACACTTCATTCAGGTGCTATATGGACCACGGCAAGTAGGGAAAACAACATTAATGACGCAAATTCTGGAGGGTTGTCCTATTCCTCATTTATTCGTAACGGCAGAGGAGCAGGTTGGTGTTGATAGAGTTTGGCTACGCAGTATTTGGTCACGGGCTCGTCAAATGCAACGAGAAGTAGCCACAGATTTCCTATTAGTAATTGATGAGGTACAGAAGATCGCAAATTGGAGCGAAACGGTTAAGTTAGAATGGGATACGGATACTTATCAGCATCTGCCTATTAAGGTTGTATTGTTGGGATCTTCATCCATCTTAATTCAAAAAGGGCTCTCGGAGTCTTTAGCTGGAAGATTCGAGACTATCTATATCTCGCATTGGTCATACGCAGAGATGAAAGAGGCTTTCGGATGGTCACTGAACCAATATTTGTGGTTTGGTGGTTATCCTGGCACGGGAGATTTGATAAAGGACGAACAACGTTGGCAACATTATGTAACCCAATCATTGATAGACACTACGCTTACCAAAGATGTTCTTATGCTTACTCGGGTAGATAAACCAGCTCTATTACGTAGATTGTTTACGATAGGTTGCGCCTATTCTGCCCAAATAGTGGCACTTAATAAGATTCAAGGCGAATTACAAGAACGAGGTAATTTGACTACTTTGAGCAATTATTTATCTTTGCTCTCGTCTGCAGGACTTTTATGCGGATTGGAGAAATATGCCGGAAATGTATTGCATCAGCGTGCGTCAAAACCCAAATTCCAAGTATATAATAACGCCTTAATGAATGTGCAACGAGCTATGAATATTGGCACCGCAGAACAAAACCATACAATATGGGGAAGAGTGGTTGAGTCCGCTGTGGGAGCGCACTTGTTGAATGCTTCTATGATGGGAGACTATCGTGTCTATTATTGGAATGAAAATTCCAAAGAAGTTGATTTTGTGTTGGGTCGTGGTGATAAAGTGATAGCATTAGAAGTTAAATCGGGTACCGACTCTATCAACAATGGTATGTCAGCATTTGATAAGTTATACCACCCACAAGCCATATATATTATTGGAACGGATGGTATTCCGCTGCAAGAATTTTTCCTTATGAATCCTTCCGATTTATTCTAATCTGTTCGTCACAACAAAAAAGAGACCCTGAAGGTCTCTTTTGTTGCCTAACCAGGACTCTCGTTCGGAGTTGACTCCGCAGAGGTATTGCTCCATGCTATTACGCAATGAAATGCTCCGTAACTCCTCACTCTCCCCAAAATCTCTTACGAGGTTTCGGGGGCCCCGAATAGAGGGTTCTCGTCCATAGATTAAGCAACACGAAAAAGCCCCACGCGTTTGCGTGAGGCCTATCGTGTTGCCTAACCAGGACTCGAACCCAGACAGACAGAACCAGAATCTGTAGTGCTACCATTACACCATTAGGCAGGGCTCTTTTTCAAAAGCGGGTGCAAAATTACACATAAATTCGCACATATGCAAATTTTTTGTGCAGAAAATGCTATTTTTCTTGTTTTAGGTTCGCTTTTCCTTCTAAATCACGCAGTTTTTTTCTAAATCGCGTGTGGAAAAGTGCTGCCGCTAAACTCAAACTAACAATAAAACTAATCCACATTCCGGATGCTCCGAGATGGCAGGTGAAGGTGAGGAAGATGCCCAGCGGCAGCGAGACTACGATATAGGCAATAAAAGCATATACCATGGGACGTTTCACATCTGTTAATCCTCGCAGCATAGCTGCTCCGACGCTTTGCAGTCCGTCGGCATATTGGAAGAACCCGGCAATCATAATCAGCGTGGAGGCAATCGGTATGACGGCTTCGTCGTTGGTGAAAATCCAAGGGATATAGTTTCTCAGACTAATCATGAGCACGGCTCCGATGGTATTCATGACCAACACCAAGTGTATACTGGCATTAGCTGCCATCCGCACCGCATATAAATCACCCTTGCCTAACTGGTGCGAGACACGAATGGTCGTGGCTGAACCGATGCCTAATGCCAGCATGAAAGTGAGGTCGGCAATCTGATTGGCAATATGATGCGCCGCCAAGGCTTCCTTGCTAATCCAACCGATGATAATGAACGAGAAGGTAAAGAGCACCGTTTCTACTACGGTCTGACCACCAATGGGTGCACCTATCTTCCATAATTGCCGAATACCTTCGTGATGACTCTCTTGGGACTGTGCCCGATCAATGTACTTATGCCACTGCTTATGTGCGCGAATAGCCATCCAGAACAGCACCGGCATGAGGGTGCGTGAGATGAGTGTGGCGATGCCGGCACCGGTGGCTCCCATGGCAGGACATCCGAACTTACCAAAGATAAACACCCAGTTGAGGGCGATATTAAGCACGTTCATACTAATGGTGATAACCATCGCAATCATCGTATTGCCAAGACCTTCCAGGAACTGCTTCTGCAGACAGAAGAAAAGGAAAGGCACGATGGATATCACAATCAATATATAATAAGGTCGTGCCGCTTCCACTACTACCTGCTCCTGACCAAAACTGCCTAATAACGGAATACAACTGCCTAAAATAACCAGCATGGCTGCACTCAATAGCAGGGTGAATGATATGCCACTATGATATAGGTAAGAGACCCTGTTGGCATGTTGCCGGGTATCACGTCCTGCCGATTCGGCTCCCACTTCCACACCAATCAGAGGGGTAAGACCCATCAAGGCTCCCATACTAAACACCATGACCGAAAAGAAAATAGCATTGGAGAAACTGACCGCCGCCAAGTCCGCCGTGGCATAGTGTCCCACCATGATTGTATCGAATAAACCGACCAACGATGCTCCTAATTGAGTGAGCATCACAGGAAAGGCAACTTTGAGGTTACGCTTGTAGTAGGGTAGGTATTCCTTAAAACGGTTCACGATAGACGATGCACAATGCAGGGTTATTATTAATCAGTACTCAGTTATCAGTTGTCAGTAATTTTGCGTTTTGCGCTGCAAAAGTACAAAAAAATTTGCATATATCAAAAAAAAATAGTACTTTTGCAGAGAAAATAGTATCGGGGTGCCCGGAGGCACTTGCACAAAATAACAACAATTATGAAACATATTATTCACATTCTATCTATTTCATTGCTTTTTTCAATTCTCATTTCTCCATTCTCCACTCTTGAAGCCTGCACGAATTTCTTGGTAGGCAAACAGGCATCAGCGGATGGCAGCGTGATGATTACGTATGCGATGGACAGTTATTCGCATTACGGTGTTTTGAATTTCTCTCCGGCAGCGGATCATCCTCAGGGCAGCCGTCGTGCTATCATCGAAGGCGATACGCAGAAGCCGTTGGGCGATATACCTGAAGTGCCTCACACGTATTCGGTAGTGGGCTATATGAATGAGCATCAGTTGGCGGTTTTTGAGACCACCTGGGGCGGCCGTGAAGCCTGCTGGGACACAGTAGGTATTGATTATGTGAGTCTGATGCAGATTGCTTTGGAGCGTTGCAAGACGGCTCGTGAGGCGGTGGATCTGATGGTAGGACTAGTGGCAGAATACGGTTATGCCAGCGAAGGCGAGAGTTTCTCGGTGGCTGATACGACGGAGATATGGCTGATTGATATGACCGGTAAGGGCGGAAAAGAAAAAGGTGCCGTATGGGTGGCTACACGTATTCCCGATGATTGCATTGCCGCTCACGCCAATCAGGCTCGCACGACTTATCTGCCATTGAAGGGCAGTCGTTACGACAAGAAAAAAGGATACTGCGTCAGTAAAGACGGCACGGTGTTGTGGTCGAAGGATGTGATTTCCTTTGCCCGAGAGAATGGTTTCTTCACGGGTGAAGATAAGGACTTTAACTACGCCGCCGCTTATAACCCATACGACTTAGGAGGCTTGTATGTATGCGAGGCACGCGTCTGGTCTTTCTTCCGTCGCTTTGATAATGATATGGACCGTTATTTTGACTTTGCTACCGGCAAGACTTTCTTGGAGACCAAAGGTGAGACGGCCGGTGAGCCCATGCCACTGTATATACGCCCTAATCATAAAGTGGGATTGCAGGAGTTGAAGGAGTGCATGCGTGACCAGTACGAAGGCACGCCTATTGATATTACTCAGGGTGAGGCAGCCGGTCCATGGCATAGTAAACTGCGTTATGGCGGACTCACGTATAAGATGGATAGCACGGTGTATTGGTATCCGCGTCCTACGGCTACCCAACAAACGGCTTGTGCTTTCCTCGCGCATATACGTCCGAATAAAGAAGGTATATTCTGGTTCGGTGTAGATGATGCCGCCACCTCTTTGTTTGTACCTATGTACTGCCGCATGACGCGTGTGCCGGAATGTTATGCCGAAGGCAATGGTGACTTATACACCTATTCTCCTACATCGGCATGGTGGACCTTTAATATAGTGGCCAACTGGGTATATACCAAGTACGACAGGATGATTGTGGATTTGCAGCGCGAACGGGCTATTTGGGAAGATAAGTTCAATGCTCAAATCGATGTTATTGATGCCACTGTAGCCGATATGCCGGATGCCCAACGTCGTGATTGGTTAACACGCTATTCGATTGCTCAGGCCGAGGAGAGCCATGCCGCATGGAAACAGTTAGGCATCTATCTGTTTACCAAGTACCTGGATGGTGTAGAGCGCAAGGAGGAGAACGGCGCGTTCAAGCGCAACCAATGGGGCTGGCCGGTTAGTCCCAATCGCCATAGTTATCCTGAGTCTTATTTACGTCAAATATCTAACGAAGTAGTTCATGAATAAAACAGTCTTTGGCATCTTTGACGAGATTCGTCAGGTGCCCCGTCCATCTAAACACGAAGAACAAATCAGTCAGTGGCTCGTTGATTTTGCTGCGCAACACGGTATTGAGTGCGTGCGTGACGAAGCGATGAATGTCATCATGCGCGTTCCGGCCACTGCCGGTTATGAAGATAAGGAAGGAGTTATCCTGCAAGCCCACATGGATATGGTGTGCGAGAAGAATAGCGATGTGCAGCATGATTTTATGCATGACCCTATTCAGACGTATATTGATGGTGATTGGCTTAAAGCCAAAGGCACGACATTAGGAGGCGATGACGGCATTGGTATGAGTATGGCCTTGGCTGCACTCACGGACCCTAACTTGCAACATCCGGCTTTAGAGGCACTCTTTACCGTAGATGAAGAAACAGGACTGACCGGAGCCGAGAAACTGAAGGATGGATACTTGCGGGGACGTCGACTCATTAACCTGGATAGCGAAGATGATGGTCAGATTTTCATCGGCTGTGCCGGTGGTATCGATACGTTGGCTAAGATGCATTATGAACCTGTAGATGCGGCTATGCCGGATGGTTTTGCGTTCCGTATAGCCGTGAAGGGACTATTAGGCGGTCATTCGGGCGACGATATCAATAAGGGTCGCGCCAATGCCAATAAAGTCATCGTTAATTATCTATATCAATTAGCCAATTATCAATTAACCAATTATGAAGGAGCCAATTATCAATTAGCCAATTATGAAGGAGCCAATTATCAATTAGCCATTATACAGGGTGGAAACTTACGTAATGCCATTGCTCGTGAGGCGGAGGCGGTCTTTGTTGTGCCGGAAGTGGCTAAGCATGAAGCGATTGCGCTGTTCAATCAGTATAAAGCGCAAGTGGAGCACGAATATGGAGAGGTGGAGAAGGAGATGGTGCTGACCCTAGACTCATGCCCTATGCCTGCTACATTCATTCCTCAAGATAAGGCACATCGTTTAATCAATGCCTTGGTGGATTGTCCGCATGGAATGATTGCTATGAGTAAAGATATGCCGGGACTGGTGGAGACCAGCACTAATCTGGCATCGGTTAAGATGAAAGAGGGGTATATCGAGGTTAATACGAGTCAACGCTCATCGGTAGAGGCTGATAAGCATGCTATCAAAGATAGAGTGCATGCTGCTTTGGCTGCGGCTTGCGATGAAGTGACGCACGGCGATGGCTATCCCGGATGGGAACCGAATGTACATTCGCCTTTGATGGAAGTGACTCGTCAGGCTTATAAGGACTTATTCGGACAAGAACCACAAGTGCTGGCTATTCATGCCGGCTTGGAATGCGGTTTATTCCTGCTTAAATACCCTTATTTGGATATGGTGAGTATAGGTCCGCAAATGTACGGCGTTCATTCGCCACAAGAGCGACTGAGCATCAGTTCAACGGACCGATGCTACGAGTGGCTCAAACGTTGTTTGGAAATGTTGTAATTACTGAACGCCGTTGGTTAATTCATGGTAAGCGTGCAACGATAAGTTGTCGCTTACCAATTTTAATGCCGATGTCTTGGCAAATCCCATGGCGGCGATATAAGCCAGCTCCATATCAAAGACACAATCTTTGTAGTCCGATTGGAGCACAAAGTCGGAGTTGGTATAACAGATGGCTTTGCGGTTAGCGATAGGGAAGAGACCGTCATCTATGCTGTCTAAGATAAGTTGTGGCTCTTCAAACTTACAATTAGGATGATTGGTGCGCACTTCGGTAACCTCCACCAACGTACCAATATCAAAATTAGCTGAACCGGCATAACCGATGTTCAGCACGTGGGTGTCCTTATCTATATCTCGTAGTGCACGAACGATATTAACGCCGCCCACGCCGGTCACTAAAACAGGCCAATCGGTGGTGGGTAAATACTTCTTAATTAAATCTCTTTCGCCTTCTTCGGCGATTAAAATCAGGTGTTCCATATCATTATATCTCTAATTGGGTGCAAAAGTACAAAAAAATTTGCATATATCAAAATAAAAGTGTAATTTTGCAGGGAAATAATATTGAGTATGATATACAGAATTGTTTTTTCATGTGAGGAGGGCGACGATTTGCGCCTTACTTTCGAGGCTAATCCGGAAGCTACGTTCTTGGATTTGCACAAGGCTATTTTAGCATCTGTTAAGTACAAGGATGATCAGATGACATCGTTCTTTATGTGCAACGACCGCTGGGAGAAAGAGCAGGAAGTGACGTTAGTGGAGATGGATCGTAACTTTGAGTACGATAATATGGTGATGGAGCATACTGCGCTGTCGGAGTTGATGACGGAGCAGGGTCAGCGCCTTATCTATATTTTTGACCCAATGTTTGAGCGTTATTTCTTTGGTTCGCTTCGCGAGATACTGCCTGGAACGATGGACGGTGTCCGTTTGGCGAAGAAGGAAGGTGTTGCGCCTAAGCAGTTGCAGACCGCCGATCCGATGGCCGGTATAGTGGGCAAGGATGGTAAGGCCGATTGGGAGACCGATGAGGACTTCTATGGCGATAACGCATACGATGCGGACGAGTTAGACATGGAGGGATTCCAAGACCTCAGTTTTGATGACGGTTCGATGTTCTAAATCGGAGGCTATTGAAGACGCTATTGGTCATAGTAGGTCCCACGGGGGTAGGTAAGACGGAATTGAGTTTACGAGCTGCGGAGCATTACGGCTGTCCTATACTGAATGCCGATAGTCGGCAGATTTACCGTGACTTGCCGATTGGAACGGCGGCTCCTACTAAGGACGATAGGCAACGCGTTAAGCATTACTTTGTAGGAACGCACGAGTTGGACGAGACCTATAATGCCGGTCAGTTTGAACGAGACTGCTTGGAAGTAATCAGTGGTCAGTTGTCAGATGTTGGTATTTTATCTGGGGGGTCGATGATGTATATCGATTCGGTTTGTAAGGGATTGGATGATATACCGGATGTGCCTTCAAAGATACGAGAAGATGTGCAGGCAATGTATCGCGCAGGAGGACTGGAGGCGTTGCAGGAGGCGGTGCAGCAATTAGATTCGGATTATTGGAATGAAGTGGATCAGCATAACCCACAACGATTGATGCATTGCATTGAGGTATGTCGAGTAAGTGGACAACCTTATTCGTCGTTCCGCAGAAAAAAAGTAGTGGAAAGACCCTTCCGAATCGTTAAGATTGGACTGGAACGGAGTAGGGATGAACTATATCACCGCAT
This sequence comes from Paludibacteraceae bacterium, assembly GCA_024399955.1. Lineage (GTDB taxonomy): Bacteria > Bacteroidota > Bacteroidia > Bacteroidales > Paludibacteraceae > Colicola. The sequence continues at coordinate 3,272 of JAKSNH010000020.1, read as the reverse complement.
TGATACTCGTGTAGATGAGATGATGCAAGCGGGGCTGCTGGAGGAGGCAAGAAGGGCGTATGTACGATTTAAGGACAGTCTGCCTAACTCACTTAATACGGTGGGATATAAGGAGTTGATTGCTTATTTTAGGGGTGAGACGGACTTGGACGAAGCGATACGATTGATTAAACAGAACTCACGTCACTATGCAAAACGACAGATGACGTGGTTTAGACAAGATAAAGATATTCATTGGTTAGATGCTACGATTAGTTATGAAGAACAAATACGTTATATGGATGCTTGCCTTAATGGCTAGCCTGAGTGGGTGTAAGGACTTGACCTGCGACTTTGGTTACTCGCCGCAAGAACCGCGAGCAGGTGAGAAAGTTACTTTTATCAACCGTTGCACGGGTGCTGATAGTTATGATTGGAGTTTTGGTGATAACATCAGTTCCGATGCGGCTGCTCCTTCGCATATTTATCGAAAACCGGGCACTTATACGGTGCGATTGATGGTGTACCGTGGAAAAGTGCAGAAACGTTCGCGTTCGATGCAGATTACTATTTTAGATACGATTCCGACTATTGCCATGGATACAGACTCAATCTATACCTTTACGCCTGTTACTTTTACGGCGAAGATTTATAATCCGTGGAAGAAAGAAGTGACGTACCAATGGCAGTTAGATGAAAAGACGGTGTTGATGAGTAATCGCCTTGATTCGTCATCGGTTAAATGCTATTTCCAATTCCCCAAAGAAAAGCAATCGATTAGTTTGCATCTTACAATGGGTAATTTGGATACTACGATGGTATGTACGAAACCTGTTTATATACAGTCGGCTCCGGTGGTGCTATATAAGAGTGGTGATGCTGCCTATATGCAGCGTTATTACACCATGCAAAGGGAACGTAAATATCAGCAATCTGAGATAGCCACTAATGCGCAGGATTTGGCCTTGTTGGATGCCGAGCAAGATACGGTGGCGCAGTATGGCGATACGGTATTAACGATTAGTAAGGTGGCACAGTTGACCGGACTATCTGTTCAGGGTTTTCAAATAGATCGTGTGGCAGGTAAACTGTATGTCCGTGCTTCGGATGGGCTGTATGTGGCGAATGTAAATGGTTCGTGCCTCAAGAGTATAGATGCACAGACTATTTCGGCTATCAAGGTAGATGCTTTTAGTAATCGCATCTATTGGGCTGTTCCTACTTGGGGATTATATGAGATGCGTTTGGTGCAGACGCGAGATAATTCGTTTGAACGTGAGGTTTATCTTGTTAATGATGCAGAAGAAATATCGGCTATTGCCGTTAACCCTATAAAACACTAATTTTATGACACAACCTGATTACATCTTTGAGACCAGTTGGGAGGTCTGTAACAAAGTAGGAGGCATTTATGCGGTACTCTCTACTCGTGCAGCTATCATGCAGCAGAAATGGCCGGATCATGTCTGCTTTTTAGGTCCGGATTTCGGAGAACATTCGGATATCTATTTCAAGGAAGATACGTCCTTGATGCCGTCGTTATTGGTGCAATTGGCTCCTTTTAAGGCGCGTATTGGTCGCTGGCAAGTGCCCGGTGAACCGATTGCTATCTTGTTGCGATGGGAGCATTTATTAGAGCAGAAGGATGATATCTATGCTTGGGCTTGGGATAACTTTGGTGTTAAGAGTCATGCAGCGTATGGCGATTATGACGAGAGCTGTTTATTTGGCTACGCAGCAGGTCAGGTGGCTGAAATAGTGATGAAATGGCTCAATCAGTCTTCGGTAAGCAAGAAGAAAGTGCGTTATGTAGCTCATTCTAACGAATGGCAAACGGCATTTATGTTGTTTTATCTAAGACATTTCTGTCCGGAGGTTCGTACGTTATTTACGACGCATGCCACGTCGATAGGTCGTTCGATTGCGGGGAATGGTAAACCGCTGTATGACTATTTCACGGGCTATCATGGCGATCAGATGGCGGAGGAGTTGAATATGGTGAGTAAGCACTCGGTGGAGAAGCAAGCGGCGTATTGGGCAGATTGTTTTACGACGGTGAGTGATATAACGGCTCGCGAGTGTGCTCAGTTGTTAGATAAACCGGTGGATATAGTGACGCCGAATGGTTTTGAGCATCGTTTTGTGCAAGATGGTGTTCATTATCTGAAAGCCCGTCAAGCCGCTCGTACTAAACTGATTCAAACGGCTCAGTATATCCTGCATGAATCAATTGAGAAGAATGCTTGTTTGTTATGTATATCGGGTCGTCAGGAATGGAAGAACAAAGGTATAGATGTTTTCCTGGATGCGATTCGTCGTTTGGGAGCAGAGCGTTATAATAATGCAGATAAGCGTCATGTCGTTGCCTTTGTGATGGTGCCTTATTTGGAGCAGCCGTTCATTCGTATTGGCCGCACCTCCATCATCTTTGTGCCGTATTACTTAGATGGCAAGGATTCGTTGCTGAAGATGACATATTACGATTTGTTGATAGGCATGGATATGTCTATTTTCCCCAGTTACTATGAGCCTTGGGGTTATACGCCGTTGGAGTCGGTAGCTTTCCATGTTCCCACTATCACCACTTCGCTCAGCGGATTTGGTGTATGGGCGTTGCAGCAAACATTGGTGAAGAAAGCCAAGACGGTGGCTCCGGTGACGGTGATTGAACGCACGGATAGCAATTATGGTCAAGTAGTGGAGCAGATAACCAAGACGATTCATGCGTTCTTGGCGTTGCCTGCTCTTAAGGTAGATAAGTTGCGTTTAGAAGCCGCTAAATTAGGTCAGTTAGCGGACTGGAAGCATTTCTTCCCATTCTATGAAAAGGCGTATGATATTGCGCTAAATAAACGTTAATGATTATGAAGATGAGGCCTTCACAAATATTGCTAATCTGCGGTCTTGTCGTTTTGTTGGTAGGCTGTATTATGTCAATATGCGGCATAGAACCATACGCCGACTATGTGTTGGTGGCAGGAGCACTCCTTATTATCTTCCGCGGAGGCCTGCGTGCACGTGAGAGGAATGAGAACGACGACGACAACGCAAACGAGACAAATAAAAAAGAGTAACCGATTGGGTTACTCTTTTATTTTGCCTTTTCGATTCAATTACATATCATCGTGGGCATGCATTTGTTGAACGTAAATAGCGTGTTGCATCTTAATACGTTTCAACTCGCTTGGTTTGTCGAACTGTTGACGACGACGTAACTCTTTGATGACGCCTGTTTTGTCGAATTTGCGTTTGAATTTCTTAATCGCGCGCTCGATGTTCTCACCTTCTTTAAC